>DATKBT010000163.1:0-7158 GCA_035546295.1 Thermoanaerobaculia bacterium | reverse complement strand
TTCCCGCCCAAGCGCCCGCAAGCGGGCGCGGGCTCGGCTAGGTCGTGGCCCTGGACCGTCAGCCGGGCGGCGCCCGTTCGCGGGCGACGATCCCGTTGCCGGGATCGATCGCGTCGGCGCGTGCGAAGTGGCGCTCGGCGTCCTCCAGCTCGCCCCGCCGACGCGCGATGACGCCGAGGTAGGCCCAGCCCTCGGCCAGGGTCGGCCGCAGCTCGACCGCACGCTCGAGGGAAGCGCGCGCGTCCCCGGCGCGGCCTTCGGCGAGGAGCAACACGCCGCGGTTGTAGTGCAGCTCGGGGACCAGCGGCTCCAGCTCGATCGCCCGCTCGATCCGCTCGATCGCGCCGGCCCGATCTCCCAGCCTCGACAGGGTGACCGCGAGCTGGCGATGTGCGAGCCATCCGTCAGGCTGCACGCTCAGCACGCGCTCGAAGGACCGGCGGGCGCCATCGAGCTGGCCGAGCTGGAGCTGAGCCACGCCGAGCACCGTCCAGGGTCGCTCCGGGGTCGCGTCGGCCTCGAGCAGGAGAGCCTCGAGCCTGGCCGCGGCCTCTGCGTGGGGTACCGCCTGCAGGACGGCGAGCAGCCGCT
The DNA here is from genome assembly GCA_035546295.1 of Thermoanaerobaculia bacterium. GTDB lineage: Bacteria > Acidobacteriota > Thermoanaerobaculia > Multivoradales > Multivoraceae > DATKBT01. Next base: position 6,567 of record DATKBT010000163.1, on the reverse strand, counting down.
CGAGAGTCGCCTCCCGGCGCTCGTGGGGAGCCGCCGTGGTCAGGAACAAGTCCTCGATCTCGGGGTCGCGCTCCGTTCGCGGCGCCACCAGGGCCGCAGGGTCGACGGGCGGTCTGGCGATCCGGTGATCGGTCATCACCGCGTGGACGACGTCGCTGGTCCTGCGCTGCGGCATGTGGCAGGAGACGCAATCGCGATCGGGGCGGTTTGCGTGGTAGGAGTCCCGCTGACTCGCTGCCCCCGCGCCGAGATCTCGGCTCCGCTGGTGGCAGCCGAGGCAGGCAGCGCGAAAGTGCTCCGGGTCCTCCGCCGCCGTGATCCTGCGATGCGGATCGTGGCACGTGAGACAGCTCAGTGCGCGTCCGCTGGCGAGGAAGCACCGGCTCTGACGCAGCCGATACGGGTGGTGGTTGATCTCGAACCGCTCCTCTCGCACCACCCCCGCCTCTTCGACGTCGACCTTGGCGAGGAAGTCGTCGAGCCGCTCGCCCGGTCGCCACGAGTTGTCGGTGCGGCCTTCGCGGCGGACTCCGAAGATGGCGACGCTGGGCTGCAGGTGGCAGGCGTCGCAGACATCGTCGCGGCGCTCGGGCGACAGCTCGGCGGGATCGACGATCGAGCTGCGAAGCGCGTCGGCGGAGCCCCCCGAGCGCGCCGCTCGCACGTGCTCCGAGCCGGGCCCGTGGCAGCGCTGACAGCCGATCCCCTCCGGCAGGTGCCGAGGGAAGCGATCGGGCGCATCCCAGGCGTCCGACCCTTCCCCGGGCTCCTCCGGGTAGGCGTTGTGGCAGAACATGCACTCGCGCAAGACGCGCCGCTGAACGCCGACGTGGTCGGGTCGGTCGAAGCCCGGCGCCATGCCCCAGCGGCCATCGGGCGGGTACCAGGCGATCGGCAGTTGGAAGAGCTCGCCGGCTTCGTTCCCGAACAAATAGGTGCGCGCCTTGTTGCCGGATCCGAGGATCCAGTCGACGGGAAGCTCGAGAACGTCCTTCTCTGCGCCGTCGGTGGTCGGCCGCGACCGTCGGAAGACCAGCCGATCCCCTTCCCAGCGCATCGAATAGCGCCGTCCCGAGACCGCATGCTCGAACTGGCTCGCGACGCCGAGCGGCTCGATCAGATCCTCCCGCCGCGGCCGCACGAACGAACGCCCCATGCCCACCCCGGCGAAGCTCTGCGCGAGCTCGGCGTGACAGCCCGCGCACTCGCGATCGGGCACGTAGCGCGCGGTCGCCGCCAGCTCGCTGGCGACCGACGAGGACCACGGGAGGAGGCCGATGGCGAAGACCAGAGCCGCGGACCCGGCCGGACTGCGGGTCTCTCGGCGCCCTGCGAGCAGGTTCGATCGATGGACGAGCCTCACGGACCCCAGTGTAGCGAGCGGGTGAAGAGCTCAGGGTCGACCGCACCCGGCGGCGCAGCCGGCAGCCCCTTGCGATCGGAAACGGCGCCTCGTACCGGCCCCCTCGGCGGGGACGGGCACGATCGGCGCCGGGCGGGGCGGGAACCCGGCCGACGCGACCCGGCAGAGATCAGCTCCCCGGCTGGCAACCCGGTGGCCGGCCGACCTCGGCGCAGCCGTCGCGGCTGAGCTGCACGTCGATCGTCACGATCGCCGAGTCGCTGAGCAGACCCTCGAGGGCCTAGTACTGGAACCCATCCGTGCCCGTGAGCCCGGTGTTCGGCGTGTAGACCAGCGTCGGCTGCGTGCTGAAGGTCTGATTCAACGTGACCGGCGCGCCGCTCTGATCGGTCAACGTCCCGTTGGTCGGCAGCGACGTGATCCTCCAGATCAGCGGCTTTAGCGGTCGTGCGGGCGATACTGTTCGCCGCATGGACCCCGCAGGGCGCCCCGGCTTCGTCGAGCGCGGGCTCGTGGCGATGCCGACGCTCGGGCATCGTCCGCGGCACCGCCGACGCCCACCCTCCCGGAGGACACTCCTCGTCCCCTCGCTCGCTTCGCTGCTGCTCGTGGCCGTTTCGGCCACCTTCGCCGGCAGTGCCGGTGCGACGCAGCCCGTGCCTCTCTTCGCCGACGTCAGCGAGGGGGCGGGCGTCGACTTCGTGCACCGCGGCCAGCGCACCGGATCGCTGCTGCTCCCCGAGATCACCGGCAGCGGGCTCGCTCTCCTCGACTTCGATCGCGACGGCGATCTCGACCTGTACGTCGTCCAGAGCGGCGAGCTCGACCCCGAGGAGAACCGGCGCACGGGTACCGGGGATCGCCTGTTCCGCAACCAGCTGTCTCGCAAGAAGGGAGCCGAGGGCGACAGCGTGCGCTTCCGCGACGACACCAAGCGAGCCGGAGTCGAGTCGTGGGGCTTCGGCATGGGCGTGGCCGCCGGCGACTTCGACAACGACGGCTGGATCGACCTCTACGTCGCCAACCTCGGGCCGAACGCCCTCCTGCGCAACGAGCAGGGGCGATTCCGCGACGTCACCTCCGAAGCGGGCGCCGACGATCCTCGCTGGAGCGTCGCCGCCTCGTTCGCCGACGTCGACGGGGACGGCTGGCTCGACCTCTACGTGGTCAACTATCTGGTCTGGTCGAGGGACGGCGCGGCCGAGTGCTTCGCCCCCTCGACCCGCCGCGACTACTGCGGTCCGACCGCCTATCCGCCGGCCGCCGACCGGCTCCTGCGCAACCGCGGCGACGGGACCTTCGAGCCCGTCGCGACCGGCGCATTCGAAAGCGCGCCGGGGCCGGGGCTCGGCGCCGCCGCCGCGGACTTCGACGGCGACGGTCGTCTCGACGTGCTGGTCGCCAACGACGGCGCCGCCAATCAGCTCTGGCTCCAGCGCGAGGGCCTTCGCTTCGAGGACCACGCGCTGCTCGCCGGCATCGCGCTCAACCGCTCCGGTTCGCCGGAGGCGAGCATGGGGGTCGCGGTCGCCGACCACGACCACGACGGCGGCCTCGACGTCTTCCTCACCCACCTGAGCGAGGAGAGCAACACCCTCTACCGCAACCGTGGGAACGGCCTGTTCGAGGACGTCACGGTCTTCTCGGGTCTCGGACCCCCTTCGCTGCCCCTGACCGCGTTCGGCGTCGACTGGCTGGACGCCAACGGCGACGGGATCCTCGATCTGGTGGTGGCCAACGGCGCCGTGCGCCTCCACGAGGGGCGAGACGGTCTCGGCCAGCCGAACCAGCTCTTCCTGGGCCGCGGCGACGGGCGATTCGACGACGCCAGCGCCAGGATGCCGCCCAGCTTCCTCGCACCGGAGACCAGCCGCGGGCTCGCAGTGGGGGACCTCGACGACGACGGCGACGCCGACTTCGTGATCTCCAACAACGGCGCATCGCCTCGGATCTACCTGCGGCCGGGCTCCGGCGGACGCACGGTCGGGCTCCGGCTGGTCACAGCGGATGGAGTCCGCGACGCCCTCGGTGCGGTCGTGGCGCTGCGGTTCGAGGGCGGAGAGCGGCTCATGGGGCGGGCGCACACCGACGGAAGCTACGCATCGGCTCGCGACCCCCGGGTGCTGATCGCCATCCCCCCTCGTCTGGACCTCCGCGAGGCGCGGGAGCTCGATGTGATCTGGCCCGGGGGCCGGAGAGAGAATCGGTCCTGGAGCGAGCTCGAGCCGGCGGCGGACGCCGGCGGCTTCGTCTACCTGACCGTCGAGCAGCGGAGGGATGCCCGATGAGGGGCCTGCCGCGAGCTCGGTCGGCGCCGGGACGCTCCGCGGGTCCAGGGAGGTCTGCGCGGTCACGCTCTCTCGGGAAGCGCCGGGAGCGACGCGGACGAAGCCTCTGGTGGCGGGTCCCGGTCGGCCCCGCAGCGCGCCACTTCTCCTCCGTGCGGCTGCGAGCCGTCGTCGGAGCCTGCGCTCTCCTGGGATGCCTAGGGACGCCGGTCTCACCTGCGAGCCCAGGGCTCCAGCCCGCCGACGGCACGGCGCTCGGAGAGATCCCGCATCCCGCGCTCGACGGCCTCGAAACGCCGGTGGCCGCGCAGCTCAGGCTGGCCCGCCGCCGTCTCGAGGCGAGCCTCGAGGCCGGTATCGAGGGCCGCGAGCTCGGCGCCGTCTTCGGCGAGCTCGGACAGCTCTACCACGCCTATGAGCTCGGCGAGGCGGCCGCTGCCTGCTACGAGCGGGCGATCGGGCTCGCCGGCGACGACGCGAGATGGAGCTACCTCTCGGCGCTCCTGCTGGAGGAGACGGGTCAGCTCGAGACGGCCGCTGGCCGTCTCGCACGGGTGCTCGAGCTCGAGCCGACCGCCACCGCGGCCCGGATTCGCCTCGGCGACGCGCTCTCCCGACTCGGACGGCACGAGGAGGCGGCCGCCACCTTGGAGGCGGCGTTGCCGAGCGGTGATCCGGCGGCCCTCGCCGCGCTCGGCGAGGTCGAGCTCGCCCGCGGCCATCACGTCGGCGCGATCGAGCTCCTCGAAACGGCGCTGGCGCTGGCGCCGGGCGCGACGCGGCTGTACTACCCGCTGGCGCAGGCGCTGCGCGCGAGCGGTGACGAGGACCGTGCCCGCTCGGAGCTCGCTCGCGCCGGGCGCGCCGGCCTCAGACCGATCGACCCCCTCTACGATCGAGTGCAGTCGCTGCGTGTCGGCGAGACCGCCCACACCTTGCGCGGCCGGCGCGCTTTCGCGGCAGGGCAGCTCGAGGACGCCCGGCGCGAGTTCGAGCTCGCGCTGGCGGCGGCTCCGGCAAGCACCGGCGCCAGGGTCAACCTCGCAACCGTGCTCTCGGCGGCGGGCGAGCGCGATGAGGCGATCGAGCATCTGCGGGTCGCGATCGAGCTCGACGCTGAGAACCAGATCGCGCACCACAACCTCGGCCGGCTGCTGGCCTCGCTGGGACGCAATGCCGAGGCGCGCTTCTCTCTGGAGCGGGCGCTCGAGCTCGAGCCCGGCGATGCCGAGACCCGGCTCGCGCTGGCGTCGGTCCTACGCAGCGTCGGCGAGGGCACCGCCGCTCTCGAGCAGCTCGCCGTCCTGCGCAGACTCGCCCCCCGCCACGAGCTCGGTTGGCTCGCCGCGGCTCAGTACCTGGTCGAGGACGGCGCGATCGCCCAGGCGCTCGAGCTGCTGGAGCGAGGCTACGGCGAGCTCCCGGGCAGCCCGGGGCTCGCCAACGGCCTGGCGCGCCTGCTGGCCGCAGGACCCGATCCGGCGCTGCGTGACGGCCAGCGAGCCGTCGACCTCGCGGGCCAGGCCTTCCGGGCGAACGAGCTGCCGCTCCATGCAGAGACGATGTCGCTGGCTCTGGCCGAATCCGGTCGCTGTGCCGACGCCGCGGAGTGGACCCGCGAGGCCCTGTCGCGACTGGCGCCGGGTCAGGGGTCGCTGGCCGAGCGCCTGGCCCGGCGCCGGGCGGAGCTCGAACGAGCCGTTGCCGAGCTCACTCCCTGTCGTCCCTGAGGAAGATTCGCGAGCTGATGCCCTCGACGAGCCCCCCGGGGCATGCTAGCCTGAAATTTCTAGTGATTCACAGACAGGCTCGGCGTACCGAAGACCGCGCTCGGTTCTCGGCTGGCGGCTGCAGCATCGAAGGAGGAGAGGAATGAGGGGCTTCCGAATCGGATGGATCGGACTCGTGATGGCGACGCTGGTGGTCACCGGAGCCTGGGCCACCACTCCCGATCGCACACCCGCGATCCACTCGAACCTGCTCCCCTTCCAACTCGATCTGGAGCCGCTCGTCGAGCACGAGAGCGTGACCTTGAGCGTCTCCGGACCCGGGAACTTCTTCTACCGCGAGAGCTTTGCCGCCGGCAACCCGATCGGCTTCGCCATCCAGCAGGACGGCGAGGTGCTCGCCGACGGTCTGTACACCTGGGAGGCGGTCGTCAACCCGAGGCTCTCGAGTGACGTGATCCGCTCGCTCGCGCAGGCCCGCGCCGCGGGCGACGACGCCGTCGCCGACCGTTTGCGCGAGAGCGGCCAGCTCCCCGCCGAGCGCCAGATGGAGTCGGGCTCCTTCCGCGTCGTCCAGGGCTCGATCCTCACGGACACCGGCCCCGAGCGCGAGCCCGGCACCGGCGCTCCCAGCGGCGGGATGACCCGCGTGCCGAGCGCCGACGTCCGCGTCTCCTCGCCCGACCAGGTGATCCCCGACGACCTCATCGTCCAGCGGAGCCTGTGCGTCGGCTTCGACTGCGTCAACAACGAGGATTTCGGCTTCGACACGATCCGTCTCAAGGAGAACAACCTGCGCATCAAGTTCGAGGACACCAGCGCCGGGACCTTCCCCTCTCGCGACTGGCAGCTCACCGCCAACGACTCCACCAACGGCGGCGCCAACAGGTTCTCGATCGACGACATCGACGGCGGCCGCACCCCCTTCACCATCGAAGCCGCCGCCCCGACGAACTCGCTCTACGTGGAAAGCGACGGCGACATCGGTCTCGGCACCGCGAACCCGGTCGTCAGGCTCCACCTCGTCGACGGCGACACCCCCGCCCTCCGCCTCCAGCAGGACGGCTCGAGCGGGTTCCAGCAGCAGACCTGGGATGTCGCGGGGAACGAGACGAACTTCTTCGTGAGGGACGCGTCCAATGGTTCGACGCTGCCGTTCAGGATTCGACCGGGAGCGCCGAGCAGTGCG
>DATKBT010000162.1:0-38318 GCA_035546295.1 Thermoanaerobaculia bacterium | reverse complement strand
TATGTCAGCGAGGATCCCTATGACGGCGGCTGGATGATCCAGGTCGAGTTGACCAACGCCGACGAGCTGAAGAAGCTGATGTCGCCCGAGGCCTACGAGACCTTCCTCAAGGAGCAGGAAGAGTAGCGACACGATGGCCCGACGATGACAATCGACGCGAAGCACCCCGATTCGTTCCTGAACAGACACATCGGGCCCGACGAGGCCGACCAGAAGGAGCTGCTCCGCGTGGTGGGGGCCGGCTCGCTGGAGGAGCTGGTGGCCCAGACGGTCCCCGAGGGCATCCGCCTGCGCGCGCCGCTGGACCTGCCCCCGGGCGAGAGCGAGCACGACCTGCTGCGCGAGGCCCGGGCCCTGGCCAGCAGCAACAAGGTGGCCCGCTCGTACCTGGGGATGGGCTACTCCGACTGCCTGACCCCGCCGGTGATCCAGCGAAACATCATCGAGAACCCCGGCTGGTACACCGCCTACACCCCCTACCAGGCCGAGATCGCCCAGGGGCGCCTGGAGGCGCTGCTCAACTTCCAGACGCTCGTCCTCGAGCTCACCGGAGGCGAGGTGGCGAACGCTTCCCTGCTCGACGAGGCCACCGCCGCCGCCGAGGCGATGTCGCTCTGCTACCACGCGCTGCGCGAGAAGCGGTCGCGGATCCTGGTCGCCGCCGACTGCCACCCGCAGACGATCGAGGTGGTCACCACCCGCGCCTGGCCGCTCGGCATCGAGGTCGAGGTCGGCGACCCCGTCACCCTCCAGTTCGGCGACGATGTCTTCGCGGTGCTGCTCCAGTACCCGGCGACCGACGGGCTGGTGCGCGATCCCTCGCCGGTGCTCGAGCGCGCGCACGCCGCCGGCGCGCTCGGCATCGTCGCCGCCGATCCGCTGGCGCTCCTGGTCTTGAGCCCGCCCGGCGAGCTGGGCGCCGACGTGGTCGTCGGCAGCACCCAGCGCTTCGGCATGCCGATGGGCTTCGGCGGCCCCCACGCCGCCTTCATGGCGACCCGCGAGGAGCACAAGCGCCTCCTCCCGGGGCGCGTGGTCGGCGTCTCGAAGGACCGCCACGGCCGTCCGGCGCTGCGCCTCGCGCTGCAGACCCGCGAACAGCACATCCGCCGCGAGAAGGCGACCAGCAACATCTGCACCGCGCAGGTGCTTCCGGCCGTGGTCGCCAGCATGTACGCCGTCTACCACGGCCCGCGCGGGCTGCGCGCGATCGCCGAGCGCGTGCACGACCAGACTCGCCGCCTGGCGAGCGGGATCAAGGAGCTCGGCTACCGGCTCGCCCACGACGCCTTCTTCGACACGGTCTGCGTGCGCACCGGCGACGCCGCGATCGAGCGCGCCCTCGTACGCTCCGCGCTCGATCACGGCATCAACCTGCGCAGCTTCGGCGACGGCTCGGTCGCGGTCAGCCTCGACGAGACCGTGTCGAGCAGCGACCTCGAGCGCCTGCTCGAGGTTTTCGCCGAGGTCGCCGAGAAGCCGGTGCCCGCGCTCCCCGAGGCCGCCAACGGCGGCGTCCGGCTGCCCGGGCACCTGCTCCGCCAGGACACGATCCTCCAGCACGAGGTGTTCCAGCGCTACCGCTCCGAGACCGAGCTGCTCCGCTACCTGCATCGGCTGGAGAGCCGGGATCTCTCGCTCACCACCTCGATGATCCCGCTCGGCTCGTGCACGATGAAGCTCAACGCGACCGCCGAGATGATGCCGATCACCTGGCCCGACTTCGCCGAGCTGCATCCCTTCGCCCCCGCCGACCAGACCCGCGGCTACACCGAGCTCTGCCGACAGCTCGAGGATTGGCTGGCCGAGATCACGGGCTTCGCCGCGATCTCGCTCCAGCCCAACGCGGGATCGCAAGGGGAGTACGCGGGGCTGTTGGTGATCCGCCGCTACCACCAGACGCGCGGGGAGGGCGAACGGCGGGTCTGCCTGATCCCGACCTCGGCGCACGGCACCAACCCGGCGAGCGCGGTCATGGCCGGGCTCGAGGTGGTCGCCGTGCGCTGTGACGAGGCGGGCAACATCGACGTCGAGGATCTGCGCGCCAAGGTCGAGCAGCACGCCCAGCGCCTCGCCGCGCTGATGGTCACCTACCCCTCGACCCACGGCGTGTTCGAGGAGGGGATCCGCGACATCTGCCAGATCGTCCACGACGCCGGCGGACAGGTCTACCTCGACGGCGCCAACATGAACGCGCAGGTCGGGCTTTGCCGGCCGGGGGATTACGGCGCCGACGTCTGCCACCTCAACCTGCACAAGACGTTCTGCATCCCGCACGGCGGCGGCGGCCCCGGCATGGGGCCGATCGGCGTCATGCCGCACCTCGCGCCCTATCTGCCCGGTCACCGTACCGCCGGGATCGGCGGCGAGGAATCTTTGGGGGCGATCGCCTCCGCCCCCTGGGGCAGCGGCGCGATCCTGCCGATCTCGTGGGCTTACATCGCCATGATGGGCCCGGCGGGTCTCGCCGAGGCGTCGCGCATCGCGATCCTCAACGCGAACTACATGGCCGCTCGGCTCGAGCCGGCCTTCCGGGTGCTCTACCGCGGGCGCAACGGCCGGGTGGCCCACGAATGCATTCTCGACCTGAGGCCGCTCAAGAAGGCCGGGATCGAGGTCGAGGACGTGGCCAAGCGGCTGATGGACTACGGCTTTCATGCTCCCACCGTCTCCTGGCCGGTCGCGGGCACGCTGATGATCGAGCCCACCGAGAGCGAGTCCAAGGACGAGCTCGACCGCTACTGCGACGCGCTGATCGCGATCCGCGAGGAGGCGCGCGGGATCGAGGAGGGGAGCGTCGCCGTCGAGCGCAGCGCGCTGCGCCACGCCCCGCACACGGCCGAGGACCTCGTTGCGGAGACCTGGAACCGGGACTACTCGCGCGAGCAGGCGGCCTTCCCGGCGCCCTGGACGCGCGAGCACAAGTACTGGCCCCCGGTCTCGCGTGTCGACAACGTCTACGGCGATCGCAACCTGGTCTGCTCGTGCGTGGGAATGGAGAGCTTAGCCGAGGAGAAGGCACCGGCGGACTGAACGACGCTGCGCCGGGAAGAGACGCGGGGCGTCGGGGCCTGAGCCGCAGTCTCGCCCGCCGATGGCCCTGCACGGGCCGAAGCTGCGAGCGGCAGTTCACCGGCGCCGCGGCTCGATCCGTTCAGGCCTGACCGTCGAGGCGGCGGGTGAGCCGCCTGCTCGTCCGCTCGAGCTCGAGGAGCGGTCTCGCACGGCTCTGCATCGAGGCCGCGGATGTCGGCGAACGCCTCCTCGGTGCTGCGGCCGGCGCGGCCGAGCTCCCTCAACTGCTCTCGCATCGCGTCGCCGCCGTGGGCTCACACGAGACCTCCCACCACTCGGATGCCTCCGGGAGCGTGACCACCGCGGCTCAGGCGCCTTCGGCTGCGGGCGAGGCGAAGCGTCCGGCGAGCGCTCGCAGCGCTTCGCCGGCGACCCGATGCACGGTCCACTCCTCCATTCCGACCGCGCCGAGGCGACGATAGAAGCGGAGCGCCGGCTCGTTCCAGTCGAGCACCGACCACTCGAGGCGGCCGCAGCCGCGCTCGATGGCGAGGCGGCCCAGGAAGGAGAGCAGGACCTCGCCGTACCCGCGACCCCGGTGCGAAGGGCGCACGAACAGATCCTCGAGGTAGATCCCGGGCCGCCCGAGGAAGGTCGAGAAGGTGTGGAAGAAGAGCGCGAAGCCGACCGGCTCGCCGCGCTCGCAGCCGAGGATCACCTCGGCCACCGGCCGCTCGCCGAACAGGTGATGGCGCAGCAGCTCCTCGGTCGCCACCACCTCGTGAGCAAGCCGCTCGTACTCGGCGAGCTCGCGGATGAAGGCGAGCACGATCGCCGCATCGGCGGGCTTCGCCGTTCGCAGGGTGAAGCCGTCGATGGCGGTCGCGATCTCGGTCATCGATCTCCTCCCTCTCGACCGGAGAGAATACGCCTCGCGCGCGGGTCCTCGATCGCCGGGGGCGGGAGGCTAGGCGACACGACACGCGACAGGTTCAACCTCCGAGCGCTCCGCCCGTTCCGATGGGCCGGCGGATCGACCGGGGCGACCGGCGCTGGAGCGAAGCGCCTCGCTCTGCCGGCCCCCGAGATGCCGGCCAGCGACCCTCGGCGGCTCACCAGCCGAAGAGCTGAGCGGCGACGAAGTGGCGGATGCGCTCCCGGGTCGCTTCGTCGAGATCGACGATCTCGACCCCGACTCCGACCATCGGCTCCTTCCACACCACCCGGGCCCGGCAACGCACCTCCTGCGGCCGACCCCGCTCGTCCGCGAGGGAGAAGCGGAGCACCAGCTCGGCACCCTCGGACATCGCGTGCTGGGTGTCGATGAACGCTCCGTCCTCGCTCAGGTCGTCGAGGCGGGCCTTGATCCACGGACAGTCCGCCGAGTACTCGACCTCGATCGGCTTCTTGGTGCGCACCGAGCTCCTGCGGTCGATCTCGGGCTCGTCGTTCATGGCTGCTCTCCAATCCATCGGGCCAACAGGGACGCCAACAGAAACACGGAGCCGAAGAAACCCGCGCGTTCGGCACTCTAGCCAGACCCGCGCCCAGACGCCGGACCTCGCTTGTGCACTGGCTCGCGGAGGATCTCGTCGCGGGGATCTGCTCGCGGAGGATCTCGTCGCGGAGGATCTGGTCACGAAGGATCGTAGCGACGTCCCGTCGACGACCCCAGTCCAGCGACGCCTTCCCCGCCGACCGGCTCGAAGGGCGTGGCCGCGAGGAGGGTCTCGGGCGCATCCGGGCGCTCGCCCGGGATCGCGCGGGCGCGCCACAGTCTTCACCCGCGGCCTCCGCCGTGCGGAGCCGCTGATGCGAAGCATCAGTCGATGAAGCCCGCGCGCGTGAGCACGTCGTAGGAACCGCGGACGCGAACCCGCAGCGACCGCCAGGAACCGTCGTAGCGACGGTCCGACGGCTGGATGCCGAGGACGTATTGACTCCTGAGCTCGTCGAGGACCTGACGGAAAGCCTCCTCGATCCGGTCTGGGCTCGAGACCATGATCTGCCGACCGCCGCTGTCGCGGACCGTCTGCTCGAGCAGCTCGAACTGCCGCGAGTTCTCCTCGGGCCGCCGCCAGAGCGACGCATAGACCAGCTTTCCCTCGGCCGCGCTCAGGCGCAGCCAGTAGATCACGGCCTGGCTCCTGCGCGAGCGCCAGAGCACGTCCTCCATGGAGATCGTGCTGCTGACGTCGATGCCATCCGAGAGCAGAACGATGACCCGGCGTCCCAACCGCGGCTCGACGCGGTTGAGGGCGTAGTAGAGCGCGTCGTAGATCGCCGATCCACCGGTGGCGCGCACACCCTCGATCGCGCCCCCGATCGGCGCGCCGGGAGCGACGAACGCGGTCGTGCTGAGCAGCCGATCGGAGAACAGCGCGAGCATCGTCTCGTCCTCCCCCACCGTCTGCCGGATCCAGCGCTCGGAGCCGGCCAGCGCGGCGGCCAGCGGATCCCCGGCCATGCTCTCGCTGGTGTCGAGGAGCAGCACTGCGCTCACCGGCAGGTCGCCGCCAGCGAAGGTGGCGATCCGCTCGGGGCTACCCCGGCCGCTCGAGACCGCGAAGTCCGAGGCCGTCAGGTGCGGCACCGCAGCGCCACGACGGTCGGTGACGCTGACGTAGAGCTGGAGCAGGGAGACGTCGACGACGTCGTCGATCGGGATGCGCAGCGTGGTCACGGCGTGCTCGGCACGCGATCCCCGTACGTCCTCCGCGACGACGCGGAACTCGTGGTCGACGTTGTCCTGGCCGACGTCGAACTCGAGGATCCACGGCGCGCTCTCGACCCGCCCAGCCTGCCGCCCGTCGACGAAGAACTCGACCCCGCGCACCGGCTCGTCCGAGCTCACCTCGGCACGCAGCTCGACGATCCCGAACACCGGCTCGCGGGGCGCCGGGCTGGTCAGCGTCACGTCGATCGACCCGTCCTGAGCCGGGCCGGCCGCGGGAGCCGCGAGCGCGCCGAGGACGAGGGAGAGGACCACGGCCAGCACCCAGCCGCCGCGCGCCCGCCGCGCGAGAAGTTTTCTCATCGCCCCTCCGCGGTCGTCTGGTCCGGATCGGCGCGCAGCGACGCCTGCAGCCGGTCGAGGCGCTCCTCGACTGCCCGCGCGATCTCCTCGCGCGCCGCCGCGAGCTCGGAATCGGGCGGACTGCTGTAGCGATGGCGCGGCGCCGCCTGAACCGCGGTCGCATCCACTGGCAGGTCGTCGAGCGCGGCGACCGATTCGCCCTGGCGCTGCAGCAGGTCGAGGTAGTAGGCGCGCAGGAGGTGGAGCGATTGGGCGCCGGTCTCCTCGATGCCTCTGCGCAGAGCTTGTTCCGCCCGGCCGAGGCGTCCGGCGTCGCGCTCGAGCATCGCCAGCTCCTGGAAGGCGAGAGCCGTGATCCACCGCGGCGGCTTCGACGCCTCCAGGCGCGGCGCGGTCAACGCCGACAACGCCGCCCTGGCCTCGTCGGGACGCTCGAGCCGTCGCAGCACCACCGCCAGCCGGATCCGCGCGTGACGATCGTCCGGCGCCACCTCGAGCAGCCTCCAGAGGTAACTCGTCGCCGTCTCGAGCTGCCCGGCCTTCTCGGCCGCCATCGACAGTCGAAACAACGCCAACGAGCTCGACGGGTCGATCTCGAGGGCCTGATGGGCGGCCCCGATCGCGGCGAGCAGCAGCCCGCCGAGGCGCCGTGCGTCAGCACTGCGCTCGGCCTCGACCCAGAGGCCGACGAGCTCGGCGACGAAGACGCGATTCTCCGCCGAGAGTCGGGCGTCGTCCCGCGAGAGGTAGACGGGATCGAGCCGCGCGTGGAGGTCGATCACCGGCAGCAGGCCGGGCCCCCTCCCGACGAGGTCGTCGATCATCCGCCGCTGAACCCGGCGCAGACGTGCGAGGCCGGGACCGGACGGCGCGGTGGCAACCGCCGTCTCGAGCCTTCCGAGCGCCTCGAGGGCTCCGTCCTGGTCGCCATCGGCGAGCGCTCTCAGCACGTCGTTATAACGCCCGGCCATCTCCTGCGGTGTCAGCGCCCCGGCGGGCTGCTCTTCCTCCTCCCGCAAGACATCGGGCAAGACATCGGGCAGGACATCGCCCAGGTCGGCCGGATCACTCTCCGGCCGCGCGGAGCTCTCCAGGCTCTCCTCGGAGTCGGCAAACGCGGCGACGTCGACGCGGCGCCACCAGGGCGAGTCCCGAGCGGCGACGAAGTGAAGCGGCGCCCGCACCCGCCGGGCGACGCCGGGCACGCCGAGATCCAGCCAGTAGAGCCCCGGAGCCGGAGGCTGCGCCTCCAGCTCGACGGCGACGAGCTCCTGCCCGGAGACTGCGCCCTCGCGCCGCTCGACGACCCGAGCCGCGACCGGCGTCGGTTGGCCCTCCCGATCGACCACGTGAGCGTCGAGCGCGCTCCCCCACTCGGACACGTTGTGGGTGATCAGGTAAAAGGAGGCCGGCGCGCCGAGCGGCACCTCGCCGATGACACTCGGCACGCGCGGGACGGTCGCCTCCGGCAGCACCGGAAGCTCGAGCGGGTGCGGCGAGGCGGCCTGATGGATGACCTGCCAACCCTCGTGGCGGTCCGCGAACAGCGGAGGCGAAGCCGCAGCCTCACCCGCCACGAAGTCGGGAACCGTGAGCGGGGTCGCAACCGCTCCGCTGAGCCCCGTCGCACTCGAGACGGTCACTTGGAGACGGTAGGTGCCGGGGGGAAGCCTCAGCGAGGCGAGGAGCTTGACACCGAGCTCGCTCGGATCGCCCTGGGGACCTCGCGCGGAGAGCCGGAACGGCTGGACGAAGGCGTCGACCGTGCTGCCATCGGCGCCCTGGGCCAGCGCCCAGATCTCCCCCTCGACCGCCGGGCGCGCGGCGCCATTCTGCAGAGCTCCCGCGAGCAGGGGCTCTGCCGGCACCTCGATCAACAACGAGACCACCGGGTCGCCCGATGCCGGGCCGGGCGACGGCACCGCCATGACGCCGACCGGGATCCCGGTCGCCGAGCCGAGCACGACGCCGGCGGCAGCCAGCAGGAGGACGCCGGCTGTCACGCCGGCTCGCTTTGCGAACGCTCCTCGCTCCTCCGAGGGGCCTTCCCCGGGCGATCGCCGCGACGATCGCGGGTTCACGACCGGCTCCTCACCAACACCAACGCCTCGTCCTCGAGACGGTGCTCGAGCCCGCAGGTCGGGAGCACCGCGAGCAGCGCCTGCTCCGGCGAGAGCTCCTCCACCACGCCCCCCAACACCAGCTCCGGCGCGGTCGCCGCCAGGTCGGGATCGGCGAAGCGCACCTGCCGGCCGGTCTCCCGCGACACCCAGCCGAGGAACTCGCCGAGAGTGCTCCCGTCGGCCTCGAAGGAGGGCGCGATGCTCGTCACCCACTCCCACTCTCGGGCGTGCGGCGCAATCGCACGGCGGCTCGGCCTGCCGTCGGCCGCGATCGTGAGCTCGACGCCGGAGGCGACCTCGTGCGCGCCGTCGCGCGAGCCGAGCACCACCGCACCCTCGCGCACCCGCAGGCGCATGCCCTCGCCCACGGCTCGCACCTCGAATTGGGTTCCGACCTCGTGCACCTCTCCCCAGCGGGTCTCGACTCGCAAGTCCTCGTCGCCGCTCGGCGAATCGACGTAGAGGGCGCCGGCGACCAGCTCGACCCGGCCCGGCGCGATCAACCGCACTCGGGTCGAGCGGTCGAGCCGCAACGAAGCCTCGGTCCCCAACCGCAAGGCCGCGCGGCCGAGCTCTCCACTGTCCAGGATCGTCCCTGGCTCGAGCCACTCGCCGGCGACCACCGGCCGCGTGCCGGCCGAGCCGTCGTCGCGCAGCACGGTTCCGGCCAAACGCTCGATCCGGGCCACCGCTTCGCCACCGGAGGGACGGGGCGCGGCGGTCCGCCACCAGGCCGAGACGCCCAGCGCGAGAGTCGCCAGCACCGCGGCCGCCGCGAAGACGCTCCGGCGCCGGCGCTGTCGCACCCGCTCCGCCCACCGGGCGTGCACGGCCGCTTCGACCCGCGCCGCGCGCTCGAGCGGAATCGCCGGCCGGGGCCCGGCGAGCGGGAGCAGGCGCGACAGCGCGTCCGGGCCGTCGACGGGTCGGGAGTCGGGCTGGGACGGCTCGGACGGCTCGGACGGTTCGGACGGCCTGGACGGCCGCGCCAGGTCGTGGCCGTCGCCGTTTCTCGGATTCTGGATGTTCTCAACCATGCTCGCCTCCGGCGCTCAGCGCCAGGCCCCCAGGCCATCCCCCACACGATCCGCCAGTCCATCCCCCCGAACGCGACCCTCGTCGAGCCCGCCGCAGAGGGTGGCGAAGGCCTCGCGAAAGGCGCTTCGCGCCCGCGTGAGCAGTGACTCCGCCGCCTTGGGCCCGAGCTCCAGCCGATGCGCGATCTCGCGCACGGACTCCCCCTCGATGTACTTCCACTCCAGGGCAGCCGCGTAGCGCACCGGGAGGTTGTCGAGCGCCAGGCGCACCAGGTCCCCGAGCTCCTTGCGCAGCAACTCGCCCTCGGGCATCTCCTCCGACGCCGCCAGAGCGTCGAGCGCCGCGCGCACCTCGGGCGCCTCATCCAACCGCACGAGCGCCGCCTGCCGCCGACCCGCCTGCTGCGACTGGACGGCGATCTCGCGCCGGCAGATCGTGCACAGCCAGGTGAACAGGGCCGCCTCGCCGCGATAGGTGTGGAGCTTGGCGACCGCCTTGCACAGCACGGACTGGACCGCCTCCTCGGCGGCATCGGCGTCGTAACCCAGGCGCACCAGCGCGAAGCGATAGAGGCCGGGGAACGAGGCGTCGAAGAACTCCGAGAACGCCCGCTCGTCTCCGCGCAACATCCGCCGCACCAGCAATCGATCAGCGGCGGCGGCGTCGAGGGTCATCGCTGGAATCGCAAAGGTCGGAAGGCGGCTCGCTCCCCGATCGGAGCGATCGCTGCAGCCGGCCGGGCGGCCGGAGCGGAGGGACTGGCGGCAGCGGACTGGCTCGAGGGGCCTCTCACCGGGTAAGAGGGGCGATGCCGCGGAAATCCTTCGCCAGTCTCCGGATTTGCTGGTTGGCGCATTCGAGGCTGGCGATGTTCTACCCTCCACCCCCCGGGGAGCGTCGCAAAGGCGCCCGCTCGGAGCATCGAGGGCGGGTCGCTCGCTCGACCGGAACCGACTCGACCTCCACGTTGGAGCGCGATGCGAGCCGCGTTCGCCACCAGAAAGACCCGGACAGCCTCCTCGTGCTGGTTGGCACGTTCGTGCAGCCGAAACGACATCAGCGATCCCACGAAGCTCGGTCCAGCAGACCGGAGGCCAGAGAGCGCAGGCGCAGGTGGGGAAGGGTCGAGCGCACGGTCACCGGTCCCGGCGAGAGCGGCGACGCCTCCCGCGCAGCCGCCGACGAGTCGGCGCCGGCGACCGGCGGGGGCGCATAGGAGAGCACGTACTGCTCGCGGAGCTCCTCGACGACCGTCTCGAAGGCGCCCGCCACCTCTCGCGAGCCGGCGAGGTCGATCACCGATCCGCCGCTCTCCCGGACCGCCTGCTCGAGCTCTTCGAGCTCGAGCTGGTTGCCGGCTGCATCCCGCCAGGCCGACGACACCCGCTGCCGTTGAGAGCGCTCGCGTGACCCGATGCGCAGCCAGTAGATCGCAGCATCGCTGGAAGCGATCTTCCAGCGCACTTCCTCCATCGTGAGGGCGCTGAGCACATCGGCACCGTCCGAGAGCAGCACCACCACCGGCCATCCCCGGCCGGTGTCGAGCAGCCGAAGCGCCGCGTACAGGTGGTCGTTCAGCGCCGTGCCGCCGTCCGCCGTAGTGCCTTCGAAATCGGCCGGCAGGCGCCGGCGACCTCGGGCGAACGGCGTCATCGCCCGCACCCGGTCGGAGAACAGCATGACCATTGCCTCGTCGCCGGCCGACAGCTCCTGCAGGAAGGTCTCGGCGCCCGCCACCGCGGCCTCGAGCGCCCGCCCCTGCATGCTCTGGCTGGTGTCGATCAGAACCGCTGCGATGAGCGGCACCCGCACGCGGTCGAGCGACGAGGGCCTGATCTCGACGCCTCCGTCGATCACCCGGAAATGCTCCGGCTCCAGCTCGCCCGCCCAGTCACCGCGATCCGCGACCGTCACGTAGACCTCGCGCAGCGCCACCTGGACCTGGTCGCGAAAGACGACGTTGCGGGTCGTCACCGTGGCGCGGTCGACCCCGCCCCACCGGCCGTGAGCCAGAGCCGCGATCCGCCACTCCGTGGCGTCGCCGGACAAAAGCAGGGTGGTCCGCCAGGGGGGGCTGCTCAGCTCCGCCCTGGTCTCGTCGTCGACCAGCACCTCCAGACGGTCGACCGGCTCCTCGCCGAGGACCATCGCCTCGACCTCGACCTCGCCGACGGTGACGTCGCCGGGCCGCGGGCTCACCAGGCGGACCTCGAGCGGCGGCCGGGCACGGCGTACGACCAGCAGGTGGCCCGCCGGCCCCACCTGCACGGTCAGGCCGTGCGGCTCGAGCAGCTGCTCGAGCCGCACCTGCATCGCGCTCGCCGTGGGCTCGACCAGGACCCGCATCTCGGGCCGGATCAGGTCGCTGCTGTAGACCAGCCGCAATCCCCGATCGAGCAGGTCCTCCATCGCCTCCGCCAACGGACGACCCACCCAGGGTTCGGCCGGTTCCTGCGCGCCGGCGGGCAGGATCGGCAGCGCCCCGACGAGGGCCGCCGCCAGGGCGACGACGGTGAGGGCGCGGGCCGCAGCGCGCGCGCTGGGGCGCAGGCCGGCGCGCTCCGGGGAGTGGCGCCTGGCGACGACGTCGCGCGGCCTCACTCGACCCGCCCGTCGAGACCGAGCGCCGCCGCCAGCGCCGGCAGGCGCTGGCGCTCGGCCTCCTCCAGCCTGGCCTGGAGGAGCTCGAGCAGGCGCTGTGGCTGCTGGTTGTACAGCAGGCGCGGTGACACGCGACGCTCGGCCGCGCACGCCGTGAGCGCCTTCGCGAGCCCGGCCGTCGCCGCCCCGGTGCGCTCGCTGTAGTAGGACGACAGCACCGGCAGCACCGGATCGCAGGGCAGAGCTGCCGCTCCCGCACGAGCCGCGACCAGCGCGCGATCTAGCCGGCCGGTGGACGCCAGCAACCGCGCGCGCTCCTGATGCGCCAGCGCCTCGATCCAATCCCCGCCGCCGCGCCCGGCGAGATCGCCGAGCGCGGTGAGCGCCTGCTCTGCCCGGCCGGTTCGCGAGCGCACCAGGGCGAGGCGCAGACGAACCTCCCGATCGAGCGGCGCCAGGTCGGTCACGGACTCGAGCAGGGACGCAGCCGTGCGCAGCGCGCCCCGCTTCTCCTCGACCACCGCCAGGCCGAGCAGCGCCGCCGGCTGGTCCGGTTCGAGCGCGAGCGCCCGACGGTAGAGCGGGACGGCCATCAGCTCCTGGGACCGCGAGTGCCAGTGCCCGGCGAGGCTGGTCAGCAGCGCCGCGCCCAGCTCCCGGTCGCCGCCGGCGTGAACGTAGGCCTGTGCGACCGCCTCGGCTTGCCGGGCGGCGGCGCTCGCCAGCCCCCCCGCCCCCGGCTGGTCGTACGCCAGGAAGACCCGCTGGTGCAAAAGGGCGACCGGCACGAGCGCCTGCGGTCGGCGGCGGCCGATCCGACGGATGACGCGCGGAGGCGCCGCGGCCGCCCCCGCGGGGATCTCGGCGCTGCGGGCGTCGAGGTCGAGCAGGCTCGCCACCGCCGCCTCGACCTCGCCCCGCGCGAGGAGGTCGAGCGCCCCCAGGTACGCCTCGCGAGAACGAGGAGGATCCTGCGCCGATCCCGACGCGGCCATTGCCAGGATCGTCACCGCCCAGGCAGCCAGCCGCCGAGCGCCACGAGCCCGCGGCGACCTCGCGCCGAACGCCGCCCGTCGATCTGCGGCTGGCAACCCGTGGACCGTCACTCGTCGGGATCGCTGAGCAGCTCGATCAGCTCCTCGCGCGAGAAGATCTTGTTGAGCCGCGGATCGTCCTCCTGGACCACCGAGGTCATCAGCCGGCGCTTGCGCTCGATGATCATCGCGATGCGCTCCTCGAGCGTGTTCTCGGCGACCAGCTTGAACACCTGGACGACCCGCTTCTGGCCGATCCGGTACAGCCGGTCGGTCGCCTGGTCCTCGCGCGCGGCGTTCCACCAGCGGTCGTAGTGGATGACCACCGAGCCGCCGACCAGGTCGATGCCGGTGCCGCCCGCCTTCAGGCTGCCGAGGAACACCCGGCAGTCCTCGTCGTTGTTGAAGCGGTCGACGATCGCCCCGCGGTTGCGGCTCGAGCCGGTGAGCGAGACCGATGGCACACCGAGCTGCTCGAGGTGGGCGCGCATCATGGCGATCATCCCCAGGTACTGCGTGAAGACCACGACCTTCTGGCCGCTCTCGAGGCTCTCGGTGAGCAGCTCGCAGAAGAGATCCCACTTGCCGGAGTCGTAGTCCGGGTAGCGATCGACGTGCCCGAGAGCCAGCGCAGGGTGGTCGCAGATCTGCTTGAGCATGTTGAGCAGCGCGAAGATGTGGATGTAGGGGAGCGGCTCGGCCTTGGTGCGCAGCTTCTGCATCAGGGCCACGCCCTTGGTGGCGATCGTCTGGCGGTAGAGGCGCAGCTGCTCCTCGGAGAGCGAGCAGGTGCGCACGTCCTCGATCTTCTCGGGGAGCTCGTCGAGGACCGCCTTCTTGACCCGCCGCAGCACGAACGGAGCGGTCAGCCGCCTCAGGTTCGTCAGGTGCCAGGAGCCGGCCTCGGCGTCGGCGCTCGAGCCGTAGCGGTCGCGGAAGTCGTCCTCGGAGCCGAGGTAGCCGGGCAGGATCAAGTCGAACAGCGCCTTGAGCTCCGACAGCGAGTTCTCGATCGGCGTGCCGGTGAGGCCGAGCTTCATCCGCGAGCGGATGACGGCGGCGGCCTGGTAGCCCTGGGTCGCGCGGTTCTTGATCTGCTGGATTTCGTCGAAGACCACCAGCCCCCAGTCGATCTTGCCCAGCCGCTCGACGTCGTTGCGCAGCACGCCGTACGAGGTGAGCACCAGATCCCCCTCGGCCAGCGAGACCTCGAGGTCGCGCTGCGGGCCGTGGTACTGGACCGGACGCAGCACCGGCGCGTGATCGCGCACCTTGTTGCGCCAGTGACTGATGACGGTGCGCGGGCAGACGACCAGGAACGGAGCCTCGACCTGCATCTGCTCACGGATCAGCACCATCAGCCCCATCGCCTGGTGCGTCTTGCCGAGGCCCATGTCGTCGCACAGCAGGCCCGCCAGGCGATTGTCGTAGAGGAACTTGAGCCACTCGAGCCCGAGCTGCTGATACGAGCGCAGCTCGCTCTGGAGACCCGTGGGCAGGACCAGGGGGGAGACCGGCTTGAGGTCGAGGAACCGCTGCAGGAGGGCGGAGCGATCCGGAGCTCCCTCGACGCGGATCGGCTTGGCGCTCGATGCGCGCAGCCGCAGCAGCTCGGCCGAGGAGAGCCGCACCCGGCTCTCGCCCCCCTCCTCCTCGAGCGACTCGGAGAGCTCCTTGCGACGAAGCAGCGAGCCGAGACCGCGCAGCGAGGGTGCGTTGAGATCGATCCAGCCCGAGTCGGTCTGCAGGAACGGCAGCCCAGCCTTCTTGGCGCGCAGCAGGTCGCCGATCGAGACCTCTTCCTTGCCGAAGCCGTAGCGGATGCCGAGCTCGAGCCCCTCGGCGTCCTCTTCGCCGGCCTCGAGCTCCATGTAGTCGAACTCGGTGAAGATCCCGAGGTCGGCGACCGGGTCCGCGAGGAACGCCAGGTCGTCGGCGCCGTTGGGCTCGGGGGTCTCGAACAGCTCGACCCGCGCTGCGTCGACGTCGAGCTCGGGGGGATCCGTGGTCTGCCAGCGCGCCGCGTCGTCGTCGAGCTCGACCAGCGCCCCCAGCTCCTCGACCAGGACCAGGTCGCCGTACCGGAAGCGCGCCCGCTCCCGCTCGAGCAGCAGGTCCTCGCCGTACGCGACCAGCCACTCGACCGCCCTGCGGTCGGCCTCGGGAACTCGAGTCCCGGGCCCGGCGCGAAAGAGCGCCGACGCCGACAGCGGGCGCGGCGGCGGCCCGGACGACGTCCCCGTCTCGGCGGACGCGAGGAAGCTCAGCGCTGCGTCGAGCTGATCGCGGGGGACCCGGACCTCCAGGACGTCCTGGCCCTGGTCGCTGCAGGTGAGGAAGACGTTGCCGGTGCGCCGGTCGAAGCGCGGTCGCCAGACGACCGAGTCGCCGAGCTCGCGAAAGCCATGATAGGCGAGCCGCCACCACAACCCCTCCTCGAAGGATTGGCGGTTGGTGACCATGCCGGCCTTGTTGAGGTGCTGCTCCTCGGGGCTGCGCAGGAAGGTGCCGAGGCGACCGATGAGACCCGCGCGGTCGGCGAAGCGGCGGCCCTTCGGCGTCTTTCCGAGGCGCTCGAGGAAGCGGATCGTCGCCGGCGACTGCTCGAGATAACGCAGCAGCTCGGCGCCGTCGGCATCGAGGAAGCGCAGGGGCGCGCTGCCGTTGCTCGAGGAATCCTGGATCACCCGCAAGTCCTCGACACCCCGATTCCCGCCGTCGAACAGGATCTGCGACAGGCGGTACCAGCGGCTCTCGCCGAAGAGCTCCTGCCAGGGTCGCCCGTCGGTATAGCGCTGGAACTCCCGGATTTGCCGTCTCAGCTCCTTGAGGTGGTGGCAGGTGCTGCGACGGCCCGTGGCGCAGGAGCAGAAAGTCAGGGGCCGCTGCGAGCCCGCCACCTTGGCCAGATGCACCGCCACGCCCGGATCGGGCTCGTGCGGATCGGGCAGCAGGCCGATGCCGCTCCGGTGGAGCTCCAGTCGGGAGAAGGGATTGACCGGCCGTTCGGTTCCGTTTGGAGTCGTCAAGCGCGTAACAAAAGCAGAAAAAGAATCCAGCTTCGAAGCAGGCGAGTATATCGGTTGCGCGCTCAGAGGGGCAGGATCCCGAAGCTGGGTAGCCACGGCAGCCGGTCACATCGCGCCTGGCGATCCAGAGCCCGAAGAACCTACGCGGAGATCGAAACAGATCCGCGGCCGTCTCGGAGTCGGGCGCCTTGCGAGGGCTCCCCTCAGGGCGTGGGAAGAACTTCGCAAGCCTCGAACGTGCTACCCAGAGGTTCGACAAGCTTGACAAAGTGTTCCTCGTTGCCGTAGCTTCGCGACCCTCGTTCCCGAGAAATGTCGTGATGAGACGCTGGCAGCACAGCTTCAACCGCCGAATCGACCGGCGCATCGCCACCACCCGCATCGCGGCGGCGTCGCGCGGGTTGCGCCTGAACGAGACTCTCGGCGTGGTCGGCTCGGTCCTCATCCTCCTCGTCCTCCTCATTCTCAGGAGCACAGGGGCACCGTAGCTTTCGACACCCGCCGACCGCTGACGAGCCCCCAGAAGACCTCTGGGGGCTCTCGTGTTTTGGGGCCGGCTCTCGAACCGACCGAACCCGTCACGCCGTCACGCCGTCACGCCCATCAACGATCGCCTTCTGCGGAGAACGAGCTCATGGCCAGCAAGCGCGCAGACTGGATCTTCCACCGCGACCGCTGGGTCCGTTGGGAGGAGGCCACCGTCCACGTCACCGCTCACGCGCTGCACTACGGCTCGAGCGCGTTCGAGGGCATCCGCGCGTACCACACCAGCGGCGGCCCCGCGATCTTCCGGCTCGATGCCCACATCCGCCGGCTGTTCGACACCTGCAAGCTGCTGTCGATGAAGATGGGCGATCTCACGCGCGACTCCGTAGAGCAGCTGTGCGTGGAGGCGGTCTCGCGCAACGGATTCGACTCCTGCTACATCCGGCCCATCGTCTACCGCGGCGCCGGCGGGCTCGGGCTCTATCCGCTGGAGTGCCCGGTCGAGCTCTCGATCTTCGCGGTCGAGTGGGGGCGCTACCTCGGTGTCGAAGGGATCGAGAAGGGTGTCGACGCGATGGTCAGCTCCTGGCGTCGGTTCAACGCCTCGACCTCGATGCCGCTGGGCAAGATCGGCGGCCAGTACACCACCAGCCAGCTGGTCTCGATCGAGGCGCGGGCCGCAGGCTTCGCCGAAGGGATCATGCTCGACGCCGACGGCAACGTCTGCGAGGGCGCCGGTGAGAACCTGTTCCTGGTCAAGGACGGCATGCTGATGACGCCCCCGATGGCGGCCTCGATCCTCGGCGGCATCACGCGCGACAGCGTGCTGAAGATCGCCGAGGACCTCGGTGTGCGCCTCGAGGCCTGCAAGATCAGCCGCGACATGCTCTACCTGGCCGACGAGCTCTTCATGTGCGGCACCGCCGCCGAGATCACGCCGGTGCGTTCCGTCGATCGGATCCCGGTGGGGTCCGGAGCGCGCGGCGAGGTGACCAAGGCGATCCAGGACCGCTTCTTCGGCATCGTGTCCGGCGAGCTCGACGACACCCACGGCTGGCTGACCGCGGTCCCGGCGCTGGAGCCAGCATCACGAGCATGGCCGGCCAGCACGAACGCCGAGAGCTGATCGAGAGCCGATCGACACGAGATCGGACCGAGGTCTCCGAGAGAGGACACTGACCATGAGCGACCCCCGACAGCCGTACAGCCCCGAGACGACGGGCCCGCGCACCCTCACCGGCGCCGAGATCGTGTGCGAGTCGCTGCTGCGCGAGAACGCCACCCTGATCTTCGGCTACCCCGGCGGCGCGATCCTGCCGACCTACGACGCGCTCACCCGCTATCCGGGCATCCACCACGTCCTGACCCGGCACGAGCAGGGCGCCTCCCACATGGCCGACGGCTTCGCGCGCGCCACCGGCAGGGCCGGCGTGGTGATGGCGACCAGCGGCCCTGGCGCGACCAACCTCGTCACCGGCCTCGCCACCGCGATGATGGACTCCTCTCCGGTGGTCGCGATCACCGGCCAGGTGCCGCGCCCGGTGATCGGGACCGACGCCTTCCAGGAGACCGACGTCACCGGCGTGACGATCCCGATCACCAAGCACAACTACCTGGTGACCTCGATCGAAGAGCTGGCTCCCACGATCCACGAGGCCTTCCACATCGCGCGCACCGGCCGCCCCGGTCCGGTGCTGGTCGACATCCCGAAGGACGTCCAGACCGAGAAGACGGAGTACGACCCGGACGCTCTGCCCCCGATCTCGCTCCCCGGTTATCGGCCGGCGGGCGAGGCGCTCGAGCGGCAGATCGCGGCGGCGCTCGACCTGATCGCGGGCTCGAAGCGCCCCGTGATCCTGGCCGGCCACGGCATCCTGATGGCCAACGCCACCGAGGAGCTGCGCTTCTTCGCCGAGCGCGCCGAGATCCCGGTCGCGCTCACCCTGCTCGGCAAAGGCGCGATCTCCGAGGACCACCCGCTGTGTCTGGGGATGATGGGCATGCACGGAGGCGCCGAGGTCAATCACGCGATCCAGGAGGCCGACCTCCTGATCGCGCTCGGCATGCGCTTCGACGACCGGGTCACCGGCAACCTGCAGACCTACGCGCGCAAGTCGCGCAAGATCCACGTCGACATCGACCCGTCCGAGATCAACAAGAACGTGCCGGTCGAGGTCGGCATCGTCGGCGACCTCAAGAAGGTGCTGGCCCAGCTCCTCCCCCACGTCGCGCGCAGCCACGCGCCCGAATGGGTCGAGCAGATCGGCCGCTGGCGCGAGGACTCGCACCGGCGCGACATCGTGCGCAAGCGGGCCGAGGAGCCGCTGGGCGAGGGCTCCGGCGAGGGATCGAACAAGCTGCTCGCGGCGCAGGTCATCCACGACCTCTACCTGGCGACCGGCGGCGACGTGACCACGGTCACCGACGTCGGCCAGCACCAGATGTGGGAGGCCCAGTACTTCCGCCACCACCGGCCGCACACCCTGATCACCAGCGGCGGCCTCGGCACCATGGGCTTCGGCCTTCCGGCCGCGATCGGCGCCAAGATGGGCGCGCCGCAGGAGGAGGTCTGGGCGATCGTGGGCGACGGCGGCTTCCAGATGACGATGTGCGAGCTGGCGACCGCGGTCCAGGAGCAGGTCGACGTCAACGTCTGCATCGTCAACAACGGCTACCTCGGGATGGTGCGCCAGTGGCAGGAGTTCTTCTACGAGGAGCGCTACAACCAGACGCCGATGGTCAGCCCCGACTTCTGCAAGATCGGCGAGGCCTTCGACATCCCGAGCCACCGTGTCACCCGTCGCGAGCAGATCCCGGGCGTGGTCGAGAGGGCGCGCCAGTGCCGGGGACCGGTGCTCATCGAGTTCGTGGTCGAGAAATCCGACATCGTCTACCCGATGGTGCCGACCGGCGCCACCCTCGACGAAATGATCCGCCGCCCGGAGGAGGTGCGGGCGGAGCGGCAGGCCACCCAGACGATCGACCTGAGGACCTTCTGATGCCACGCCACACCTTGTGCGCGCTGGTCGAGAACCGCCCCGGCGTCCTGGTCCGGGTGCTCAACCTGTTCCGGCGGCGCAACTTCAACATCGACTCGCTGACCGTCGGCCGCACTCAGAAAGACGACATCTCGCGCATCACGATGGTGATGGAAGGCAGCAACGAGGAGGCGGACCGGGTCGAGGCGAACCTCTACAAGCTGGTCAACGTCATCTCGGTCGAGCACCTCACCGACAAGCCGACCGTGATCCGCGACCTCGCCCTCCTCAAGGTGCGAGCGAGCGCCGATCAGCGCCGCGAGATCACCGAGCTGTGCGACATCTTCCGCGCCCGCGTCATCGACGTGTCGCCGGACTCGATGATCCTCGAGGCCACCGGCGAGGAGCGCAAGCTCGAGAACCTCGCGGAGCTGCTGCGCCCCTACGGCATCGTCGAGATGGTGCGCACCGGCGTGGTCGCGATGGGTCGCGGCGACCACACCCTGAAGGACCACGGCTACCAACCCAACGAAGCGTTCGCCGCCGGGCGCAAGAGCGTGCTCTAGGCCAGCCTCACGATCGCTTCGCCGAACGCACGATCCGTCGAGCGCGGAAGCGCACAGAGCAGAGCAAAGAGCACAGTAGACAGAGACACAGAGAGAGAGAGAGAGAGAGAGAGAGCATCGACCATGGCAAAGATCTACTACGACCAGGACGCCGACCTGGCCGGCGTCATCGGCCGCACCGTCGCGATCGTCGGCTACGGCTCGCAGGGACACGCCCACGCCCAGAACCTCCGCGACTCGGGGGTCGACGTCGTCGTCGGCCTGCACGAAGGCAGCCGGAGCGCCGAGACCGCGCGCGCCGACGGCTTCGAGGTGCTGCCGGTGAGCGAGGCCACCGAGCGCGCCGACGTGGTCATGGTCCTGGCCCCCGATCACGTGCAGAAGGCTCTGTACGACGAGCACGTGGCGCCGAAGCTGCGGGCCGGCAAGACCCTGATGTTCGCGCACGGCTTCAACGTCCGCTACGGACAGATCGCGCCTCCCGACAACGTCGACGTGTCGCTGGTCGCCCCCAAGGCTCCCGGGCATCGGGTGCGCGAGGTGTTCCTCGAGGGCGCCGGCACGCCGGGGCTGGTCGCGGTCGAGCAGAACGCGACCGGCAAGGCGCTCGAGCACGCCCTCGCCTACGCCAAGGCGATCGGCTGCACCCGCGCCGGGGTCATCGAGACCACCTTCGCCGAGGAGACCGAGACCGACCTGTTCGGCGAGCAGGTCGTCTTGTGCGGCGGCGCTTCGGCGCTCGTGCGCGCCGGCTTCGAGAAGCTGACGGCGGCGGGTTACCAGCCCGAGGTCGCCTACTTCGAGTGCCTCCACGAGCTCAAGCTGATCGTCGACCTGATGTATCAGGGTGGGCTCTCCTACATGTGGTACAGCGTCTCCGACACCGCCGAGCATGGCGGCTACGAGGCCGGCAACCGGATCGTCGACGACCACGCGCTCGCGGCGATGGACGGCATCCTCGACGACATCAGGAGCGGCGAGTACGCCCAACGTTGGATCCTCGAGAACGAGCAGGGGCGGCCCAGCTTCGAAGGCCGGCGGCGGGCCGAGCACTCCCACCCGATCGAGGTCGTCGGCCGCAAGCTGCGCCGGATGATGCCGTTCCTCGACGCCAAAGAGGTCGCCGGCGCCGGGGCCGGCGAAGTCGAGCCCAAGGAGGAGCAGACCGAGCAGATCGCCGAGAACGTGTGAGATCGGTACCTGTCCCCGATCTCCCCCCGCAGATAGGTACCTGTCCCCGATCTCCGACCGTGATCCGTCTCGTACCAGAGGAGCCTCGCGCCAACACGACAACGCGGTTCTACGGCTGTTGCCCGGCGACGCGCCGAAGGCGCATGGAGCCGGGAGAAATCAGCGAGCCGCAGGTGTGCTACCCAGCACACCGGAGGTGAGCCATGAGCGACCACGTTCGCATCTTCGACACCACCCTGCGCGACGGTGAGCAGTCACCGGGCGCCACCATGACCTCGGCCGAGAAGCTCGAGGTGGCGCGGCAGCTCGCGGTGCTCGGTGTCGACGTGATCGAGGCCGGCTTCCCGGCGGCCAGCCCCGACGACCTCGAGGCGGTGCGCCGCATCGCCAAGGAGGTGGGCACCCAGGACGGGCCCATCGTCGCGGGTCTGGCGCGCTGCTGGCGCGAGGACATCGACAAGGCCTGGCAGGCGGTCCAGGTCGCCAGGAAGCCCCGCATCCACACCTTCCTCGCGACCTCCGACCTGCACATGGAGCGCAAGCTCGGCATGACCCGCGACCAGGTGCTGTCGCAGATCGAGCACATGGTCTCCTTCGCCCGCTCGCTGTGCGAGGACGTCGAGTTCAGCCCGGAGGACGCCAGTCGCTCGGACGCCGGGTTCCTGGTCGAGGCGCTCGAGGTGGCGATCGGCGCCGGCGCTGCGACCCTCAACATCCCCGACACCGTCGGCTACGCGATGCCGGTCGAGTACGGCAAGCTGATCGCCTACCTGCGCGAGAACACACCGGGCGCCGACACCGTGATCTGGTCCGCGCACTGCCACGACGACCTCGGCTGCGCCACCGCCAACACGCTGGCCGCGATCGAGGCCGGGTGCCGGCAGGTCGAGGTGACGATCAACGGCATCGGCGAGCGCGCCGGCAACACCAGCCTCGAGGAGGTCGTGATGTCGTTGCGCACGCGCCAGCCCTACTATCGGGTCGACACCCGGATCAACGCGACCGAGCTGGTGCGCACCAGTCGCCTGGTCGCCAACTACACCGGCATCGGCGTGCCGCGCAACAAGGCGATCGTCGGCGAGAACGCTTTCGCGCACGAGGCCGGCATCCACCAGGACGGCATGCTCAAGGACCAGCGCACCTACGAGATCATGCGCCCCGAGGACGTCGGCCTGACCCAGTCCAAGCTGGTGCTCGGCAAGCACTCGGGCAAGCACGCGCTCCAGGTGCGGCTCAAGGAGCTCGGCTTCGAGCTCGACCGCGACGAGCTGCGCGAGGCGTTCACGCGCTTCAAGATGCTCGCCGACAAGAAGAAGGTGGTGACCGATGCCGACCTCCAGGCGCTCGCCAACCAGGAGCTACTCGCCCCCGACGAGATCTTCGTGCTCACCGACCTGCAGGTCTCGGCCGGGCGTCCCGGCATGCCCACCGCCACGGTGCGGTTGCGTGGGCCCAACGATCGCGTCTACGTCAAGGCCGAGGTCGGCACCGGCCCGGTCGACGCTGCATACCGCGCCATCGACGCCATCGTCGAGGCGCCCTCGATCCTCCTCGAGTACAACGTCCACAGCGTGACCGAGGGAATCGACGCGCTCGGCGAGGTCACCGTGCGCATCGCGGCCGGTGGGGACAAATCGCGGGTGTTCGGCGGCTACGGCGCCGACACCGACGTCATCGTCGCCTCGGCCAAGGCCTACGTCGCGGCCATCAATCGGATGCTCGCCGCGCTCGGAACCAAGTACACGCGCGCCGAGGGCGAGGCGTCGACCATCCACGACCGCAGTCTCCACGAGCACGCGGCGTCGAGCTCGCCTGGCCGTTCGAGATGACGACCTCGTTCCTCGTGGCCGCCGACCTCCCGGTCGGCAGAGGGCGACGCCGGAACGTTCCCTCGGTTCTGCACCATCGCTCGGATTCCGGAAGGATCCGGCGCCGCCTACCCGACCGAACCCGATGACCCCCCGCACCCTCTTCCAGAAGATCTGGGACCGCCACGTGGTCATTCCGCCCGGCGGACCGGATACGCCCGGCGAGCCCGGCATGCCCGCAGTGCTCGCCATCGACCTCCACCTCGTGCACGAGGTCACCTCGCCGCAGGCGTTCACAGAGCTCGAGCGCCGCGGCCTGAGGGTGCGCCGCCCCGACCGGACCGTGGCCACCATGGACCACTCCACACCGACCGAGCCGGGGATCACTCGCGAGAGGCTGCGCGTGATCGACGCCGCCGGCGCCGCCCAGCTCGACCGGCTCGAGGAGAACTGCCGACGGCACGGCATCCCCCTGCACGCTCTGGGCAGCGAGCACCAGGGGATCGTCCACGTGATGGGTCCCGAGCTCGGGCTGACGCAGCCAGGGATGACGATCGTCTGCGGCGACAGCCACACCTCGACCCACGGCGCCTTCGGCGCTCTCGCCTTCGGCATCGGCACCTCCGAGGTCGGCCACGTGCTCGCCACCCAGTGCCTGGTTCAGCACCGGCCGAAGACCTTCGAGGTGCGCGTCGACGGCCGGCTCGGACCGCTGGTCTCGGCCAAGGACCTGATCCTGGCCGTGATCGCCGAGATCGGAATCGAGGGCGGCACCGGCTGCGTCTTCGAGTACACCGGCGAGGCGATCCGCACGCTCGACATGGAGGGGCGGATGACGGTCTGCAACATGTCGATCGAGGGGGGCGCGCGCGCCGGCATGATCGCCCCCGACGAGACCACCTTCGCCTGGCTCGAGGGGAGGCCCCACGCCCCGACCGGCGCCGAATGGCAAGCCGCGCTCGAGCGGTGGAGGGAGCTCCCCTCCGATCCGGGAGCGCGCTACGACCGCGAGGTCGTTCTCGACGGTGCCGCGATCGAGCCCATGATCACCTGGGGCACCAACCCGGGAATGGCGATCCCGATCCACGGCCGGGTCCCGGTGCTCGCCGAATGCGAGGAGAGCCGACGCCCGGCGCTCGCCAAGGCACTCGGCTACATGGACCTCCGGGCGGGCGAGCCCGTGCTCGGGCGCAAGATCGACGTCGTGTTCGTCGGCAGCTGCACCAACTCGCGCTACTCCGACCTCGAGGCGGCGGCGCGCGTGCTCGACGGGCGGCGAGTCGCCCCTGGCGTCCGCATGCTGGTGGTCCCGGGGTCCCAGCAGGTCAAGCGCCGCGCCGAGGAGACCGGCCTCGCCGACGTCTTCCGCGCCGCCGGCGCCGAGTGGCGGGAGGCGGGCTGCTCGATGTGCCTGGCCATGAACCAGGATCGCCTCGAGCCGGGTCAGTACGCGGTCTCGACCACCAACCGCAACTTCGAGGGTCGCCAGGGACCGGGGGGACGCACCTTCCTCGCCTCGCCCCTCACCGCCGCAGCCAGCGCGGTCGCCGGCCACATCGCCGACGTCCGCGAGATCCTGTAACCCGAGATCGGGGACAGGTACCTAACTCGGACACGGAGATCGGACACGGAGATCGGGGAGTTGGCATGGAACGGATTCGGATCATCGAGGGGCGCGTCGCGCCGCTGCCCCACGTCAACGTCGACACTGACCAGATCATCCCCGCCACCTACCTCAAGGTGATCGACAAGGCAGGGCTCGGGGAGGGGCTGTTCGCCAACTGGCGGTGGAGGAACGGCCGCGTCGGCGATCCTGACCCGAGCTTCGTGCTCAACCGCCCCGAGCACGAAGGCGCGACGATCCTGCTCGCCGGAGATAACTTCGGCTGCGGCAGCTCGCGCGAGCACGCGCCCTGGGCGCTGCTCGCCGGCGGCTTCCGCGCCGTGCTGTCGACCGGCTTCGCCGACATCTTCCGAAGCAACGCGCTCAAGAACGGGCTGCTGGTCGTCGAGCTCGACCCGGCGGCCTCGGAGCGCCTGTTCGCGGCCGTCGCCGAGGACCCGACGATCCGCGTCGCGATCGACCTCGAGACGCGCACCGTGGCGCTGCCCGACGGCTCGACGGTCTCGTTCGAGATCGACCCCTTCGCACGGCGCTGCCTGCTCGACGGCGTCGATCCGCTCGGCTACCTGCTCGACCGCCTGCCCGAGATCGAGGCGTGGGAGCGAGCGCAGGCGACCGCCGGCTGAGACCGGCCCGTCGCGCCGACCCAACTCGGCGAATCGCCCTCAGGTCTCTCGACGTTCTCGCTGGGAGGACAGGAGCGCATCTGGCCGGTGCGCGGCGGCCAGTAGACCGAGACCGGGCTCGGTCTGGTCGGGCGGCACGACCGGCTGGCGCACGGACGGCCGAGGCGCGCGCCCTCGCTGCGTGGGGGTGACGTGGAGCGCCACCGCCTCTCGGAATCCGCACGGCTCGTGCTCGCGCCATCTCGCGCACCCGATCGAGATGCCAAGCTCCCCGCCGAGACCGGCTGCGTTGCCCGACGGCGCCAGCCGAACCAGCTGCTGCCGAACGCTCCATCGACCGGAGCCCCGAGGCGGATGACCACCCCCACCACCCGTGCCCGTGTGGCGCGCATCGCCTGGCCGATCGTCCTCGCCAACGCCGCCGTCCCGCTGCTCGGCCTCGCCGACACCGCCGTCATCGGACGCACCGGACGGACCGCCGGGCTCGGCGCGATCGCGCTGGGCGCGCTGCTGTTCTCGTTCCTCTACTGGAGCTTCGGCTTCCTGCGGATGGGAACCACCGGGTTCACCGCCCAGGCCTCCGGCGCCGGCGACGAGCCGGAGGTGCGGGCGGCGCTGGCTCGCGCGCTCCTGCTGGCCCTCGCCCTCGGTCTGGCGCTGATCGCGCTCCAGATCCCGGTCGCCCTGGTCGCCTTCCGTCTCCTGCATGGCAGTGAAGAGGTCGAGGCGCTGGCCCGGGGCTACTTCTCGATCCGCATCTGGGGAGCGCCGGCGACGCTCGCCACCTTCGCGATCCTCGGGTTGTTCGTCGGTCTCGGAACCAGCCGGCTCCTGCTCATCGTGCAGCTCGTCCTCAATGGCCTCAACATCGCGCTCGACGTGCTGTTCGCGGGCGTCCTCGGCTGGGGTGTCCGGGGCATCGCGCTGGGGACCCTCATCGCAGAGTGGTCGACTCTCCTGCTGGCGCTGGCGCTGGCTGTGCGCCTGCTGAGAGCGCGCCACAGAGACGACGAGCCGATGTGGCCCCTGAGCCGCGTGCGCGACCTGAGGCGCCTCGTGAGCACGCTCTCGGCCAACGCCGACATCATGATCCGCACGCTCTTCCTCCTGCTCGGCTTCGCCTGGTTCACCGACCAGAGCGCGCGTTTCGGCGACACGCTGCTCGCGGCCAACCACGTGCTCCTGCAGCTCGTCTCGTTCGCGGCGTTCTTCCTCGACGGCTACGCGTTCGCGAGCGAGTCGCTGGTCGGAGCCGCGATCGGCGCTCGTCGGCTCGACGCCTTCGACGCCGCGGTCAAGCGCACGACCGAGCTCGCCGCCGTGACCGCGGTCGTGCTCGCGGCCGGGTTCTTGGTGCTCGGCCGGCCGATCGTTCACGGCCTCACCGACCTCGAGCCGGTGCGCGAGGCGGCCACCCGCCACCTCCCCTTCGCCGCCGGTTACGTGCTGGTCTCGTTCGCAGCGTTCCAGCTCGACGGCATCTTCATCGGCGCCACCCGCACCCGCGACATGCGCAACGCCTCGATCCTCTCGTTGCTGCTCTTCCTCGCCGCCTGGTGGCCGCTCGCCGGCCGCCTCGGCAACCGCGGCCTGTGGATCGCGTTCATCGTCTACGTGATCGTCCGGGCGCTGACCCTGGCGGTGCGGTTCCCGGCACTGCGCGAAAGCATCGCCGGCTGTCGGTCAGCCGCTCGCCCCGCCTCCTGATCCGGCGCCGCTACCGCAACAGCGGCGCCGGCTCCGCCAGGCCGTACTCCATGAGCTCCATGCGGGCGCGGGTCGCTCGCTCGTCGCGGGCCGCCTCGTAGCAGAGCGCCCGGCCCTCGAGCAGCTCGGCCTCCCAGGGCGGGTACGGCTCGAGCTCCCGATAGGCCTCGACACAGAGCCGCTCGAAGTCGATCGCGCGCGCCAGCCCGACGCGCGTGCGCAGGCGCTCGTGATCGAGGACATGGGCCGCGAATGGGAGCTCGAGCGCGTCCCACAGCCGCCTGCCGAGCTCGGGCTCGAGCGCCGCGATCCGCGTGGCGGTCTCGAGGGAGTAGAGGATGAGGGGGCGGTGGGGCCACGGGTCGTGGCGATAGGCGAGGTAGGCGTCGGCCAGGCCGTCGACCGCCCCCTCGGGGTCACCGCTGCCAAGGCCGAGAACGCCCGGAGGACGAGGGCTTCGATCGGCTGCTCGCGGGCGAGCTCGAGGATCTCACCCGCCGGGTCCATAGTGCCGTCGATGGCGAGCCCGGTCAGCGCCACCAGCCGATCGATCCGGCACCTGGGAGGCTCGGGCTGCGAAGCCCAGAACGCGGCGGCGTCCTGGTAGCGGCGGTCGACGAAGGCGCGACGCGCCTCGGTCCGCAGACCCGCGGGGCTCGTCGCATCCTCCGCGGAATCGGGACGCCAGCGGAAGGCGACGAGACGAGCCTCGGCCAGCTCTTCGACCAGCTCCCAGTCGACGTCGCGCCCGCGCGTCTCCGGGCGAATCGCGTCCCAGCCGCGAGCCGCCTCGCGCAGCTCGCGGATCTGGAACCTGCCGCGCACCCCCGAGTTGCGCGCGAAGCCGAACTCGATCAGCGGATGATCGTCGGTGTTCACCGCCTCGGGGTTCGCGCCGACCAGCCCACGGGTCAGGGTCGGGCTGCCGACGTAGGCGCTCAGCAAGCCCTCGAGACCGCTCACCCCCCACACCGCGGGCATCGCGACCGACCAGGGCTCCTGCTCGAGAAGACGCTCGAGACGGTCGAGGTCGTGCACCGGACGCTCGAGAGTCGCCACCAGCTGGATGTCGCTGGTGTGGCTCCGCCAGGTCTCGACGTACGGGAAGACCATCGACAGAGTGGCGTAGGCGGTGCGCACGACGTCGGCGTCGACCTCGTATCCCTGGAGCCACTGGACGAAGATCCCGCCCTCGTCGAGACGTTGCGCCGCCTCGCGATAGAAGTCGCGGGAGAAGAAACTGGCGACGCCGGCGCGGTAGGGGTTCGAGGGATTCGAGTAGATGACGTCGTAGCGGCGATTCGAGGTCAGCAGCAGCTCCCGTCCATCGCCGAAGTGCAGCTCGACCTTGGGATCGTCGAGCACGTCGTGGTTGGCATCGGCGGCGACCCGCGCCACCTCGACCACCTCCGGCTCGAGCTCGAAGACGTCGACGCGCTCGATGCCGGGCACGGCGGCCAGCCAACCCGCGGTCGAGCCGGTGCCGAGACCGATGACCAGCGCGGTCCGCGGGTCGGGATGAAGGGCGGCGCCGAGCAGCCCAGCCATCACCGCAGTCGGCGCGTCTCCGCGCGCGTTGCCGTCGCTCATGCCGTTGACGTAGAAGGCGTAGCCGTCGTCGTCGAACAGCGCCACCGAGCTCTCCCTCCCCTCCGCCTCCCAGGCCAGGCTCGAGCTGATCCGACGGAATGCCCGCCGCACGCTGTTCTCGCTGTCGAAGGAGATCGCCATCCGTCCGCCGCCGATGCCGCCGTGACGCCACGCCGGCCCGGGTCCGGGCAGGAGGAGGAGAGCGCAGGCGAGCGCCGTCGCGCCGGCGGCAGTCGCAGCGCGCCCGGCATCGAACGGGCGCGGCGGCAGGGCGAGGCCGAGGAGCGCCGCGCGCCCAGCGCCAGGCAGACCAGCCGCCAGAGCGCGGGGGCTCCCAGCCACGGGATCAGCACCAGGGCGCCCAGCACCGAGCCGGCGAGCGCGCTCGGACTCGGCCGAGTGCCGCTCGAGACGGCCGGCGCGCGAGTGGGCGGCGAGACCGACCAGCAGGTTGAGCACCGCGGCGCCCCAGATCAACCGGCGGGTCCCCAGCATCTCCATCCAGACGAAGGTGGCGAGCAGCGCGCCGAGCACCGCGCCCAGGGTGTTGACTCCGTAGAGCATCGCGGTCGCCCGCCGCCCGACGTCGGCGTCGCGCTCGACGGCGCGAGCGATCGCCGGCAGGGTTCCGCCCATCAGCACGGTGGCCGGCCCCAGGACCAGGATCGAGAGCAGGATCTGCACCAGGGCTCCGCCCACCGCACCCAGCGCCGGGGTGCCGCCGGCGGCGAAGTACAGGGAGCGCGCCGCGAGCACGAGAAGCGGCGTCAGGGCCGCGGCGGCCGCGATCGCGACCTCGAGCGTGCCGTAGAGCCGCAGCGGATGCTTCGAGCGATCGGCCCTCGGCCCCAGCCATAGACCGCCGACGCCGAGCCCGGCCATGAAGATGCCGACCGCCGCCGCATTGGCCGCGGTCGACACGCCGAAGATCAATCGGAGCTGGCGCAGCCAGGCGACCTGATAGACGATCGCGCACAGCCCCGAGAGCAGGACGAAGTACGCGCCGTAGGGCAGCGCCAGCACCGCTGACCGCGGACCGGACCCGGCGCCCAGCAGCCAGCAGCACAGCCGGCGCGCCCGGCTCACGCCAACGGCATCCGGTCGTCTCCGGCGCGACGCGCCCGCCCCCGGTGACCGGACGCCGCCTCACGAGCTCGAACGCTCAGCGGCGCAGCCCCCGGCGACGAGGATGGCTGCTCGAGCGGAATTCGGCCATGTGGGGATTCCCGGTCGATCGAGGTCGGTCTGGGAGGGAGACGACCCGGGAATCCTACCTCCGCGCTCCCCGCCGCAGGCCAGCGTCGATCGCCGCCCTGCGAACGAGGATGGAATACGCTGGAAGCGCATCCACCCACACACGGAGAAGAGCCGATGACCGGATCCAGACCGGCAACCCCCGCTCCGGAAGCCGCTCGGGCACGAGACGGCGCCGGGCTCTCCCGCCGCGCCTTCCTGCAGGGCGCCGGAGCCGCGCTCGGCGCCGCGGCGGCCACCGCCGGGCGCGCCGGCGCTCGACGCGAGCCGCTGCGCCTCGCCCTCATCGGCACCGGCGTACGCGGGATCGGACTATGGGGGCGCACTCTCGCAGGCGGCTACGGCGACGTGGTGCGGCACGTCGGCCTGTGCGACCCCAACCCGGGCCGCCTCGCCTACGCCCGCGAAGCGATCGGCGTCGTGTGCCCGACCTTCGCCACCCTCCCGGCCATGGTCGAGGCGACGCAGCCCGACCGCGTGATGGTCACTTCGGTCGACGCCACCCATGCCGGCCACATCGTCACCGCGATGGAGATGGGCTGCGACGTGATGAGCGAGAAGCCGCTGTGCACGACGGCCGAGCAGCTGCGCAGCATCCTCGACGCGCAGCAGCGCACCGGTCGCGACCTGATCGTCACCCACAACTACCGCTACTCGCCGCACCGCACCCGGATGAAGGAGATCCTGCTGTCGGGGCGCATCGGGAGGTTGACCTCGGTCGACTTCCACTGGTACCTCGACGTCAACCACGGCGCCTCCTACTTCCGGCGCTGGCATGGCAAGGAGCGCTTCTCGGGAACGCTGTTCGTGCACAAGGCCTCACACCACTTCGACCTGCTCAACTGGTGGATCGGCTCCGACCCGGCCGTGGTGTCCGGGCTCGGCGGGCTCGAGCACTACGGTGCGAGCGGGCCCTTTCGCAGCACGCGCTGCCGCGGATGCCCCCACGCTTCGAGCTGCGACTACTACTGGGACATCACCACCAACGAACGCCTGATGAAGCTCTACGTCGCCAACGAAGAGCACGACGGCTACATCCGCGACGGCTGCGTGTTCAGCGAGGAGATCGACATCTTCGACAAGATGGCGGCCCAGATCCTCTACGCCAACGGCGTTCAGGTCTCCTACTCCTGCACCACCTACTCGCCGTACGAGGGGTACCGCATCGCGTTCAACGGCACAGAAGGGCGGCTCGAAGCCTGGATCAAGGAGCGCCAGCCCTGGGAGGAGGCGGACCAGGACGAGCTGCGGATCACCGAGAATTTCGGCGACACCGAGATCGTCGTCGTCCCCCATCCGACCGGCGAGCACGGCGGCGCCGATCCGCGCATGCTCGATCGCATCTTCCGCACGCCCGACGCGCCCGACCCGCTGCGCCAGGCCGCGGGGCTGCGCGACGGCGCGATGGCGGTGCTGATCGGCTTCGCCGCCCGCGAGAGCGCCCGGGGCGGCCAACCGGTGCGCATCGCCGACCTGTCGACGCTGGTCCCACAGGCCGTGCGCGGCTGAAGCTGGCGGCCCGGCGAGCCGGCGGACCGCCGGGGCGACGACGTCGGTCTGGCCGGCGTGCCAGCGGGGGGCGGAATGAACGGGGCCTGCTGCAGATTCCCTTAGGGTAGGCCGGGCGGAAGACCCGAGCCGGATCGACCGACCGGAGACCCCGGTTCAGGCCCCTCCCTTGGAGGGACGCGATCGCCCGGCGAGCATTCCTCCGCGTTTTGGTACAGAATAGTTGCCATCTCTGCATATCTCCGGCCCTCCCGCCGCGAGATCGCAGATCCCCACCATGAGATCCCATGCCCTCTGCTCCGCGCTCGCAGCCGCTCTCTCGACGGTGCCGTTGCAGCCACTCTGCGCCCAGGATCCACCTCAGCTTCCGGTGTTCTCGGAAGAGGTCTCGGTCCAGTGGGTGTCGGTGCCCACCGTCGTGGCCGCGAGCCGGCGATCCGCTCTGGTCCTCGAGCGGGACCAGTTCGAGCTGCGAGTCGACGGAGCGCCGATCGCGATCGAGGGATTCGACGAGTGGGAGACCCCCTTCGGGCTGCTCTTCGTTCAGGACCTCTCGGGCAGCATGGCGATCGGCAGGAAGCTCGAGGTCGGTCGGATCGCGCTGCAGGTGCTGGGCGCGCTGAGGGGCGAGGAGGACGAGCTGGCAGTGGCCACCTTCGCCGGCGATCGAGTCGAGCTCCAGGCGCCCTTCGGCTCCAGCCCGCACGACCTGCGGGCCGCGTCGGAATCGTGGCAGGGGTACGGCACCACTGCGGTCCGCGATGCGATCGCGGCCCTGCCCGAGCTCGCGCGCGCGACCGACCGTCCGCGGCGAGCTGTGGTCCTGGTCACCGACGGCATCGACAACGCCAGCAGCGTGCCGCTCGCCCAGGTCCAATCTCTGCTGGCCGGCGACGGGCTGCCCCTGTACGTCATCGACGTCGACACCGACACCGATGAGCGCCCCTCGCTCGAGGAAGGCCGGGACGAAGGCCTCGGTCTCGCCGAGCTCGCCGAAGCGAGCGGCGGCCGCCGGCTCCGCGCGAACACGGCGCTCGAGGCACAGACCGCCGCCCGGATCCTCGTCGAGGACCTCCGGCACCAGATCATGCTGAGCTTCACCACCGACACGGTGGGAACGCCCGCCTTGCGCAGCATCGAGGTGGCTCTGCTCGGCGAGACCTCCGGCCTCGTGCATCGCACGCGTTACTTCGGTCCCCCGCCGGGCACGTTCCTGCCCCGTATCGACCCACCCCCGCAACTCAAGAGGAAGGAGAAGCGATGAGACACCGAACCCCCACCCTTCTACTCTGCGCCGTCTTCGCGGCGCTCTCGCTGGCCGGCTGCGCAAGCAAGAAGTTCGTGCGCGCCGAGGTCGGTGGCGAGGTCCAGGCCTCCGAGCAGCGTGCGAACGAGCGCATGAGCGACATCGAGAGCCAGGTCGAGCGCAACCAGACCGCGATCGCGGACGCCGACCGCCACAACGAGCAGCAGGACACTGAGATCGCCGAGACCTCCAAGACCGCGCAACAGGCGCTCGACCGGGCGCTGGCCGCCGGCAAGCTCGCGGAGGGCACCCTGGTCTCCGAGACGGTGCTGGCCGAAGATCGGGTCAAGTTCGGCTTCGAGAAGGCCGACCTGACCGAGGAGGCGAGGACAGCGCTCGACGATTTCGCGACTCCACTCAAGCAGGAGAACAAGGGCATCTATATCGAGATCCAGGGACACACCGACTCCTCGGGGCCGGAGCCGTTCAACCTGGCGCTGGGCGAGCAGCGAGCCGAGTCCGTGCGTCGCTACCTCAACCGGGAGCACGGATTCCCGCTCCACCGGATGTCGGTGATCTCCTACGGCGAAAGTGAGCCCGCCGTCGACAACAACACCCGCGACGGCCGGCAGCAGAACCGCCGCGTCGTGCTCGTCGTGCTGCGTTAGCCATCCCCGAAGGTGCTGGTTGGCGCATTCGGGCAAGCGAGGATCCTCCCCGCATCGTCTCGCGCTTGCGCGACCCAACGCCCGCCGAGGGTCGAAGCCCGAGAGGCTCAAGGCCCCCCAAAGGGAGGTTCGCAGGCGCC
Source organism: Thermoanaerobaculia bacterium (assembly GCA_035546295.1). GTDB lineage: Bacteria > Acidobacteriota > Thermoanaerobaculia > Multivoradales > Multivoraceae > DATKBT01. Next base: position 5,048 of record DATKBT010000162.1, on the reverse strand, counting down.
CGGCTCTGACGAGTCGGGCGCCGCTCGGGGCCATCGAGGTGGCATTGGCGGCCGACCGGAGATCCGGCTTCGGTGCGCCTGCCCTCGATCCCGGTGTCGGCGAAGATGGGTTTGCTCGTCTCGCGCGCCGAGCGAACAGCCGCATCTACTCGAGGTCGAAGCGGGGGATCGGTACGTCGGGCAGCTCGATGAGCTGCGATTGATCGGGGCGCAGGTCGCGGGCGCCGCGGATGTAGACGTGCTCGATCTCGCGCGGCCCCTTGGCGGTGTTCCAGTGCAGAAGCACGCGGATGCAGCGCGACAGCCCGTTCGGCACCGCCATCTCGTGCCCGCACAGGAGCGCAACGTCGAGCCAGCCGAGCTTGCGCGCCGCCAGCGCCGGATACTCGGCGACCAGGTCGGGCGTGGTCGTGAAGATCGCCGAAGCCAGGTCGTCGGGATCGATCCCGTTGCGCTGCACGAGGAGCCAGAGGAGCTCGCCGGTGGCGAGGAGGATGGCGTCGCGCCCGTCTTCCTCGACCGTCGTCGCGCCGCGAACGCCCCGGCAGGCTCTGTTCATCCGTCCTCCTCCGACCTGGCCGAACGCAACGCCGCTGATTGCTGCGGATCCGTGCGATCCGTTGCGCCGGATCGCTCCCGCGACGTCGGGCTGCTCCTCGAGAGAAGTCGCCGACGGTATCAGCCTGCGCCGGGGTCCGGCGAGGCCGCGCTCGCGTAGGGCTATCATCGACGACCATCCGCTGACGCGTCCGTGAGGAGAGACCATGGCCCGCTACGGCATGTCCATTCCGTTCGAGATCCCGCTGCATCAGCACCGCGACCTGTTCGTCGAGATGGCGGACTCGGGCTACACCGACCTCTGGTCCTCGGAGGCCAACGGCGCCGATGGCTTCACGCCGCTGGTGCTCGCTGCCGCCGCGGCCCCGACCCTGCGCCTCGGGATCGCCATCATCCCTGCTTACACCCGCGGTCCGGCGCTGCTCGCGATGTCGGTGGCGTCGATGGCGGAGGCGGCGCCAGGACGGTTCGTCATGGGTCTCGGCACCTCCTCCAACGTGATCGTCGAGAACTGGAACGACATCCCGTTCGAGAAGCCCTGGTACCGGATGCGCGACACGGTGCGCTTCCTGCGCAAGGCGCTCGCCAACGAGAAGATCGACGAGCAGTTCGAGACCTTTTCGGTGAAGGGCTTCCGCCTCGGCCGACTGGTCCAGGACCCGCCGCCGATCCTGCTCGCCGCGCTGCGCGAGGGAATGCTGAAGCTGGCCGGACGCGAGGGGGACGGCGCGATCCTCAACTGGCTGGCGCCCGAGGACGTGGCGACGGTGACGCCTCACGTCCATCGAGGAGGCGAGGGAAAGGAGATCGTCGCCCGCATCTTCGTCTGCCCGACCGAGGACCGCGACAAGGCGATGTCGATCGGCAAGCGCGCGATCGCCGCCTACCTCAACGTGCCGGTCTACGCCAGGTTCCACGAGTGGCTCGGCCGCAGCGGCCAGCTCGGCGGCATGTGGGAGGCTTGGCGCGCCGGTGATCGCAAGGGTGCCCTCGACGCCATCCCCGACCAGATGGTCGACGATCTGGTCGTGCACGGGCACCCCGATCGGTGCCGCGAGCGCGTCCAGGCCTACGTCGAGAACGGCGTCCACACGCCGGCGCTGGCGCTGATGGGCATGGACGACAGCGGCGACCTGCGCCACACACTGCGCGCTCTGTCTCCGGCCGGGCTCTGACTCACGGCGACGCCCACGAGCCTGCATGGCGAACGCCGCGCTCCGCCGCGGGCTTCCATCGTGCGGAGCCTAGGCGGCGGCGCCCGCCGAATCTCAGTCCTGGCGCAGGGCGACCTGCGGATCGGCGCGCACGGCGTCGAGCGCCGGCAGGTAGCTGGCGAGCGCGACGGCGACCGCCACGACCAGCGCAGTGACTCCGAAGGTGGCGGGATCAAACGGCGAGACCTGGAAGAGCAGGCTGGAGAGCGCCCGTCCTCCGGCCAGGCCGCCGGCGAAGCCGAGCACCAGTCCGAAGCCGATCAGCAGCCCAGCGCGCCCGAGCACCAGCCTCAGCAACGCGGCCGGCCTCGCGCCCAAGGCCATGCGCAGGCCGAGCTCGCGCCGCCGCCGGGTGACGGCGTACGAGACGGCGCCGTAGAGACCGAGCCCGCTCAGGCACAGAGCGAGCGCGGCGAGCAGGCCGGTGAGGGCGCCGAGAGTCCGCTGCACGAACAGGCTCACCCGCCGGAGCTCGACGAAAGTCGTCACCCCTCGGGGAACGACCTGCGGATCCTGATCCGCGATCGCCTGGCGCACCGCCGCGAGCAGCGGACCGGGACCGCCGTCGCTGGCGACGAAGAGGACCGCCGAGGTGCCGGAGCCGGGCAGGTACAGGAAGGGCCGTGGCTCCTCGCCGAGGCTGTAGTACTTGGCGTCCGCCACCACGCCGACGATCTGTGCGCCCGCCTCGCTGCCGGGCACGCCGAGCATCGAGCCGATCGGCTCGCGACCCGCGAAGTAGGTGTCGGCGAACGTGCGGTTGACGACCACCGCGCGCGCAGCGTCTCGATCGTCGTCGAAGGCGCCGTCGAAGGCGCCGTCGAAGGCGACATCGTAGTCGCCGGGCCCGAAGGTGCGACCGGCCAACAACGGGAGCTCGATCGTCTCGAAGTAACCCGGTCCGACCATCGAGCAGTCGACCGGGATCGACTCGCGCTCGTCGGAGCCGCGGTGTCCCGGGATCAGGAAGCCCAGGCGCTCGCGATCGCCGCCGAGGGGCACGGTGTTGGCCCAGCTCGCCGACGTCACCCCCGGCAGCGCCTCCAGCCGCGCACGGACCTCGCGCAGGAAGATCCCGGCCTCGGCCTCGTCGTACCCGTGGGGGGAGAGCCCGAGGGAGGCGAGCACGATCCCTCGGCTGCGGAACCCGGGGTCGAACGCCTCGGCGCGCCAGACGGTGCGCAGCAGCAGCCCGGCGCCGACCAGGAGCACGGTGGCGATCGCCACTTGCGCCACGATCAGAGCGGACCAGCTGCGCGCGCGAACGCCCCCCGGCATGCTCGGATCGCTGCGCAGGCCGCGCAGTCCGCCGCCGCGCGCAGCGTGGACGGCGGGCAGCAACCCGAAGAGGAGGGCGGTGGCGAGCGCCAGGCCGAGCGCGAAGAGCACGGTCGCGGAATCGAGCTCCAGCGCCGGGGCGAAGCTCTGCATGCCGTCGGCGCTGGCCAGCGTGCGCACCAGGAGCCGCCCGGTGGCCTCGGCGACCAGGAGACCGAGGACGGCGCCGCCGATCCCGATCGCGATGGCCTCCGCCAGCAGCAGGCGCATCAGCCGGCCGCGCGAGGCGCCCAACGACGAGCGCACCGACAGCTCGCGATGGCGATCCATCACCCGCCCCAGCATCACGCCCCCGACGTTGGCGCACGCGGCGAGCAGCACCAGGCTCACGACCAGGGCGAGTGCGCCGAGCAAGCCCTTGGCGGCGGACCGGGTCGCCTCGGGCACGCGGCTGGCGGGCTCCAACCGAAAGGAGATGCCCCGGTTGCTGTCCGGATACTCCCGCTCGAGGCGCTCGGCGATGGTGCTGAGCTCCGCCTGCGCCTGTTCGATCGTCACCCCTGGCGCCAGGCGGCCGGTCCCGGTCAGCCAGCCCCAGCCGCGCTTCGACAGCGGGATGCCGAGCGGCCGGAGCTCCTCGTGGAAGACGATCGGAGCCCAGAGGTCGGCGCGAAACGCGGCGTACGATCCCGAGAAGCCCGGCGGCATGACGCCGACGACCGTGAACGTGCGGCGATTGAGCTCGATCTCGGTCCCGAGCACGTCGAGCGCGCCTCCGAAGGCTCCCCGCCACAGCCGGTGGCTGAGCACCACGACCGGACCGCCGGCGCCGGGCTCGAAGTCCTGGGCTTGCAGGGAGCGGCCGAGCGCGGCGGAGACGCCCAGCGCCGCGAAGTACTCCGCGGAGACCAGCTCGCCCGAGACCGCGCGCCCGCTCTGATCACCGCCGAGCACCACGGGCACGTCGCGCTGCACGGCCAGGTGCTCGAAGGATCGGCTCGTCGAGCGGATGTCCTCGAAGCTCGGATAGGAGAACACGTCGTACCGGTCGCTCCCGCTGGCGCCGAACAGCCGCACCACGCGAGCGGGCTCGGGCACCGGCAGCGGCTGCAGCAGCGTGGCTCGAGCGAGCGAGAAGAGCGCGGTGTCGGCGCCGATGCCGACCGCCAGCGTCGCAACGGCGACGGCGATGAAGCCGGGCCGCTTGCGTGCGGAGCGAAGCGCATGGCGGATGTCGTTGCCCAACGATCCCAGCATCGAGTCCCCCTCTCGTTCGCGCGCGGCTCGCGGGCGCGGCCGCATCCAGCTCGAGGCTCGCGTCAACAGCGCGGCACGAACGAGGTCGAGGTGAACGCGGGCACGCAGGCGCAGGCGCGCGAGACGCGCGCGAGCCTCCCGGCGTTCGCAAGCCGCCTCCTCGGCCAGTCGCCGGACGTACGTCTCCCGCATCTCGTCCTCGTACTGGTGGCGGAAGTCCTCCGGGAAGAGGCGCAGCAGCAGCCGCAGCCCCCAGCCGCCGACTCGATCGCGCCGCGGCTCGCTCACCTGCTGCCCTCTCCAGGCCCGAACAGCCGCTTCTCGCGCAGCAGGGCGGCCACCTCGCGCAGCCGCTCGACCTCGAGCTCGAGGGTGGCGCGTCCGCGCCCGGTGATCCGGTAGTCGCGTCGCCGCGAGTCCCCGTCTTCCTCGCCGGCACGCTCGATCAACCCCTGCGAGCGGAGCCGGTCGATCAACCGGTAAAGCGAGCCGACCTCGAGCCGCACCCGCCCCTGGCTCTGCTCCTCGACCTGCTTCATGAGCCCGTAGCCGTGGAGGTTCCCCTCGCTCAACACGAGCAGGATGTGAAAGTCCGCCGGCTTGAGGGCGACCGGCTCGAGCGGCGAGGAGCGATCCGTCATGGCATCTGTTCTTCTCTTATAGGAGATTCTCTCATAGTACGGCGCCGCCGCACCCAGGTTGCAGGCTGCGGCGCCAGCGCCGGATCCGTCGGAGTGCCGG
>DATKBT010000161.1:0-56365 GCA_035546295.1 Thermoanaerobaculia bacterium | reverse complement strand
CACCGTTGAAGGCTCGATTCCGATCTGTTAGCGTTCCGAGTTCCTGCGACGGCCCGTTCGTCTAGTGGTTCAGGACGCCGGCCTCTCACGCCGGTAACACGGGTTCGAATCCCGTACGGGCTACCACGCTCCTCGCTGTCGCTCGTCGCGCGAGCCCGTACGGGTTCTGGGCGGGCGCGACGACGCTGCGCGTCTTCGCTTGGCCACGAATCCCGTAGCCTCGCGATCCGCGGGCCTTCTCCAGCAAACAGCGAGGCTCTCCGGCGGGCTACCACGCTCCTCGCTGTCGCTCGGCGCACGTGCCCGTACCGGTTCTGGGCGCCGAGGCGGCTGGTCGGTTCCCTGCGCGAAACGCTCCGCTCGCCAACGTCGCGACCTGGGCACCGCAGGTGAGGGCACTGCCGGAACGTGGTTTGCATCGAACCTATGTGCCGGGAGAGCTCGGCAACGTGACGAAAGGAGTCGCCGATGGCAGAACCGACACCCCGAAGGAAGCCCGGCACCGGCACTCGGCCGGCTCGTCCCTGGACCGACTGGGTCAACGCCCTGGCTGGTCTCTGGCTGTTCCTGTCGCCGTGGGCCATGGCCCCGGAGGTCAGCTCCGCGGCAGCCTGGAATGCTTGGATCTTCGGTCTCGTGATCACGCTGCTCGCTCTCGCTTCGTTCACCGACCGGAGAGCTCAGTGGGGAAACGCCGCCGCCGGGTTCTGGGTCTTCATCTCGCCCTGGGCCTTGACCTACCAATGGGTCGCAATGGCCTGGAACGCATGGATCGTTGGCGCAATCGTCACGATCGTGGCCTTGTCCGGAGCGCTCTCGGGAGCGCGGCGCGGGTTCAGCGCGACGATCCGCGCCTGAGCCGGGATCGATGCCGGCCGTCCGAGCGAACCGGCGCCCAACCGGAATCGAGCGGACCGCCGGCCGGCAAATGTGCCCGAGCGCTCCGTTCCGAGAATCGGAGAAAACCCGCGTTTCGAGATTTTGTGCTCTCGCAGCGACTGGGTCCCTGACCCAAAATCAAAATGAACCAGAAGGAGGTCGTCCAAATGAACACACGAATTCCGACCGCGATGGCAGCGTTCGCGCTTGCGCTGGCGCTGTCCGGTTGCGACTACCAGGATTACGACAACGAGCCCGAAGCCGGCGCGCCGGAGGGCGCGAAGGTCGAGGGCGGCGAGACCGAGGGGCGCGAGGGCGAGCTGGATGAGCGCGCCGAGCAGGCGACCGAGGCCGAGGAGCTGGTGCAGGAGGCGGCAGCCGTTGCCCGGCAGCTCCAGGCCGACCCCGAGATCGGGGAGGCGCTCGCGCAGGCGAAGGCGATCCTGATCGCCCCCGACTACGGCAAGGTGGCAGCGGGTGTCGGCGTTCACGGCGGAGAAGCCGTGCTCGTCGCCCGCACCGAGGACGGTTGGAGCCCGCCCGTCTTCTACGACATCGGCTCCATCACCATCGGCGCTCAGCTGGGCGCCACCGGTGGCGACATCGCGATGCTGATCATGAGCGATGACTTGCTGAACAACTTCAACGAAGATCAGAACTTCTCGCTCGACGCCGATGCCGGCTTCACCCTCGTCGACTTCTCTGCCCGGGCGCAGGAGTCGTGGGGCAAGGGCGAGGACGTCGTCTTCTGGTCCGACACCGAAGGCGCATTCGCGGGAGTCTCGCTGGGCGCCACCGACATCGACTGGGACGACGAGGAGAACCCTGCCTACTACGGGCAGGCGGTCACGCCGCGCCAGATCCTCAACGGCGAGATCCAGACCACGAAGGGCGAGGCGTTGACGACCGCGCTGTCAGGCTGATCGCCTCGCCTCTCGGGGCCAGGCCTGACCAAGGTCGAGCCGTCGGAGCGCGAGCAACCGAGAGGTCGCTCGCGCTTTTCTTCGTCTCCTTGTTTCGCTCGACCCTTACTCGCGCGACCCTGTCTCGCTCGACCGGGTTCGGCTCGCGGTGGTCGCGCGGGGGAATTGCGCCGTGATTCCGTCGGCACGGCCTCGTGCGCGGCCACTGGGATCGTGGTGCATGACACCTGCTGCCGACAAGCGCCGTTGCTTCCGGCCGAAGTACCGCCGAAGTCCCGAAGCGATCGGTGAGATGGGCGGCGCGCCCGCCCTCGGCGCCGGTGTGCCGCTTCGCGCTGCCGAGGAGGCCGAGGAGCTGGCGAACGCGTAGCATGTCGCTCGTGCAGGCGGAGCGGAGGCGCCCAGGCATGAGCCATCAGCACGAGCACGGAGATCGACGGCGTCGCGACCGGCGACGACTCGCGATCACTCTCGGGTTGGTCGTCCTGTACATGGCGGTCGAGGTGGTCGGCGGCCTGATCACCAACTCGCTCGCGCTGCTCGCCGACGCCGGCCACATGCTCTCGGACGCGGGGTCTCTGGCGCTGGCGCTGTTCGCGCTCTGGATCGCCCAGCGGCCGCGCTCGCCGGAGCGGACCTTCGGCTTTCACCGGACCGAGATCCTCGCGGCGCTCGCCAACGGCGTCACGCTGGTGGCGATCGCGATCTACATCCTGGTCGCGGCCTGGGACCGCCTGCAGACCCCGGTCGTGGTCGACGGACGAACGATGATGTGGATCGCGGTCGGCGGTCTCGTGGTCAACCTGGTCGGCATGTGGATCCTCCACGAAGGTCGGGAGGAGTCGCTCAACGTGAAGGGCGCGTGGCTCCACCTGGTCGCCGACACCCTGGGGAGCCTCCAGGCGATCATCGCGGGAGCCGCGATCTGGGCGTTCGGCTGGAACCTGGCCGATGCGATCGCCTCCATCCTGATCGCGATCCTGGTCACCTGGTCGGCGTGGTCGCTCCTGCGCGAGACCGTCAACGTGCTGATGGAGGGCACGCCCCGGCACATCGACGCCCAGGAGGTCGAGTCGGCGCTGGTCGCCGTCGACGGCGTCGTCGGGATCCACGACCTCCACATCTGGACCATCACCTCCGGCTTCGAGTCGCTGTCGGTGCACGCGCGGGTGCGAGGGCGCGAGCGGCGGGACATCCTGCGCGAGCTGCGCCAGGTCGTTCGGGAGCGCTTCGGCATCGAGCACAGCACCGTTCAGCTCGAGGAGGAGGATTGTGGCAACGGCTCCTGCTGCGGCTGAGCTCGGAGCCGAGCGCGCGACGTCCAACCCGGGGCCGGGTGGCCGCGAAGCGTGCCGACCACCTCTTCGAAGCGTGGGAACCGCGGCGCCGCGCTTCGAGCGTAGTGTCACGCGAGGATGGCCGTTGCGCTGGGCGCCCCTGGAGGGATGTGGAACCGCCACCGCCTCGCGCTGCGAGCCCGCCTTCCCATCCTGGCGCCCAGGGCGAGCCGCAGGCCAGGACGGGAGCCGAATGCGTCGACCAGGAAGCCGCGCGTCCGGTCGACGACCTGTCGGAACGAGACGATCCGGAATCGGACGGACCGCGCCCGGCTCCAGTGAGCGGGGGCGCGGTCCGTGCTGGAACTGGACGGCTCTGCTGGTCTGAGGCTGCCGTCTGAGGCGGCGGCGCCCTCGCCTCAGAGGCTCGATCGAGTCATGTTCTCTCCGTCGTCTCGATCCAGTCGTCTCGGCCTGAGTTGTCTGGGCCTCGGTTGTCTGGCCTCAGTTGTCGTTGTCGAGCTCGTCCTCGACCTCGTCGACGGCCTCGTCGATCTCTTCGCCGGCCTCCTCGAACATCCCGTCGTCCTGGCAGGCGGCGAGGGGCAACATCAGCAGGCTGCCGAAACAGAGAAGGCCAAAGCTCGTACGAAGTCTCTTCATCATCGTTCTCATCACGGTCCCGTCCTTTCGTTGTGCAGTGTTTCTTCGGTGAGGCTCTTCGACCCGGTGCCCGGTAGAAGGTGCCCTCCCGCGACCTGCCCGAAGGCGGCCGGGGAGCGCGACCGGTCGCCCGGCGCCCGCGGTCTGACGCAAGCCCAGTGCCATGACCCGACCCTCGAGCCCCTCGGTTGGGGCCAAGGGCTGAGGCCACGTTCGCCAGAGCCGAAGACCACCCGAGCGAACCGGATCGAGGTTCGAGGCGGTAATCGCTACACCCTGACGGCAAGAACCTCCGAGCTCGCGGGTGCGGCCGGGCAGAACGACCCGACAACTCCGGTGCACGCGATCCCGGCACGACCCTTGCTCTTCAACCACTCGTCGGGCCCGACCGGGCACCGACTCACGAAACACCCGAGAAGGAGAATCTCGATGTTGAAATGGGCAATCATCCTCTTCATCCTGGCGCTGGTTGCAGCGCTGTTCGGCTTCACCGGCATCGCCGGCGCCGCTGCCGGCGTCGCGAAGATCCTGTTCTTCGTCTTCCTCGTCCTACTCCTGATCGCAGCGATCTCCGGCGCCTTCCGTGGGAGATCGACGGTCTGAGTGGGAGCACGGACGCCATCGGTGACCCCATGGCTGTCGGACCTCACACGGGCGCGCCTTCCTGCCCTGCCCCTCGGACACTCCCCTCGGACGACTGGGACCTGCAGGCTGGCGCGCCACCTTTTCGCCTCCCCTTCTAGCGACCGGTCGTGGACTCTCGAGAACGCCGGCGCGCGGCGAGAGCTCGGCCGGTCTCGCGGCCGGCTGCACTGAGCTCGCGTCCACGATCGCTGGACGAAGTCGGAAATGTCGGAAACGAGGCTCGACGAGAGTCTCCGTGAAGAGAGCTCTGAGGGGAGCTGGCGCCCCAATGTTCACGTCGCGGCGTGATGCCGGCGGAGCGTACGGAGCTGAGTTTCCTCGCTTAGGAGCGAGGTCTCCTCACCTGACCACCGAGATGTTCCTTCACTAGAGGCTCTTCGACCTGCCTTAAGCCCCCTTGCGCGACGAGCAGAATCCACGCACGGGAACCTCGAGCCGCGCGCGTCGGTCGAGCGCAAGGGCAAACGCGTCCAGCGCGAAGCCCGGCCCTGGAGCGGGATGTGCACCGCGTCCGGTGGCGGTGATTCCTGCAAAGTCGCGCTGCAGATCTCTCCCCCGCCTGCGACCGGCGCGGCTCCCCGCTCCGATCGAGGTACCGTGTCGGTGTGAAAGCGCCTAGAATGGGGGTTCACGGTCGCTCACTCCCCTCAGCCCCGCGGTGGTCCAATCGCGGAGCGGGCGACTAGGAGACGAGATGGCGCATGCACTCCTGGTCGATGACGACCCTGGATCCCTGGCAGCTCTGACCGAGCTGGTCAAGAAGGAGGGCTTCTCCACCAGCACGGCGCGCACCCTCGAAGAGGCACGCCAGTGCGTTTCGAAGGAGCTCACGGATCTGGTGCTCGTCGACCTCAAGCTGCCGGACGGCAACGGGATCGACTTCGTGCGGGAGCTCCAGGGGCAGAGCGCGGCGGAGACCGTGCTGATCACGGGTCACGCCAGCGTGGACAGCGCAGTCGAGGCGCTGCGCATGGGAGTCCTCGACTACCTCACCAAACCCCTCGACCTCGGTCGTCTCAAGAGCGTGCTCGTCAACGTCGCCCGCACGCGGGAGCTCAAGTACGAGGTCCACAGCCTGCGTCAAGAACTGCGTGAGCTCGGCCGGTTCGGTCCGATGGTCGGCTCTTCGGAGGCGATTCAGCAGGTCTACGACCTGATCTCTCACGTCGCGCCGACCGAAGCGAGCGTCCTGATCACCGGCGAGAGCGGAACGGGCAAGGAGCTGGTGGCGAAGACGGTCCACGACCTGAGCCGCCGCAACAAGCAGCCCTTCGTTCCCCTCAATTGCGGCGCCGTCTCGCCGACGCTCATCGAGAGCGAGCTGTTCGGACACGAGCGGGGCGCCTTCACCGGAGCGAACCGGGCCCACAAGGGCGTCTTCGAGCAGGCCTCGGGGGGGACGCTGCTCCTCGACGAGATCACCGAGATGCCCGCCGAGCTGCAGGTGAAGCTGCTCCGGGTCCTCGAGAGCGGCTCGTTCACGCGCGTCGGCGCCGAGCGGATGATCGAGGTCGACGTCCGTGTGGTGGCGGCCACCAATAGATCTCCCTCGGGAGCGGTCCGGGATGGCAAGCTCCGCGAGGATCTACTCTACCGGCTGAGCGTCTTTCCCATCCACGTTCCGCCGCTGCGGGAGCGGGAGGACGACGTGGTCCTGCTGGCTCAGCACTTCCTGGCTCTGCTCAACAAGGAGGAGGGCACCGAAAAGCGCCTGTCGTCCGAAGCGATCGTTCGGCTCACCGAGCACGACTGGCCGGGCAACGTTCGCGAGCTCAAGAACACGATCCAGCGCGCCTTCATCCTCGCCGAGGAGGACCTCGATCTCTCGGGCCTGATCGGCCAGGGTCAGATGGTGGATCGTGCTCACGCACCCCGCGCCGGCAGGATCGAAGTCGAGGTCGGAGGCTCGATCGCGGACGCCGAGCGACGCTTGATCCTCGCCACGCTCGACAAGGTGGACGGCAACAAGAAGCAGGCTGCCGAGACCCTCGGGATCAGCCTGAAGACTCTCTACAACCGCTTGAAGGAATACGAGCAGGAGAGCAGCGAGAGCTGAAGCCGGGGCGCCGCACTGCGACTTTCCTGGCCGGCGCGATCTTGAAGAACCGTGAACGACTCTTGTAAGAGTTGCTTGGAGGCGAGCCGGGCATCACGGGGCTCGACCGACGGTCGCCGCACGCTCTTCGAGAGATTCCTCGATGACACGGCGGAGCTCGCTGCCCGAGACCGGTTTGGTCAATGCCTCGAGAGCACCTCTGCCGAGACTTTCCTTTCCGCCGCCTTCCTGAGCGGTGAGCACGATCACGGGAACCTCTTCCTCGAGCAGCGAGGCGCCGTCGCCCAGGACGCTGAGATCGGTCACCACCACGTCGACCGGCGAGGATCTCAGGGCCGCGAGGGCATCGTCGACCGCCGAGACCGCGACGACGTGGAAGCCGTAGACGGTCAGCGCTTCCGCGAGGGCCCGCCGGAGGGAGGGGTTGTCCTCGAGCAGCAGTACCTTGGTCATTCTGTGGATCACACATCCGGGATCCAACGTGGATCAGCTCCTTTCGGCTCCTCCTCCTCGGGGTGCTGCAAGCCGGATACCAGGGGGCCGGCGCCGCGACCGTGCACCTCGAGGTTCCGTGTGACCGGTCACGCCCCCGCCGCCGGACGATGACCAGGATCGGCAGCTCCAGGCTGGTGCCGGCCCTCGCCGGGCTGATCACCCTGCTGATCGGCGCCGTTCCGGTCGCGGGCTGGCTGCTCGGCCGACCCGCCTGGATCCAGCTCCATCCCTCCCTGACGCCGATCGCGCTCACCACTGCCGCCGGCCTGATCCTGTGCGGCCTGGCGATGACGCTGGCCGCCTTTCGGGTCGCTGTGGCCTTCGTGCGCATCGCGGGCATCGTGATCTTCCTCGCCGCGAGCTGGACCCTCGGCGAGCTGGTCATGGGCGTCGCACCCCTCGTCGAGCTTCCGCGCTTTCCGGGGGGCAGGGGTGGAGCGCCCCCCAACGCCGCCCTGGCGTTCCTGCTGACCGGCCTCGGTCTTGCCTGCATCGAGCAGAGGCGCTTCCTGGTGGCCGCGCTGGGAGCCTTCGTCAGCAGCCTCGGCGGAGTCGCGTTGCTCGGCCATCTCGCCGGCATCGACCCGGCGCTCGCGTGGGGAGCGCGCCACCACATGTCGCTGACGGCGACCGTCGGATTCACCATCCTGGGTGCCGGCATGTGGGCCCACAGCCGTCACTTCGAAGCCGACTCTCGACGCGAGGAATCCTGGCGCCGCCCGATCCTGGGGGGGCTCGCGACCCTGGCCGGGACCCTGCTGTTCTGGCAGGCGCTCTCCACCTACGAGGGGCGTCAGCTTCGACAGACGATCGATTGGGCCGCCGGGCAGATCGCGGCCGAGGCCGAGGCGCTGCTCGAAGGCGAAGTCCGCTCGCTCTCGGCGCTCGCTCCGGGGATTCCGGCTCCCGACGATCCGGAGCCCTGGGCGCAATGGCGGCGCAGGGCCGAGCTCCTGACCACCGGGCAGCCGGGGCTGCGGGCTCTCGCGTGGATGGATCGCAACGGCGTGATCGAGCCCACCCAGCCCGAAGGATGGCCCAGCCGGTCGTTGGCCGATCTGCGGCAGAACGATCCTTCGCTGCGGCGGCGCCTGCAGCTCGCCCTCGGCTCGCGGCGCCCGCTCCTCTACGGTCCGATCTCGCTCGAGGCCGGGACCCTCTCCTTCTGGTACTTCTCTCCAGCGGATCGCCTGGGCGAGCCGGGCATCATCGCGGCCCTCTACGACTCGCGCGCCCTGCTCGAGGGCGCGCTCTCGAACGTCGCGCCCGACTACGAGATCTTCGTCACCTCGGGTGACACCGAGCTCTATCGCCGCCGAGCGCAAGGACCGGCGCCGCCGGCCGTCCTGACCAGCCGGGCTCCGTTGGTGATCGCCGAGGGGGACGTCTGGACGCTCGGTGTCCTGCCGTCGCGCGCGGTGCTCGCTCAGCACGAATCACGCCTGGGGCTGGTGATCCTGGTGGTCGGAGGAGCGCTCGCTTTGGTGCTCACCGCGTCGCTCTACCTGCGGCAGGTCGCGGTCGCCCAGGCCGCGACGCTCGGCCGAACCAACGCGCGGCTGCGCCAGCAGGTCGACCGCTCGATCGCGGCGGAGAGGAAGATCCGGAGCCTGAACGAGGAGCTCGAGAGGCGGGTGAGCGAGCGCACCGAGGAGCTGCGGCGCAGCAACGACGATCTCCGCCAGTTCGCGTCCTTCGCCTCCCACGAGCTGAGGCAGCCGCTGGGAACCCTCGTCGTCTGGCTCGATCTCCTCAAGAACACCCAGGGGAGCACGCTGACCGAGGAGGGGAAGCGCTACGTTCGCGAGATGGAGGTCGAGGCGCGCCGGATGCGCGACCTCATCGAGACGCAGCTCAAGTGGGCGGCGGCCTCGGCCGAGGAGCTTCACCCCGACTGGGTCGAGCTGAGCGACGTCGTCGACGAGCTCGAGCACGATCTCGCGACCAGCCTCCTCGAGAGCGGCGGCCGCTTGGAGGCCGGGCCTCTTCCGGTCGTCCGGGCCGATCGTCAGCAGCTGTACAACGTGCTCCGCAACCTGGTCGAGAACTCGATCAAGTACCGCCGCGAGGACGTGCCGCTGGTCGTGCGCATCGAGGCCCGCGACTCGATGCGCGACGACTGGGCGAGGCCGATAGCCTGCGAGATCGTGGTCGCCGACAATGGGCAGGGTTTCGCGCCGGAGGAGGCCGAGACCATCTTCCAGCTCTTCGAACGGCTCCAGCAGCGCAAGGCGGAGGGCTCGGGAGTCGGGCTGGCGATCTGTCGCCGGCTGGTCGAGCGCCTCGGGGGAGAGATCCGGGCCGAAGGATCCCCCGGAGAGGGCGCGGCTTTCATCATCGCGTTGCCCGAGGCCCGCGTCGGAGAGGGTGCCCTCGATCAGGATGCTCGCCGAGCCGCCGCCGCGCAGAGCGAAGCCGAGAACACGCAGGAGCCGGCGCGGCCCAGGGTGCAGGAGGGACCGGCGCGTGCTCCAGCCGAGGACGCGAGCCGCCCGATCTCCTGACCTGCGAGCGCGCGTCGCCTCGTGGAGCTCCTGCGGGCCCGGGCAGTAGACTGCGCCCTCACGGCTCTCTCGACCATCCTTCTCTCTCGAGCCATCCTCCTCTCTCGAGCTACCCTTCTCTCGAGCCACCCTTCGAACGAGTCTCGGAGTCTCGACATGAACGGTCCGTCCGCAGTCTCCCCGTTTCCCTCCGCTTTCCTCCGGCTCGCCGACTTCGCCGCGCGCGGAGCCGCGCTCCCGGCGCTGCTCGCGACGCTGGCGTACGGGCCGGTCGCGCGCGCCCAGGAGGCCCCGGCGCCCTCGTCGTGGGCGGAGGCCGGCAGCGACCTCTACTCCGGGATCGAGCTCCGTCACATCGGCCCTGCTCTGATGTCGGGCCGCATCGCCGACATCGCCATCCATCCCGAGCAGCGCAGCACCTGGTACGTGGCGGTTGGGTCCGGCGGAGTGTGGAAGACGACGAACGCGGGCACCACCTTCGAGCCGATCTTCGACCGCGAGGGCTCGTACTCGATCGGCTGCGTGACGATCGATCCCAACGAGCCCCAGGTGGTCTGGGTGGGCACGGGCGAGAACGTCAGCGGCCGGCACGTGGGCTACGGCGACGGCGTCTACCGCAGCCTCGACGGCGGCGCGACCTGGCAGAACCTGGGGCTGCGCGACAGCGAGCACGTCTCGAGGATCCTGGTCGATCCGCGCGACTCGAACGTCGTCTACGTCGCCGCCGAGGGGCCGCTGTGGAGCGCTGGCGGCGAGCGCGGAGTGTTCAAGTCGACCGACCGCGGCGAGAGCTGGAGCCACGTGCTCGACATCTCGGAGGACACCGGCGTCGCCAGCCTCGAGCTCGACCCGAAAGATCCGGACATCCTCTACGCCGCCGCCTACCAGCGGCGGCGCACCGTCTGGTCGCTGCTCGCCGGCGGTCCGGAGTCGGGGATCTACAAGAGCACCGACGCGGGAGCGAGCTGGCGTGAGGTGACCCGCGGGCTGCCCGAGGGACCGATGGGCAAGATCGGGCTGGCGGTCTCGCCGTTCGACCCGGAGCTGGTCTACGCGACCATCGAGGCGAAGGGGGACGAAGCGGGGTTCTATCGATCCGAGGACGGCGGCGAGACCTGGGAGCGGCGCAACGCCTACCACAGTGGCGGCACCGGACCCCACTACTACCAGGAGATCTTCGCCTCGCCGCACGCGCGCGACCGCGTCTATCAGATGGACGTCTTCTTCCACGTCACCGAGGATGGCGGCAGGACCTTCCGACAGGTCGACGGCGGCGCCGACAAGCACAGCGACAACCATGCGATGGCGTTCGTCGAGAGCGATCCGCGCTACCTGCTGCTGGGTACCGACGCCGGCATCTACGAGAGCTTCGATCTCGGTTCGACCTGGAAGTTCGTCACCAGCCTGCCGGTGACCCAGATCTACAAGGCCTCGGTCGACGACGGCTTCCCGTCCTACCGCATGATCGGCGGCACCCAGGACAACGGCACCATCGAAGGGCCCGCCCGCACCTTCAACCGCCACGGGATCCGCGACCAGGACTGGACGGTCCCCTACGGCGCCGACGGCTACGACACGGCGGTCGATCCGGAGGATCCCAACGTCTTCTACGTCTCGTGGCAGGGCGGGCATCCGTTGCGCTTCGACCGGCGCACCGGCGAGCTGGTCGACATCCAGCCCCAGCCCGAGCCGCTCGATCCGCCAGAGCGCTTCAACTGGGACGCCCCGATCCTGGTCTCGCCGCACCAGGCGAGCCGCCTCTACTACGGCTCGCACCGGCTGTGGCGCAGTGACGATCGCGGCGACTCGTGGACCGCGATCAGCCGGGATCTCACGCGCGGCGAGACCCGTTACGAGCTGCCGGTGGCGGGGCGGATCCAGAGCCTCGACGCGCTGTGGGGAAACAGCGCGATGTCCTGGTACGCGACCCTGACCTCGATCACCGAGTCGCCGCTGGTCGCGGGCCTGCTCTACACCGGCTCGGACGACGGGAGCATCCAGGTCTCCGAGGACGGCGGCGCCACTTGGCGGCGCTCCGAGCTGCCGGGAGACGTCCCCGAGCGCGCGTTCGTCAACCAGATCCGCGCGTCGCTCCACGACGCCGACACCGTCTACGCCGTGCTCGACAACCACAAGGAGGGGGACTACCGGCCCTACCTCCTGGTAAGCGACGACCGGGCGCGGACCTGGCGCTCGATGTCGGGCGATCTCCAGGACCGCCAGATCCTGTGGGCGATCGCCCAGGACCACGAACGCGAGGACCTGTTCTTCCTCGCCGCCGAGCTCGGCGTCTACTTCACCCTCGACGGCGGCGAGCATTGGATCCGTCTCGCCGGCGCGCCCCACCTCGCCTTCCGCGACCTCGAGATCCAGCGTCGTGAGAACGACCTCGTTGCCGCCTCGTTCGGTCGCGGCTTCTATGTCCTCGACGACTACTCCCCGCTGCGCGAGCTCGAGCCCGCGATGCTCGGCGCCGAGGCGACGCTGTTTCCGGTGCGGCGCGCGTTCTGGTTCCATCCCGTGATGCTGCTGCAGAACAGCGGCAAGGGCTCGAAGGGAACCGACTACTACACCGCCCCCAACCCGCCGTTCGGCGCGACCTTCACCTACTTCCTGAGCGAGGGCTACGAGACGCCGGCCGAGGCTCGGCGCGCGCGCGAGGAGTCGTTCTCGGTCGGCCGGCCGAGCGGGGCGTGGAAGGGCGAGGACGTGCCGGTGCCGACCCTGGAGGAGCTGCGCGCGGAGGAGCGGGCTGAGGAGCCCGTGATGCTGCTCGTCGTGCGCGACACGGCGGGCGCCGTGGTGCGGCGGATCGAGGCGCCCGCCACCAAGGGCTTCCACCGAGTCGCCTGGGACCTGCGCTACCCTCCCTTCGACCCGATCACGCTCGAGCAGGCGACCGACCTTCCTCCCTGGGCGGACCCGCCCGCTGGTCCGATGGCTCCCCCCGGCTCCTATACGGTCGAGCTGGCGAGGCTCGCGGGCGCCGAGCTCGAGACCCTCTCCGGTCCGGTGCGCTTCGAGGTGGAGGAGATCTTCGACCCGAGCCTGCCGGCGCAGGACGCCGCCGAGGTGCTCACCTTCCAGCAACAGACCGGTGAGCTCTACCATCGCGCGCTCGCCGCCGCTCGCGAGCTGGGGCGCGCTCGCGAGCGGCTCGATCATCTCGAGAAGGCGATCGTGGTCGGACCGCAGGTCGATCTCGAGCTGCTCGGCGACGTCCGGGCGCTGCGATCGACGCTCGACGAGATCGCGTTCGAGCTCCGTGGGGACCTGATCCTCGGACGCCTGGAGGAGCCGAGCCCTCCCTCCGTCCTCGATCGTCTGCAGACCACGATCGGCGGCCACTGGAGCTCGCGTCACGGACCCACCGAATCACACCGCCGCGGCGTCGAGATCGCGCGAGAGGCTCTCGATCGGCTGCTGCCGATGCTGGCTTCGGCGATCGAGGAGGAGCTCCCGTCGATCGAAGGCCGGGTCGAAGAAGCGGGCGGACGCTACACCCCCGGTCGTCGGATCCCGATCCCCCCCGCCCCCTGACCCGACATCGGGGACAGGTACCTAACTTCAGCTCGGGGACCGGGACCTCAGTCCATCGTCAGTTTCGAGGGCGGAGACTGCTTCTCCCCTTGCGCGGCGCGGGAGATAGGTACCTGTCCCCGATCTTTCTGTGCTGGAGATCGGTACCTGTCCCCGATCTGCATCTCAGAGCCGGGCGGTTCGCAGTCGCAGCGCGTTGCCGATCACGGACACCGAGCTGAAGCTCATCGCCGCCGCCGCGATCATGGGCGACAGCAGCACGCCGAAGACCGGGTAGAGGACGCCCGCCGCCAGTGGCACGCCGAGCGCGTTGTAGACGAACGCGAAGAACAGGTTTTGCCGGATGTTGCGCACCGTCGCCATCGACAGGCGCCGCGCGCGCAGGATTCCGCGCAGGTCCCCCTTGACCAGAGTGACCGGCGCGCTCTCCATCGCCACGTCGGCGCCGGTGCCCATCGCGATGCCGACGTCGGCGCGCGCCAAAGCCGGCGCGTCGTTGACGCCGTCGCCCGCCATGGCCACCACCGCGCCTTGCGACTGGAGCTCGGCGATCGCGGCGTCCTTCTGGTCGGGCAGCACCTCGGCGCGCACCTCGGCGATCCCGAGCTTGGCGGCCACCGCGCGCGCCGTGCCTTCGCTGTCGCCAGTCAGCATGACCACGCGCAGGCCCTGGTTCCGCAGCTCGGCGAGCGCCTCGGGCGTGGTCTCCTTGATCGGATCGGCGACCCCGATCAGACCCGCAGGCCGGCCGTCGATGGCCACGAACACCACGGTCTGGCCGTCGCCGCGCAGCACCTCGGCCCGCTCGACGAGCTCGCGCAGCGACCGCTCCTCGGCACCCACCGCGGCCATCATCGCGGCATTGCCGATCGCCACGCGCCGACCGGAGACCCGGCCGGAGACCCCCCTGCCGGTGACGGCCTCGAAGCCGTCGACGTCGCCGAGACGCACGCCGCGTTCCTCCGCCCCGCGCACGATCGCCTCGGCGAGCGGGTGCTCGCTCGCCCGCTCGAGGGCGGCGGCCAGCGACAGGATCTCCTGCTCGGACAGCTCGCCGGCGGCCTCGACGCTCGTCAGCTGCGGGCGGCCCTCGGTCAGGGTGCCGGTCTTGTCGAGCACCAGGGTGTCGACCTCGCGCAGCCGCTCGATCGCCTCGGCGTTGCGAAACAGGACGCCGGCGTTGGCGCCCTTGCCGGCGGCGACCATGATCGACATCGGGGTCGCCAGGCCGAGCGCGCACGGGCAGGCGATGATCAACACGGCGACCGCGGCGAGCAGCGCATAGGCAAAGCGCGGGTCGGGACCCACCGCCGCCCACGAGACGAAGGCGAGGACCGCGACCGCGATCACGGCCGGCACGAACCAGGCGGCGACGCGGTCGGCGAGCCGCTGGAGCGGCGCACGACTGCGCTGCGCCTCGGCGACCAGAGCCACGATCTGCGCCAGCAGGCTCTCGGCGCCGACCCGCCGCGCCTCGATCACCAGCGTGCCGTTGCGGTTGACGGTGCCGCCGATCACCTCGTCGCCCGCGGCCTTCTCGACCGGGATCGGCTCGCCGGTGACCATCGCTTCGTCGACGCTCGAGCGCCCCTCGATCACGGCGGCACCTTCACCTACGAGTTCACGCTCGAGCAGAACGGCACCTTCTTCTACCACTTCCACCTCCCGATGCAGGAGATGATGGGCATGATCGGGCTGTTCGTCATCCATCCGCGGCGCAGCCACACTCCACAGGTGGACCGCGACTTCGGGCTGATCTTCCAGGAGTGGGCGATCCTGCCCAACAACCCGACGCCCAACACCCTGGCGATGGAGTTCAACTGGCTCACCATCAACGGCGTGGTCGGGCCGGCGACCACTCCGCTCCTGGTCAAGCAGGGCGAACGCGTGCGCCTGCGGATGGTCAACCTGGGAATGGACCACCATCCCAGCGGGAGCAGGAGGCCGCCTGGCGTGCGCTCGAGAGCGCCGCGGCGGTCGAGCTCGAGCCGGCGCCGCTCGAGGACGTCTTCGGCGGAGCGCTGCCGGCTCTCGACCGCGGCGCGACGTTGCGAAGCGTCCTCGACAGGAGCCCCGAGGTCGCGCTCGCCCGGCTCGGCCTCGAACGGGCCGACGCGGTGGCAGCTCGCGAGCGACGAGCGAACATCCCGGACCTCGACCTCGAGGTGGGAGTCCTCGATGACCGGCAGCCGATCTCGGCGGGCGGGCCGCCGCTCGGCGCCGAAGCGTTCGCCGAGGCGCGCATCGCGCTCCCGCTGTTCGACCGCAACCGCGGCGAGATCGCGGCGGCCGACGCCGAACGAGAGTCGTCCCTCCTCGAGATCGAGCGCCTCGGCCTCGAGCTCGAAGCGCGCTTCGTCGAAGCCTTCGCGCGCTATGCGAACGCCGTCGACGCGGCGCGCGCCTACCGGGAGGAGATCCTGCCCGCCGCCCAGGAGTCCTACCGCCTGTACCTGTCGAGCTATCGGCAGATGACGGCGGCCTATCCCCAGGTCCTGATCGCCCAGCGCTCCCTGTTCGAGGCCGAGGCCGACGCGGTGACGGCCCTGCTCGCGGCGTGGAGCGCCGTCGCTGCGCTCGACGGAGCGCTGGTCGCATCCGAGAGCGGCGGCGAGGGAGCGGGAAGCGCGCTCCACCGAGGATCCTCGATGCCGTGACTCCGGTGATCTCGAGCCGACCCGATGTCGTGATCCGGCGCGCGCTCGGCAGGTGACGACACGGACCGCAGCAGCAGCAGGTCAGCGGCGCGCGTCGCGACGATTCGACACCTTCTCCGGCCCATCCCCCACCCGAGAGCCCAGTCGCCTGCCCGAAGGCTCGGCCCGGTCGCTAGCCCCAGCTCAGGTCATGCTGGGATAGCGGCAGCGACCGCACCCGCTTGCCCGTGACCTGGAAGATCGCGTTGCACAGCGCCGGCGGCACCGGCGGCAGCGCCGGCTCGCCGAGCCCGGTCGGCTGGTTGTCGGTGATCAGGAAGTGGACGTCGACCGGCGGGGCCTCGGAGATGTCGAGCAGCTTGAAGTTGTGGAAGTTGCTCTCCTTGGTCCGACCCGCCTCGTAGGTGATCTCCTGGTGGAGCGCCTCGCCGAGGCCGTCGAGCGCAGCGCCCTGGACCTGGTTGATCGCATTGACCGGGTTGATGATCTGCGATCCGACGTCGCCCACCACCCAGATCTGATCGACGGTGACGCGGCCGCGCTGCGTGACCGACGCCTTGACCACCTCCGCGAAGTAGCCGCGATGGCTGAAGTGGAACGCGACCCCCATGCCAGTGCCCTCGGGCAGCTCGGTCCTGCCCCAGCCCGCGCGCTCGCCGACCGAGGCGAGCACGCCGCGCATGCGCTTGGCGTCCATCTGGGTCCGCGTGCCGGCCGCGATCGCCCGATCGAGCAGCTCGAGGCGGAGCTCGAGCGGATCCTTCCCCGCTGCGTGCGCCAGCTCGTCGAGGAAGGACTGGATGACGAACGCGATCGCGTTGCTGGTCGGAGCCCGCAGCGCGCCGGTCGGCACGCCCAGCGGCATCAGCGAGGCGTCGAGCGCGAAGCTCCCGATGAACCCCTGGGGGAACTCGACCGGCGTCATCGCGGCGCTCGAGGAGAAGTTGGCGCCCTCGCCGAACGACACGAAGTGGTCGCGCCAGGCGACGACGTTGCCGTCGGCGTCGACGCCCCCCTTCAGGTAGTGGAAGCCTGCCGGACGGTAGAGGTCGTGGCGCATGTCGTCCTCGCGCGTCCACAACAGCTTGACCGGGAAGGGCACCTCCTTGGCGATGCGCGCCGCCTCCTGCACGGGGTCGTTGTAGAGGCGCCGGCCGAACCCGCCGCCCATCCGCGTCAGGTGCAGCGTCACGTCGCTCTCGGAGATCCCGAGCAGGTCGGCGCACTCCTTGCGCGCTCCCTGCGGGGTCTGGGTCGGCGCCCACAGCTCGAGCTTGCCGTTCGAGAAGTGCGCGGTGCAGTTCATGGGCTCGAGCGAAGCGTGAGCCAGGAACGGGTAGGAGTAGGCGGCCTCGATGACCTTGGCGGCTCCCGAGAGCGCCGCCTCGACGTCGCCGTCGGCGCGCAGGGAGCGCTGCGGCGCCTGCTTCGAGAGCGCCTCAGCCTGTGCAGCGAACGTCGCGCTGCTCTGCGCCGCGGTCGGCCCCTCGTCCCACTCGACCTGGAGCTGCCGGCGCGCCTGCTCGGCCTGCCACCAGGAGTCGGCGACGATGGCGACGCCGCTCTGCAGCCCCTCGAGCGGGTTCGCGCCCCCCTCGACGACGAAGGCGTGGGTGACGCCCGCAAGCCGGCGCACCGAGTCGAGATCGGCGCTCGCGACCCTGCCCCCGAACACCGGGCACTTCTGGAAGACCGCGTACTTCATCCCCTCGACCGTCACGTCGATGCCGTAGAGCGGCTTGCCGGTGACGATCGCGCGGTTGTCGACCCCGGGCTTGCTGGTCCCGATGATCTTGAAGTCCTTCGGGTCCTTGAGCTGAACGTCGCGCGGGCTGGGCGCCTCGAGCGCCGCTGCAGAGGTGGCGAGCTCGCCGTAGGTGGCGCTCCTGCCGCTCTCGGTGTGGTGCACCACTCCGTCCGCGGTCGTCAGCTCGCTCGCCGGCACGCCGAAGCGCTCGGCGGCGGCAGCCACCAGCATCGCGCGACCGGCAGCCCCCATCTGGCGCATCGAGTTGTAGTGCATGGGGGTCGCCATGCTGCCGCCCGCGAACTGGCCGCGGTAGAGATCGGTGTCGAGGTCCCCCTGCTCGACACGCACGGCGTCCCAGGAGACGTCGAGCTCCTCGGCGATCAGCATCGGCAGCATGGTCTTGACGCCCTGCCCGATCTCGGGGTTCTGGGCGATGATCGTGACCACGTTGTCGGGCGTGATCCGGATGTAGGCGTTGAGGGCCGCCTCGGCGTCGACCGCGCCGGCGGCGGTCGAAGCGTGCGCGCTCGAGCGCGTGAAGCGGGCGCCGAGCAGGAGCCCGCCTCCGGCGAGCGCGGAGACACTGAGGAAGCGGCGGCGGCTGAGGGCCTTCGCCTCGCGAGAGGACCTCTCGGGAGGAGCGGAGCCGAAGGACTCGTTCGCGGTCATCGATCTGGCCTCCTCAATCCCGACCGCCGACATCACCGGCGGCTCCGCTGGTGACCGCGCCGGATCCAGGGGTCGTCGCGAGCTCGGCGGCGCGGTGCACTGCCTGCCGGATGCGCGCGTAGGTCGCGCACCGGCAGAGGTTGCGGCTCATCGCCAGGTCGATCTGGCCGTCGGACGGATCGGGGTTCTCGGCGAGCAGCGCCGACACGGTCATGATCTGACCGGCCTGGCAGTAGCCGCACTGCGGCACGTCGATCTCCTGCCACGCCACCTGCACCGGATGGCTGCCGTCCGGCGACAGACCTTCGACGGTGGTGATCTCGGCGCCGGCGACCTCGGAGATCGCCAGTCGGCAGCTGCGCCGCGCCTCGCCGTCGACGTGCACCGTGCACGCGCCGCACAGAGTCGCGCCGCAGCCGTACTTGGTGCCCTTCATGTCGAGCACGTCACGCAGCACCCACAGCAGCGGCATGTCCGCCTGCACGTCGACCGTCGCGGTCTTGCCGTTGAGGGTGAAGCTGAATTCCATCAGGACCTCCGCGCGGAGTGTGAGAACGTCGACACCCTGGGGCCGATCACTGTACCAGCCCCTCTGCTCCGCCCGCGTGGCTTGTTCGGGTGAAGCCTCGGCGCGCTCGCTATCGGTGGGGACCCGAGCCGGAGCTACCCGGCCCCGCCGCTGGTGCGCCCGACCCCGCGACGACTGCGGGCTCAGTCGGCGCGCTCGCGAATCGAGTAGAGCTTCGTGCGCGTACGCATCAGCAGCCGGTCGCCGACCAGCGCCGGCGACGCCAGCACCATCTCGTCGAGCCGGTTCTCGCCGAGCAGCTCGAAGCCGTCGCCGGCCGCGAAGACGAAGGTGGTGCCCTCCTCGTCGACCGCCAGGATCCTGCCGCGGTAGGCCCACGGGGACGCCGAGAAGGCCCCGGCCGAGCCCGGTATGCGCTCGCGGAAGATCCGCTCACCGGTCTCCGCGTCGTAGCGCGCCAGGATCCCCTTGTCGTAGACCACCCACAGCGAGCCGCGGTAGGCGACCGGCGTCGGGATGTAGGTGCCGGCGACCCGGTCGTACCAGAGCACGTGCTCGCTGCTGGTGGCCTTCTCGTCGAGGGTGAGGTCGCCCTCGGCGCCCGGGAGGATCGCCGCGATCGGCCGGAAGTCGTCGCCATGCACCCCCGAGACGAGGTAGAGCCGGCCGTCGTAGGCGAAGGGAGAGGGCGCCGGGAGCAGCGAATGCCTCGACATCCGCCACAGCTCCTGGCCCTCGAGGCCGTAGGAGACGACGGTGTACGGTCCCTGCGCGACGATCTGGGTGCGCGGCGCGTGCTCGGACCGGAGCTCTGGCGCGAGCGACTCGTGCCAGACGAACGGCGTCGACCAGCCGCTGCGCCGCATCGGCTGGCCCGGCGGCCCGAGGTCGCGAGCGGTCCGCCACGCCTGCCGGCCGGTCCGCTTGTCGTAGGCGGCCAGGAACTGGCTCTCCTGGTTGTCGTTGAGGACGACGACGAGGTCCCCGGCCAGGGCCGGCGAGCCGCCGGTGCCGAAGTCGAGGTAGATCGGATAGCTCTCGAGCTCGGTGTGCCAGCGCTCCTCGCCGTCGAGCGAGAACGCCCACAGCCCGAGGTTGCCGACGTAGACGAAGACGCTCTCCCCGTCACTCACCGGGGTCTCCGAGGTGTAGGAGTTCTTGCGGTGACGGCCCCCCGGCGGCGATCCCTCGAACAGGATCCGCCGCCACAGCTCACGCCCCGTCTCGAGGTCGTAGGCGAGCAGCAGGTAGCGCAGGGTGATCTCGGAGGGCAGCTCCATGTCGCGCGCCGTGACCCGCGCCATCACCTCCTCCTGGCTCAGTCCCTCCTTCATCAGCTCGGCGATGTACTCGTTGCTGTACTCGGTCCCCTTCTGGGGCGGCTTCATCTCCTTCTCGCTGGTCGCGCTGGTCAAGAACACCTTCCCGTCGGCGACGATCGGCGACGACCAGCCCATCCCCGGGACCTCCACCACCCACTCGACGTTCTCGGTCGTCGACCACGAGAGCGGGAGGCTCTGGTTCTCGGACACCGGGTTGGCATCGGGGCCGCGGAAGCGCGGCCAGGGCGCGTCGGCGGCTGAGCCAGTGGCCGCCACCGGAAGGGCGAGCGTGCCGGCGAGCAACAGGGCGGGCAGGAGCGTGGAGCGGAGGGGACTTGGGCGCGAGTGTTCGGACATCAGCCGACTCTACGTGACGACCGGGCTTTGGTTGGGATCCCGCGCAGACGCGATCTCCCGCGCGCAAACGCGATCTCTCCAGCATCCGCAGCGGTCGCCCTCGCACCGGCTCTTCTCGGCAGGCGCAGCGCCGTTCGCGAAGCTCAAGCCGGGTACGAGAGCGGCGGCAGGCCGGCCTCGATCTCCTCACGTTGCGCCTCGAGCCAGGGCGGCAGCACCAGGTGCTCGCCGAGCCGCTCCGCGTCCTCGTCGACGGCGAAGCCCGGGCCTTCGGTCGCCAGCTCGAACAGCACGCCGCCGGGCTCGCGGAAGTACACCGAGTGGAACCAGAACCGGTCGATCACCGAGGTGGGGTCGGCGCCGGCACGCTGCGCGCGCTCGCGCACCTCGAGCAGCTCCTCGTCGTCGGCGACCCGGAAGGCGACGTGGTGCACGGTCCCGGCGCCCCAGGCGCCGCGACGCGCGTCCGGGTCCTCGCGCACCTCGACGATGCGGCTGGAGCCGCCGCCCTCGACCACGAAGCGGCGCCATCCGTCCTCCTCGCCCGCCTCCTCGAAACCGAGCCCCGCGGTGAGGAACCGCGCCGTCGGTGCCATCGAGTGCTCGAGCAGGCGCACCGCGTGGAAGCCCCGGAGCTGATCCTCGGCCGGCACCGGGCTGCGCTCCCACGGCGTCGCGTGGAGCGGCGTCGACGCCTCGGTGAACGACAGCGGCAGTCCGTGCGGGTCGCGCGCGAGCACCGTCTCCTCGCCGAACCTCGCGCTCGGCTCCGAGACGTCGAGCCCGGCCGCCGCCAGACGCTCCGACCATCGGCCGAGGCTCCCCGCGGGCACCGCGAAGCCGACCTCGACCGCATGCCCGGCGCCTTGTGCGCCACGGCCCATCCCCGGCCACGGGAAGAAGGTCAGGTCGGTCCCCGGGTTGCCGTCGCGATCGGCGTAGAAGAGGTGGTAGGTGTCGGTCGCGTCCTGGTTCACCGAGCGCTTCACCAAGCGGGACCCGAGCACGCCGGTGTAGAAGTCGAGGTTCTCCTGCGCGTCGCCCGCGATCGCCGTGATGTGGTGGATGCCGTGGACCTGAGCCATCGCCGAGCCTCCGGGTAAGCGCGCTCGCGGGTGCGCCCATCGCGGGCGAGCGAGAGACTCACTGTATCGAGCCCAGAGAGCCGAAGCGCCCCTTCGGCGCCCGCCGGATCTTCGAACCGCGCGACGCGCCGTGCAACCGACTCGCTGCTAACGTCGCATCATGCTCCCAACCTCCCGCTCCGCGGCTGGCGACGGCGGTGCGCGGCGCCGGCTTCGCCCGAGCTCGCTCGTCTCGTCGCTGATTCCGCTCCTCGGCCTCGCTGGATTCTGTGCCGGTTTCTCCGGCCTCGCCTGTCGTCCCGCCGACGAGCCGCCCGCGCTCGCCGGTGCTCGGGCCGCGGAGCAGGCGCTCGACGAACCCGGTTGGAGCTCGGTCGCCGAGCACGTCCGACCGCTGATCGCGAGCGAGATGGAGGCGAACGAGATCCCGGCGATGGCGATCGCGCTGGTCGCCGACGGCCGACTCGTCTGGGCGGAGGGGTTCGGGCACGCGGACGCCGACGGAGAGGTTCCGGCGACCCCCGAGACCGTGTTCCGCGTCGGCTCGGTGTCGAAGCTGTTCACCGACATCGCCGTCATGCAGCGGGTCGAGCAGGGGCGGCTCGACCTCGACGCGCCGATCACGGCGGTCCTGCCCGCGCTCGCTCCCGAGAACCCCTTCGGGGGCGGCGCGCAGGCCGCGATCACGCTGCGCCAGCTGATGTCCCACCGCGCCGGCCTGGTCCGCGAGCCGCCGGTGGGCCACTACTTCGACGACACCGAGCCGACGCTCGCGGCGACCGTCGAGAGCCTGGGGGCCACCCGCCTGGTCGTGGCGCCCGGCTCACGCGCCAAGTACTCGAACGCCGGGATCGCGGCGGTCGGTTACGCGCTCGAGCAGCTCGAGGGCGAGCCTTTCGCCGAGGTCCTCGAGAGCTCCCTGCTCGAGCCGCTCGGGATGCGCTCGAGCGCCTTCGACGCGCCGCCCGAGCTGGTCGCTCGGCGCGCCCACGCGTTGATGTGGGGGATCGACGGCCGCGAATTTCCGGCGCCCGGCTTTCCGCTCGGCATGGCGCCGGCGGGAAGCCTCGACTCGACGGTCCTCGACCTCGCGCGCTTTCTGGGGGCGCTGCTCGCCGGCGGCGAGCTCGAGGGCGCGCGAATCCTCGAGCGCGCGACGCTCGAGCAGATGTGGACGCCGCAGCTCGGGGGCGAGGAGGCTCTCGAGCGCAACGGTCGCGCGTACGGGATCGGCTTCGCTCTGAGCGATTTCGAGAACACGCTGCGCATCGGTCACGGCGGCGCCATCTACGGGTTTGCGACCGAGCTGGCGGCGCTCCCGGAGCGCCGCCTCGGGGTGGTGGTCGCGGCCAGCCGCGACCTCGCCAATCCGGTGACCACCGCGGTCGCCGACGCCGCCCTGCGCGCAGCGCTCGAGCACCGCGACGGCAGGAGCCTCTCCGCCCCCGAGCCGGCGCCGCCCCTGGTCGGGCCGATCGCTGAGCGGCTCGCCTACCGCGACGCTCCGCTGCCGACCGAGCCGCCACCGCCACCCCCCGAGCGCTGGCGAGGCCTGATCGGAGAGTACGGTTGGGATCACAACGTGCTGTTCGTGCTCGAGCACGAAGGGCGTTTGCACGTGCTGATCGAGTGGTTCTTCCTCGACGAGCTCGAAGAGCTGGGCGAGGACCGCTTCCGCTTCCCCGACAGCGGCCTCTATCCGCTCGAGGAGCTGGTCTTCGAGCGCGACGACTCGGGGCGGGCGACGCGAGCGTTGCTCGGCGGCCGACCGGGGGTCGTCTTCGAGCGCCGGTCGATCGGTCCCGAGGACGGCGATGTCTTCCGGATCGATCCGGTGCGGCCGGTCGAGGAGCTGCGCGCCGAGGCGCTGGCAGCGACGCCGCCCTCGGGAACCGGAGGCTCCGAGCTGCGCCCTTCCGAGCTGGTCGACGTCACCGCCCTCGATCCGACGATCCGGCTCGACGTCCGCTACGCGACGACCGAGAACTTCATGGGATCAGTCTTCTACCAGGCTCCGCGCGCCTTCCTACAGCGCCCCGCCGCCGAGGCCCTGGCCGCCGTCCACCGCGAGCTCGCCGCGCGCGGCTACGGGCTCCTGGTCCACGACGCCTACCGTCCCTGGTTCGTCACCAAGATGTTCTGGGACGCGACGCCCGAGAACCAGAAGATCTTCGTCGCCGACCCCGCCAACGGGTCGCGGCACAACCGCGGGTGCGCGGTCGACCTGACGCTCTACCGGCTCAGGGACGACGCACCGGTCGAGATGGTCGGCGGCTACGACGAGTTCAGCGAGCGCTCCTACCCGGACTATCCCGGCGGCACCTCGCGCCAGCGTTACTTCCGCGCGCTGCTGCGCGAGGCGATGGAGCGTCACGGGTTCACGGTCTACGAGTACGAGTGGTGGCACTTCGACCACGAGCTGTGGCGCGAGTACCCGATCGGCAACCAGACGTTCGAGGAGATCGAGGAGAGCACGAAGGAGCGCGACGCGGCCTGAGGCAGCGGGCGGCGGGGCCGAGGCTCGGCCGCCTCGCGACCGCTCTCGAGCCGGCTGGCGCAGCTCTCGTCGCACTCACCGAGACACGCCGATCGCCGGAACGTGCGGATCCCCGGGCGCGCAGCCCCAGCCAGGTCCGAGACTGCGATGCGGAACGCGCGCCGAACCGGGCGCCAGCGGCGTGCTGGACGCCCGTGCTCCTGGCTACGTCTCGGTCCGGTCGAGCCACTTCGCGACGGTCGGCGCGCGGTAGCTCTCGAGGTGGTCGAGCAGGTCGTCGACGTCCTCGACCACCCTCAGCATCCGGCGATGCTCGATGCGCACGAAGCGATGCTCGACGACCCGATCGAGGAAGTGCGCCAGCGGCCGGTAGTAGCCCTCCACGTCGAGCAGCGCGCAGGGCTTGGAGTGGATGCCGAGCTGCGCCCAGGTCAGCATCTCGAAGATCTCCTCCAGCGTGCCGATGCCGCCGGGCAGAGCGACGAAGGCCGCGGAGAGCTCGGCCATCAGCGCCTTGCGCTCGTGCATCGAGGAGACCACCCGCAGCTCGGTCACCCCGCGGTGGCCGACCTCGCGACGCAGGAGGCCGTCGGGGATGATTCCCGTGACCCGCCCGCCGTGCGCCATGACGGCGTCGGCGATCGCGCCCATCAGACCGACGTTGCCGCCGCCGTAGACCAGCTCCCAACCCCGCCCGACGAGCGCGGCGCCCAGCCGCTCCGCCGCTTCGCGGTAGGCGGGCAGCGATCCCGGGCTCGAGCCGCAGAAGACGCAGATCCGGCGCGCGGCGACGGCGGGGGCTCCGCTCGGTCGCTTCTCGGTCAACGCGGCGCTACTCGGAGATCGGGATGCGGACCCGCTTCTTCTCCCAATGGAGGACCAAGTCCGCGGAGGTCATCGTCAGCTCGTCGAACGTGAACTGGAGCCGCTCCTGGTGCGGCGCGGTCTCCGGAACCAGCTCGAGCCGAAGCGCGTCGTCGGCCGCGGGATCGTAGGTGCCGGGGCGGTGGATGTCGGCCCGCTTGGTGATCACCACCGTCCACTCGTCCTCGCCGGGAATGGTCAGGATGCCGTACTTGCCGGCGGCGAGCTTGGTCCCACCCACGACCAGATCTCCGCCGAGCTCGAGGGTGGTCATCGCGTCGGCGCCCGTCTTCCAGGGCTGACCGTAAGGCACCTGCTCGCCCCAGATCGCACGGTCCTTGACGCCGGGACGGCCATAGTCGACGGTGACCTCGCTCATGCCGATCCTCTGGCTGACGCTGGCCCGCGGCGAGGCGTCGTGGGCGAGCGCGGGGACGACCAGGATGGCGCCGAGGACGGCGCCGAGCAGGGCGACTGCGGCGACGGGAGCCGGGGCCGGTGGGCGGCGGGGTCGCTTCGGTCGTGGGAACGAGGGGGCGGTGCGCGACATGGGGGCTCCTCCAGCTCGATGTGGATCAGCGGTTGGGCGCGATGCTGTGCAGCGGCATGCTACATACTGGCGGGACGATCACCCAGCCGCCGCCGGTGGCGGCTCTCCGGTTCCCGGGTCCAAGGCCCTTGGGACCGCGATTGACGGGCCGCCCGAGGCGTCGACCGCCTTGCCGGCCCCGGAGGAGCTCCTTCGATGCATGGTCCCGGACTACCGCGCCGCACCGTCCGCCGCCGCTCTCAGCCAACATCGGGAAGGAGCGCCGAGCCCGGGCTCTCTCGTCCCCTCGTCCGTCCCCTCGTCCGTCCCCTCGTCCGTCTCCTCGTCGTCCTCGTCGCGCTCTTGACGAGCGCTCTCGTCCAGGTCCAAGCGGCTCGGGCGGCTCAGGAGGCGCGCGAGACCGGCAACGCGGGCCCCCTCGCCGAGCACGTCGTCCTGGTCTCGATCGACGGCTTCCGGCCGGAGTTCTACCGCGATTCCACCTGGCCGGCGCCCACGATCCAGCACATGGCCGAGACCGGCGTTTTCGCCGAAGGCGTCCGCGGCGTCTTCCCCACCGTGACCTATCCCACGCACACGACCCTGGTGACCGGCGCCATGCCGGCTCGCCACGGCGTCTACTACAACACCCCGTTCGAGCCCGAGGGGCAGACCGGCCGCTGGTACTGGAGCGAGGAGGCGATCCAGGTCGAGACGCTGTGGGACGCGCTGCGCGCGGCGGGGCGAGAGAGCGCCGCGATCTCCTGGCCGGTGACGGTCGGCGCCCCGATCGACCGGGTGATGCCCGAGGTCTGGTCGCTCGATCCCGACGCGGTGCCCCTGGTCGCCATGCGCGATGCGACCCGTCCGGCCGGCCTGTGGGAGGAGGTCGAGCGCGAGGCCACCGGCCGGCTCACCGCCAGGAGCTTCTCGGCAGACTGGATCAACCGCGACGACACGACCGGCGCCGCCGCCGCTTACCTGCTCGAGACCTACCGGCCCGCCTTGCTTGCGATCCATCTGCTCTCCAACGACCACTTCGCGCACGAGCTGGGTCGCGAAGCCCCCACGGTGAGGCGGGCGGTCGCGGCGACCGATCGCGCCGTCGGCGCCGTGCTCGACGCCGCCGAGCGGGCCGGGATCGTGAAGCGCACGGCCTTCGTGATCACGGGCGACCACGGCTTCGTCAACACCTCGCTCGAGGTGGCGCCCAACGTCTGGCTCGCCGAAGCGGGCCTGAGAGGAGCCGGCGCGGATCGCGGGGATTGGCGCGCCACCTTCCACTCGCAGGGCGGCGCGACCTTCCTCCACCTGCGCGACCCCCGCGATGCGGAGTCGCTGGCCGCGGTGCGGCTGGCGCTCGCGCAGGCGCCGCGCGAGATGGCCAAGCTGTTCCGCGTCGTCGAGCGCGAGGAGCTGGAGGCGATCGGTGCCGACCCGCGAGTCCCGCTGGCGCTCTCGGGCGCGCTCGACGTGCGGTTCTCGGATGCCGCCAGCGGCCCGGTGGTGCGACCGGCCTCGGGCGCCGGGCACGGCTACTTCCCGAACGATTTCGAGGAGATCCTCACCGGCTTCGTCGGCTGGGGCGCCGGCTTTCGCTCGGGCGTCGTGCTCCATCGCATGGGTTCGGAGGACGTCGCGCCGTTGATCGCGCGCCTGCTCGGGCTCGACCTCGAGGCGAAGGACGGAGCTGCGCCGCTCGGCCTGCTCGACCTCCCCGACTGAGGCCCATCGCGCGAGCGGCACGCGCGGCTCCTCTTCGAGATCCCCACGATTGGATGCCGGCGGACGCCGCCGCCCTCCGGCGTCGTCCAACCTCCGCCGCCGATCCCACCGGCTCGGCATCAGCCGAGCGCTGCCGCCAACCGCTCGACCGCGGGGCGGAGCCCGTCGTGCGCCGGATCGAGACGATCTCTTGGCGCTCGCCAGGTCGACTGCCGCACGCTGAGCATCCAAGTGGGCGTACTCTAGTTTCATCGGGGGCGGCGCTCCTCGCCAGTCGCCGAGCTGCGCCACCCCGGTGGCGAGCGGGAAGCGAGGCCGGCGTCGTGAGGCTGTGGATCGGCGACGGCCCAGGCTGGCTCGAGCCGCCCTACGGCACGGAGCCGCCGGCGCATCGAGGGGCGCATGAAACGCCGTACGATGGAGACCAGCGATCACGACACCTGGCACAGGAGACCTCGAATGAAGAAGCCCGTCGTCCTCGGCTGTGCCGCGCTCGCGCTCGGCGGCCTGGTGCTGCTCGGCGTCGCCGGCGCCTCGTCCTACAACCGCCTGATCGGGCTCGAGGAGAGCGTCGACGAGGCCTGGAGCCAGGTCGAGAACGTCTACCAGCGGCGCTCCGACCTGATCCCGAACCTGGTGGCGACGGTGAAGGGCGCCGCCGCCTTCGAGCAGGAGACCTTCACCGCGGTGACCGAGGCGCGCGCGCGCGCCGGTCAGATGTCGTTCGAGGAGGCGCCGAGCCCGGAGCAGCTCCAGCGCTACCAGGAGGCTCAGGGCGAGCTGTCGGCGGCGCTTTCGCGCCTCATGGTGGTCGTCGAGCGCTACCCGGAGCTGCGCGCCACCGAGGCGTTCCGCGACCTGCAGTCACAGCTCGAGGGGACCGAGAACCGCATCGCGGTCGAGCGCCGCCGTTTCAACGAGGTCGCCCGCGACTTCAATACGACCCGTCGCCGCTTTCCGACCAACCTCCTGGCGAATCTGTTCGGCTTCGAGGGCAAGGCGTACTTCGAGGCCGAGGACGAGGCCGAGGAGCCGCCGCAGGTCGACTTCTCCGACCCGCCGTGAGCCCGTCGCGCGCGAAGCGGCGAAGGATCGATCTCGACGACGCCGATCTCGATCGCGTCCGCGAAGCGGTCCGCCGAGCCGAGCAGCGCACCGCCGGCGAGATCGTCACCTACGTCGTCGGCGCCTGCGACGCCTACCCGGAGGCGACCTGGCGTGCGGCCGTGATCGGAGGCCTGGTCGGGCTGCTCGCGGCCGCCGGCGTCCACGACCTGATCGGCGCCTGGGGCGGGCCGCTGTCGCTGTGGGCGGCGCTCCCGGCGACGGCCGGCGCGGCGCTGGCGGCGGCGCTCGCCCGCGTCCCCGCGATCCGGCGCAGCCTGGTGTCGCCGGAGGATCTGGAACGCCGCGTCGGCGCGCGCGCCGAGGCGGCCTTCCTCGAGGAGGAGGTCTTCGCGACCCGGGAGCGCAGCGGCATCCTCGTCTTCCTCGCGCTCTTCGAGCATCGTGCGATCGTGCTCGGCGATGCCGGCATCAATCGGGCGGTCGAGCCCGAGCGCTGGAAGACGATCGTCGAGGGGCTGGTGTCGGGCATCCGCGAGGGGCGCGCCGTCGACGCCCTGGTCCACGCGGTCGAGGCCTGCGGCCGCCTGCTCGAGGAGCACGGGGTCGCGCGCGAGCCGGGAGACGTCGACGAGCTCCCGAACCTCCCGAGGGTGCGCGACGAGTGAGATCGAGCATGTCCAGCTCCCGCATCCACCCCCGCTCGCCCGCGCCTCTGCGGCTGGTGTGCGGGCTGCTCACCCTGTCCCTGCTCCCGATCGCCGCCGGGCTGGCGGCGCTCGAGGTGCCGTTCCTCGGCGGCCGGGTCAACGATCTCGCCGGCATGCTCGACGCGGGCGAGCGCGACCGGCTCGAGCAGGCGCTGGCCTCCTTCGAGGAGGAGACCGGCTCGCAGGTCGTCGTGCTCACCGTGCCGAGCCTCGAGGGGGACTCGCTCGAAGACTTCTCGATCCGCGTGGTCGAGACCTGGCAGCTCGGCCGGGAAGGCGTCGACGACGGCGCGCTGCTGCTGATCGCCGAGGCCGAGCGTCGCATGCGCATCGAGACCGGATACGGTCTCGAGGGTGTGCTCACCGACGCCGCGAGCCGGAGGATCCTGGATCGCGTGATCACGCCGCGCTTTCGCGCGGGCGACTTCGCCGGCGGCATCGAGGCCGGGGTCGACGCGATGCTGTCGGTGATCCGAGGCGAGGAGCTGCCGGCGCCCGAGCGCCGCGGACCCCCTCCCGGTCCCGTGCTGGCCGGCTGCTTCCAGCTCTTCGTCCTGCTCCTGGTGCTCGGGCTGTTCGTCGCTCAGCGCGTCTCCTCGCGCGGCGGACGCCGTCGCCGCTCCGGCGCCTGGGCCGTCGGGCCTCTGCTCTGGGGCGCCGGCCGGGGCTGGAGCAGCGGCCGCAGCCGGGGAGGCGGCAGCTTCGGCCGCGGCTTCTCAGGAGGGGGCGGCAGCTTCGGCGGCGGCGGCGCCTCCGGCGGCTGGTGATCCGAAGAGCTCGTTCCCGCGGCGACGTCGCTCCAGCCAGACCAGCAACGCCAGCCCGAGCAGCGACGTGGAGCTGAGCACGAGACCGGCCCGGTGCGAAAGCGGCTCGAACGCGAGCTCGATCTGGTAGGCGCCCGCCGGCGCGCGCACTCCCAGGAAGGCGTGGTTGGCGAACGCGATCTCGAGCTCCTCGCCGCGTGCTCGTGCCCGCCAGCCCCGCCACGCGGTCTCCGAGACCACGATCCACGTTTCGCGCTCGAGGTCGACCTCCAGCCCGTATCCCGTTCCGCGGCGACGCGCCGTGACCCGGCCGGCGCCGTTGGCGATCCCTTCGGGCGGTACCGATGCGTGCTCGATCCAGGCGCGCTCGCCGAAGTCCGCCACCCGGCGCATCGCGGCGAGGGTCTGCTTCGTCTCGGTAGCGCGCGAGATGCGCGCCGGGACGAGGGCGCGCGGCAGGACGCGGCGGTTGCGGTAGAGCCGGACGCCCCGCTCCCCCGCCTCGCGCGCCCACGGCCGCATCCTGGGCACCGAGCGGTCCGCGATCAGGTACTCGGCGTTGAGGAAGGCCAGGAACGGATTCTGGATGTCGGTGACCTGTAGGAACCAGAAGCCCATCACGCGCTCGGTCCACAGCGGCCAGGTCTCGACGAAGCGCTTCAGATGCACTGCGTTGTAGGTGCGCACGTCCTCGAGGCCGTAGAGCGTGGCGTCGTTGGGGAGCAACGCCTGGCCGAACCCCACGATCCGAAACGGCTCGTCGCGCTCGTCGATCGGCTCGAGCCGGTCGAGCGGCGGCACCCGCGGATAGAAGGCCTCTGCCGGCGTGCGGTCGTACATCCAGCCGGCCTCGGCCACGCGCGCCGTGAGCAACAGACCGAGCACCGTCGCGAAGCGAGCTAGCGTCGGGATGCTCCCGCGCGGCAGCGCCAGCACGACGCCGCCGAGCGCGAGCGGCAGGAGCGCCGCCAGCGTCTGCGCGACGACCACCGGACGCGGAATCCCCTGCTCGAGCAGGCGCGGGATCAACCACGCGAGGAGGATGCCATGGGCGGCGAGCGCCCCCAGGATCCACCCCCCCAGCCGCCGCTCGCGACCGTCCTCGAGCGCGGCTTCGACGCCGAGCCCGGCGAGCATCGCGAGCGAGAACGAGGCGACGAACACCAGCCGCTCGTTCAGCGACACCTCGAACAGCGGCAGGTGACCGAGCAGCGGGAAGAATCCCGGCATCTTCGAACCTGCGAGCAGCCCGAAGAGGAGGAGCCCGCCGAGCAGCCAGCGGCGCGGCGAGCGGGAGCGCGCGAGAGCGAAGAGCGCCAGCGGGAAGAGCAGGCTCCCGCCGTAGACCGAGCTCCCGGGAATCAGCCAGGGCGGGCGCGCTGGGGAGTCGCCGCGCCCCGGCAAGCCGAAGGCGAAGTGCACGACGTCCGCCAGCAGCGCGCCGCGCGTGTACTCCCAGTCGGTCCGGTGGATGATCTCGCGGGTGGCGGCGCGCGCCGACCACTCGTTCGACTGCGCGAGCGAGTCGGCGACCGGCAGCAGGAAGAGCGCGGCGAGCCCGAGCGCCAGCGTGCCCCCCGCCCCCGCCCAGCCGAGCACCGGTGCGATGCTCGAGATCCTCCTCGCGCGCACTGCGAGGACGAGCTCCACGGCGCCGGCGAGCCCCGCGATCACGATCACGTGGAGCGCGCTCTCCGGGTGTCCGCTCAGCAGCACCTGCGCCAGCACGACCCCGAGCACCGCGGCGGCCCCCGGCCCGGGAGCTGCGACCAGCCGCCAGCCGGCGAGCACCGCGAGCGGCAGCCAGGCGACGCTCGAGCCCAGCGGCCAGGCGTTCCAGAACGCCAGGTAGCTGCCGAAGGAGAAACCCGCGGCCGCCACCATCGCCGCGATCGGCCGGCAGCCCAGGTCGCCGGCGAGCAGGAACGCACCCGCCGCCGCGATCAGGAACACCAGCGACACCGAGAGGGTGAAGCTCTGCGGCAGCGGCGCCGGCAGGGTGACCAGCTCGAGGAACGAGTAGGGCGCAGGCTGCGCCGAGCCGGCGAGCGGCTCGCCACAGCCCGCGAACGGGTTCCACAGCGGCCACTCGCCGTGGCTCCAGGCCCAGCGCACCGCCGCCCGCCACGGGATGACCACGCCGTGGACGTCGTTGAGCGTCGGGTTGTACGGACGCTCCATGCCGTGATCGGCGCGGTACGCGGCGAGCGGATCGCTCTGGAAGGCGAGCGCGGCTCCACCATAGGAGTCGCCGGCGAGGAGAGCGCGCCCGGTGAAGCAGAGCGGCAGCAGCAGCAGCGCCGCTCCCGACAGCAGCGAGAGTGGCCGCACGAAGCGATGGAGCAGGGCGAGCAGACCGGCGCCGATCGCCAGGTAGAGCCCGGTCACAAGCAGCGCGGCGGTCACGGCGGCGGTGGGGACGAGACCTCGAGCCTCAACTCATCGAGACGGCGGGACGGCGGCCCCGGCGCCGACGGTATCGAGGCGGCCTGGCGCCGAGGCCCGATCCTGTCCGACCGCGTCGCGACCGAGGGTCTCGGGGCGATCAGCGAGAGCCCGCGGACGAGGTCACGGCGCCGGAGCTCGCCTCGACCAGCACCGGCAGGATCAAAGCCGAGGGGTGCGCGGCGTCGTGGTAGATGGTGTTCTCGGCGACCTGAGGGTCGGACTCCTCGGTCCCGGGCGAGTGGCCGGTGTTGGGGTTGACCTCGAAGCGCGGAAAGTTGCTCGAGGTCACGTGGAGCGCGATCCTGTGCCCCTTCTCGAACACGTTGGCGGTCGACCACAGATCGATCGTCAGCTTCTCGGGCTTGCCCGGCTCCATCATCGCGACGTCCTGCGGCCGCCGGCCGTGACGGTAGCGCGCGCGCAGCGCGCCGTCGAGCAGCAGCGCCTCGTAGCCGTCGGGGTAGACGTCGACGAGCTTGACCATGAAGTCGGTGTCGGGAGCGTCGGTCGAAACCCAGAGCTCGACCGTGACCCGGCCCGCGACCGTCACGTCCTCGGTGAGCTGGGCGGTCTCGAAGCGCAGGTAGTCCTGACGCTCCTCGATCTCGCGCTGGTCGCGCGGCCCGATCGGCAGGGTCAGGTTGGCGCCGCCGACGGTGGGCGCCGGGTTCGCAGGATCGGAGGTATAGGTGGTCGAAGCGTCGTTGGCGGGCGGCAACGTCGTCGACAGCTTCTTCGAGGGCGTCAGGTAGTAGGACACCTTCTCGCTCGGAGGCGGCCACGCGTCGAGCGTTCGGTAGCCGTTCTTGGGGGAGGGGGAGCCCTTGCGCGCCGCCGCCATGAGGTAGTACTCGACCGCCGGCTCGTCCATGATCCCGTTGTCGATCCCCTTGAGCCAGTGGTCGAACCAGCGCAGCTCGCGCTCGAAGGACTCCATCAGACCGCTGCCGTTCGGGTACTCGAGGTCGCCGGCGAGCTGGCCGTGCCCGAACGGCCCCATGAACAGCTTCTGGTTGCTCCGCGCGCCCTCGGCGCCCCTGGTCTGCAGGTAGACGAAGTTCGAGACGTTGCCGTTCGAGAAGAGGTCGTACCAACCGCCCAGGTTGTAGATCGGGACGTCGACTTGGTCGAGCAGGAAAGGCAGGTCGCGGCCGAGCCAGTAGTCGTCGAGCAGCACGGTGCGCTTGCGCTCGGCGACCTGATCGCCGGCCCCCTGACGGCGCATCCAGTTGCCGACGTCGGCCTCCTTGAAGATGCCGCCAATGAAGGTCGACTCGTTCATCATCGAGTGCGGAGCGACGACGACGAAGGCGGCGACCAGGTGCGGCGGGTTGGCGGCCGCCGCGTAGTTGCTGGTGATCCCCATCGCCGAAGCGCCCGAGATGCCGACCTTGCCGTTGGACCAGGGCTGCGCCGCGATCCACTCGACCGTGTCGTAGCCGTCCTCGCGATCGGTCTCGAACGGCCGGTACTCGCCCTCCGAGCGGAACTTGCCGCGGGTGTCCTGGACCACAAAGGCATAGCCCGCCTCCGTGTAGCTGCTCGACCGTGCGCCGAAGCGGCCGTCCTTGCCGTACGGCGTGCGGGTGACGATCGTCGGCCACGGCCCCTCCCCCTCCGGCACGAACACGTTGGTGGCCAGTCGGACCCCGTCGCGCATCGCCACCATGTGCTCGGTCGCGCCGGCCGCGATCTCGGGCGCTTCGGCCGGCTCCTGGGCGGGGAGGAGGCCAGCGGCGAGCAAGAGCAGGAGGGCGGCGAGGAGCGGCGGGAACGGGGCGACCGCGGTCACGCGGCGCAGCGGTCGGCGGAAGCTCGAGGACGGCGAGAGGAGGGGGCTCGTCGGCATGGTCGATCCTCCAGACAGTTCGGACCGCTCAGTGTAGCGCGGCGCTCACGGGCTGCGCGCTGGGTTTCGCGCTCGCCGGCTGCGGAGGCGAAACCGGGGTCGCGCGGGTCGCTGACCGACGTCGTGAGTGGCCGGGGCGGCAGGTCCCGTCGCGGCGATCCGGGGTGAGGCGCTTCTCTTCGCTCCTCGGATCCACGGCGGCTCAGCCCTTCCTCTCGCACGCCTCCTTCACCCGGCGCTCGAGCTTCGCCAGCCCGGGCCTCGCTGCGACGAGCCCCCTGCCTTGCTCGGAGACGCCGAGGAAGCGCAGCTCGCCGGCGATTGCGAGATCGGCGACGCTCGGCCGTTGCGCGCCGACGAGCCATTGGTCGTCGCCGAGCAGGATGTCGAGGTCGTCGAGCCGGGCCTCGAGCTCGCGCAGCAGCACGTCCTCGGGAAGGCGTCCGAGGCCCTGCGCCCTGGTCGCCTTGGCGATCATCCGGCGCACGTAGGGACCCGCCAGCGCCCGCATCATCGCCGGAACGCCGGTGAGGATCTCGCGCAGGCTCTGCTCGGCGTTCGTCGGCGACCAGCGGTACGACATCACGTACCAGTAGAGCGACTCGTCGGCCCAGTCCTCGAGCTGGCGCTGGGCTGCCGCGGTGGCGCGGTCGGTGGAGAGCAGCCCCGGCTCTGGGAAGAGCTCGTCGACGCGCCGCAGGATGAAGGTCGAGTCCCACACCCGCTCGCCGTCGTCGAGCTCGAGCACCGGGATCTTGCCGGTGACAGGGTTCCACTTCCTGAGGTCCCTGGGCGACTTGACGTCGACCGTCTCGAAGGCGAGCCCCTTGAGCTCGAGCGCGCTCGCCACCTTGTCGACGAAGGGAGAGAGTCGGTTTCCGAAGAGCTTCACGAGAGGCCTCCGTCTCCGCCGAATGGCTGCGACATCTCGAAACAGTACCAATCGCCCACCCCGCCCTCCAGATCTCCAGATCGGGGACAGGTACCCATCAGTTCGGTACCTGTCCCCGATCTCCGTCCCCGATGTCCCCGATGTCCCCGATGTCCCCGATCTCTGCGGTCCCCGACTAGCATCGGCGCCACTCCTGGAGCTTCCCTTGCGACGCCGTGCCATCGTCCTGCTCAACCCGGCCGCCCGCTCTTCCCGGCCCCTGCTGTCGGGGAGCGGGAGCCCCTCTCCGCGTCTCGAGCGGCTGCTCACGACACTGCGCGCGGGCGGCTTCGATTGCGAGCTGCTGATGACCAACGCTCCCGGCCACGCCGCCGAGCTGGCGCGGCACGCAGGGACCCAGGGGGGGCTCGAAGCGGTATTCGCGATCGGAGGCGACGGGATGCTGCGCGAGACGGCGATCGGGCTGCTCGGAGGCGATCTGCCGTTGGCGCCGCTGCCGGCCGGGACCGCGAATGTCCTTTCGCGCGTGCTCGGGATTCCCCGGGACGCGCACCGCGCGGCCGAGCTCTACGCCGAGGCGACCGCGGCAGAGACCCGGCGCCTCGACGTCGGGCTCGTCGCGCCGGTGCGCGATCGGTCCGGATCACCGCCGAGCGCAGCAGACGGCACACCCTTCCTGATGATGGCCTCGCGTGGGCTCGACGCGCGCGCGCTCGAGCGCCTGCCGCTCTCCTGGAAGCGGCGGTTCGGTCGCGCTGGGGTCGCACTCTCGGGGCTGCGCGAGCTTCTCCGCGGCGCCGATCCGCCGTTTCCCTACCAGGTCGACGGCGGCGACGTCCGGCGCGCCGCGTTCCTCTCGGCATCGAACATCCCGCTCTACGGCGGGAGCTTCGTGCTCGCCGAGGGCGCCGCGCCCGACGACCATGTCCTCGACGTCGTCGCGCTCGAGCGGCACGGCCGCGCGGCTCTGCTGGGCTTCGCGGCCAAGGTGCTGCTCGGCCGCTCGGCTCGTCCGGTGCGCGCGACCGAGGTCTCGCTGCCGGGATCCGGCTCCGTCGTGCTGCAGGTGGACGGCGACGCTGTAGTCGTTCGGCTGCCCGCGTGGATCGGGCTGGCAGCAGAGACGCTGCCGGTTTGGTTGCCCCGGCGCGCCGGCTGGAGCCGTGAATGAACCTCTTCCGGTCTTCCAGGAGGTGGCGCTGGATTGGATCGTCTGATCCCCAACCTTCTCTTTACACCCCGCAATCGTGCCGTGGTCCCGGGCTGCCGGAATCGTCGGCGATGTCGC
This sequence comes from Thermoanaerobaculia bacterium, assembly GCA_035546295.1. Lineage (GTDB taxonomy): Bacteria > Acidobacteriota > Thermoanaerobaculia > Multivoradales > Multivoraceae > DATKBT01. Next base: position 20,380 of record DATKBT010000161.1, on the reverse strand, counting down.
GTCCGAGAAGCCGGAACGCGCCGGTCGGCGACTCCCACTCGTCCCCGCAACAGCCGAGCCCGGGGACAGGTACCGAACCGATCGGTACCTGTCCCCGATCTGGCGCCCGATCTGGCCCAGCGACGCCGGGCGCTACTCGGTCAGGATCACCACGCGGTCGTCGCGGCGCTGCCAGAGCCAGAGGAAGAGATCTCCCTCGACCAGTGGACCGCCCGAAGCGTCGACCAGGGTCCGCGGCTCGCGGCGCTGCTCCTCGGAAAGCGCCGACCAGCGGGCGTAGACCTCGGCCGCCGCGGCGCGGCGATCGGGCAGCGGGGCGAGAGCGTCGAGCTCGAGCTCGCCGAGCTCGGGGTAGGCCGTGCGCAGCGCCCGCGCCGCGACGAGGCGAACCGCGTCGTAGGGGTCGTCGAGGAGCTGGACCAGGAGCGGTGTCACCCAACGCCGGTCCGAGGTCTCGAGCGCGGTCCGCCAGCCGTAGCTCCAGGCCATCAGGGCCCGCTGCCCGGCGTCGCCGGAGAGCGCCCAGAGGATCGAGGCGGGAACCGCGACCTCGACCGCGTCGAGCTCGGGCGCCGGCTGCGCGAACCAGCGCCCGAGGTGCCCGGCGCTCCAGCCGAGGCTCCTGTCGAGATGGCACTGGTTGCAGGCGTTGGGGCGCCCCGTCTCCAGGCTCTCGCGCACCGTGGGACTCGAGATCTGGTGGCTACGGGTCGCCTTGAGCAGGCCGTAGGCGGTGGGCGGCATGTGGCAGTCGAGGCAGGCGCTCCCGCTCGAGCTCGCCGGGTGCCGGCTGTGGCGCTCGAGCGCGGCGGGCGCCTCGAGCTCCTCGTGGCACTGCGTGCAGGCGGCGTTGCCGTCCATCCCCGCGCCGAGCTGGTCGTCGGCCCACGCCTCTCGCGGGCGCGGGTCGTGCGGCTCCTGGTGCATCTCGTGGCAGGAGAGACAGGTCAGCTCGCCGCGTTGGTAGCAGGGGGAATCGAGCAGACCGATGTATTCGCGCCCCGACACCCGCAGCATGCCGTCGGACCAGTACTGGTGCTCGAGGTCGGGGTTGCCGCAGCGCGTCAGCGCCTCCTCTCCCTGGGAGGCGCGACAGAGAAAGTGGGTGTCGGTCAGCTCCTCGCCGGGCCGAAACGACGTGCCGCCAGCGAGCTTGCGCTGCCACTCCTCGGGAGTCGCGTAGTTAATGCTGTGGCACTGGCCGCAGACCTGCGAGGCGCGCCGCGGATCGAGGTCGCTCGGATCGAGGATCGCGGACGGCTCGTCCCTCGACTCCTCCGCGTCGGCGGCGCTTTGCCCTAGACCGCCGGCCGACCCTCCGGCGTCCACGGCGCGCGCGTGCTCGAGGTAGCGGCGCAGAGGGCTACGCATGCTGGCCGCGTGCTCCTCACCGGGGCCGTGGCAGGCCTCACAGGCGATGCCCAGCTCGGCGACGCGGGTGTCGGGCCCCGGGAAGCGCGGCGACGGACGGGTGGTGTGGCAGTGGAGGCAGTTGTGGTTCCACTGGCGCTGGTGCTGCCAGCGATCCTGCTCGCTGATCGGCGCCAGCTCGACCTCGATCGGGGCCGTCGGCTGCAGGAAGACCGACTCGCGCGGCGCCCAGCGGCCCTCCGGAATCATGTAGATGAAGGGGAAGAATTCGACCGCCCGGCCCACGCCGGTTGCGTACCAGTAGGCCTGAAGGTGATGAGAGCCGGTGGTCAGCACGACCGGCTGCTCGACCCGCGCGGCCGGGTCCACGTGCGGCGCCTCCGAGACCGGCGCCGCCTGGCCGGCCGCCCCCGATCCCGCCAGCCCCAACGCCGCCGCGGTGGTCTCGAACCAGGGCTGGTCACCGCGCCAGAACAGCCGGTAGTCGTGACCGTGGTAGTGCAGGGTCGCGCCGTCGAAGTCCGCGACGACGGCCCGCCGACTCGCCACCTGGGTCATCGTCCGATGATAGGAGTCGTGCCAGCTGGCGTACTCCCCGGGATGGCAGCCCCGGCACGAGGACGACGACGCGTAGCCGTCGTCGGGCACCGCGATCGGCCGCTCGGTGACCTCGGACTCGGGGACCGGGAGGTCGCGCACCGCCAGCGCGCCCCAGGTCAGCGCCGCGAATCCGCCGATCAGCACGCCGAGCGCGGGCGCGCGCCACCGCTTCGGGGGCAACAGCGAGCCGAGCCAGAGCGTCACCGCGGCCAGCGCCAGGGTGACCAGCGCCGCTGCGGCCGTTTCAGTCACGCTGCGCCGCCTGGCGGGCTCTTCGCCGCCACAGAATCGTCCTGCGCGCCTCGGGGCTCGAGCCGGCGGTCCGGCAACGCGCCGGGCTCCCTCGCGCCGCCCGCGGCGCGCGCGGTCAGCACGATCGCCGCGATCAGCAGCAGCGCTCCCGCCGGCACCAGCAGGATGCCGATCCCGGGGTCGCCGCCGTAGACCACCAGTCCGCCGAGCAGGAAGCCCCCGGGCAGGAGCACCAGCGCCGCGATCAGCAGGCGTGAGACCCAGGGCGCGAGGCGGCCCCTCGCGCACACCAGGGGCGCCCCGGCGAAGGCCCAGACCAGGTGGACGATCGAGAGCATTACGCCGTGGGCGTGGCCGAGCCGAAACAACAGCCGCCGGGTCTCGCTGGCGGCGTCGACGTAGGCCGCCACCTTGAAGGCGTGGAGCGACTCGAGCACGAGGCCGAGCGTGGCGAACACCGCCAGCGCCCACCAGCCGATTCGCAGGTGCCGCCGGCGGAGGGCCTCGCTCGGCGGCTCTCCTCGCCGTGAACTGGCCCGCGCCGTGGTTTGAAGGATGGACATCTGAGATCGGGGCGCCGGCGCCGTCGGCGCCACGCCGTGCTCACCCGCGAGCCTTGAGCTCACCGACGATCTGGCGGATCTGGAAGTCGGCCTCCTCGATCAGCGGCACGCTCGCCGCCCCGCGGTGCCCGCCGCCGCCGTGCCGCGCCGCGATCTCGCCGACGTCGGACTGGCACGAGCGGTCGAAGATGTTGTGTCCGAGGACCATCACCGGGTACTTCCTGTTCGGTCCCCAGTGGACGCGCACCGAGACGTTGGCCTCGGGGAACAGGCAGTAGACCAGGAAGCGATTCCCCACCGGCGGGTTGTCGAGCGGCCGGAAGTCGGTGACCACGACGTTGCCGTCGAGCCGGCTGTGCTCGAGCAGGGCGCCGCGAAAGGTCTCGTCGGACTTCTTCATCCGCTCGCAGCGCTCGGCGACGCTGGGATGGGAGAGCACGCCCTCGATCGGGGTGCCGCGCCCCAGCAGCTCGACCAGCAGCAGGAAGTAGTCGTCGACCGGACCGAGCCCCGTGCGCCCGTCGACGGTGAAGCCGAGGAGGATGAACTTCCGGGGCTCGAGGACGTCGCGCATCTCGAGGTCGGCCGAATCGATCCGGTCGGTCTCGCGCACCAGCTCGTAGAAGCGGCCGAGCTTCTCGTCGCCGCCGTAGTGCTCGTAGACCAGGCGGGTCGCCGAAGGAGCGTCGCCGTACGAGCCTTCGAAGTCCGGGGGCGGCGCCGTGGGAGTCGCGGTGTGGGCGTGGTGGTCGAACCACTTCGAGCACGCCGGGTGGTAGGGAACGTTGGCCAGGATGTCCCCCTCCGCGACCTTGAACAAGCCGTCGGTGATCTCCTGCGGATGCACGAGGCAGATGCGGTCGACGTCCTCGACCGCGCACAGCAGCACCGCACAGCCGAGACCGTCCATGTCCGGGCGAGTGACGAGACGCATGGGAGAGGTTCCTTCCTGCCGCCATGCTACCCCCGCAGGCGCCCGCGGGTCCCGCAAGTGCTCGATCCAGGATCCTTGTCGCGCTCCGAGGCTGGGTCCGACTCCTTCGCTCCGCCACGATCTCGACGACCCCGGAACGCAACGGCGTCGACGGCACGGCGTCGAGGGCGCCGATCGCGGGGCGGCGGCCGGGAATCGATCCAGCGCCGGCTCGACGGCGCCGGCTCCGGGCCTGCCGCTGCGCGTGGTTGCCGCCGGCACGTACAATCGGCGGCTCTGCGCGTTCGGGCGAGTCATGGCACGACCGGAGGATGCGGTCGAGTGTGGGTGTGGATACGGTCGGGCGAGGACGGTCGCGAGAGCGCGTCGTAAGGACGAAGATCAGGCTCGGGAAGACCATGAAGATCCTCAAGTTCGGAGGCACCTCGGTGGGCGACGCCGAGCGCATCGCGCGCGTGGCCGAGCTGGTGGATCGCGCGCTCGACGGTCGAGACCTGCGTTCGGTCGCGGTCGTGGTCTCGGCGATGGGGGGGGTGACCGACCTGCTGCTGCGCGCAGCGACCGGCTCGGTCGCCGATCGTGAGGCCGCCCACGACTGCCTGCGCGAGGTCGAGCGGCGCCACCACAAGACCCTCGATCGCCTGGCGCCTTCCGAGCGACGTCAGGAGCTCGAGGCGAGGATCGCCGAGAGCCTGGAGGAGCTTCGCCAGGTGGTCCAGGGGGTGTCGCTGATCGGCGAGTGCACGCCGCGAACCCTCGACCTCGTGCTCGCTCACGGCGAGCGGCTGTCGGCGCCGCTGCTGGCGGCTGCGTTGCGCGCGCGCGGCATCGCGGCCGAGCCGTGCGACGCCCGCGGGCTGATCGTCACCGACCGCACCTTCGGCGGCGCCCGCGTCGATGAGGTCGCGACCGGCGAGCAGGTGCGCGAGCACTTCGCCCGCGCCGCCGAGCTCCAGGTGGTCACCGGGTTCATCGCCGCCAGCCGCGACGGCGAGACCACCACCCTCGGACGCGGCGGCTCGGACTACACCGCCGCCCTCCTGGGCGCCGCCCTCGGCGCCGCCGAGATCGTCATCTTCACCGACGTCGACGGCGTGATGAGCGCCGATCCGCGCCAGGTGAAGGACGCCTTCTCGCAGCCCGAGATGACCTACGAGGAGCTGATGGAGCTGTCGCACTTCGGCGCCAAGGTGGTCTACCCGCCGACCGTGCAGCCGGCGCGCCGCGCCGGAATCCCGCTGGTGATCCGCAACACGCTGCGCCCCGGGGCCCAGGGGACGCGCGTCGTCGAGGCGCGCCGGAGGAGGCCCGCCGACGGGCGTCGGCCCGCCCCCGTCACCGGCATCGCGTCGATGCCCAGCATCGCGCTGTTGCGGCTCGAGGGGGACGGCATGATCGGCGTGCCGGGAATCGCCGGGCGCCTGTTCGCAGCGCTCGCGCGCCGTCGCGTCAACGTCATCCTGATCACCCAGGCGTCGAGCGAACACTCGATCTGCTTTGCGGTCAGCCCCGAGCAGGCGGCGGCGGCGCGGGACGCCACCGAGGAGGAGTTCGCGCTCGAGCTCGAGGCCGGGCTCCTACGCCCTCTCGTCGTCGAGAGCGACCTGGCGATCGTGGCGGTGGTCGGGGACGGGATGCGCGAGCGCCCCGGCCTCGCCGCGCGCCTGTTCCGCGTCCTCGGGCGGCGCGGCATCAACGTCCGCGCGATCGCCCAGGGGTCCTCCGAGCGCAACATCTCGGTGGTGCTGGCGCGCGCCGACGAGAGCGCGGCGCTGCGCGCCGTCCACGACGCCTTCTTCCGCGCCCACGACGGCGCGCTCGAGGTGGTGGTCGCCGGCTGTGGCAGCGTCGGCGCCCAAGTGCTCCGTGAGATCTGCCAGCTCTCGGACCAGCCCGGCCGTCCCCGGCTGGTGATCGCGGGCGTGCTCGACTCGCGCCACATGGCGCTCGATCACCGCGGCGTCGAGCCGCCGGCGTCGGGCTCGTGGCGCGAGCACCTCGAGGCGATCGGCCGGCCCGCCGACCTCGAAGCGGTCGCCGACTGGCTGGCGAGCTCGACCGGCCTGCGCGCCTTCGTCGACTGCACCGCGAGCATGGCTCCCGCCGCCATCATGCCGCGCCTCCTCGCCTCCGGCTGTCTCGTCGTGCTCGCCAACAAGCTGCCGCTGGTCGCGCCCTGGCCCGAGCACGCCCGGCTGCTCGGCTCGCGCCGCTCGTTCCGGCGCGGCCTGTACGCCGAGGCGACGGTCGGCGCCGGGCTGCCGGTGGTGCGAACTCTCGAGTCGCTGCTCGCCTCCGGGGATCGCCTGATCTCGATCGAAGGCGTCTTTTCGGGCACCCTCGCCTTTCTCGCCGGCCAGATCCAGGCCGGCGTGCCGTTCAGTCAGGCCGTGCGCACCGCCTACGACGCCGGCTACACCGAGCCCGATCCCCGCGAGGACCTCTCCGGCCTCGATGCGGCGCGCAAGCTGCTCATCCTGGCGCGCCTCGCCGGGCGCGAGCTCGAGCTCGACGACGTCGAGATCGAGCCGCTGATCGACGATGCCGACCTGCTCGCGCTGCCGCTCGAGGACTTCTGGGCGGCGCTCCCGGCTCTCGACGGGCCGATCGCCGAGCGACAGCGCGACGCCGAAGCCGGCGGCGGGCGGCTGGTCAGCCTGGCGCGCCTCGACGAGGCCGGGGCGAGGCTCGGCCTGGTCGCGGTCGCCCCCGATCATCCGTGCGCAGCGCTCACCGGCACCAACAACCTGTTCGTGATGACCACCGAGCGCTACCGCGAGGCGGCGCTGGTGGTCGCCGGGCCGGGCGCCGGTGTCGAGCTCACCGCCGGGGCGGTGGTCGCCGACCTGCTGCGTGGCCACGCCGAGGCCGCGCCCGACCGGCTGATCGACCTCGATGCGCTCGTGCTCGGTCTCGAGGCCAACGGGGGGGACGGGTGAGCGGGGCCTCCGGACGCGTCAGCGCCTTCGCGCCGGCCTCGGTCTCCAACGTCGCGTGCGGCTTCGACGTGCTCGGCTTCGCGATCGCGGGGGCGTTCGAGGGCGTGAGCGACGCGGCTCCGCTCGGGGACGTCGTGCACGCCAGCGCCGCCTCGACGCCCGGAGCCGAGCTGGTCTCGGTGACCGGCGACGGCGGCCGGCTGCCGCGCGACTCCGGGCGCAACACCGCCGCGGTGGCGGCCGCGGCCGTCCTCGAGCGCTGCCGGCCGACGCTTCCCGCGGACGCTCTGCCCGGGGTGAGCCTCGAGCTCGAGAAGGGGATGCCGCTCGCCAGCGGGCTCGGCTCGAGCGCGGCGAGCGCGGTCGCCGCGGTGGTCGCCACCCACGAGCTCGCCCGTGCGCACGGCGCGGAGTCTCTCGATGCGCGGGCGCTGGTGCGCTGCGCACTGGCCGGCGAGCGCGTCGCCTCGGGCGGCGAGCACGCCGACAACGTGGCGCCCTCCCTGGTGGGAGGATTCGTTCTGATCCGCAGCCTCGACCCCGAGCCCGACCTCATCGACCTGCCGGTCCCGGCAGGCCTCTCGTGCGCGGTCGTGCGCCCGCACCTCGAGGTCGCGACACTGGCGGCGCGCGCGGCGCTCGGCGAGCGGATCGCCCTGCGCGCCGCGATCGCGCAGTGGGGCAACGTCGGGGCTCTGGTCGCGGCGCTTCACCGCGGCGACCTCGACCTGCTGTCACGCGCCCTCCGCGACGCCGTCGCCGAGCCGGTGCGCGCGGGTGCGGTGCCCGGCTTCGCGGCGGCGATGGCGGCAGCGCGCGCGGCCGGAGCGCTCGGCGGCAGCCTCTCCGGCAGCGGACCGAGCCTGTTCGCGCTGGCGCCCGACGCCGCGGCCGCCGAGCGCGCGGTCGCCGCGATGGCGGCCGCGCTCGCCGGCGAAGGCATCGCCTGCGACCGCTTGGTCACTCCGGTCGGCGGCCGCGGCGCGCACCGCCTCGAAGCGCCCGGCGGGCAGCTTCGGAGCGACCGCAGCGGCGGCAGCGACCGCATCCAGGGGTCCGAGCGCGCCGACGTCGAGGAGCGCCCGAGATGAGCCGATCCGCGGGCCGCCCGACGCCGGCGTCCCCGGCGCGCTCCCGCGGCGCTTCTCCGCCTCGTCGCTTCGTCAGCACCCGCGGGCGCTGCGCACCCGTCGACCTCGCCCGGGCGGTGTTCTCGGGCACCGCGCCCGACGGTGGATTGTGGGTGCCGCAGCGCATCGATGCTCCGCCCGCCACCACCCTCGAGCTGCTCGGCCGGCCCGATCCGTCGGGGGCCGAGCTGCATCAGACCGCGACCGCGATGCTGGCGCACCTGCTGGCGCCCGACCTCGACCTGGACGAGGTGCGCTCCCTGGTCGAAGCGGCGCTCGACTTCCCGATTCCGCTGCGCGAGATCGCTCCCGACCGGTTCGCGCTCGAGCTCTTCTGGGGGCCGACCCTCGCCTTCAAGGACATCGGCGCGCGCTTCATGGCCCGGCTGATGGAGCACCTGCTCGAGCGCGGAGCCGCGCCGGCCTCGCTGCGCGCCGATCGACCGCTGACCATCCTGGTCGCCACCTCCGGCGACACCGGGAGCGCGGTCGCCCACGCCTTCTCGGGGCTCGCGCGCTTCGAGGTCGTCGTGCTGTTCCCGCGCGGCCAGGTCAGCGAGGCGCAGCGACGGCTGTTCACCACGCTGGGCGGCAACGTCACCGCGCTCGAGGTCGACGGTGCCTTCGACGACTGCCAGCGGATGGTCAAGACGGCGTTCGCCGACGCGGCGCTGCAGCGCGCGCGCCCGCTGGCGTCGGCGAACTCGATCAACCTCGCGCGCCTGCTGCCGCAGTGCGTCTACCACGGTCACCTGCGGCGTCTGCTCGCCGAGCGCGTGAACGAGCATGGCGAGATCGTGGTTTCCGTGCCGAGCGGCAACTTCGGCAACCTCACCGCGGCGCTGCTCGCTCGGCGGCTCGGAGTGCGGCTCGATCGCCTGGTCGCGAGCACCAACGTCAACGATGTGGTGCCGCGCTATCTGAGCGGCGGAGCCTTTCAGCCGCGCCCAGCCGTCGCCACCCTCTCGAACGCGATGGACGTGGGCGATCCCAGCAACTTCGAGCGCATCGCGTGGCTGTTCGGCGAGGACGACCGGGCGATTCGCGCGGCGATCGAGGGCCGTCGCTTCGACGACGAAGAGACGCTCGCCGCGATCGCTCGCGTCCGCCGGGAGCACGGCTACACCCTCGACCCCCACGGCGCGGTCGCCTGGCTCGGGCTCGAGGCCTCCCTGCGCGAGCGCCCGGGCGTGGGCGCGTTGCTCGAGACCGCCCACCCCGCGAAGTTCGCCGAGACCGTCGAGCGCGCGACCGGCGAGGCGCCGGGCGAGGCCATCGAGCTGCCCGACACGATCCTGCGCGCGGCGGAGGCGCCCGAGCACGTCGAGGCGCTGTTGGCGGATGCCAGCGCGTTGCGCGCGCGCCTGCTCGGCTAGGAGCCCGTTCGTCGAAGGGCTTCGGCGTTGTCGAGGGGCTTCGGCCCCGAGGGCGCGGGCCTCGAGGCTGGTGGCTCCTGGCGCGCCACCGGAGGTCGCCGTCCGGCGCCGCCGAAGCGGCAGCAGCCGCTGTTCGAGCGCCTCTGGCAAGAGGCGCGCTGCCACCGATGGTCATCGTCACCCCGAGCGTGACCCCGCGTTGCTTCTACCTGGACTTCGAGGACGGGTCGGAGCGGTGGGAGACGTTCCTCACGGGGCCCTTCCTCGAGCACCTGCGAGAGCGCTTCCGCGTCCCTACGGACCGCCGCGGCACGTTGGTCACGGGCATCTCGATGGGCGGCATGGGCTCGCTGCGCCTGCTTTCGAGCACCCGGAGCTGTTCGGCGCGGTCGCCGCGATGGAGCCCGGGATCGAGCCGATCGACGACTGGACCGAGATGCGACCCAAGCACCGCTTCTGGCGAGGCGATCGGCTGCTCGAGGCGGCCTACGGCTCGCCCGTCGACCGGGATCACTGGAACGCCAACAATCCGGCGACCATCGCCCGGCAGCACGCCACGAAGCTGCGCGACTCGGAGCTGCGGATCTTCCTCGAAGCCGGCGACGCCGACATGTTCTGGCTCTACGAGGGGACCGAGCACCTCCACCGCGTGCTCTGGCAGGAGCGCATCCGACACGAGTACCGGCTCTACTACGGCGCCGACCACGTCGGCCGCAGCCTCGGCCCGCGAACCGAGGCGGCCTACCGCTTCCTGGCCAGCACGCTGGTCGACCCGGAGCCCGATCCCGCGGTCGAAGCGGCGCGCCGGCGCATCGACCCGCTCAAGCGAAGCCTGGAGGAGGCCGACCACTACGGCGTCGACGCCGAGCTCGTCGGTCGCCAGGAGCCGTAGCCGACGAGCGGAGCGATCGCGACGGATCGCGGTCGCTCGCGATGCGAGCTCGTTCCGCGAGGTGACCCGGTCCGCCACGCTATGGTCCGGCCGGCTCGCCGAGCAGATCCGCACCCGAGCCGATTCCGGCAGGAGCGCAATGGCCGCACCAGACGATCGCACCGGCGGCGCGACGCTCGCGCGACGTCTCGCCCGCCGCCCCGCGCCCAGCAGTTGGCTGTTCCTCGCGGTCGCCGGCCTCTACGAGCTCAGCCCGGCGGCCCGAGCGTCCTGGGACCAGCTCGCCCCCAGCCTTCCCGCTGCGGGGCCGCCGGCGATCCTGCTGGTCGCGAGCCTCTTCGGCCTCGGCTTTCACCACGTGCGCCTCGCCGCCCTCTGTACTTTGTTGGCGGCGGTCCTGTGGTTGGCCGATCCGCCGGGGGCCACCGCCGCGACCGATCCGCAAGCGGTGCTCTTTATGCTGGCGTTGAACCTGGCCTGGATCGGGCTCTGGCCGACTCGTGCGCGACTCGCCTGGCGCTGGCTCGCCGGCTTGCTGCTCATCGCCGTGCAGGCGGCGACTGCTGGGCTCTGGGCGCCCGCCGCGAGCTCGCTCGTCGCTGGCGCCACCGAACGCTTCGGTCTCGGTGCGGCAGATGTTTGGCTCCCCGCCGGCACGCTCCTCGGTCTCCTCCCCTGGATCGCGCGCGCCGTGCTCGCTGGCGCCGGTCTTCCACTGGCCGTCGTCTGGTCGTGCCTCTGCGCGGAAGTCGTCGTGCGGGCGACGGGCGATCCCTCGAGCCGCCAGGAGCTCTACGCCTGGTTGGCGGCCGCCGTCCTTCTCCTCGCCGTCGCCGAGGCCTCCTACCGACTCGCCTACACCGACGAGCTGACCGGCCTGCCGGGGCGGCGGGCCCTGGCCGATGCGCTCGCGCACGCCCGCGGCGACTTCGCGCTGGCGATCGTCGACATCGACCACTTCAAGAGCTTCAACGACCGCCATGGCCACGACGTCGGCGATCAGGTCCTGCGCCGGGTCGCAGGCGAGCTGCGCACGGTGAGCGGCTCCGGCGCCTACCGCCACGGGGGCGAGGAGTTCGTCCTGGTCTTCGCGCGCGCAGGACCGGCCGAGGCCGAGCAGGCGCTCGAGCGGCTGCGCCGGCAGATCTCGGCGCGGCGCTTCACGGTTCGTGCCGCCGACCGCCCCAGGCGCAGGCCCGCTTCGCTGAAGCCAGCCGCCGGACAGCAGCAACGCAAGATCACGGTCAGCATCGGGCTCGCGGGCTCCAGGCCGGGCGATCGCAGCGCACTCGCGGTGCTCGAGCGCGCCGACCAGGCGCTGTATCGGGCGAAGCGAGCCGGCCGCAACCGCCTGGTCGTCGCGGGACGGCGCGCGGCTCCGACCCGCCGGCGCGCCACCGGATGAGGCGCGGCGAGCGGCTCCCATCGGCCGGCCGAACCAGCGCTCCTCGGGTTTCCTTCGGATCGATCCCGGAATAGGGTCCCCCTCGCCGCCGTTCGCCATCCATGCCACGAAACCTTCGTCGTCGGGCAGCTCCAGACGCTCGAGCCGCGCTCGAGGCCGGCGGGTCTTGCGGCCGGGGCCGCCTCGCCCGGGCGTGTGCGCTGGCGGCCCTCCTCGCAGCGGCCACGACCGCGCAGGAGGTTCGCCTCCCCCTCGAGCGATTCCACGAGCTCGAGCGCCGGGCGCGCGAGACGACACCGGTCCAGCGACCCGCAGCGCCCTTCGTCCTCGAACCGGTCAGCGCTCACCGGCGCGGCGGACGATGCCGGCGACGTCTTCGAAATCCCGCTGGGGGCGGTGCGGTCCGCGACCGATCCGCGGGCGCGCTACCTGCTGCTCGCCTCCTCGGTCGCGGCCGAGCTCGCGCCGTCGCCCGCCGCCGCCTGGCAGCGCGTGGACCGCGGCGACCTCCCGCCGGCTCTCGCGTCCGCGCTCCCGGGCTCGCCGCCCGTGTCGGTGTGGCGACGTGCGGCGGATGCCGCCGGCGGCGCAGAGGCCGATCCCGGGACCTTGCGCGTCGCCCGCGCGCCGATCGCGCAGCGCACCGAGACCCTGGTCCGGTCGCGCCGCTCGACCACGCTGCTCACCCCCGAGGGCACCGTGGTCCAGCGCGAGAACCTGAGCGTCTCCTCGCGTGCGGGCTCGCTCGCGCTCGATTTCCCGCCCGACGCGGTCGTGTGGATGGCGCGTGTCGGCGGGGTCCTGGTGCGGCCGGTGGTCGAGGGGAGCACGGTGCGGCTGCCGCTCACGGGCGCCGAGAGCGAGACGCTCGAGGTCGAGCTGTTGAGCGTCGCGGAGGGAGCGGTGCCACCCGGCCGCACCGAGCTCGGCTTCGCTCTTCCCGCCCTCCGGGCGCCGGTGCTGGTCCACGAGTGGCGGCTGCTGCTCCCCGAGGACGCGCGCTACCGCTTCGCCGGCGGCGACCTGCTGCCGGCGACGCCGGCCACCGATCCGCGGCCGGTCGGCATCGACGACGCGGGGCGCGGGCGCGGCGACGCGGCCGTCCTCGGGACGGTGCGCGACGACACCGGCAATCCGCTGCCCGGCGCCCGGGTGACGCTCGTCCTCGACGGCACGCGCCGGCTGGTGATCACCGACGCCGAGGGCCGTTATGGAGGCTCGGGCGTCGAGCCGGCACGCGGCACCGTACGGCCGAGCTCGAGGGGTTCAGCCCTGCCGAGACCGACGTCAGGATCCGCCGCCGGAGCGCCGCGCGCGCCGACCTGGCGCTCGGCCTCGGAGTGAGCGAGTCCATCACCGTCACCAGCGAAGCACCGCTGCTCGACCGCCTCGAGGTCGAGGACGAGCTCGATGACCTCCGCGCCGGCCGGGAAGGCCTCGAGTTCGAGGTGATCGCGCGCGACCTGCGCCAGGGGACGGTCGGCGGCGTGCGCCCGCTCGAGGTCGAGATCCCGGAGCGCGGCAAGCTGCTCCTGCTCTCGGGCGTGCTGCCGCCGGCGCAGGTCACGGCCACCCTCGAGGCGCGGCGGCGGCGCTGAGCGGAGTCGGGCGGCGTCGAAAGGCGATCGCCGCTCGCGGCGCGTCGCGACCGAGCGCGCGCCCGGCTCGCGCCGGCGCATCGGTTGCCCGATCGCGGCGGTCGGGAGAACATTCCAAGGCGAGCCTTCGGCTACAGAGCTTCGGGACCCGGCGCGAGACAACGGCCATGAGCAACCGACTCGACGACCTGCACCCCGCCGTGCGCGCCCTTGCCGAGCAGCTGCTCGAGGCGTGCTCGCAGGCGGGCCTCTCGATCTTCGTCACCTCGACGATGCGGACCTTCCACCAACAGGACGTGCTCTACGCGCAGGGGCGCACGACCCCCGGGCGGATCGTCACCAACGCGCAGGCCGGCGAGTCCCGCCACAACTACGGGCTCGCCTTCGACGTCGCGTTTCGCAGCCCGCCGGCCGCCGATCCCTTCGGCCACGACAACCCGTGGAGCCTGGTCGGCGAGCTCGGCAAGGGGCTCGGCCTCGAGTGGGGGGGCGACTGGCCGAGGTTCCCGGACCGTCCGCACTTCCAGCTCCCCTCCCTCTACTCGGTCGAGATCCTGCGCGCCGCCACGATCAGCCGGCTGCGCCGCGACATGCCGGCCGCCGAGGCGCCGGTTCGTCAGCTCCAGGAGCTGCTCGACCGCGCCGGCTTCGCCGCGGGGGCGGTCGACGGCGACTTCGGGCCGATCACCGAGGCGGCGGTCCAGGACCTCCAACGAGCCGCGGGCCTGGTGCCGAGCGGCATCGTCCAGCTCCGCGAGCTCGAGGAGCTCGAGCGCCGCCTGCCGTAGCGACGAAAGTGGAGCGACAGGACGGCGCGACCGGCCGCGCCTCACCGGTGGCTGCTCAGAACCGCCCCGCGGCGAGCGCGCCGCGGAGCTCGCGGATCACGGGCAGGCGATCGAGCCAGGCGGAGGCGTCGGCGCGGGTGTCGTCGTGCTCGTGGTGGGCGCCGGCGTAACCCGCCGGGATCTGGCTGTGGAGCTCGGGACCGTCGTCGCCCTCGTCCTCGAAGTGGTACTCGTAGCCCGGCACGAAGGCGTCCTCGTCGGCGAGGACGTCGACGGTGCGCACGCCGTAGGTCGACAGCTCCGTGGTGAGCGCCTGCGGCGGCGCCAGCCAGGCGTGCTCGGGTCCGACGAAGAAGAGGTACTGGATCTCGCCGTTCGTCGAGAGGAAGCGCAGGCGCCGGACGATGCCGCCGTAGAGCGAGCTCGACCCCGCGGCCTGCTCGATCGGACCCCGGTCGAAGTCGGGCTCGAAGCCTCTCGCGATGCGCAGCGAGGTCGGATCGTCGCGGCGCGTGAAACGGAGCACCTTGCGGCCGCCGCGGATCCGGTTGCGGGAGTTCGCCGCCGCCCGCTCGCGGGGCGCGGAGAAGTCGCGGTACGGGCGCAGCCGGTCGCGCGGGGCGTTGCGCAGGACCAGAGGAAGCGCCGCGAGGTCATAGCGCGGCCGGCGCACGCGCCGGTTGAGCGACTCGACGGCGGTCTGCATCTCGAGCGGCAGGTCGGTGGTCGCCTCGATCGACTCCTCGCGGACGTGCCCGTCGCAGCGCTCGATCCGGGTCGCTCCCTTGCCGATCCACAGCTCCTCGTCGGTGAGGTGGAGGTGCGATGCGGTGCGCCAGATCAGCGAGATGTCCTTGTAGACGATCCGGGCGTCGACCGTGCGTCGTCCCCGTTCGCGATCCGGCTGCACGACACCCGGCTGCACGACACCCGGCTGCACGACGTAGACGACGAAGAACCGCAGGTCCGGGTTCTGGCGCGCGTGGGTGAAGTAGAACGTGGTGTCGAACAGGTCGATGCGGCACTTCGGCGTGTAGCCGAGCCCGAGGAGCCGGCGCGGCTCGTCCCGTGCGTCGCCGGCACAGCGCAGGATCGCCCCGCCGTCGAGCAGACGGCGGAGCTCGCGCGCGATCTGGGCCGAGGATCGTCGAGCCGGCTCCACCCCGGTGACCACGGCGGTCGGGATCAGGCGGCTTGAGACCGCAGCCCCCGCCGACCGCTCGGAGCCCTGCCCGCCCTTCTGGCCCTGCCGGCGTGCGTCACTGCCGATCGCTCGATTGCCGATCGTTCGCTTGTCGAGCATCGATGCCCCTCCGGGAAGATCGCCCGGCGCCGCGCGAGCGCGGCTTGCGGCGGCGCGGCCCAAGGCTGGGAATCCCGGCAGCGCAAAGCCGCGACGCGCGAGCCCTCGGAGGCTCTCGGGCGCTTTGGTGTTCGGCTGGGCCGGGACGATGGCGCTGAAGGCGATAGCGCCTGGAGACGATAGCGCCTGGAGACGATAGCGCAGCGATCCCGCGGAGGCGTCGGCGGCCGGCGAGAAGCGGGAATTGCGGCCCCTCCGGCGACGGAGTTACGATCTGTCACCACCCTGTGCTACGTTTCGAGGTTCCCCCTCCGATGAAGAATCCCGCCTGTCAGCCCGCCGGTCTGTACGACTCTTCCGTCGAGCGGGACGCGTGCGGCATCGGCTTCGTGGCCGACATCGAGGGGCGCCGCACCCACACGACGCTGCGCCAGGCGGTGCGCGCCCTGCGCAACCTCGCCCACCGCGGCGCGGTGAGCGCCGACGGGCGATCCGGCGACGGCGCCGGGGTGACCACGCAGATCCCGTTTCGGATGCTCGCCCGCGAGCTGCGGCAGCGTGGCGTCGAGCTCAGCGACCCCGAAGACCTCGCGCTCGGCATGTTCTTCATGCCGGCCGAGCACGAGGAGCAGTGCCGCGCGCTGGTCGAGGAGGTGCTCGATCAGGGGGGGCTGCGACGCATCGCGTGGCGCGACGTGCCGACCAGCCCCGAGGCTCTCGGAGCCGCAGCGCGCAGCACGATGCCGCTGATCCGCCAACTGTTGATCGGTCGTCCGACTGGGTTCGACGAGCTCGGCTACGAGCGCAAGCTCTACCTGCTGCGTCGCCGGATCGAGCGTCGCGCCGCGGCCGCCGGCATCCGCGACTTCTACATCCCGTCGCTCTCGCACCGGACCGTCGTCTACAAGGGTCTGATGGTCGCGCCCCAGCTCGACCACTTCTTCCCCGACCTGCAGGACCCGGACTTTCGCACCTCGATCGCCCTCTTCCACCAGCGCTACAGCACCAACACCTTCCCGACCTGGTCGCGCGCACAGCCGTTTCGCATGCTCGGCCACAACGGCGAGATCAACACGCTGCACGGCAACCTCAACTGGCTGACCGCGCGAGAGCGCGAGCTGCGCTCGAGCGTCTGGGGCGACGACATCCAGGAGCTGCTGCCGATCGTCGAGGCCGACTCCTCCGATTCGGCGGCGCTCGACAACCTGTTCGAGCTGCTGGTGATCTCGGGGCGGTCGCCGCTGCAAGCGATGATGATGCTGGTGCCCGAGGCCTACCAGGGACGCGACGACCTCGACCCCGACGTGCTCGGGTTCTACGAGTACCACGGCTGCCTGATGGAGCCGTGGGACGGCCCGGCCGGCCTGGTGTTCACCGACGGCACGCTCGCCGCCGCCGGCCTCGATCGCAACGGCCTGCGCCCGGCGCGCTACTGGGTGACCGCCAACGGCACCGTGATCGTCGCCTCGGAAGCGGGGGTGGTGCCGATGCCCACCGAGCTGGTGGTCAAGAAGGGGCGTCTCGGCCCCGGCCAGATGATCGGCGTCGACACCGCCGCCAAGCGCCTGCTCGACGACGCCACGCTCAAGCGCGAGGTCGCCAAGCGGCGCCCCTACCGCGCCTGGGTCGAGCGTCACATGGTGCGCGCGCCGCGCCTCGCCATGTCGCTGACCGGACCGGCGAAGGACACCACCGACGGCGACGCGCTCGACCGCGAGCAGCTCCTGTTCGGCTACGGCAGCGAGGACCTCGACCGCATCCTGGCCCCGATGCTGGGCCAGGCTCGCGAGCCGGTCGGATCGATGGGCGACGACACGCCGATCGCGGCGCTGTCGCAGAAGCCGCAGACGCTCTACAAGTACTTCCGCCAGCGCTTCGCCCAGGTCACCAATCCGCCGATCGACCCGCTGCGCGAGCGCCTGGTGATGTCGCTGGTCACCGCGACAGGACCCTGGGGACTGCTGCTCGACGAGCGCGAGGACTTCGCGCGCCTGGTCGAGTTCCCGACGCCGATCCTGAGCTCGGCGGAGCTCGCCTGGGTCGAGGAGCTGGGCGCGAAGGAGGCCGCGCGTCCCAACGAGGAGCGAGCGGAGCCCTCGGGCCACCTGCGCGGGTTCGCCTCGCGCCGGCTCGACGCCCGTTTCCCGGTCGAGGACGGGCCGGAGGGGCTCGCCGCCGCGGTCGAGCGGCTCTGCCGCGAGGCCGAGCAGGCGGTCGACGAGGGATGCTCGCTGCTGATCCTCTCCGATCGCCGCTGCGACGGGGAGTGGGCGCCGATCCCGATGCTGCTCGCCACCGCGGCGGTCCACCACGACCTCATCCGCGTTCGCCGGCGGATGCAGGTGAGCCTGATCTGCGACGCCGGAGACGTGCGCGAGGATCATCACATCGCCTGCCTGATCGGCTACGGCGCGACGCTGGTGCACCCGTGGCTCGCCTACCGCACGGTCGCCGCGCTCGCCCGCGAGAGCGCCGAGGCGAAGAGCGCCGACGACGCCGGCCTGTCGGCCGAGTCCGCGAGCCGGCCGGCCGAGGACGCCAGCCTGTCGGCCGAAGATGCGCTCACCAACTACCGGCGCGCGCTCGAGAAGGGCCTGCTCAAGATCATGTCCAAGATGGGCATCGGTCCGGTGGCCAGCTACCAGGGGGCCCAGATCTTCGAGGCCCTGGGGTTGGACCGCGACCTCGTCGCGCGCTACTTCGTGGGCACCGCGACGCGCATCCCGGGCATCGGCATCGAGCAGATCGCGGCCGACGTGCTCGCCTACCATGCCGAGGCCTTCGCCCCCGAGGACTCGACGCGAGCGCGCGGAGGGCTGCCCGACCGCGGCGTCTACCGCTTCCGCAAGGACGGCGAGCGGCACGCCTGGGCGCCCCAGATCTTCACCTCACTGCACAAGGCGGTGCGCACCGGCTCGCGCGACGCCTTCGAGCGCTACTCGAAGCTGGTCGAGGCCAACCGTCCACTCACCATCCGCGACCTCTTGACCTGGAGGAAGGCGGCCGAGCCGCTGGCCCTCGGCGAGGTCGAGCCCGCCGCCGAGATCGCCAAGCGCTTCACCACCCAAGCGATGTCCCACGGCGCGATCTCGAGCGAGACCCACGAGGCGATCGCGGTCGCCATGAACCGCATCGGCGGCAAGAGCAACTCGGGCGAGGGGGGCGAGGACCGCGTGCGCTTCCGCCGCTTCGAGCAGGACACCGAGCGCGGCTTCGCCGCCTGGAAGCCAAGGGCCGGAGACTGGGCCAACAGCGCCATCAAGCAGGTGGCCTCCGCACGCTTCGGGGTCAGCGCCGAGTACCTGATGGCGGCCCAAGAGATCGAGATCAAGATGGCGCAGGGCTCGAAGCCCGGCGAGGGGGGCCAGATCCCGGGGCACAAGGTCACGCTGCAGATCGCCAAGATCCGCGGCGCGGTGCCGGGGGTCACCCTGATCTCGCCCCCCCCGCACCACGACATCTACTCGATCGAGGACCTCGCCCAGCTCATCTACGATCTCGAGCGCCTGAACCGCAACGCCCGGATCTGCGTCAAGTTGGTCTCGGGCGCGGGGGTGGGGACGGTGGCGGTGGGGGTCGCCAAGGGCTACGCCGACTCGATCCAGATCTCGGGTCACGACGGCGGCACCGGCGCGTCGCCGCTCTCCTCGGTCAAGCACGCCGGACTTCCCTGGGAGCTGGGCCTCGCCGAGACCCAGCAGGCGCTGGTGATGAACGGCCTGCGCGACCGCGTGACCCTGCGCGTCGACGGCGGGCTCAAGACCGGCCGCGACGTCGTCCTCGCCGCGCTGCTGGGCGCCGACGAATACGGCTTCGGCACCGCCTCGCTGGTCGCCCTCGGCTGCATCATGGCGCGCCAGTGCCATCTCGACACCTGTCCGGTGGGCATCGCCACCCAGCGCCAAGCGCTGCGCGCGAAGTTTCCGGGCATGCCCGACCAGCTCGTGTCGTTCATGCTCTTCGTCGGCGAGCAGGTGCGGCACGCGCTCGCCGAGATCGGAGCCCGGTCGGTCGAGGAGATCGTGGGCCGCAACGACCTGCTCGAGGAGCGCGAGCTCGACCTGCCCAAGGTCCGCTCGCTCGACCTCTCGGCCCTGCTGTTCGACCCCGACCCCGAGCGGCGGCGCCCGCGCCGGCGCTCTGGCAAGCGCAACCGGCGCCCTCCCGAGGACGCGCTCGACCACCGCGTGTTCAAGGACTGTCGAGCAGCGGTGCGCGAGCGCACCTCGGTCGAGCGTCGCTACGCGATCTCCAATCCCAACCGCAGCGTCGGCGCGCGTCTGGCTGGGGACATCGCGAAGCGCTGGGGTGAGCTCCCGGACGGCACCTTCGACCTGCACTTCCACGGCTCGGCTGGGCAGAGCTTCGGCGTCTTCTGCGTCGACGGCATGCGCCTGACCCTGGTGGGCGAGGCGCAGGACTACGTCGGCAAGGGGATGAGCGGCGGCGAGATCGTGATCAAGCCTCCCGCCGGCTCGGCGTTCACCCCCCACACCAGCGTGATCCTGGGCAATACCGTGCTCTACGGCGCGACCGGCGGCGACCTGTTCGCGGCGGGTTGCGCCGGCGAACGCCTCGCGGTCCGCAACTCGGGCGCGCGCGCCGTGGTCGAGGGCTGCGGCGATCACGGCTGCGAATACATGACCGGCGGGACGGTGGTGGTGCTGGGGCGGACGGGACGCAATTTCGGAGCCGGCATGAGCGGCGGCGTCGCCTACGTCTTCGACCCCGAGGGACGCTTCCTGCACCGCCTCAACGACGAGATGGTCGAGGCCCGGGCGCTCCTGGCGGCGCCGGCGGCCTCGAACGACGAGCTGGGCGCCGACCTCCTCCGGCTGGTCCAGCGTCACCACCAGCTCACCGCCAGCGCACGAGCCGGCTGGATCCTCGAGCACTGGGCGCAGCTCGCCACCCGCTTCTACCGGGTGACGCCGCGCGCGGTCGCCGAGCTGGAGGCTGCGGGGCTGGCTCAGGCCTCCGAGGAGGAGACGATCGAGGAAGGCGCCGTGGTCGACGGCACCTCCGGCATCGCCCTCGAAGGGACGGCGAGCGCCTAGCGGGCTCGTGGTGTTCACCACTACCCGACGAGCAGCGAGGTCGCGGCGCGGTCATACCACGAGCCCGCTAGCCGATCACTCGTGCGCCGCAAGCCCGCAAGCGGGCGCGGCTGGGTCGACCAGGCCACAGCCGTTTCTCTGGGCGAGCGCGGCGGCTTGATCGAACTTTGAC
>DATKBT010000160.1:0-13519 GCA_035546295.1 Thermoanaerobaculia bacterium | reverse complement strand
GAGCCTCGGGAAGCTCGTCGACCGAGCGCACGTCGACCAGGTGTCTGTTCTTCGGCTTGCGGACTTGGTAGAGCCGATAGCCGCTTCCCGCTCCGACCTCGCGGGTTCGGATCGACACGTGAAAGAGCGTCCCCAGATGTGCGCGCAACTCCTCTGCGAGCTCCGCGGCGCGATCGGAAAGAAGATCGACGTCCTGGCTCATTCTGGGCTCGTCCACGTAAGCGTTGACGGCTTGCGCTCCGAACAGCACGACGTCGTCCCGCCCTCGCAAGAACTCGAGAATGGCGTCCTGGATCGTGGCGAGCGGGAGCTCCTCGCCCATCATGAACTCCTTGAACGTGAGCGTCGTTTCGCCGAGCATCGTCGATTACCACCCGCGAGCAGTGTACTACTCGGCCGAGATAGAGCCCTCGGATCGGGCCTGCTGCCTGCGTTCTTCGAGAGCAGCTGGGGTCGTCCCTCTGGGTGAGTGCCACTTGCGACTTGGTGAGCGGGTGCTTGGAGCACGACCGTCGAGAGCGGAACCGTCAAGGCACGGGGAACTGGTTGCTCGAACGGCCTCCGCCGGCTTCGGCGGTCAGCGGCGAGGTGGGTCACAGAGCTCGGCTGGGCGGACTACTCAGCTACTCCACCGGGAGGCAGCCCGAGCTTCGGCCGAGTTGTTGTACAGAACGGGTTCCGCTGTCGCCCGCTCAGCTCGATCTGAGCAGGGAGTTCCAGGCGAACGTTGGGGAGCGGGTCGAAGCGGATCAGAGTCCTGGGGAGACTCGCTTCGAGTTCTCCTGCCAGCCCTGAGGGATTCACCGAGGAAGTCCGAGCTGGTCCGACCTCGACGACTGGGTTGCTACCGGCCGAGGTCTCGAAAAGCGATTGCTCAGCGATCTCAGGATCGAGTCGAGCACGAGGTCGAGCTCCTTGCCGACGTCTTCGGCAAGGAACCTGAGCACGAGGTAGCCGTTCTCCTGGAAGAGCTGGTCCTTGCGACGGTCGCGGCGGTACGCATCGGGATCGGCGATGTGCTGAGGGCCGTCCAGCTCCACTGCGATCCGAGCTTCGTGGCACAACAGGTCGACTTCCAGGCTCGACATGCCGTCGAACGGGATCGGAAGTCTCGCGTTGAGCCGAAACCGCCCCTTCGTCTCCGAGAGTGTCTCCAGACGCCGGTACAGAAACGCTTCGGTGGCGCTTCGCGCCCGGCTCCCATCTCCGGATTGGGGCTCGAGTCGCGTAGCGTGAGTGAACAATCGGGCGAGCGGCGCGTCGACGCCGTCGCGGACGAGCCGCCTCACACTGCCGGAGTAGTCTCGTTTCCAGGCCGGATCCGACGGCAACACGACGTCGGCAGGCCAGCCAGGGATCGCGCTCGCGGGGAGCACCACGGTATAGCCGATGGCTTCATAGCCGCGACAGCGCCGGTCGAACATTCGCGCCAGCATCGGCACGTCGAGATCTGCGTAGTCGTGGATGCGAACCTCGCGCTTGCTGTCGTGAAGCCGGTGCAATCGGCCTGCGTATTGGGCTACGGTGCCTCGCCACGAGACGGGGAGGGTAAGGAACAGGGTGTCGAGACGAGAGTCGTCGAATCCCTCTCCGACATACCTGCCCGTAGCGAGGACGATTCGGGACGCCTCGGCTGGGACGGCCGCCAGCTGCTCGGTGGTCGCTTGTCGCTGTCGCTTTCCCAGGCCCGCCCGCAGCACGATCAGATGGGGCACTCGCCCCTCGAGCCCTCGCTCGAGACGGTCCAGGTGGTCGTTGCGCTCGGTGAGGACCAACGGCGATCGGCCGCCGCCCACCGACTCGACGATGTCGTCGCAGATTCGCCGATTGCGGCTCTCGTCCTCGATCAGCTCTCGATAGAGGGCCTGGAACTCGAGTCGCCGGTCGGTATCGGGCGGACGCTCGGAATGAAACGAAGTCGGCTGCACGAGAACGAGATGATCGAAAGGCCGTGCTGCCGCCTGCTTGCGGGCGCTCACGCGATGCCGGATCGGACCGCACTGCATGAAGACGATCGGATGGTGGCCGTCCTTGCGCGTCACCGTCGCAGAGAGCCCGAGAACGAACCGAGACGTCGCTAGCCGAGCCACTTGCTCGAAGCTCTGCGCCGAGATGTGGTGACATTCGTCGACGACCAAGTGTCCGTAGTCGGCCACGCAATCGTCGACGATGCCTTTCCGGACCACGCTTTGGATGAGGGCTACGTCGAGTCGTCCGGAAGGTCTCTTCGTGCCGCCGCCGATGCGCCCCATCGACTTCACCGGAACGTCCAGGAAGGTCGCCAGGCGCTCGAGCCACTGCTCGAGCAGCTGGCGGCGGTGGACGAGGACGAGCGTGTTCGTGCCTCGAGAAGCGATGAGCCACGCAGCGACGACGGTCTTTCCGAAGGCCGTGGTTGCTGCCAGCACGCCGGTGTCATGTCGAAGCATCGCCTCAGCGGCCGCTCGTTGCTCGGGCCGGAGGTCGCCGCGAAAGGTGGCCACGAGCGGACGGCCGCACGACCGCTCATCGCGGATCTTCACCGCGACTCCCAGCGATCGGAGCAGCTGGCGAGCTTCTTCGAGGCAACCGCGGGGAAGTGCGACGTGGTGTGGGTGGTCCTCGGCGCAGGCGATCACTCGCGGCTTGTTGTAAGTGGAAAGCCGCAGGGCTTGGGCCTTGAAGAACTCCGGGTTCTGGAACGCCGCCAGTCGCAACAGCCGGTTCCTCAAACCAGGATGAAGAGCCTCCTTCGCGATGTAGACCTGGTTCCCGAGGACGAGCTCCAGCTCTCGGGGTAGCCCGCCGACCAAGGGCGGATCGGCTCGCCGTCGCGAAGGCGGTGCAGCCCACGGCTCGTCGTCCTCGTCCTGAGGTGGCAGGCGAACGCCGACGACTCGGCCCCTGCGCTCGGCCTTGCTGGCGATGGCCTCGACGCGCCCCCGACTGATGCGACCAACGTTGGCCAGGAACGCCCATTGGTCTGACCACGGGTTGAGCCCCTCGTCGAGAAAGACACTGTTTCCTTGGTCGCGGGGCTGCTTCTGCAGCGGCATCGCGATCAGATTGCCGAACCCTCCATGCGGCAGGGTGTCCTGATTGGGAAACATCCGGTCGTAGGAGTCGAGGCCGATGTCGGGCCGGTTCTCCATGGCTTCGGTGAGCAGGTGAGAACCGAGTCGTCGCGCCAATGCGGCGGGGATCGCCTCTTCGAAGAACAACCACAGGTGCGCTCCGCGGCCCGACCGCGATCGTTCGAGCGCCGTCGGCAGCTCGAGCTGTCGACAGGCTCTCAGGAACGCGAGCGCGTCCTCCTGCCAGCTGCTCTTGTCGAAATCGAGTGCCAGGAAGTAACACGTCTCGTCGAGGAGCAGCGGGTACACACCGGCGACGAAGGGCTGGCCCACAGGGTCCTGCCCCGACAGGTGCCAGTGAATCACCTCATCGGTCACCGCTAAGAAGCGACGGTGGGGACAATCCGCGCACTTGATACGCGGCTTCTCGCAGATGCCGTGGACCCACTCGTTGCTACACGCGGGCGCGTAGCCGGCCTTCCCGGTCTTCCGGCTCTCGAATCGCCTCGGATACACGTCCTCGCGGCCGCGAAAGAGAGATCGGAAGAGTGTGATCTTCGCTTGCGACGTTGACGTGCGGTCGATCGGAACCGAGAATGCGCACACCTTCGAATCATACGGTTCCGAGATCGGCTGCCTGCCAACGACCTACCTGAACAGATGGCACGTCGTTCTCCGGCCGGGATTCCCCGCACTTCAGTCGCGATGTCGCACTCAAAGGGCTGTCCGAGGCCTTCACCTCAACCCCCGAGCTCTCGCTTCGAGCCCGAGGCCAAGATCCTCGCCTCTCTCAACCATCGGCACATTGGCGGCATCGACTCGAGGAGGCCGACGGCCAAGTGTCAGAGCTGGCCTCGAGAGCACGGAGTTTGGCGACGAGAGAATGCCCGCCGCTGATGTCCTTCTCCCGCTGCTCTAGATCACGCTCGACTTCCGCCACGTGATCCCAATCGTGGGGGGGCTTGGAGCCGACGGCCGGACTTGAACCGGCGACCTGCTGATTACGAATCAGCTGCTCTACCACTGAGCTACGTCGGCTTGTCCCGATGGGGGGTCGGGGCCTCGAGGGTGGGACGGGCGTCCGAACGGGGACTGCCGTGAGTCCGAAGCCGCGATTGTAGGCCGCGGCAGGGGGGGAGGGCTACTCTCGAGCCCCGGCGCCGTGTCTGCCGGTCGTGCTCGGTCGCCGGTCAGCGTGGGTCCGCGGCACCCGGAAGGCCATCGACTTCGGAGGAGGTCGGGGAGCGCTCGGATCTCCGCCGCGCGGCGGCCTCTCGCTCCCGCGGTGCCGGTCCGTCCGGCAGAAAAAAAGGGCGCGGGACCCACGGGAGCCCCGCGCCTGATGTCGTGGGCTTCGGGTTCCGGCCGGTGCCGGACCCCAAGCACGAAGCAAGGTGCTGGAAGACCTCGCTTCGCTGTAAAGACGGACCCGAGCTCGCAATTCCACTCGCGTCGCCGGAAGAATCTCTTCCTCTCCTGGTCCGCGGATCTGTCCTCGGCGGCAAGGCGAGTGTTTTCTGCAGGATCGGAGAGCTCAGCCCTCGGACAGAACGATCACCGGGTTCACCCGGCTGGCGCGCCAGGCCGGGATCAGGGCCGCGGCGAGGGCGGTGAGCAGGAAGAGGGCGGCGCAGCCGAGGAAGATCGGGAGGTCGATGGGCGCCACTCCGAAGAGCTGGGACGAGAGCGCGCGGGTGGCGAGCGGGGCGGCGAGGAGGCCGGCGGCGATCCCGAGGGCGGCGAGGGCGAGGCCGCGACCCGCGATCTGGCGGATGACGTCGCCCCCGGTGGCGCCGATCGCCAGGCGCAGACCGATCTCGGGGCGTCGCAGCGTCACGAAGTAGGCGAGGACGCCGTACAGCCCGAGCACGGCGAGCGCGACCGCGACCCCCGTGAACAGGCGGAGCATGAGGGTGAGCAGTGCCTCGCGAGCGACCATGCGCTGTACGAGGCTGTCGAGGGACCGCACGCCGTCGAAAGGCTGATCGGGCGCCAGGCGGGACAGGCGATCGCGGATCGCGGCGGCCAGGCTCTCGGGATCGGTGCTCGCTCGCACGGTGTAGACCAGCGCACTGGTCGGGCGCTGGGCCTGCGGGACGTAGAGCTGGTAGCGGGTCTCCTGGCGCACGCCGTAGTGCCGCACCGCTCCGACGACGCCGACGATCTCCCACTCGGCCTCGGCGAAGTGGATGCGGCGGCCGAGCGCGCCGTCGGGGTACATCGCACGCGCGAGCGTCTGGTCGACGAGCACCACCGGCCGGCCGTCGAGATCGTCGGTGGGCTCGATGCCGCGACCCTCGAGCAGCGGGATGCGCAGCGCCTCCAGGTAGCCCGGGCGGATCCAGCCCCAATCGGTGCGCAGCGGCTCGTCGGGCGCTCGCACCGGCGAGTCGAGGAGCGCGATCCCGCTCTGGCGATTGGAGCCGGAGAGCGGCAGCGGACGCACCGCGCCGACCGCCTCGACACCCGGCAGCGCGGCGATCTCGCTCTCGAGCCGGTCGAAGAGCTCCACCGTCGACTCGGGCTCGGCGAAGCGCTCGCCGGCGAGATCGATCTCGAAGGTCGAGACGTGGCGCGGATCGAAGCCGAGGTCGGCGCTGCGCAGGCGCGAGATGCTCGCCAGCATCGAGACGGTGGCGATGAGCAGGACCATCGAGACCCCGACCTGCCCCGCCACCAGCAGGCTCTGGAGCCGGGCCGAGGCGTGCAGCGTTGCCGAGCCGCGCGAGCCCGGCGCGCCGGTCGTCGGCGATCGCGGATCGCTGCTGCGGCGCGTCGCCCGCAGCGCCGGCGCCAGTCCGAAGAGCACGGCGGTGAGCGTGGCGGCGGCCAGCGTGATCAGGAGCACTCGATGATCGAGCGTAACGCGCTCGACAGCGAACAGGCGGAGCGAGTCCGAGAGGATGGCGCGCGCCGCGCCCATCCCCCAGGCCGCGAGCAGCAGGCCGAAGCCGGCCGAGAGGGCCGCGATCAGCAGGCTTTCGGCGAGGAGCTGACGGATCAGGCGCAGGCGAGGGGCGCCGAGGCTGGTTCGGATCGCCATCTCGGCTCGCCGCGTGCTCGCCCGGCTGAGCAGGAGGTTGGCGACGTTGGCGCAGGCGATGAGCAGGACCAGGCCGACGGCGATGGTGAGCGCCACGAAGGTCGGCCGGACGCTGCCGACATAGACCTCGCGCAGCGGCAGCAGGCGAACTCCGTGATCCTCGTTGGAGTCGGGGTGGAGCTCGGCGAGGCCGCGAGCGATGCGCGCCATTTCGTCGGCCGCCTCGGCCGAAGTCGCCGTGGGAGCGAGGCGCGCGAGCACGTGGAGGCCCGGATGGCTGTCGCGGTCCTCGAGGTCGCGTCGGTCGAGCACCCGCTCGGCGGGGATCCACACCTGTCGGCTCTCCGAGGGATACCGAAAGCTCTGGGGCAGGACGCCGGACACCGTGTAGGTCTCGCCGTCGAGAGTGATCGAGCGTCCGACGACGTCGGTCTCGGCGGCGAATCGCTCGCGCCAGAGCCCTTCGCCGATCCACGCGACGCGGGGGGCCACCGGGGAGAAGTCGTCGGGCGCGAAACCGCGGCCAAGCAGCGGCTCTTCTCCCAGCACGCCGAGCAGGTCACCGCTGACCAGGGCGCCGGAGACGATCCGGGGCGCGCCGCCGGGGGAGTGGAGCGCGAACGACCAGCCGGCGACCGCCGCCATGCGGTCGAAGGCGCGGCTCTCGCGTCGCCAGTCGAGGAAGTTGAGGTAGGCGACCGATCGATCCTCGTCGCGCCAGGTCTCGTCGAGGCGCATCAGGCGCTCGGCGTGCTCGAACGGAAGCGGCTCGAGCAGGAGCCCGTCGACGACGCCGAACATCACGGCGTTGCCGGCGAGACCGACAGCGAGCGCGAGGACGGCGACCAGGGTGAAGGCGGGCTGGCGGCGCAGGACTCGCGCGGCGACGCGCAGGTCGGCCAGGGTTTCGGCGAGCAGACCGTCGCGTCGACTGCCCGCGCTCCAGGGCTTGCCGTCGGCGTTGCCGTTACCCCTGCCCCCGCCTCTGCCGCTGCCGGTGGGCGAGGCCGAACGACGGCTCCAGCGCTCGAGCAGACCGGAGAGGGCGAGATCGGCGCTGGCGCGGCACCAGCGCCAGAAGCGGCTCGCGGCTGTGCGGCGCCCGCGATCCTGCGCGAGACGCTCGGCGAACAGCTCGACGATCTCGTCGCCGTAGCGCTCGCGGGATTCACGAGAGTGGAGGCGCAGGAGGAGGCGGGCGGTGCGGCGGTCGAACGAGCGGCTCA
The DNA here is from genome assembly GCA_035546295.1 of Thermoanaerobaculia bacterium. Classification (GTDB taxonomy): domain Bacteria; phylum Acidobacteriota; class Thermoanaerobaculia; order Multivoradales; family Multivoraceae; genus DATKBT01. The sequence continues at coordinate 6,197 of DATKBT010000160.1, read as the reverse complement.
CGAGCGCTGGGCTCCATCGACGAGCCGGGATCGGCGAGCCAGGTCGACGACCTGCTCCAGCCGCTCGACCTCGGCGCGGGCGACCTCGCGCCCGAGCGCGGTCAGCGAGTAGACGCGGCCGCGCCGCGGATCGGGCGGTTCGCCGGCGGGCTCGCTCGAGGTCACGAGCCCGCTGCGCTCGAGCCGCGCGATCATCCGATAGAGCGATCCGACCTCGAGGCGAACCGCGCCGCGCGACTGCTCCTCGACGCCCTTCATGATGGCGTAGCCGTGGTGCGCGCCGGTCCCGAGGAGGAGCAGGACCTGGAGGTCGAGAGGCTTCAGGGGGAGGTAGCGGCGGATGTCTCGGGCGTGTCCTTCGCCTGGGGAGTCTCCGGCAACTCGGCGGAGAGCCTCGGCGCGCTCTCGACGGCTGGGTGGCATCAGTGGAGCCGGTGCGGATTGGATGGGCCGGGGCGGAACGATATCAGCGACAGGATCATGAGTAGCATACTCATATCTCGTCGGTAGGTTTCATGAATGCACGCCGCCGACCGAGCTCGGGGGTTCCTGGAGCGCCGAGAGCGCTCGCTACGACGCGATCTGCTGTCGCGGGTGCAGGTCGTCGACTTCGACGCCGACCAGGGTCGTCACGCCCTTCTCCTGCATCGTCACGCCGTAGAGGCTCGAGGCCGCCAGCATCGTCAGCTTGTTGTGGGTGACGACCAGGAACTGCGTCTCGGCCGACATCTCCTCGAGCAGGTCGATGAAGCGCAGGACGTTGGCGTCGTCGAGCGGGGCGTCGACCTCGTCGAGGATGCAGAAGGGAGAGGGCTTGGCCTGGAACAGCGCGAACAGGAGCGCGATCGCGGTCAGCGCCTTCTCGCCGCCGGAGAGGAGCTGGATGTTCTGGAGCCGCTTGCCGGGGGGGCGCGCGACGATCTCGATGCCGCTCTCGAGGGGATCCTCTTCGTCGAGCAGGCGCATGCTGGCCTCGCCGCCGCGGAACAGGCGGGCGAAGGTCCGTGCGAAGTTCTCGTTGACGACGGCGAAGGTCTCGGTGAAGCGCGCGTGCGAGGTCTGGTTGATCTCGCGGATGGTGCGGCGCAGGCTCTCGATCGACTGCTGGACGTCGGCGCGCTGCTCGACCAAAAAGCGGTGGCGCTCCTCCTGCTCGTCGAGCTCGTCGGCGGCCAGCAGGTTGACGGGCCCCAGGCGTTCGAGCTGCGCCTCGAGGTCGGCGAGACGCTCCTCGAGCTGGTCGAGAGACTCGATGTCGTAGGCGATCTCGGAGAACGGGTCGGGCTCGGCGGCTCGCGGCGGGGCGTCCTCGTCGGCATCCCGCGCGTCCTCCGGCTCCATGACCGCGGCGGGCACCGGAGGAAGAGCACGGTTGGCGTTCCAGAGCAGGACGATGCCGCCCTCGGTGGCGGCCGCCGCTTGGTCCGGGGGTCGCTCCGCTCCGTGCTTCGAGGGTCGCTCCGCTCCGTGCTTCGAGGGTCGCTCCGCTCTGGGCTTCGAGGGTCGCTCCGCTCTGGGCTCTTCGTGCGCGGTCGCGCCGAAGCGGGGGGCGACGACCGGCGCCAGCCCCGGGATGCGCTCGACCGGGAGATCCTCCTTGAACTCGGCGCGGTAGGCGGCGAGCGCGTGCTGGGCCTCGCGGTCGCTGCCGGCACGCTCGATGCGCAGGCTCTCGAGCGCCTCGCGAGTGGCCTCGCGCCCGGCGCGGGCTTCGGCGACGCGGGCTTCGGCCTGGTGGACGGCGGTGCGGCGCGCGCCGAGCTGCTCCTCGGTCGCGCGGCGCTCGAGACCGGCGGCGCCCTGAGCCTCGAGGGCTGCGCGAAGCTCCTCCTCGGCGGTCGAGATGGTGGCCTCGAGCTCGACCCGCTTCTCCTCCAGCCGCGCGCGATCGATGCGCCACTGCGCGAGGGCGCGCTCGACGGTTTCCTGCTGCTCGGCGAGCCGGCGGTTCTCGTGCTCCTGCGCCTCGTAGCGCTCGATGAGCAGGTGGAGCTGACCCTTGCGGCTCGCGCCCTCCGTGCGCACCGCCTCGCGCCGTTGGCGCGTCTGCGCGAGCTCGCTCTCGGCGGCGTCGAATCGGGTCTCGAGCTCGCGGTGCTCGCGCTCACAGCCCTCGAGCTCCTGCTGCAGCTCGGCCTGGAGCGCGCCGCAGCGCTCGAGCTCCTCCGCGATCTCGCGCTGCTCGCCCGCCATCGCCTGCAGCTCGGCGTCGAGCCGTTCGCGGCGGTTGACGGTGTCCTGGCGGCGGGCCTGGGCGACGGCGTGCTGCTGGCGAAGCTCGGCGAGCCGGTTCTCGAGCTGGTTGGCGTCGCGCGCGCGTTCGGTGCGCGCCGCGACCAGCCCTTCGAGGTCGTCGGCGAGCGACTCGATCCCGGTCTCGATGCGCGGCAGCGCCTCCTCGATCTCGTCGAGCTCGCGGGTGCGACCGAGCGTTCCGGGTCGCACCTCGCCGCCCTGCACGCGCAGCGCTCCGCCCAGTGCCCAGAAACGCTGGCGCGTGACGAAGGCGACCCCGGGGAAGCCGGCGGCGAGGCGCTGCGCCTCCTCGGGAGATTCGACCAGGTAGGCGGGGGGGAGCGCGGCGGCGAGCTCGGCGGGGAGGCCGAGCCGGTCGGCGAGGCGCTCGAGCCCGGGAGGCCGGGGCTCTGCGGCGGGCTCCTCGGGCGGCGGCTCGGGCGCGGGCTCCCGCGCGGGCTCCCGCTCTTCGGCACGATCGATCAACGAGAGCTGCTCGGGAGCTGCCGGGCGGCGCGCCAGCCCGAGCCGCTCGGCGATGCGGCGCAGCAGGCCGCGAGGTGGCGGCGGCTCGGACGCCGCGGCCGGCGCGGGAGCCGGCGCCACCGGACGCTGCGGGGTGCGCGAGGGGCGCTTCGGTCGCTGGGCTCGGGCGTACAGGTCGGCCGGAGCGCCCGCGCCGGTGGCTTCGGCCGGAGCCAGCACCGTCCCTTCGATGCCGGCGGCCGCGATCGCGCGCGCCAGCATCAGCGGGTCCTCGTCGGCGGGCGTGACGATCGCGTCGCCCAGGTGCTCGAGGAACAGGTCGACGCCGTCCTCCCAGCCTTCGGGCGCGGCGGCGATCTCGTCCAGGAAGGGTGCATCGTCGATGCCGACCTCGGCGAGCGCGTCGCGCAGCGAGCTTCGTCGCTCCTCCTCGGCGGCGGCGAGCTCCTCGAGCAGGGCCCGGCGATGGGTGAGCTCGGTCTGCTCCTCGCGCAGCTCCTGGCGGGCCTTGTTGGCCTCGGCCTCCCGGCGCAGCAGCGTGTCGAGCTCGCGCCGGTGCCCGGCGTGGAGCTCGGCGCTCTCGGCGATCCCGTCCTCGAGCGCGCCGACCCTCGTGCTCGCCGCCTCGAGCTCGTGCGCCGCCTCGGCGATCTCGCGCTCCTTGGCCTCGCGCTCCTGGGCCAGCCTGCTCTCCCGGTAGTGGGCCTTCTCCTGGTCGATCTGGGTCCGGTGGAGCTTGCTCTGGAGAGTCTGGATGCGACCGAGCGAGGCCATCAGCTCGGAGCGCGCCGACTCGACCGCGGCCTCGGTGACGCGCAGCCGCTCCTCGGCCTCCAGGATTCGGGCCTCCCCCTCGGTGACCGCGGCGGCGACCTGGTCGCGCTCGCCGGCGAGCTGGTCGCGCCGGCCGGTGATCGCCTCGAGCGCCAGGACGTAGGACTCGCGCTCGCGCTCGCGCTGGGCGGCGAGCTGGGCGCCGTTCTCGAGGCGCTCGGCGATCTCCTCGAGAGTGCGACGCGAGCCGCGCACGAGCTGCTGGCGGCCCTCGATGCGCGCATCGAGCTCGCCCGATCGGCGGTTGTGGACGGCGAGCTCCCCAGTGAGCCGGTCGAGCTGGTGGCGGATCGACGCGAGCTCGGCCTCGGCGGTCGACAGCCCGGCGACGGCCGCCGCGTCGCGATCGCCGGCCGCTGCGAGCTCGCGCTCGATGCGGTCGAGGTCGGTGCGCAGCCGTGCGTAGCGGGCGACCAGGACCCGGCGCAGGACGTCGCGCTTCTCGCGCTGGCGCTTCTTGTAGCGGCGCGCCGCGCTCGACTGGCGCTTGAGCGAGCGCAACGCCCGCTCGACTTCGGCGATGATGTCGTCGAGGCGCATCCGGTTGGCGGTCGCCTCCTCGAGCTTGAGCTCGGCGAGGCGCTTGCGCTGGCGGTAGCGGGTCACCCCCGCCGCCTCCTCGATCAGCTTGCGGCGCTCGAGCGGCTTGGTCGACAGCACCTGGCCGATCTGTCCCTGGCCGATCACCGAGTAGGCGCGGATGCCGAGCCCGGTGTCCATCAGGAGATCCTTGACGTCCTTGAGGCGGACCACCTTGTCGTTGAGGCGGTAGAGGCTCTCGCCGGAGCGGAAGACGCGCCGGCCGATGGTGATCCGGCCGTCGACCGACTCCTCGAGCGGCTCGTCGGTGGCGAGGGTGAGTGAGACCTCGGCCATGCCGAGCGGCTTGCGCCGATCGGAGCCGCTGAAGATGACGTCCTCCATGCGGCCGCCGCGCAGCGACTTGGCGCTCTGCTCTCCGAGCACCCAGGTGATCGCCTCGGAGAGGTTCGACTTGCCGCAGCCGTTGGGCCCGACGATCGCCGTGATGCCGGTGGCGAACTCGGTCGACACCGGGTCCGGGAAGGACTTGAAGCCCGAGATCTCGAGACGTTGGAGCTTCAGCATGGGGGCCCAGGGTCCGTGCTCTTGGGAAACGCCACCAGTCGAGCGCCCATTGCGGGCGGAACCGATAGGACGAAGGTACCAGCCTGTGCCCGAAGACCACAAGAGGTTGTGGAACGCGCTGGCCGCTCCCCAAGATGTGGAAGCCGACCTGCCGAAGGAGCGGCGATCGTCCGGCTCCCTCCGGAGTCGATGCTAGCGCCGCTTCGGGTCGGTGTGGCGGCCGGCCTCCGTCCCGGCCGAGGGTCGCGCGATGCCGCCGCGAGGAGGCGGCGTCAGCCCGCGACGGCCCCTGCTCGCGATCGGCCGACAGGGCCGCCGGCTACGAGTCGTCGTCGGCGATCGCGGGCGTCAGGCGGTCGAAGAAGAACACCGCCCAGAGCAGGAGCGGCAGGGCGAAGCGGAACGGCAGGTCGAGGAGGTGGCGGCCGAGCCCCCAGAAGTTCTGGCCGAAGCTGCCGTAGTGCTCGGCGCTCCAGGCGCCGAGCTGGGTCGCGTAGATGAACTTCAGCCGGAACATCACTGCGACGACGTGGAAGCACGCCGAGATCAGCACCGCATAGGCCAGCGGCTCGAGACGCTGCCTGGCGCCGAGGCCGGGCACCGCCAGGAACATCGCGGCCATGAACAGGACCGGGAAGTGATAGCTGGTCAGCCGGATCGACGAGACGTGCCCGGTCGAGGTGCTGCCGCGCAGGTCGTTGCGATAGACCAGCGCGTTGTGGGCGTCGTGCATCACCATCGTCGTGCGGTTCGGCGCCTCGGTGAGCCGGATCGCGTTGCCGGCCGCGTGCATCAGGAAGACGTTGTAGGCGGGCGTGGCCAGCACCCAGAGCACCGCCAGCGGAGCCATCCACAACAGGAGGTTGCGGATGAAGCGGCCGACTTCGAATCTGGGCGGGGTCGCGCTCACGGGCCTCGTGACGATCGGCGGCCGGGAGAGTCCGGGAGAGTCGTCTGGGAGAGTTAGAGAGTCGTGAAGAGTCGAGAGCGGAGCGGAGTGCCGCGCGCTCTTCTATCAGGCGCTCGCCGGGGCGCGGGTCTGCAGCCGGCTGGCCCAGATCAGGAAGAGGAGGACGCCGAAGCCGACGACGATGGTCTGCCAGATCACGGTGTGGGCGCTGTCGAACAGGCTCGGAAAGTAGGCGCCGGTGAGGAACAGGGCGATCACGCGAACCAGGTTGATCGCCTGGATCGCCACCACGCCGAGGACGAAGCCGGTCAGCCGCTTCTTCCAGGGAGCGGGGAAGGCGAGCACCGCCGAGCCGAACACCGCCACCGTCTCCAGGCCGTTGCAGCCGTTCTTGATGTCGACTGCGAACCGCGGCGACACGATCTGCGTTCCGCGCATCGTCACGTCCTGACCGATCAGGTCGAGCAGCACTCCCGAGGCCTGGGCCACCAGCCCGGTGAAGGGCACGACGAAGAGCCGGTCGACGGCGTTCAGAGACAGCAGCGTGAAGCCGCCGCCGAGCAGGACGACGAACGACACCAGGAAGAGGACCTGGCGCCGGTCGAGCGGTTTGCGGTCGCCGCGC
>DATKBT010000159.1:0-16166 GCA_035546295.1 Thermoanaerobaculia bacterium | reverse complement strand
CGCTGCCTGGCCACCGACGGTGCGCTGGCGACCGCGCAGGACGTGGCGGTCGAGGTCGCACCGTAGCCTCCTCTGAGCCTGCGCTGGCACAGGCCAGCGACAGGTTGTCGGGCTCGCGCTGGTCACCACTCTCCAACGAGCACACTCCGCTGAGGCCCGAAGGGCCGGAGGCGGAGAAGAACATGAGTAGCCGGCTCGTGGTCTGAGCGCGCCTCGCACCGCGCGAGCCCGCTACGGCTCGCCGAATCCGACGCGACGCTCGGGCGCCGGATCGCTTCATTGCCGCCGGCGGACCGATTGTGCCGCCCCGATCTCTCCGGCAGAATGGAGGCGAGATCACCCCACGAGGAGGCAGCCATGAAGATGCCCAGCTCCGCGTCGCTCGCCGGGATCCTCGCTCTGGGCGCCGCTGCCGTGAGCTCCGCCGCTCCGAGCGCGGTCCAGAGCGAAGACGGCATCCCGCGGACAGCCGCCGGCCGGCCCGACCTGTCGGGGACCTACGACGTCTCGACGCTCACCCCGCTGCAGCGGCCTCGCGAGTTCGGCGAGAACCTCTACCTGACGCCGGAGCAGGCGGACGCGATTGTCGAGGAGGAGCGGCAGCGGGTGCTCGACCGCGAGCGCAACCGCGGCCCCGCGGACGAGCCGCCGCCTCCGGGGGGTGCGCCGCCGATCGGCATCGGCGACGAGTTCCGGGAGTCCAGCGGCGCCGGCAACGTCGGCGGCTACAACAACTTCTGGACGGATCGCGGGAGCGACGTGTTCATGGTCGACGGCAAGTTCCGCACCTCGATCATCGTCGACCCCGAGAACGGCCGTCATCCGCCAATGACCGAGGAGGCGATCGGGCGGCTTTCTGAGCGCAGCAGCCTGCGCCGGCCCAACGACGGAACCGCCTGGTGGCTCGGCGTGCTCGATCACGGCCCCTACGACGGACCGGAGGACCTCGGGATCGCCGAGCGCTGCATCCTGGGCTTCACCGGCGCCGCTCCCACCTACCCCAGCCTGTACAACAACCACAAGCGGATCGTGCAGACCGAGGATCACGTGATGATCCTGATAGAAATGGTGCACGACGCGCGCATCGTGCGCATGGAATCCGAGCACCCGCCGGCGGATCGGAGGTTCTGGCTCGGGGATTCGATCGGTTGGTGGGAGGGCGACACGCTGGTCGTCGACACCACGAACTTCCACCCGCTCGCCGGGATGCGCGGCGGCTCGGAGAGCATGCACGTGATCGAGCGCTTCTCCAGGCTCGAGGACGGCAACCTGCTCTATCGCTTCACCGTCGAGGACCCGACGGTGTGGACCGAGCCGTGGACCGGTGAGTACGTCTGGCGCACCAGCGACGAGAACGTCTACGAGTACGCCTGCCACGAGGGAAACTACGCGATGGAGGGGATCCTCCGGGGCGCGCGGCTGCTCGAGGCGGAGGCCCTGGAGCGGAGCGTCGCATCGGGGAGCTCGGCCGACCAGGAGTAGGCGCGGGAGATGCCCGGCCCGGCGCCGCGGCGGCCGGAACGAGCGACCTGGGGCTCCTAGTCCCGGAGCGCCGGGTGGAGGTAGCCGGCCGGCAACACCTGCTCGGGGTCGACGCGAAGGCTCAGGTACCGGATCTCGCTCTCGATCTCGCTGAAGGCGTGGAAGACCCCGGCCGGGATGATCACGACGTCCCCCTGCGAGATCCGCCGGCTCGTCGCGCCGCGTGAGCTTCCGCCGCTGCTCGGGCCGACCAGCTCTCTGACCACCGCGCTGTCGGCCGGGAACGCCCGGGGCTCCTCGAGCGAGCCACCGGTGACCAGCGTTCCCGATCCCTCGAGCACGTAGTAGATCTCGGTCACGGCATGGTGAACGAGGCCACGGACCGGCCCCCCCTCCGTGCTCAGCTTGCGGCGATGGAGGACGCCGACGGCGACGTTCGTGTCGCTGCCGACGTCGACCACCTAGACCTGTTGGTCGATGGAATCGCCGAGGATGGCGAGCACGGCCTCGATCTCGGAGCGAGTCACGTCCGTTGCGTCAGATGGCGCCGGTGTGGGCTCGGCTGTCGTCTCCCCGGCTGTCGTCTCCTGGACGCCGCCCGCTACCGGAGCGACCGGGAGCGCCACCGGCAGCGCCAAGAGAGCAGTGACCACCGCGATCCCTCCTCCGGCGTTGCCGGGCAGTGCTCTCATCCGATGCTCCGGGATCTGCCGGCGCCGAGAAGAGGGCGCGGCGACGCTACTCGCTCTCCGAGGTCTTCTCCGCCTTCTGCTTGCGCTCGGCGACGAGCTTCTCGTACTGCTCCTGCTCGAGGTAGGTGACGTCGACCCACAGGTGCGCCATCTCGTCGACCGTGCGATCGCCATAGCCCACCCACTGCTCGGGGTCCGGGTTGTTCGGGTTCTCGGCGGTGTTGTCGTGCCACGCCGTGACCTTGAGCACCGTGCCCTTGGGCAGGACCGGCGCCACCTCGTCGGCATAGACGTAATTGACGTGCCAATTCCAGTTGAAGTTCTCGACGATGTTGATCAGCTCGGAGCGGCCGTCCGGGTAGATCGCCTCGAGCGACATCGCCTTGCCCCGCATGTGCATGTGCGGCTGGAAGTTCTCGAGCCGAGCCGGCGCCCGCAGCACGTGGAAGCCCTGGGAGATGGCAATCTCTCCAGGTGGGATGTCGAGCTCGCCGCTGCGCCCCTGGAAGGCGTGGAGGATCGTGCGGCTCTCCGGCTCCTCCCCCTTCGGGTAGAAATACACGCCGAGCTCGACGACGTCGTCCGTCACCTCCTCGCCGATCGAGTGGTAGTGCACCTCGAAGCGGATCTGCGAGTCCGGCAGCATCAGCTTGCCGGCGCCGTCGGGGAAGACCTCGCCCACCTTGCCGACCGCCCACTCCATGAACAGGCCGGCGCCGCGGCGGCGGCTGTCGGCGGCCTCCTCCGGCTCGACCGCGGTGCTGGCGAGACCGACGATGCCCTCCTCCTCCTGGATCAGGCTGGCGAGGACGTGGTGGACGACCTTGCGACCGCTCGGGAAGGAGGGGCGGATCTCGATCGCCTTGACCCAGCGGGGCTCGGTGAGGCCGGTGTCGACGGTGGGCCGCCACCACTTGTCCTGACCGGCGGCGGGGACCGTGAACGGCAGGCTCTTGATCACGAGGTCGGGCTCGCCGAACTCGGCGGCGAGCTGCCAGTCCTGCGGATCCGGCCACTCGACCGGCTCCGGGAGGTCGGCGGCGTCGCCGAAGGGGGCGCCGTTGTCGACCCAGCGGAGGATGGTGTCGATCTCGGCGTCGGAGAGCGACCGGTCGTTCTTGAAGTGGCGGATGCCGACGTTCTTGTCGATGTGCCAGGGGGGCATGCGGCGGTTGGCCACCGCGCGCTTGATCGAGCGCGCCCAGGGACGGGTCTGCTCGTAGGTGAGCAGCGCCATCGGCGCCACCGACTCGGGCTGGTGGCAGGACTGGCACTTCGCCTGGAAGATCGGGGCGATGTCCCGCGCGAAGGTCGGCTCCTCGACGACGTCGACGGCCGTGTTCGCGGCGACCGCCGCGAGAGGAGCGGCTAGGAGCAGCAGGAGCAGCAGAAGCAGCAGGAAGCTGGGCCTCCTCGTGCCGGCGGTTCGGGAGGTGGAGTCGATGATGGCCATGGCGCCCTCCTGACGAGGCTACCGGGCTCGTGGTGGTCACCCTCCCCCGCGAGTTGCGGGGGCGGGGCCGCGGTCATACCACGAGCCCGCTAGCTCATGTTCTTCTCCGCCTCCGGCCCTTCGGGCCTCAGCGGAGTGTGCTCGTTGGTCCCGCGCAAGCGCAGGACCAAGGCTTCCCGCCCAAGCGCCGTAAGCGGCGCGGGCTCAGGCCGACTAGGCCTGGAAACCGCTGATTCCAGGTCGTTTCGGTGCTGCTTGATCAAGCTTCTCATTCTGTGAGCTTCCCGCTGGCCTAGTCGACCTAGAGCGGTCCGCGTTTCCATCGCTCTCTGACTTTACACCGTCCTGCGGGTTCGATCCGCCTCGAGGCCGGCGCCCGGCTCAGTCCTCGACGGCGACCTTCAGATAGCCGTTGCTCCAGCAGCACTGGGAATGGCCGCCGCTCGACAGCCCCGAGTAGTCGACCGCGCGCACGCGCAGGACGTACTCCCCGGGTGCGGAAAACGTCGCCCGGGTCTGCGAGCGGCCTTCGTTCTCCTTGTCGACCGCCGGCTCGCGCTCGCTGAACTCCACCTTCCCGGGGCCGCGGTGCTTGAACCAGGTGAGGAGGATGGGCTCGCGCTGGCGGCTGAAGGTGCTGCGCTGGATCTCGTCGTCGGTGGCCCACACGGTGATCTCGAGGGGCTCTCCGACGTTCGCCCGCACCGGTCCCGCGACGATGGCGTCGGGCCCGCGCCCGCCTTCGTCCGCGCGGTCGAACTTGAGCAGGGGCGGAGTGTTGCCGGAGGCCGGATCGAGCTTGGCGTCGAGCAGCCAGTCCTTCTCGAGATGCCCGGGGACGGCGAACGTCTCGCCGGCGCTCTCGAGCGTCCAGACGAGCCTCTGGGCGCCGAAGTCGGCCGGGACCTTGACCGTGAACACGCCCCAGTGGCGCTGCGGATGGAACTCGGTCGGCTGTCCGAGGTCCTGCGGTCCCGGCTCGAAGAAGTTCCCGGATCCGATCGGGATCTCGATCACCTGCTCACGATTGCGGTTGTAGTAGCCGAACGAGAGCGAGAAGGTGCCGTCGGGGTTGGGGTACCAGCCCTCGAACACGGGGGTGACGGTCTGTCCCGCATCACGCGGGGGCGACAGCGGAAGCTGGCGGGCGCTGAGCGCACCGGCGGCGAGGAGGGCGCCGGCGGTCGCGAGGAGGCCGGCGCGTGAGGAGTGTCGGTTCGGGCGGATTGGTCTCGAAGTCATGTCCGTCGTCGGTCGAGTGGTCCCGGGATCGAGGCATTCGCTCCGGCGGAATCCTCCGGCGCGATGCGTGAGTGGAACGTCGTTGTTGACTGATTGACCGATTATAGCCACGGTTCGGGGACCCGACGGGCAACGACGATGCGAGGTCGTATCCGACGGAATCGATGGGTGCCGAAGCGCGCTCGCGAGGCGGTTCGACGGCCGGCTCCTCGCGCGGGTGGAATCCCCTCGCTCGCCGTTGAGCCGGGACCATCCGGCAGCCGCCCTCGCCTTGCCGTCCCTCGCCGCCGGCCTCGCACCGCCTCCCGGAACGAAACAAACTGCGGTTCCCGGCGTCCGACTACCGCACACCGAGAAGGGATCGCCGCCCCGCTCCCGAAGAGGTCCGCCGACCATGCAACGACATTCGCCCTTCCCGATCCTCGCGCTCGTCGCCACCGCCGCGCTGGGTCAGCCGGCCGGCGACTCCGACTGGCCCACCTACCACGGCGAGCTCGGCGCGTCGCAGTACGTGCCGTTCGACCAGATCGACGCCGGCAACGTCGCGAAGCTCCGGGTCGTTTGGACCTGGGAGTCTCCCGACGACGCCCTCGCCGCCGCCGACCGGCGCATGATGTCCTTCGGCTTCAAGTCGACGCCGCTCGAGGTCGGCAACCGCCTGTTCGTCAACACGCCGCTCGGCCAGGTCGCCGCGATCGACGCCACCAGCGGCGAGACGCTGTGGGTCTACGACACCAAGGCCTACGAGGCAGGCCGTCCGACCAACCTCGGCTTCAACAGCCGGGGCGTCGCCTACTGGACCGCCGGCGAGCAGGAGCGGCTGTTCCAGCCGTCGAACGACTCGACGCTGTGGGCGATCGATGCCGAGACGGGAAAGCCGATCGAGAGCTTCGGCGAGGGCGGCAAGGTCGACCTGATCGCCACCCTGCGCCGCGAGACCAGCCGCCGCTACTACACGATCATGTCGGCGCCGCTGGTGGTCGGCGACGTGGTGATCGTCGGCTCCTCGATCTTCGACGGGCCGACCCGCAAGGAGATGCCGCCCGGCGACGTCCGCGCGTTCGACGTGCGCACCGGGGAGCTCGCCTGGACCTTCCACAACCCGCCGATGAAGGGGGAGAAGGGCTACGACACCTGGGAGGAGGGGTCCGCCGACTACACCGGCAACGCCAACGTCTGGACCAACCTGTCGGCGGACGCCGAGCTCGGCCTCGTCTACCTGCCGTTCGGCACCCCGACCAACGACTGGTACGGCGGGCATCGCAAGGGCGACAACCTCTTCGCCGAATCCATCGTCTGCGTCAAGGCGGCGACCGGCGAGTACGTCTGGCACTACCAGCTCGTCCACCATGGGCTGTGGGACTACGACATCCCGGCGGCGCCCACCCTGTTCGACGCGACGATCGACGGGAGGGAGCGCAAGGGCGTGGCCGTGATCACCAAGCAGGGGTTCGTCTACGCCTTTGACCGGGTGACCGGCGAGCCGATCTGGCCGATCGAGGAGCGACCTGTGCCGCAGTCGGACGTGCCGGGCGAGCAGACCTCGCCGACCCAGCCGTTCCCGACCAAGCCGCCCCCCTTCGAGCCCCAGGGGATCACCGACGAGACGATCGTCGACTTCACGCCCGAGATCCGCGCCGAGGCGATGGAGATCCTGAAGAACTTCAAGGTCGGGCCGATCTTCACGCCGCCGGTCCTGGTCACCGACGAGATCTGGGGAACCGTCCAGTTCCCGGGGTGGGCGGGGGGCGCCAACTGGGGCGGCGCCGCCTTCGACCCCGAGACCGCGATGTTCTACGTCCCCTCGTTCTCCAACCCGACCGTGGTCGGGCTGCAGAAGCCCGACCCGTCGCGCTCGAACCTCGACTACATCCGGGGCGCTCCGCGGCAGGAGGCGCTGCAGGGGCAGCACCAGGCGGTGACGGGCATCAGCGGTCCCGAGGGTCTGCCGATCACCAAGCCGCCGTACGGCCGGGTGACCGCCTACCACCTCTCGAAGGGAGCCATCGCCTGGCAGGTGCCGCACGGCGAGGGTATCCGCCAGAAGATCGTCGACCTGGGGATCCCCGACCCGGGGCCGGTCGGCTCGGCGAGCTTCGCGGGACCGCTGCTCACCAAGACGCTGCTGTTCCTCGGCCAGGGCGCGATCGCCAGCCGGGTCGCCGGAGAGGTGGGCGCCGAGGCCTATCTCACCGCCTACGAGAAGGCGACCGGCGAGGTCGTCGCCAACGTCGAGCTGCCGGCGCGCCCGGGCGGCACGCCGATGAGCTACATGCAGGGCGGCAAGCAGTACATCGTCTTCGCGACCAGCGGCGGGGGCGGATCGGGTCTCATCGCGCTGGCGCTGCCGTGAGGGAATTCGCCGTGAGAGAATCGGATGATCGTCGGCCTCTGATCTCTGCTCCAAGGGAGCTCGGATCTCTGCTCCAAAGGAGCTCGCCATGAAGAGACGCCCCGGCCTGATCACGCCTCCGCTCGTCGTCCTGATCCTCGGGGCGCTGGCGTCGCCGAGCGCGGCTGAGGAGGGCGATGTGCCGCGCATGCCGAACGGCAAGCCGGATCTCTCCGGCACCTACGACATCGCGACCCTCACGCCGCTGCAGCGGCCCGCGCATTTCGGCGACAACCTGTACCTGACCAGGGAGCAGGCGCTCGCCATCGAGCAGGAGGAGCGCGAGTTCCTGGCCAAGGGCGCGCAGGCCAGCGATCCCGAGCGGGGCGCCCCCGAGGAGGGGGGTGCGCCTCCGGTCGGTCTCGACGATGCCGAGCGCGAGATCCTGGGCGCCGGCAACGTCGGCGGCTACAACAACTTCTGGATCGACCGCGGCGACTCCGTGGTCGAGGTCGACGGACAGTTCCGCACCTCGATCATCACCGAGCCCGAAAACGGACGCCAGCCGCCTCTCACCCCCCAGGCGATGTCTCAGATGGGCGCCCTGCGTGACCTGTTCCGGCCCAACGACGGCACCGCGTACTGGGCCGAGTGGGATCGCCCCGGCCCCTACGACGACCCCGAGATGCGGCCGCTCGCCGAGCGCTGCCTCTCCAGCTTCGGCTCGATCGTGCCGGCGCTCCCCGCGCTCTACAACAACGCCAAGCGGATCGTCCAGACCGACGACCGGGTGATGCTCCTCAACGAGATGGTCCACGACGTGAGGGTCATCCGCCTGAACTCCCAGCACCCCCCGGCCGACATCAAGTTCTGGATGGGCGACTCGATCGGCTGGTGGGAGGGGGACACCCTCGTCGTCGAGACGACCAACTTCGAGCACGAGCCCGGCGGCTTCGGCTTCGGCTCGGTCGACCGCCTGAAGATCACCGAGCGATTCACGCGCTGGGACGAGGACACGCTGCACTACGCCTTCGAGGTCGAGAACCCCGATCGCTGGACCGCTCCCTGGAAGGGCGACTTCACCTGGCCGATCATCGAGGGCCCGGACGCGAAGGTCTACGAGTACGCCTGCCACGAGGGCAACTACGCCCTGGGAAACATCATGCGAGGAGCGCGACTGCTGGAGAAGGAAACGCTCGAGGGTTCCTCGCAGTAGCGGCCCGGCTGGCCCCCTCCGTCTCGGGTGCCTCGACGAAGGGCCCGCGCAACGCTCGGTCCCGACCGTGGCGCCGGCGTGGCGAACGTTCTCTCTCGCCCTTCCGCGCTCCACCGTTCCATCTCGATCGCAGGTTCGAGCATGACGCGGCGCCCGTCGGCGACGCGTCCGGCACCTCCTCGAGTTGACGCGACTTGGCGCGTCTGCGACACTGCCGGCCTGATGAGGACTCGTGCGTCCGTGCGCCCGGTGATCGCGCTCGCGCTGCTCGCGGCGTGGGCGACCCCTGGAGCGCAGGCGATCGGCGTGAGCCTTCACCTGGCGCTGGACGATCATCACGGTCGGCACGCGGCCGGTGCGAATGCGCACGATGCGCCCGAGCCGGAAGCTCGACCGGCGGTTCACGAGAGCTCCCATCGACACGAGCTGGTGGCGCCGGATCAGGGTCCGCCTGGAGTTCGGCCCGACCCGGGAGCGGTCGTGGCGGCGGATCTGGACGTCGCGCTGGTGTCGATCGACGCCGAAGCGTCGACGCGGTCCGCGTGGGCATCCAGCGGGTCGATACCGACCCACGGGCGCGGCTCGCCGCCACGGCTCTACTACGAACACTGCGCGCTGTTGCGCTGATCCTCCCAGCGAGCGCCCGCAGCGCCCGCCTCTTCGGCGACACAGCTCGGCGAGAGGTGGGGTAGCTCGGTCCGGGCTCCGCCCCCTCGCTCGCACCCAGGTGCGGGCGTTCGGGGCCTGAGAGTGATGGTGCGAACGAGGGCCGGGGTGCGGCCGCGTCGCGCCAGCCCCCTTCCTCGGGATGTGGCGACGGCCACGACCCGCTCGCGCTTCACGGAGGACTTCGCAGCATGCTTGCAGCGTCCGCCTTGGCGATCGCCGGCTCCCTGGCGATCACGCCGGCCCCCGGACTGGCTCCGCCTCTCGAGCCGGTGCCCGTCCAGAGCTCGCCCGCCCAGGAATCGCCAGGCCAGGAATCGCCAGGCCAAGAATCGGCAGCTCAGAGATCACCAGCACACAGATCGCCAGCACAGAGACCAGAGCCGTCCGGCGCCGATGCGCCGCCCGTGACCGAGGAGGAGTTCGTCGCCTCCGTCGGTCCCGATCACCCGGCTGTCGCGGCGCTCGAGGAGCGCATCGGGATCGCGGAGGCCGCTGTGCTCGACGCCACGACACTCGATGCGCCGGAAGTCGCCGTTGCACGCGAGGATCCGTCCGGCGACGGAGCCCGCGGCGTCGAGCAGCTCGACCTGACCGTGGCGTGGGAGCTCCCACGCCGTTCTCGACGGGCGACGATCGAGGCGGCGCAGATTCGAGCGAAGGCGGCTCGGTCGACCACCAGGTTGGACGGCCTCGCCCTGCGCAGCGAGCTGCGTGCCGCCTTCGCCGAGTGGGCGATCGCGACCGAGGAGACGAGGATTCTGTCCGAGCACGCCGAGCGCCTGGAGGCGCTCTCCGCCCGTGAGACGAGGCGGGCCCAGCGCGGCGAGGTCCCGGGGCTGAGCGCGAGGCGCCTCGAGCTCGCGGCCGCCGAGGCGCGGTCCTCGCTGGCTCTCGCTCGGGCCGAAGCCGAGGCGGCGCGGCGGGTCGCCGCGGGCTGGAGCCCGACCCTGGCTCAGGGTCACCCGGTGCTTCCGCCCGTTCCGCAGCCCCCCGACGCCGCAAACCTCGCCACCGTCGGGGCGCACCCGCGGCTGGTCGTGATCGAGCAGCAACTCGAGGCGGCGCGGCTCGAAGGCCAGGCGGCTCGTCGTCTCGAGGCGCTGCCCGAGCTGATCGCCGGATGGCAACGCCAGGACGACGGCGTGGCCTCGCTGGACGGCCCCCTGATCGGCATCTCCTGGCGACTCCCGCTCGTCGATCCCAACCGGGGCGCCCGCGCCGAGGCGGCCGCTCGGGTCGCGGGCGCGCAGGCTCGGCTCGAGCAGGCCCGGCGCGCGCTGCATGCGGAGCGGGAAGCCGCCGTCGGCTCCCTGCGCGTCCTGCTCGAGGCGCTCGTGGCGGCGCGGGAGAGCGCCGCCGCCGTCGAGCCGCTGATCACCGGCACTGTCCGAGCCTTCGAGCTCGGAGAGGTGGAGGTGCTCGAGTTGCTCGACGTCCTGCGCTCTGTTGCAGATGCCAATTCCAGCGTCCTCGAGCTGGAGGAGGCGGCGTTCGCCGCCGATCGCCGGCTCGACCTCCTCGCCGCTTCGTCGAGCTCGCCCTGAGCGCCGATCCTCTCGATTTCGCGCGTAACCCGTCTCGCCCAGGACTCACCGAAGACCACCACCACAGGAGATCCGCGATGGCCTCATCTCTTCGCCACCCTCGCCGCCCTTCCCTTTCTCGCGTTCTTCCTGTCGCTCGCGTCGCCACGAGCTCGCGATCGCCCGTCGTCGGGCTCCTCTTCCCCTCGATCCTCCCGATCCTGGTGATCGCCACGCTGCTCGTCGGATGCTCGCGACCGTCCGGCTCGCAGAGCGAGCCGGACGAGGCCGTGGCGCCCGCGAGCGCCGGAGCCGCCCAGGACGATGCCGCCGTCGAGTACCAGCCCGCCTTCCCCGAGGAGGTCAGCGAGGCTCCCCTGGAGGAGGCGGATGTCGAGCAGCAGGAGGCCGCCCACTCGCACGGCGAGGGCGCGCACTCCCACGGGGAGGACACGCACACCCACGACGACGACTCCGACCACGAGCATGGTGACGGTGACCACGCCCACTGAGAGCGCCCCCACCGGAGCGCGCAGCAGGCGGCCGGCCACGTCCGTGCGCAGGCGCAGAGGCGGCGTCCGGCCGCTGCTCGGCGGAGCGCTGACCATCGCCTCGCTGCTCGTCGCCTGCCACGGAGCGGCTCCCTCTCCCGCCGAGGAGGCCGATGCGAGCTGGTCGGTGACGGCGTGGGGGGAGACCTACGAGGTTTTCCCCGAGATCGATCCCCTCAGCGCCGGCGAGGTGGCGGTGGCGCACACCCACGTGACCGTGCTCGAAGGCTTCGCTCCCCTCGAACGGGGGCGTGTGGAGATCGTGCTGTCGGGCGACGGAGGCGAGCAATCCTTCAGGGCGACTGAGCCGGTGCGTCCCGGGATCTTTTCGATCGAGATCCGCTCCGAGCAGTCCGGCGACTTCGACCTGCGGTTTCGCATCGCCTCCGAAGCGGGGGACGAGGAGATCGCGGGCGGGCGCGTGCGGGTCGGGGCAGCGGGGACCCCCGGTCGCCTGCTGGTCGCACCGGCGCCGCGCGGCGCGCTCGACGGCGGCGAGCCGCTGCCTTTTCTCAAGGAGGAGCAGTGGAAGAGCGAGTTCGCGACCGCCTGGGTGCGCTCGTCGCACTTCGCGCGCGCGGTCGAGGGCACCGCACGGCTGCGTCCCCCCGCCGGCGGCGACGCGACGCTGACGGCCCCCGTGGCCGCCGTGCTGCGCGGGGAGCGCTGGCCCTATCCCGGGCAGGAGGTCGACAAGGGCGCGATCCTCTTCGGACTCGTGCCTCGGGTCGCGGTCGACCGTAGCCTGGCCGAGCTCGAGGCCGAGCTGGCGACCGTCGAGGCGGAGCTGGCCGCGGGGCGGTCGCGGCTCGCCCGGCTCGAGGAGCTGTTCGCGCTCGAGGCCGCCAGCCTCCGCGAGTTGGAGGAGGCGCGCACGCGCGTCGAGAGCCTCGCCGCCCGCAGCTCGGCGGCCGGTCACGACCTCCAGACGGCGCGCTCGGTCCGGGTCGGCGAGGCCGGCGAGACGGTCGCGCTGCGCGCGCCGTTCGGCGGCGCCGTGGCCGAGGTGCTGATCTCCCCCGGGGAGACGGTCGACGCGGGGAGGGCGCTCGCCCGCGTGGTGCGCACCGACCGCGTGTGGATCGACGTCCAGCTGGCCGTCGAGGAGGCGAGGCAGCTTCGAGAGTCCGCGCTAGACGGGGTGGTGCTCTCCTTCGGGGAGGGGGCTCCAGTGCGGTTCGAGCAGGACGTGCGTCTGGTCGCGATCGCGCCCACCGTCGACCCCTCGACCGGGCTGATCACGGCGAGCGTCGAGGCGCCGGGCGAAGGCCTGGTGCACGGCGCGATCGCAGACGTCCGACTGATGCTCGACGAGCGCATCGAGGGGATCGTCGTGCCGGGCACCGCCCTGATCGACGACGGCGGGGTCGACGTCGTCTACCTGCAGCTCTCGGGCGAGCGCTTCGCACGGCAGGAGGTCAGCGTCCTCGCCCGGGAGGGAGATCGCGCCATGGTCGAGAACCTGACGCCGGGGCAGCGACTGGTCACCAGGGGCGGCGAGTCCATCCGGCGCTCCTCACTGCTCGCTTCGGGCGAGGCGCACGGGCACGTGCACTGAACGGTCTCGAACGGCTTGCACCATGACTCCTCCGACCCACGGTGAAACCAGGATCCTCGACCGCCTGATCGACGCATCGCTCCGCCATCGGGGGCTGGTGGTCGGCGCCGCGGCTGTCCTCCTGGTCTTCGGCGGGGTCTGGGCCGCACGCCTGCCGGTCGACATCTTCCCCGACCTCTCGGCGCCGACCGTGATCGTGATCACCGAGGGTCCGGGGATGGCGCCGCAGGAGGTCGAGCTGCTGGTCACGCTGCCGATCGAGTCGGCGGTCAATGGCGCCTCCGGCATCCGACGCCTGCGCTCGGTCTCGGCGGATGGCATCTCGGTCATCTGGGTCGAGTTCGACTGGGGCGAGGACATCTACCGGGCGCGCCAGATCGTCTCCGAGCGCCTCCAGCGGGTCGAGCTCCCGGATCAGGCGGGGCGCCCCGAGTTGGGCCCGGTGTCCTCGATCATGGGCGAGATCAGCTTCGTCGCGATGACCTCCGAGACCGTGTCGCCGAGAGAGCTGCGCGCGCTCGCCGATCGGGTGGTGAGTCGCACCCTGCTGGCGATCCCGGGCATCTCCCAGGTGGTCTCCCTGGGCGGCGAGAAGCGACAGCTCCAGGTCACGGTCCGCCCGACCGCGCTCCTGCAGCACGGGGTCACGCTCGAGCAGGTGCTCGAGGCGGTGGCCGAGGCGAGCAGCTCGCCCGCCGCCGGCTTCCAGGTCGCGGGAGGTCAGGAGTACCTGGTGCGCGGGCTGGGCCGGGCTCGTGGTCCGGAGGAGATCGCCGACGCGGCGGTCGTGGCGAGCGGCGGCGCTGCGCTGCGGGTCGGCGACGTGGCGGAGGTCGGCTGGGGGCCCGAGCCGGCGCGAGGCACGGCGTCGTACCGCGGCCACTCGGCGGTCGTGCTCTCTGTGCAGAAGCAGCCGAACGCCAACACCCTCGAGCTCACCGGCGAGATCGACCGCGCGCTCGAAGCGGTCTCCGCCACACTCCCCGAGGGGGTAGTTCTCGAGGAGGAAAACTTCCGACAGGCCGACTTCATCGAGGTCGCCATCCGCAACGTCACCGTCGCGCTGCGCGACGGAGCGGTGCTGGTGGTTCTGGTGCTGTTGCCGTTTCTCGGCCATCTCCGGTCCACGCTGATCGCGGCGTTGGCGATTCCGCTGTCGCTGCTGGCCGGGGTGCTGGTGATCTCGCTCTTCGGGCTCGGGATCAACACCATGACCCTCGGCGGGCTCACCATCGCCATAGGGCTCCTGGTCGACGACGCGATCATCGCGGTCGAGGTCGTCTTCCGGCGGCTGCGCGAGGAGCGGGCGCTGCCCGAGGCCGAGCGCCGGCCGCCGCGAGAGGTGGTCGCCGCCGCCGCTGGCGAGGTCACCAGCCCGATCCTGTTCGCCACGCTGATCATCATCCTGGTGTTCCTGCCGGTGTTCTTCCTCCCCGGTATCGAGGGGCGGCTGCTGCGCCCGCTGGGCTTCGCCTTCATCTCGGCGATCGCCGCGTCGTTGCTCGTCGCGATCACCGTCACCCCCGTGCTCTGTGAGGTCCTCCTCGGGCGGGCGCGGGTCGTCGAGGCCCGCGAGCCCTGGCTGCTGAGGGCCCTGGAGCGCGCCTACGGCCCTTCACTGGAGTGGAGCCTGCGGCATCGTGCCGCGGTGGTCGCCCTGATGCTCGTGCTCGCGGCGGGCGCCGCGGTGCTGCTCCCCGGCTTGGGGCGGAGCTTCCTGCCGCCGTTCAACGAGGGGTCGCTGACGGTCTCGCTGGTGAGCCCGCCGGGCATCCCGCTCGCCGACAGCGACCGCGTCGGCCGGCAGGTGGAGGAGGCCTTGCTGGCGTTCTCCGAGGTGATCTCGACCAGCCGGCGCACCGGGCGCGCCGAGCGCGACGAGCACGTCCAGGGGGTCAACGCCTCGGAGATGGAAGTCGTGCTCGGGCCGCTCGAGCAGGGCCGCGACAAGGAGGAGCTCCTCGCCGAGATGCGGCTTTCGGTCGCCACCATCCCGGGAGTCACCGTCTCCTTCGGCCAGCCGATCAGCCACCGCATCGACCACATGCTCTCGGGCAGCCGCACCAACCTCGCGGTCAAGGTTTCGGGCCCCGATCTCGCGGTGCTGCGGGCAGCGGCCGGAGGCGTCGAGCAGGCACTGTCGGGGGTGCCCGGGATCGTGGACCTGTCGAACCAGGAGCAAGCAGCCGTCCCGCAGCTCATCGTCGACTTCGATCGATCGGCGATGACTCGCTACGGGCTCTCCTCCGCCGAGGTTGCGCGGGGGGTCGAGGCACTGTTCCAGGGGGTCGCGGTCGGACAGATCCTCGAGGAGGGGCTGGCCTCCGACATCGTCGTCCGATTCCCGCCGGAGTTGCGCGAGGCGTCCGAGCGCCTCGAGGCGCTGCCGGTCTCGGCCCCTGGGGGCAGCCTGCTGCGGCTCGGCTCGGTCGCCGACGTACGGCGCACGCTCGGCCCGTCGCTGATCCGGCGCGAGAACGTGCAACGGGTGGCGATGGTGACCGCCAACGTCGAGGGCGCTGACCTGGCCGGCGTCGTCGAGCGCGCGCGCGAGGCTGTCGTCGAGCAGGTGACGCTCCCGCGCGGCTACCAGATCACGTTCGGCGGTCAGTTCGAGGAAGCGGCGAGGAGCGCGCGCAATCTCGCCCTGCTCGCAGCCTTCGTCGTGATCGCCATGTACGCGCTGCTGTTCCTCGCCTTCCGCAGCCACCGCGACACCCTGATCGTCCTGGTCAACCTGCCGCTGGCGCTGATCGGCGGAGTGTTCGCGATCGCGCTCACCGGCGGAGTCCTCTCGGTCGCCACCGTGGTCGGTTTCGTCACCCTGTTCGGGATCGCGGCACGCAATGGAGTGCTTCTGGTGAGCAGCTACCAGCGTCTGATCGAGGGCGGAGCGGCGATCGGCGAGGCGGTGAGGATCGGCTCGCGCGAGCGGTTGGCGCCGATCCTGATGACGGCGGTGACCGCTGGGCTGGCGCTGGTCCCGCTGGTGCTCGCCGGCGGCGCGCCGGGCAACGAGATCCAGAGCCCGATGGCCCTGGTCATCCTCGGCGGCCTGCTGACCTCGACGCTCTTGAACCTGGTCGTCGTCCCGGCGCTCTACTTGCGCAAAGAGCCCTGATGGCGTCTCGAGCGGCAATCCTCCACGCCCGAGCCCGCCTGTAGGGGTCCGGGTGGCGTCGCTGGCCGCTCGGGAGCCTCGTGCGGCTTGCCAGCGGATGCGGGTTCTTGCACTCCTCTGAGAGCGGGAAACAGCTCTCGCAGCGCGAGCTGACCGAGCTCGCCGACAAGGTGATCAAGCCGCAGCTCGAGCGCTCCGCCGGGGTCGGCGAGCTGCGGCTGCTGGGCGGGCTCGATCGGGCGATCAACGTCTGGGTCGACGCCGACCGCCTCGCCGCCTACCAGATCCCGATCACGGCGGTGCGCGACGCGATCGAGCGTCAAAACG
>DATKBT010000158.1:0-13963 GCA_035546295.1 Thermoanaerobaculia bacterium | reverse complement strand
AAACCAGAAACTCTTCATCATGGCTCGACTTGCGCGCCTCGCTCCGATCCTCCTGGTCCTCTTGTCCATCGGCATTTCCGCGCAGGACGCCCGCGGGAGACTCCCATGAGGCCACGACCACGGCAAGTCGCCGTGCTCCTGTTCCTCGTCGCAGCGCTCCTCCCGGCGGCGCTCCCGGCGCAGCCGGCACGGCTCGCCCTCACCGTCGAGAACACTGCGGGCGAACCGGTGGCCGGTGCCCGCATCAAGCTCACCACCGAGGAGCGCAGCGACATCCAGGTCGAGGCCCAGACCAATCGCCGGGGTAAGGCCACGGTCACAGTGCCGAGCTTCACCTTCGTCTACGACCTGGTCATCGAGGCCGAGGGGTACGATCGCATCGCCACCACGATCGTGCCCAGGCTCGGGCAGACGACGTTTCGCACGCTCACGCTTGGCGCCGGACCGCTGACCTCGAGCGCAGGAGTCGAAGGAGGCGTTCAGCCATCGCTGCCACCGGCCGAAACGGCGTTCAATGCGGGCGTCGAGGCGCTCGCGAAGGGCGAGATCGATGCCGCGCTCGCGAAGTTCCTCGAAGCGCACGAGCTGGATCCCGAGCTGGCGGTCGCGGACTCGGGCCTGGCGACCGTCTATCTCCAGCAGGACCGCGCAGAGGAGGCGCTCGCCGCCGCGCAACGCTTCCTCGAGAGCTCGCCCCGAAGCCCGCAAGCGCTGCGCCTGGTGTACGAAGCCCACAGCCGGCTCGGACACGCCGCGGACGCGGAGCGGGTCCTGAAGGAGCTGGCGACGCTCGAGGAGGACACCGACCTTCCGGCGCTGCTCTTCAACGAGGGCGCCGACGCGGCGGCCGTGGGCGATCTCGCGACCGCCGAGCGCCGATTCCTCGAGGCCCTCGAAGTGCAGCCGGACCTGCACCAGGCGGTGGATGCCCTGATGGTCGTCTACGCCCGTCGCGGTGAGTGGAGGAAAGCGGCGGAGCGCGCCGAGCAGATGCTGGAGCGCGACCCCTCGAACGAGCGGGCCCTGCGGGTCCGGTACGAGGCGTACCGCGAGATCGGAGACGCGGAGAAGGAGAAAGAGGCGCTCGCGGCGCTGGCGAGAGTCGATTCCGCAGCCCTCGCCAGCGCTTTCCTGGAGACTGGTCTCGCGAAGTTCGACGCGGGGGACGTGGCGGGGGCGATCGTCGATCTCGAGAAGGTCGTCGAGCTCGCGCCGGACGTGGCCTCGGCGCACTACTACCTCGGCCTCTGCTACACCAACACCGGAGAACCGACGAAGGCGAAAGCCCGCCTGGAGCGATTCGTCGAGCTCGCCCCGAACGATCCCAACGCGGCGAGCGCCCGGGAGATGCTGCGGTACCTCGAGTGAGCTGGTTTCGTGGAGCCATGATGCCTCTGCTCGGCCCGCTCCTTCGCTGCGGCCTCACCGCCGCCCTCGCGCTCCTGGTCGACGGCGCGGCCGCGCAACCGCCGGAGCACGACACCGGCGCCGAGCCCGCCGACCTCGCGACACTCGAGGGGATGCCGTCGCCGCCCGTGTACCGGGACGATCCCCGCACCGACGGCTGGGAGACCGAGGCCTTCAGCAACGCCGCCGCAGCGCAGCTCGGGCAGATCGCCGGGCTTCTCGAGCAGCCGGCCCGCCTCACGGCGGCCGCGCTCGCCTCGCTCGTGACGAAGAACGCCTCGGCGAGCTCGCTTCATCCCATCCGGGCGCGCGAGGTCTTCCGCGACCACAGCCTCAGGGTTCTGCGTCGGGACGGGCCTGCTCCGGCCGACGCGCCGCGACCCGCTCCCCATCGAGGGCCCGGGGGGGTCGCCGCGGCGCTGCGTGAGCTGATCGATGGGCTCGGCGATCCAACGCAGGTGGAGGTCAAGTTCAAGATCGTGGCCGTCGATCGCCAGGCAGACCAGTGGAGCACCGATCAACTGGTCTCGATCAGCGCGCGCGGCGAGGCCGGCGTCATCGAGCAGCATGCAGAATGGCGCGTCCGCTGGACACCACCCGCCGGGGAGGAGCCGCCGAGGATCGCGGAGCTGATCGCCGGCGCGTGGGAGCAGACCTCCGCCAGCACGCCCGGCGGCGGAGCCCTGTTCTCCGACTGCACCGAAGCGGTCCTGGGGGGCAACACCAGCTTCGCGGAGCAGGTCATGGTGGGCACCGCTGACTGGCTGGGGTCGATCGAGGCCGCCCTGGGCACGGACTTCATCGGCCATGCGGGCGTCACGATCGGCGACGTCGACGGCGACGGGCTGGAGGACCTCTACGCGCCTCAGTTCGGCGGGCTGCCGAACCGCCTGTTCGTGCAGAACGCCGATGGAACGGCGACCGACCGCTCTTCCTGGGCAGGCGTCGACTGGCTCGACCGCTCGCTCAGCAGCCTGCTCCTCGATCTCGACAACGACGGCGACCAGGACCTGGTGATCGCCACGGATCCGGCGCTCCTCATCATGGCCAACGACGGCTCGGGCAGGTTCACGCTGGAACGCGCGCTGCCCGAGGTGCGACTCGCCTACTCGCTGGCCAGCGCCGACTACGACGGCGACGGCGACCTCGACCTCTACGCGACGCAGTACGCGCCGCTGAGCGCCGACCCCGACCACGTGCCGAAGCCGATCCCCTATCACGACGCCCAGAACGGCGCACCCAACTTCCTCCTTCGCAACGACGGCGGCTTCCACTTCGTGGACGTGACGGCGGCGACCGGTCTCGACGCCGACAATCGCCGCTGGAGCTTTGCCGCCTCCTGGGAGGACTACGACAACGACGGCGATCAGGACCTCTACGTGGCCAACGACTTCGGTCGCAACTGCCTCTACCGCAACGACGGTGGTCGCTTCGTGAACGTCGCCGAGCGGGCCGGAGTGGAAGACATCGCCTCTGGCATGTCGGTCTCCTGGGGCGACGCCGACGGCGACGGCTGGATGGACCTCTACGTCGGGAACATGTTCTCCTCTGCCGGCCATCGCATCACCTACCAGCGCGGCTTCCAGCCGGGGATGTCACCCGCGGACAAGGCGGCGGTGCAGCGC
Organism: Thermoanaerobaculia bacterium; assembly: GCA_035546295.1. Classification (GTDB taxonomy): domain Bacteria; phylum Acidobacteriota; class Thermoanaerobaculia; order Multivoradales; family Multivoraceae; genus DATKBT01. The sequence goes on along the minus strand of DATKBT010000158.1, from coordinate 10,931 downwards.
CTGGCTCGCGGCAACTCCCTGTTCATGAACCGCGGTGATGGAACGTTCACCGACGTCAGCCTCGATGCGGCGGTCACCATGGGCCGTTGGGCCTGGAGCTCCATCTTCGTCGACCTCAACAACGACGGGTGGAAGGATCTGGTGGTCGCGAACGGATTCTTGAGCGCGCCCGACACCGACGACCTCTGAAGCTTCTTCTGGCGACAGGTCGTGTCGCGCTCACCCCACGAGGCGGTCGGACCGGAGTCCGCCGCGGACTATCTGGCGGCGTTCGCCACCGTGTTCCGCATGCACGAGCTCGGCCGTTCCTTCAGCGGCTACGAGCGCAACTGCGCGTTCCTGAACACCGGGTCGCCACGCTTCGCCAACGTCTCGGCGGTGAGTGGTCTCGACTTCATCGATGACGGGCGGGGGCTCGCCTACGTCGACTGGGATCAGGACGGCGATCTCGATCTGTGGTTCGCCAATCGCACCGCCCCACGGCTTCGCTTCGCGCGCAACGACTCGCCGGGCGACGCTCACTACCTGGCTCTCCGCTTGACCGGACGCACCAGCAACCGCGACGCGATCGGAGCCAGGGTGGAGGTCCACGTCGAGGATGGGAGCGATCGGCCCCGGGTGATGGTCGAGACGCTGCGCGCGGGCGACGGGTTCCTCTCGCAATCGAGCAAGTGGCTGCACTTCGGGCTCGGCCCCCACCTGCGCATCGAGAAGATCGCCGTCCGCTGGCCGGGCGGAGCACGCGAGACGCTGCCGGGTGTAGCGGCCGACGCCCGCTACTCGATCGTCGAGGGAGACGGTCGCGCGCAGCGGTGGATCGCTCCCGAGCGCCAGGTGAGCCTGCGGCCGTCGGCTCCGGCGACCACGCCGTCCCGCACGCCGCGCCGCCTCTACCTGGTGGCCCGGGCCCCGCTCCCGACCGTCCAGTACGAGACCGCGGCGGGCCGCGCGATCCCGCTCGAGGAGCGCGTGGGAGCGCCGACGTTGATCAACCTGTGGGCGAGCTGGTGCCCGCCCTGCATCGAGGAGCTCCGCGACCTCACGCGCAACGAGGCCCGGATCCGCGCGGCGGGCCTGGACGTGATCGCGTTGAGCGTGGATGGGCTCGAGGACGGCGCGACCACGGGACCCGAGGACGCACGGCGGGTCCTCGCAGCCACGGGGTTCCCTTTCGAGACCGGGTTCGCGAACCCCGAGCTCTTGACCAAGCTGGAGGTGCTGCACGACCTGCTGTCGGCCACCCACCTGCCCTTCGCGATCCCGTCCAGCCTGCTGCTCGATGGCGACGCCCGACTCGCCGGTTTCTACCGTGGGCCGGTCGAGCTCGAGCGCCTGCTCGAGGACGTCGAGCACCTCGGCTCGCCCTCGACCGTGCGCCGCGCGATGGCGGTACCGTTCCCCGGCCGATGGTTCGCCGCGCCCGGCGATGTCCACCTGAGCTGGATCGCCCAGCGCTTCCTGGACGACGGGTGGCTCGACGACGCCATCCGCTACCTGCGCCTGTCGCTCGAGACCGAAGACGACGACGCGGAGGCGCGCACCAACCTCGGCCACCTACTGTTCAGAAAGGGGGAGCTGGGCGAGGCCAGCCGACTCTACCGGCACGCCCTTCGCCTCGACCCCGATCACTGGGGGGCGAACCGCGGGCTCGCCGATCTGCTCGCGACCCAGGACCGATGGCAGGAAGCGACGGTGTTCTACGAGCAGGCCATACGCGCGGCCTCGCACTCCGCCGAGACACGCCACAACTACGGGCGCGCTCTCGAGCGGCTGGGCCGGCTCGACGACGCTGCCGCCCAGTTCCGGGAGATCCTGCGTCGCGACCCCCTCGACGCCGGCGCGCACAACAACTTGGCCGCCCTCCTGCTCCTGGGAGACGTCATCGACGACGCCGTCGTTCACCTGCAGCGGGCGATCGAGCTCGACCCCGATCTCGCCGACGCCCACAACAACCTCGGGACCGTTCGGTTCCGGCAGGGACGCATCGAGGAGGCCATCGAGCACCTCCGTCGGGCCGTCGAGCTCGATCCCGCTCTCCAGAGTGCGCGAGACAACCTGAGCCTGGCAGAACGCGCGATCTCGCGGCGATGACGGGAAGCGCGCAGGCACCTGCTACGATCGTTGACGATCGGCGCGGAGCCGGTCGATGACGGATGCCGCCGACCGGGTGCGCCCGGCGCTCTCGCGCCGGTCGAGCGGATGTCCTCGAGCAGGATGGCGGTGTAGGGCGGCCGGACCGGCGGCGGCACTGGCGCTCGTCGCCTGCGTGGCCTGCCAGCGAACCGAGGATCGCCTCGCTGGCGGGGAGCCTTCGTCGGCGCGGCGGCACGGCGGAGACCACGCCCCCCCGAGCGGCCCCGCGGCAGCGCTCTTCAGCGACGCGGCCGGCGCCGCCGGTCTCGACTTCGTCCATTTCAACGGCATGACCGGCGAGTACTACATGGCCGAGGTCACCGGCGCGGGGGCCGCCTTGTTCGACTACGACAACGATGGGGATCTCGACGTCTACCTGGTCCAGGGCGCCCTCCTCGGCCCGGGCAAGACGATGGACGACGCTCTCTTCCCGCCGCCCCACCCGCCTCCGCTTCGCGACCGCCTCTTCCGCAACGACCTCGAGATCGGCGAGGACGGGGTTCCCTCGCTGCGCTTCACCGACGTCACCATGGCGAGCGGCATCGACGCCCAGGGCTACGGCATGGGAGTGGCGGCAGGCGACTACGACAACGACGGGTGGATCGATCTCTACGTCACCAACTTGGGCCCCAACCAGCTCTGGCGCAACCGTGGAGACGGTACGTTCGTCGATGTCACGGCCGAGACCGGCAGCGGTGAGTCCAGGTGGAGTGTGCCCGCGGTCTTCTTCGATTACGACCGGGATGGGTGGCTCGATCTCTTCGTCGGCAACTACATCGCCGCCACGTTCGAGAACGCTCCGGTCTGCCGCGACTTCACCGGCGCCCAGGACTACTGCGGGCCCGGCTCCTTCGCGGCCGAGCCCGATCGCCTCTTCCGCAACCGGGGCGACGGAACCTTCGAGGACGTTACCGCCGCCGCTGGCATGCGCTCGGGCTTCGGAGGGGCCCTGGGCGCCGTGGCCGCCGACTTCGACGGCGACGGCTGGCCGGACCTCTACGTCGCCAACGACGGGCTGCCGAACAACCTGTGGATCCAGCACCGCCCCGGCGCGTTCTCGGACGAGGCGCGGCTCGCAGGCTGCGCGGTCAACGGCCAGGGAAGGGCCGAGGCCAGCATGGGCGTCGACGCCGCCGACTTCGACCGTGACGGCGATCTCGACCTCTTCATGACTCATCTCACCGGCGAGACCAACACGCTCTACATCAACGACGGAAGCGGCGTGTTCGAGGACGCGACCGTGGCCTCCGGTCTGGGGGCGCCGAGCCGGCCCTACACCTCGTTCGGCACTTCCTGGTTGGACTTCGACGGCGACGGCTGGCTCGACCTGCTGGTGGTGAGCGGGGCAGTGAAGAGAATCGAGGCCCTCGCCCGCGCTCAGGATCCCTTCCCCCTGCACCAGACCAACCAGCTCTTCCGCAACACCGGAGACGGACGCTACGAGGAGGTGCTGGGCCAGAGCGAGCTCCAACGCTCGGAGGTCAGTCGTGGGGCGGCGTTCGGCGACGTCGACAACGACGGCGACACCGACGTTCTGATCGCCAACAACAACGGCCCGGCGCGCCTGCTCCTGAACCAGATCGGCCAACGCCGGCACTGGCTCGGCGTTCGTGCCGTCGGTCGGGACGGGCGCCGCGACATGCTCGGCGCCCGTGCCGTGGTGCTGCGGCCGGGAGAGCCGCCCCACGTGCGCCGCGTCCACACCGACGGGAGCTTCGCCAGCTCGAACGATCCACGCGCGCTCTTCGGCCTCGGGGAGGACGCCTCGGCGGTGACGGTGAGGATTCATTGGCCCGACGGTTCCGCGGAAGAGTGGAGCGGGCTGCCGGTGGACCGCTACACCACCCTGCGCCAGGGAACCGGGACTCCGGTAGACCCGGAGGAGACCTGATGGAACGGCGGCTGGGGAACGGCGTCGGCCCCTGCCTCGTGGCCCTGCTCGCTCTCCCTCTCCTCTCGTCGTGTGCGGGCGAGAGCGCTCGCGACGGCGGCGCCCCCGACCGCGGCGGCTCGACCGCCGCCACGCTGCTTCCCGTGCCCGAGCCCGACCTCGCGCGCTCGGAGCAAGGGGTTCGCGAGCAGGTGGAAGAGCAGCAGAGGGAGCTGCGCACGCGCCTCGACGACCCTGCCATCGCTCCTGCGGAGCTGGCCAGCGCGTTCGGCGACCTGGGGCTCCTCTACGTCACCTACAGCTTCCTCGAAGCCGCGGAGGCGTGCTTCCGGAACGCCCAGCACCTCGTGTCGGAGGACTACCGCTGGCCGTACCTGCTCGGCCATCTGTACCAGATCCAGGGCCGGCTCGAGGAGGCGACCACCGTCCTCGAGAGGGCGATCGCGCTGCGCCCGGACGATCGCCCGAGCCACCTCCGCCTGGGCACCGTACGTTTCGAGCAAAGCGATCTCGAGTCGGCTCGGCGCCACTTCGCTCGCGTGCTCGAGGTCGACCCCTCGTCCGCCGCCGCCCATGACGGTTTGGGCAAGATAGCGGCGGCCGCGGGAGACTCGGCGGCGGCGGTCACCCACTTCGAGCGGGCGCTCGCGCTGCAGCCCTCGGCCTCGAGCGTGCGACACGCGCTCGGTCTCGCCCACCGCCGGCTCGGCCATCTCGACCAGGCGCAGAAGCTGCTGGAGGAGGGAGGCGACGCGCCGGTGCTGTTCGAGGATCCACTCCTCGAGCCGGTCTCCAGGCTGGCGAGAAGCGCCGAGCTCTATCTGGTCGCGGCGGCCGACGCGTTCAGCGAGGAGCGCTACGACCTCGCCGCCGCAAGCTACCGCAAGGCGCTCGAGATCGACCCCGAGGACTTCACCGCCCGCAAGGCGCTCGGCTTCTCTCTGGAGAAGCTCGGCGACGTCGATGGCGCCATCGAGCAACTCCACCTTGCCCTGCGCCATGGCGACAGCGGCGACGAGCAGCGGACCCGCAGAGAGCGGGCCGAGGTATACCGCATCCTGGGCGGGCTCTCGGTTCTCCACGGTGGAGAGGAGGAGGCTCTACGCTACTTCGCCAAGGCGGTGGAGCTCGATCCCGAGCGCGCCGACGCCCACCTCAAGCTGGCCAACTCCCTGGCGCGGGCCGGCCGCTTCGACGAGGCGCTGGCGCACTACGACCGCGTGCTCGAGGCGCTCCCCGATCACAGCGAGACGCGAGTCCGGCGGGCGACCGCGCTGGTCAATCTCGGGCGGCGGGACGAGGCGTTGGCCGAGTTCCGGCGGGCCGTCGAGGCTGATCCCGAGAACGCCGAGACGCGGCTCCGGTATGCCGAAGCCCTCGAATTCCTCGGGGATCTCGACTCCGCCCGCCGGCAACGCGACGTCGGGTCGAGTCTTCCGTCGGGAGAGGGGGAGCGCGCGGCCCTACTGGCCAGGGAGGCGGGCTCCCTGCTCGACCGGGGAGAGATCGGCCCTGCGCTCGAGCGCTACCGCGAAACGCTTCGCATCGCTCCCGAGCTGACCGACGCTCGCTTCGAGATGGCCAGGATCCTGGGTCACCTGGGGCGCTACGACGAGGCGCTCGACGAGCTCGCGCGAGTGATCGCCGAAGCGCCCAGGCACGGCCCCGCCCGCCGCGCGCAGGTCGTCGCCCTCCTCCTCCAGGAGCGCTGGGACGAGGCGCGGCTGCGGCTCCAGCAGAGTCTCGAAGCCCTGCCGCGGGATCGCCAGCTCGCTCACGCCCTGGCGCGCGTGCTCGCCAGCGCGCCGGAGGAGCGCGTGCGCAACGGCCACCTCGCGCTCGAGCTGGCGAGCAAGCTCCACGCCGCACGACCCGAGGCGGCGACGGTGGAAACGCTGGCCATGGCCCTGGCCGAGACGGGTCAGTTCGACCGGGCGGCGGCCATGCAGCGCAGCCTGGTGAACGGGAGCGAGGGCTTCACCGACGAACGGCAGCGCCAGCTCCAGCGGTTGGACGCCTACGAACGGAGGACAGCGTGGCGCGCGAGCTCCCCGGACGAGATCATCCGGGCCACCCTGGTGGCCGAGTCGCCAGGCCGTAAGAGCTGATCATGACCCTCTCCCCGGCGCCCCCGAGCCTCTGCCCGACGCCGCCGCGTCGTCGTCTGCAGCGCCTCGTCCTGGGCATCCTGCTTCTGCCGAGCCTTCCCGTCTTCCCGATGGCCCAAGAAGGGCGACCCGCGGCACCCACGGCCCCCGCTGACTTGCTCGTCTCGGAGGCCCAGAGCCTGGCGAACGCCGGAGACTTCGAAGCGGCCATCGGACGCTATCGAGGAGCGCTGGAGGCGGAGCCGACGCTGCACCTGGCCCGCTTCGAGCTCGCGCGCGTGCTGGCCTATCTCGGCCGTTACGAGGAGAGCGCCGCGGAGTTCGGCGCGGTGGTGGCGGCCGCGCCGGGAAACGGCGCGGCTCGCCGCGGTGAGGCGACCGCCCTGCTGCTGCTCGGCCGCTACGGCGAGGCCCGTCGCAAGCTCGAGGAGGCGCTGGAGACGCTGCCACGCGACGGACAGATCGCCCACACCCTCGCCCGACTCCTGGCCACCGCTCCGGTGGATCGCGTACGCGACGGCGCGCTGGCCCTGCCTCTGGCGCTCGCGGTCTACGAGGTGAAGAAAACCTACGAGACGGGAGAGACCGTGGCCATGGCCTACGCGGAGCTGGGTGAGTTCGAGCGGGCCATCGAGCTCCAACGGGGCCTCCTGGCACAGGCCCAAGGTGAGGGCGACGAGGCGACGTTGGAGAAGCTGCGCGAGCGCCTGCTCGCCTACCTCCGCTCCGAGCCGTGGCGCGCCTCGTCGCCGGCCGAGATCGCAATGGCGACGGAGCCTCCGGCGCGCTACTCGACGCAGCAGGCCTCGCCGCGCCGGTAGCGCTCCAGGTTGGCCCGCAGCCGCGCCGGGTCCTGGTCGCCGCCGTCCGCCTCGACTCTCTCGAGGAGCTTGCTCTGCCAGTGTTCGGCCTCCTCGAACCGGCCGGCCTCGGCAAGCGCCATCGCCAGGGTCTCCATGCTCTCCGGCGTAGGCAGCTGCTGCCAGAGCTCGCGCGCGAGCTCGAGAGAGCGCGCGCCGTCCCGCACCGAGAGATCCGGGCAGGCGGCGAGGTGGCGAGCGAGGATGTCTTTGAGCGTGAGCTGATCGGGCAGGGCGACCAGCCCCTCCTCGAGGCGGGCCGTTGCGGCGGCGTACTGGCCGCCGAGGATCAGCGCGGTCGCCTCACCGACTCGGGCCACCGGACTGTCGGGGCGGAGAGCGACCAGCACCCCGTATACGCCGGCCGCCTCGGCATAGCGCCCCATCTGCCCCAGCAGGCTGGCTCGCCCGTCGAGCGCCGGAAGCGACGCGGGGTCGGCCTCGAGGGCGAGGCGAAACTGGTCGAGGGCGTCCTCCAGCTGCCCCCGCTGCCGCAGCAGACGGGCCAGCTGGAGATGGACCGACACTCGCTCGGTGGGCGCGAGGTCGAGGCCGGCTGCGGTCCGGTAGCGGTCAATCGCCGCGTCGACCTCGCCGGAGCGGGCAAGCACCAGGGCCAGCCGGGCGTGCGCCTCGGTCTCACTCGGGTGGAGCTCGACGAGCCTCTCGAGGTCCACCCTCGCCTCGGCGTCGCGGCCGGCCTCCATGAGCGCCGCCGCGCGGTTGAGCAGCGCCGCCGCGTGGGTGGGATCGACAGCGAGGACTCGTGAATAGCTCTCGGCCGCCTCGGTGAAACGCCGCCCGCGAGCCAGGCAGTTGCCCCACTTGAGGCGCGCGTCGAGCAGAGTGGGATCGAGCTCGACGGCGGCGGAAAACTGGCGGATCGCCTCCTCGTCCCGGAGGTCGTTGACCAGGAGGCCGCCGAGCAGGTAGTGGATCCGGGCCCGCTCGAGCGCGGACGTCTCCTCCTCCCCCGCCTCGCGATGCAGCGCCAAGCCGTGCTCGAGCTGCTCGATCGCCCCTTTGACGTCGCCGAACTGGGACAGAGCGAAGCCGAGGAAGTCCCTGGCCGAGAACCTCTCGGTGTCGCGAGCCAGGGCGAGGGCGACCTCGAAGGCGGTCCCCTTGGCCAGCCGCGACACCTGGTCGCCCAGCGGATCCTCGAACCGGGGCCTCTCCTCGCCCCGCTTGCCGAGGTGGAGCCGGGCCCGATCCACATCGCCCAACTTGCGGTATGCCTGAGCCAGTGGATAGTGGACGACGGTGGCCTCCGGCTGCAGGGCGAGCGCCTTCTCGAACGACTGCGCCGCCGCAGCGTGTTCCCCGCGCGCCGCAGCCACCCTGCCCAGGCCGTAGTGGGCCGCGGCGCTCGCCGGGTCGAGCTCGAGCACGCGGGCAAAGCGACGCTGCGCATCCTCGTGACGGTTGAGCTCGAGCAACGCGTTGCCGAGACGGAGCAGGGTGGCGGAGTCGTCGGGACCCAGGACGAGGGCCCGCTCGTAGTCGCCGACCGCCGGTTCGAAGTCGCCTCGGGCGTTGCGCACCAGTCCCAGGTAGTAGCTCCAACGCCGATCGTCGTCGGCCAGCAACTGGGCGTTGTGGTAGCAGATCTCGGCGGCGTCGTGGAGCTGGAACGCGTGGAAGAGCTGTCCGAGGTAGCCGAAGCCTTCGGCGAGATCGCTCTTGGGCACGTCGGGCTCACCCACGAGGCGGGCGAGGGCGCCCTGCATGCTCTCGATCTTGTCCCGCGCCGCCGCCTCCATCGATCCGAGGTCGGGCCGTGGGATCTCGAGCTGGGACGGCGCCGTCGGTTGGGAGTGCCCCGGCCGGGACGCGATCACGGCTGCCGCGAGGCCGATGACGAAGAGCAGACACGCGGTGAGCCCTTCCCCGGTTCGCCGCCGCTTCGTGCTCTGGTGCCGCGTGCCGCCTCTGTTTTCCATGCAACCGCCTGACCCGATCCAGATTCTAGCTCTAGCCGGCGTGCCCGCTCGGCGCCCCGCCCGCCCACCCGGCGCGCGCCCACGTCGAGAGCCGGCGCGACGGCTGCGCCAGCTCCCCAATCGCCAGGCACGCCCCGGTTGATACGATTCCGCCGTGCTGCGCCGGCCTTCATCCGGGAGCCGTACCCGCCCCCTGGCCCTCGCTTCCGGTCTCCTCCTGAGCGCGCTTCTCCTCGCGGCTGCGGTTCTCGGCTCCGCGTGCCGCGGCGGCGTGCGCTCCCCCGACCTCTCCCGCGAGAGCTTGCTGCTGGTCACCATCGACACGCTGCGCCCCGATCGCCTCGGCTCCTACGGCTATGCGCTCGCCGAGACCCCCCACCTGGATGCCCTCGCCGAAGGTGGCGTGCGCTTCGCCGAGGTCTACAGCTCAGTGCCCCTGACGCTGCCGTCGCACGCCACGATGTTCACGGGCAAGGAGCCCTTCGCCCTCGGCGTGAGGGTGAATGGCGTGCACTTTTTGCCGCCCTCGCACCGCACCCTGGCAGCGCTGCTCGGCGAGCAGGGCTTCGCCACCTTCGCCGCCGTCGCCGCCTACGTGGTGACCTCCAAGTTCGGTCTCGCCCAAGGATTCGACGTCTACGACGACTCACTTGGGACCGCCGACCTGTTTCAGGACTTCGACAGCGAGATCCCCGCCGACCGGGTCATCGCCAAGGTCGAGCGTTGGCTCGAGCGGCGCCGGGGCGAGGACCACCGGCCCTTCTTCGCCTGGGTACACCTCTACGACCCCCACCTGCCCTACGCACCGCCGGGAGAGCTCGCAACCCGCTTCCGTGATCGTCCCTATGACGGCGAGATCGCCTTCGTCGACGCGCAGGTCGGCCGGCTGCTCGAGGCCTTCCGCGCCCGCGGTCTCCTCGAGTCGACCCTGGTCGTGGTCACCTCCGATCACGGTGAGGCCTTCGGCGAGCACGTGGAGCAGGGGCACGGCTTGCTCTGCTACGAGGAGGTGCTCCGCGTCCCTCTCCTGTTCGCCGCTCCGGGCCGCATCCCCGCCGGCCATGTCGTCACGGAGCGCGTCCGCTTGGTGGATCTCCTCCCGACTCTCCTCGAGCTACTCGGCGTCGAGCCCCCTCCGAATCTCGACGGGCGGAGCTTCGCGAGTCTCCTGGCCGGTGGGCGTGAGTCCCGCCCGCGCGACGTCTACTTCGAGAGCATGAATGGGGCGGAGTTCAAGAACTGGGCTCCGCTTCAGGGGATCCTGGTCGATCGGCTCAAGTACATCGCGTTGCCGCGGCCCGAGCTCTACGACCTGGGAGCCGATCCGCACGAGCGTCGCAATCTCGCCTCGCTGCGTACCGCGGAAGCCGAGCGCCTCCGCCGCGAGCTCAGGAGGTTGCTGCCCAGCGCACCGGAGCCCGCCGACTCGCGTCGCGAGCTCACCGGCGAGGACGAGAGCCGGCTGCGTGCCCTGGGCTACCTCTCGCTTTCCGCCTCGAGCGCGGGAGAGCCTCTCGATCCGAAGCGGGGGATCGTGCTCGAGATGGAGCTCCACGCGGTTCGTACCTCGCTCGAGGGCGGCGAGGTCGAGCTGGCCTGGGAGACGCTGGAGCGATTGACCGCCGAGAACCCCGACCTCGAGATGCCGGAGATCGTCGAGCTACGCCACGAGCTCGCCGCAGCGCAGGGAGACCCAGAGGCGGCTCTCGCCGTCCTGCGCGGCGGGATCGCAACATTTCCAGAGGTCGAGCCTCTGCGCTTCAAGCTCGCCAGCTATCTCGTCGAGCTCGAGCGTTGGGACGAGGCCGAGGCCGTCGGCTTCGCACTGCTGGAGGCGAACCCGAGGATGTCCCAGGCTCTCAACCTGCTGGGCGCGATCGCCGAGCGCCGGGAGGACCTCCCCGCGGCAATCGGCTTCTACGAACGAGGTCTCGAGCTGGAGCCCGGGAGCATCCCCCTGCGGGCGCGCCTCGCCGATACCCTCGCCCGCCAGGAC
>DATKBT010000157.1:0-2334 GCA_035546295.1 Thermoanaerobaculia bacterium | reverse complement strand
CCCGAACCATGCAGCGATTGCTTCCGGCCCGCTGACCGTCCCTTGGTCGGGCGTCTCGGCAACCGCATCCGGCGCGTACAGCTTCTTCAGCGCATCCTGATCCTCCGCGAACGCGGCTTCCGTGACGCGGTCCATGACCTGACGGGGCTCACCCATTTCTGTCTCCTTTCCGATCGGCCGATCCTACGGCCACAAACCACGCTCGGTCAACGGCCAGACGCGGGCGATGCACGTCCTCGGGCCAGCCGCCGGCCGGGTTACGCCGAAGCCAATTCGGGGCTCCTCGTCAGGTCGAGTGCTTCCTTGATCGTGAGCCGACGGCCGGCCTCGGTGGCTCGGGCGACGTCCTCGGCCGAGAGCGCTGCTCGCGCCCGATCGACGTGCTCCCGCCCCGGCTTCTCGTCGGTGTAGACGTTCACGGCGCCCTCGATGCCGTCCCGGAGCTCGCGTGCGAGCTCGGCGTACCGGTGGGCGTAGGACACGTCCTGGCCGAGCCGTGTGCGAGTGGCAGAATCGTCCGGTGGCCCGAGTTCCTTCTTCGACCGAGCCCGGTCGGTTGCGCCGCTCTTTCGAGGAAGACGCGCTGCTGGAGGCGCTGCTAAAGGGCGACGAGCGGATCTTCACTGAGCTCGTGGAGGGTTGGAGCGGCACTATGCTCCGGGTCGCGCTCTCGCACCTCGACAGTCGCGCGGTCGCCGAGGAGGTCGTTCAGGAGGCGTGGCTGATCGTGCTGCGCGACCTTCGCCGCTTCGAGTGCCGGTCGGCCCTGCGCACGTGGGTGCTGGGAGTCGTGATCAACCTGGCGCGCTCTCGCGCGCGCGCCGAACGACGGTCCCTCCCGATGCCGGCGGATGCGGTCGGGCCTGTCGTCGAGGGGGCGCGGTTCCGCCCGGCCGGTGCGGCTCGCTGGTCCCAGCACTGGGCGGTCGGGCCTGTCCATTGGCCAGCGCCGGAGGAGGAGCTGCTCGCCGGTGAGGCGCGCGAGGTGATCCTCGCCGCGATACGCGGCCTCTCGCCGTCCCAGCGCGAGGTTCTCGTGCTGCGCGACCTTGAGGGTCTCACGGCGACGGAGACGTGCAACGTTCTGGGTCTCACCGACACGAATCAGCGTGTGCTGCTTCACCGCGCGCGCTCTCGGGTACGGAACGCACTCGAGCGCCACTTCGAGGCGACGGAGGTGACGTGAACGTCGACGATCTGCCCGAGTTGCCGTGCCGCGAGCTCGTCGAGCTCGTGACCGACTACCTCGAGGACAGGCTCTCACCGCGGGACCGGGCGCGCTTCGAGGCGCACATTGCCGAGTGCGAGTACTGCGATACCTACCTCGAGCAGATGCGCCAGACGATCCGCGCCCTCGGGCGGCTGCCCGAGGAGTCACTGGCGCCGGAGGCCCGCGACGCGCTGCTGTCCGCGTACGGCAACTGGTCGCGCCGCTGATGGACATCCCGCTGTAACGGCCGGGCGGTCTTGCGCACCTATGACGAGGTCGTACTTCGTCGAGGAGGTTCACGATGGCGGTTCAGCTGGACGAGTTCAAGACGCGGCAGCGCGCGGTCTGGGACGCAGGTGACTACGGGACGCTCTCCCAGCACATCGCCGAGGTGGGCGAGCTGGTCGTCGCTCGCGCGGGAATCGAGCCTGGGATGCGCGTGCTCGATGTCGCGTGCGGCACCGGCAACGCCGCCATCCCGGCGGCGCGCGCCGCCGCGCGGGTGACGGGACTCGACCTGGTGCCGAAGCTGCTGGAGGAGGGGCGCGCCACGGCGGACGCCGCAGGCGTCGAGGTCGAGTGGGTCGAGGGTGACGCCGAGGAGCTGCCCTTCGAGGACGGGAGCTTCGACCGGGTGCTCTCGACGTTCGGGCACATGTTCGCGCCGCGCCACCGGCGGGTCGCCGACGAGATGGTCCGTGTCTGCCGCGAGGGCGGGGTGATCGTGACGGCCGCCTGGTCGCCCGAGGGCGTCGTCGGCGGGGTCTTCGCGGCGAGCGCCGCCTACATGCCTCCGCCCCCCGACTACGCCTCGCCGCCGATCCTCTGGGGCAGTGAAGAGCACGTGCGGGAGCTGTTCGGCTCGGCGGCGAGGAGCCTCGAGTTCGAGCGCCACGTGAACAGGATCGAGTGGGACTCGATCGACGGGTTTGCGGATTACTTCATGGACCGCTTCGGGCCAATGGTGGCCGCCCGGGCGATGCTCGGCGAGCGCTTCGGCGAGCTGCGCGACAAGACCGTCGCGATCTGGCGCGACGCCAACGAGGCCGACGACGGCAGCCTGCGCCTGCCGCAGGAGTACCTCCTCTCGATAGTCCGGCTGTGAGGATGAGCGCAACGGCGAC
>DATKBT010000156.1:0-4768 GCA_035546295.1 Thermoanaerobaculia bacterium | reverse complement strand
TCATACCACGAGCCCGCTAGCCGATCACTCGTGCGCCGCAAGCCCGCAAGCGGGCGCGGCTGGGTCGACCAGGCCACAGCCGTTTCTCTAGGCGTTCGCAGCGGCTTGATCGAACTTTGACCGTTTTGTGAACTTCCAGCTGGCCTAGTCGACCTAGCCGACCTAGCGGCGCCGAGCGCGTCGGAGAGCGCGAGGAGCGAGGCGGGGCCGCGACCGCGATGGCCTCCTCGGCGTCGCTCTGTCAGAGTCCAGACGAGATGTGGGAAGCCCTGGGGAACTGGTCGGGCGAGACGCTGCACGCGCGGCACGATCACGCCACCGGCACGCTGATGCTGGTCGCCATCCACCGCGCGGGTCGAGGTCGCGCCGGGGGCGGCACGCGCATGAAGTGCTACGGCTCTCGGGAGGCGGCGGTGGCCGACGCGCTGGCGCTCGCCGAGGCGATGACCTACAAGTGGGCGCTCGCCGGCATCCCGATCGGCGGAGCGAAGGCGGTGCTGGCCGTGCCTCCCGACCTCGACCCGGCCGCTCGTTTGGACCTGCTGCGGCGCTACGGATCGTTCGTCGCCTCGCTGCGCGGCGCCTTCGGCACCGGACCCGACGTCGGAACCACGCCCGAGGACATGGACGTGATCGCTGAGACCGGGGGCGAGCACGTGTCCAGCCGCGCCAGCCAGGGGATCGAGGGCGGGTCGACCGCGCCGACCGCGGTCGGCGTGCTGGCGGGCATCCGCGCCGCCATCGCGCACGTGTTCGGCGAGGCTCCGCTCGCTGAGCGGACGTTCGCGATCCAGGGCCTGGGCGGGGTCGGCTCGCGCGTGGCCGCAGCGCTCGCCGCTGAAGGATCGCGCGTGATCGTCTGCGACGTCGACGGCGAGGCGGTAAGGCGCACCTGCGAGGGAAGCGCGATCGAGGAGGTGGCGCCGGACACGATCTACGACGTCGCCTGCGACCTGTTCGCCCCGTGCGCGCTCGGCGGCGTGCTGAATGCCGAGACGATCCCGCGGCTGCGCTGCCGGATCGTCGCCGGCGCCGCCAACAACCAGCTCGGCGCGGACGACGGCGCGCGCCGGCTCGACGACCGGGGAATCCTCTACGCGCCCGACTTCGCGGTCAACGCGGGCGGCGTGATCGGGGTCGTCGGGGTGGAATCGTACGGATGGAGCGAGGAGCGGGCGAGAGCCGAGGTCGAGGCTCGCATCACGCGCAACCTCGCCGAGATCTTCGCGCTCGCCGAGAGCGAGAGCATCGACACCGAGAGCGCAGCGCGCCGGCTGGCGCTCGAGCGTCTCGAGGACAGCGAGTGAGCGGCGAGTGAGCGGCGTCCGCGACGAACCCCGGCGCCACGAACCGCCCCGGCGACGGCCGACAGCTCAGTTCGTCAGGTAGGCGAACAGGCTGACCGTGACCGCCTTCGCCGAGTCGTTGAAGAACAGCACGCGATAGCGCGGGAACGCGATGGCGTGCCGCGTCGGCTCCGAGCCGAACTGCCGCAGGCCGGTGCCCGGGGTTACCGTCGTCTCGACCGCGAGCGGGAACATCGCCTCTGCGTACTGGTCGAGCACCAGCGAGACACGCTCCTCGGCCGGGACCAGCCACGCTCCGACCGTTCCCTCGCGCGAGAGCAGGTCTCCGGTGACCACCAGCAGGCTGAGCGAGACCTCGGTGAAGCCGGACACGTCCAGGGTGCGCTCCTCCACCAGGTCGACCGTGCTCTCGAGCGCGCCCGGCGGCACGGTGACGTCGATGATCCGGTGAAAGCGCGAGTGTGGCACCGGCTCCTCGATCCGCACGTCGCCCTCCACCCTCTGGACCTCGGGGAGGTTGATCACCTGAACGGGCTGCGCCTCCTGGGCGGTCGCTCCTGCGGCGACGAGGAGCAGCGCCGCCACCAGCCAGGACGTCCTCTCGGGCGCGTTCATCGCATTCATCTCAGAGTCCTCCGCCGGCCTCAGGGCTGTCCGAGCAGTCGCTGCACTCGATACGAACCAGCCATCGCGGTCGTCCAAGGAGCCCCTTGCTATCCTTCGCCAACTTCGGCGGTGGGGCATGCGCGTGCGAACGCCCCGACCGGCGAGGCGAGATGAACGTCATGGCCAAACACAGCTACCAACCCGCCGTCGTCGAGCCTCGCTGGCAGCAGCGATGGGCCGAGGAACGGGCCTTCCGCACCCCCTCCGACCCCGAGACGCTGCGCTCGCGGCCCAAGTACTACGTGCTCGACATGTTCCCGTACCCCTCGGGGGCGGGGCTCCACATCGGCCATCCCGAGGGCTACACCGCCACCGACGTCGTGGCCCGCATGCGCCGGATGCAGGGATACAACGTGCTGCACCCGATCGGCTGGGATGCCTTCGGGCTGCCCGCCGAGCGCTCCGCGGTGCGCGAGGGGCGCCACCCGGCCGAGATCACGCGCCGCAACGTCGACACCTTCCGCGAGCAGATCCGGCGGCTGGGCTTCAGCTACGACTGGGAGCGCGAGGTCGACACCTCGGCGCCGGATTTCTACCGCTGGACGCAGTGGATCTTCCTGCGCTTGTTCGAGCGCGACCTCGCCTACCTCGCGGACGTGCCGGTCTGGTGGTGCCCGGCGCTGGGCACCGTGCTCGCCAACGAGGAGGTCAAGGACGGCGCCTACGTCGAGACCGGTGACGCGGTCGAGCGGCGCACGATGAAGCAGTGGATGCTCAGGATCACCGAGTACGCCGAGCGGCTGCTCGACGATCTCGAGGAGGTCGACTGGCCCGAGCACGTCAAGGAGATGCAGCGCAACTGGATCGGCAAGAGCCAGGGCGCCGAGATCGTCTTCCCCATCGCGGGGCGCGAGGACCTCTCGTTCACGGTCTTCACCACCCGGCCCGACACGCTGTTCGGCGCCACCTACTGCGTGCTCGCGCCCGAGCACGAGCTGGTCTCCCGGATCACGGCGACGGACGCCCAGAGCGTCGATCGGCGCGCCGCGGTCGACGAGTACGTCGCAGCCGCTCGCCAGAAGACCGAGCTCCAGCGCACCGACCTCGCCAAGGAGAAGACCGGCGTCTTCACCGGCGCCCATGCGCTCCATCCGGTGACCGGAGACGAGATCCCGATCTGGATCGCCGACTACGTGCTCGCCTCCTACGGCACCGGTGCGATCATGGCGGTGCCCGGTCAGGACCAGCGCGACTGGGACTTCGCCGAGATCTACGACCTGCCGATCGTGCGCACCGTGAAGCCGCCCGAGGGATTCGATGGCAAGGCCTACCTGGGCGAGGGCCCCGCGATCAACTCCCAGTTCCTCGATGGGCTCGAGATCGAGGACGCGAAGTCGCGGATGATCGAGTGGCTGATCGATCACGGCCGCGGCCGCGCGCGCGTCGAGTACCGGCTGCGCGACTGGCTGTTCTCGCGCCAGCGCTACTGGGGCGAGCCCTTCCCGGTGGTGCACGTGCTCGGCGAGAACGGCGAGCCGACCGGCGAGATCTTGCCGGTTCCCGAGTCGGAGCTGCCGGTCGAGCTGCCCCAGGTCGACGAGTTCCGGCCCACCGCCGACGGCAAGCCGCCGCTGGCGCGCGCCGGCGACGACTGGCTGATCGTCGAGCTGCCCGATGGCCGGCGCGCGGTGCGCGAGACCAACACGATGCCGCAGTGGGCGGGATCGTGCTGGTACTACCTGCGCTACCTCGACGCCCACAACGACCAGGAACCGTGGTCACAGGAGGCCGAGCGCTACTGGATGCCGGTCGACCTCTACGTCGGCGGGGTCGAGCACGCGGTGCTGCACCTGCTCTACGCGCGCTTCTGGCACAAGGTGCTCTTCGATTGCGGCTTGGTCCACACCAGGGAGCCCTTCCAGCGCCTGTTCAACCAGGGGATGATCCTCGCCTACTCGTACCAGGACGCGCGCGGCAAGTACCACCACCCGAGCGAGGTCGAGGAGCGCGGCGACTCGCTGGTGCTGCGCGAGAGCGGCGAACAGCTCACCTCGCGGATCGAGAAGATGTCCAAGTCGAAGCTCAACGTGGTGAGCCCCGACGAGGTCATCGACCAGTACGGGGCCGACGCGCTGCGCCTCTACGAGCTGTTCATGGGCCCGCTCGAGCAGCAGAAGCCCTGGCAGACCAAGGACGTCGAGGGCGTCTACCGGTTCCTGCAGCGGGTTTGGCGGGTGGTGGTCGACGAGGAGAGCGGCGAGCTCAATCCACGGCTCGTCGACGCGCCCGGTGCGAGCGAGGGCGAGCTCTGGCGCCTGCTGCACAAGACGATCGAGAAGGTCACGGCCGACATCGACTCGCTGGCCATGAACACCGCGATCTCCCAGATGATGATCTGGAGCAATGCGGCGACCTCGGCGGACACGCTCCCTCGCGAGGCGGTCGGCATCTTCCTGCGCCTGCTCTCACCCTTCGCGCCCCACCTCGCCGAAGAGCTGTGGTCGCGGCTCGGCGAGAGCGAGCTGATCTGCCGCGCCGAGTGGCCCGAGCACGACCGGGCGCTGCTGGTCGAGGACACGATCCAGATCGTCGTCCAGGTCAACGGCAAGAAGCGCGACCTGCTGACGGTCGCGCGCGACGCCGACCGCGCCACCCTCGAGCGCCTCGCGCTCGAGTCGGAGAACGCCCAGCGATTCCTCGAGGCCGGAGAGCCGCGCAAGGTGATCGTGGTCCCCGGGCGGCTCGTCAACATCGTGGTGTGAGGGGCTCGCCGGTGGGCGAGCCGGCGTTTCGTCGGCGAATCGCGATCGGAGCTCGCCACCACCGGACGTCGGCGCACCCGCCTCGGGATCGGC
>DATKBT010000155.1:0-19861 GCA_035546295.1 Thermoanaerobaculia bacterium | reverse complement strand
GGCGATCCCTACGTCTTCGGCCGCGGCTTCGAGGAGGTCGAGGCGCTGCGCGAGGCCGGCATCGACGTCGAGGTCGTCCCCGGCATCTCGAGCGCTCTCGCCGGCCCCGCTGCCGCCGGGATCGCCCTGACCGAGCGGGAGCGCGCCGCGAGCTTCGCGGTGGTCACCGGCCACCGCGCGCCCGAGGTCGAGGCCAGGGATGGGGGCGCAGACGGCGGCGTCGACTGGCAGGCGCTCTCGCGGATCGACACCCTGGTCGTGCTGATGGGGGTCGGTCGACTGCGCGCGATCTGCGCGCGGCTGATCGCCTGCGGCCGGGATCCGGCGACCCCCGCGGCGATCGTCGAGAACGCCACCCTGCCGAGCCAGCGCGAGGTGCGCGCGCCGCTCGGCGAGCTCGCGGGGGCCGCCCAAGCCGCCGCGATCCAGGCTCCCGCGGTGCTGGTCGTCGGGCCGACCGTGCGCCTCGCGGCCGAAACCGCCGGACCCCGCTACCAGCCGTCGTCCGATCTCGAATCGACTCCCAGGGTTCCCTTGACCGCCTTGACAGGAGAGCTGCGATGACGACCACCGAACCGAAAGCCGGGCCCGCGAGCGAGCTCGCGACCAGGACCTGGAAGCAGGCGCTCGCCGATCGCACCGATCCCACGCTCGTCGCCGAGATCGACGCCTACGAGACCCAGCTCGAGCTCAAGCGGCTGGGGCGCATCGACGATCGGCTGTTCGCTGAGACGCGGCTGCGGCGAGGCGTCTACGGACAGCGCTACGACAACGGTCAGCGCCACGACGGGGTCGCCAGCCGCACCCTGCCGTACCCCTCCGGCGAGCTGACCAAGGGGCCGCACACGATGTGGGACGCCCCGGGGATGGTGCGCATCAAGATCCCGTTCGGGGCGGTCGATGCGGAGCAGCTCGATCTCCTCGCCGACCTCGCCGAGGAGGTCTCCGACGGCATCCTCCACGTCACGACCCGCCAGGACATCCAGCTCCACTTCGTCCACATCGACGACACGCCCGACCTGATGCGCCGCCTGGCCGCTGCCGGCATCACGACCCGTGAGGCGTGCGGCAACTCGGTGCGCAACGTGACCGCCTGCCCGCTCTCCGGGGTGTGCTCGGACGAGGCGTTCGACGTGTCGCCGTACGCCCGGGCTCTCGCCTACCACCTGCTCGGCCACAAGGACGCTCAGGACTTCGGCCGCAAGTTCAAGATCGCGTTCTCGGGCTGCCAGGGCCACGCCTGCGGCCTCGCCAGCATGCACGACCTCGGGCTGGTCGCACGGGTGCGGGAAGTGGACGGCGAGGTGCGGCGCGGGTTCCGGTTCCTGGTCGGTGGCGGGCTCGGCGCGGTGCCGCACCAGGCGAAGGTGCTCTCCGAGTTCATCCCCGAGCAGGATCTGCTGCCCACCGCGCAGGCGATCTGCCGGATCTTCGCGCGCCTCGGCGAGAAGAAGAACCGCGCGCGCGCCCGCATCAAGTTCCTGGTCGCCAAGCTCGGGATCGAGGAGCTCCGCCGGCTGGTCGCCGAGGAGCTCTCGACGATGCCCGAGGACGAGCGCTGGACCGCCTACCTCGAAGAGCTCGAGATGCCCGAGGAGGCGAGCCGCCAGGGCGCGCCGCTGCCCCCGGACACGCGCTCCGATGAGTTCGAGCGCTGGCGCGCTCACAACGCCATCGCCCAGCGCCAGCCGGGCTACGCGGTGGTGACCGTCGCGCTGCCGCTCGGCGACCTCACCTCGCCGCAGGCCAGAGCCCTGGCCGACGTCGCGCGGCGCTACAACCGCGGGCACCTGCGGTTCACGGTCGAGCAGAACCTGGTGCTGCGCTACGTCGCCGAGGCCGACCTCGAGGACCTGCATCGCGACCTCGAGCGCGCCCACCTAGCGGCGCCCGAGGCGGGAACGCTGGTCGACGTCACCGCCTGCCCGGGGACCGACACCTGCAAGCTCGGCATCTCCTCCTCGCGCGGCCTGGCTGCAGAGCTCCGGCGTCGCATCCAGGAGACCGGCTTCCTCCACGACGAGGCGGTCGGCGGCCTGCGCATCAAGATCAGCGGCTGCTTCAACTCCTGCGGCCAGCACCACGTCGCCGACCTCGGTTTCTATGGGGTCTCGCGCAAGCACGACGGGCGCACCGTGCCGCACTTCCAGGTCGTCCTCGGCGGTCAGTGGCAGAACAACGCCGGCTCGTACGGGTTGGCCACCGTCGCGGTTCCCTCCAAGCGGATTCCCGAGGTCGTGCGCCGGCTCACCGCGGCCTACGTCGAGGGGCGCGAGCTGGGAGAGGGCTTCAAGGACTTCGCGCGCCGCACCGGCAAGGCGAAGCTGCGCGAGCTGATCGACGACCTGACGGTGCTCCCGTCCTACGCCGAGGACAGGACGCTGTTCTCGGACTGGGGGGATCCCCGCGAGTACACCATCGGCGACCTCGGGGTCGGCGAGTGCGCGGGCGAGGTCGTTCCGGTGGTCGAGTTCGGGCTGCAGGCGA
Organism: Thermoanaerobaculia bacterium; assembly: GCA_035546295.1. GTDB lineage: Bacteria > Acidobacteriota > Thermoanaerobaculia > Multivoradales > Multivoraceae > DATKBT01. The sequence continues at coordinate 17,374 of DATKBT010000155.1, read as the reverse complement.
GCGAGCGCAAGGTCTTCGAGGCCCAGATCGAGCTCGACGAGGGGTCCCCTGAGCAGGCGTCGCGCCAGGCCTACGAGGCGATGCTGCAGGCGGCCAAGGCGCTGGCGCGTTCCGAGGACCTCGACCTGCCCGACGATGCCGACTCGGTGGTGCGGGCGTTCGAGCAGCGGTTCGTCGAGACCGGCCGCTTCAACGATCCGTTCGCGGGCGCCAAGTTCGCCAACTACCTGCTCGCCGCGCATGCGGAGGCGCTCGAGGCCGCGAACGGCGCCAATGGTGCTCCGGCCAGTGACGGATCCAACGGGTTCGACCCCGAGTACGCGCATCGACGGATCGAGGAGGCGCAACTCTTCATCGAGGCCGCCCACGCCTGCTACTCGCGGATGAGCGCCACCTGAGGTGACACCAGGCCACGCCGGGCTGCCCGAGCCACACGACGAAGTCACGGAGGACGAGATGACCACGACCAGCATCACCGCCGGGCCAGCCGGCCGCGAGGCGTCGGAGGCGGCGCGATCGGCCGCCTCCACGGTGCGCCTCGACGTCGAGATCGCCACGCTCGGCAGCGAGGCGTACGCTCCCGGCGAGCTGATCCCGCTGTTTCACGAGCTGATCCGCGAGCAGGCGCTCGACGATCTGCTCATCGACGTCGCCGACTACAGCCACGTGCCCGAGGGTCCTGGGCTGGTGCTGATCGGCCACGATGCCGTGATCTCCTACCGGGATCGGCTCGGCGGTCCGGCGGGGCAGCGCTCCCACCTCTACAGCCGCCGCCGAGAATCCCGGCGACCGCTCGAGCCGGCGACACCGGCCGCGCGCCTGCGGTCCGCGTTGCGCAACACGCTGGCGGCCGCGCGCGTGCTCGAGCAGAGGCTCGGCGAGAGGATGCGCTGGGACACGCGCAGCTTCGAGGTCACCCTCAACGACCGGCTCCACGCCCCGCACGCCGATGCGACGCGGCTGGCCTGGCGCCCCGAGGTCGAGGCGCTCGCGGCGAGGATCTGTGCCGACGCGCGCTTCCGCGTGACCGACCGCGGAGGGGATCCGCGCGAGCGCGTCGGCTTCCTGGTCGAGGGCAGCGCGTGGGTGGAGCCGCTCGACGCGATCCTCGCGCGGATCGCGCCGGGAGAAGCCTCGGGAGACGCCTCGTGAGCGTCGCCGCCGAGCGGGCTTCCCTACCGGCTTCGAACGAGCCGCGTGCGGCAGGAGCTTCACCCGACCCGGCGCACCGCTACTACCCGGTGTTCCTCGACCTGCGCGAGCGCCTCGCGGTCGTGGTCGGCGGAGGATGGGTCGCCGGGGAGAAGGCGAAGGGTTTGCTCGCTGCTGGCGCCCGCGTGCGCCTGGTCGCGCCGACGCTCGAGCCTTCTCTCGCGGCGCTGGTCGTCGAGACCGGGATCGAGCATCGAGCGCGCGACTTCGAGGCACGCGATCTGGACGGCGCGTCGCTGGTGCTCGCCGAGCGCCTCGGTCCCGAGGCCGAGCGGCTCGTCTTCGACGCTGCCGAGGAGCGCAGGATCTTCGTCAACGTCCAGGACCGGGTCCCGCTGTGCAGCTTCATCGCGCCCGCGATCGTGCGCCGTGGCGACCTCCAGGTCGCGATCTCGACCTCGGGGAGCGCGCCCGCCCTCGCGGTGCGTCTGCGCGAGCGTCTCGAGCGCGAGCTCGGCCCCGAGATCGCCGAGCTGCTCGAGCTCGCCCGCCGGTCTCGGGCTCCGCTCGCCGAGGCGGTGCCCGGGTTCGAGGAGCGCCGGCGCCGCTGGTACGAGTTGGTCGACTCGAACGTGCTCGAGCTGCTGAGAGAGGGCGAGCGGGAGCGGGCGGAGCGGTTGGTCGCAGAGGTGCTCGGCGTGGAGGCCGGAGGCCGCGGAGGCGATCGCGTGAGCGACCGGGATCGATATTCGCGCGCCATCAGCGCCATCGATCGCCTCCACGAGGACGACCCGGAGCGCGAGCCGGCCGACGGGGTCGAGAGGGCCGCGGCCCTCGGCTACGCCGAACGGATGAGCGCGTGGATCGACCGGCTCTCGCCCCGAGCCTCCGAGGCGCTGCGTCTGGCAGCCCGCTGTCAGCACCTGCGACGTTGGGAGATCCCCCGCTCCGGCCATCCCGAGGGCCGCGCCGGCTATCTCGCCTGGCGGCGCGCCGCGCAGCACCACCACGCCGAGCTCGCGGCCCGCGTCCTCGTCGAGGCCGGCTACGACGCCGAGACGATCGCTCGGGTCCGCGAGCTGGTGCAGAAGAAACGGCTGCGTACCGACGCCGAGACGCAAACGCTCGAGGATGCCGCCTGCCTCGTCTTCCTCGAACAGGGCCTCGCCGACTTTGCGGACCGCCATCCGCGCGAGAAGTTGGTCGAGGTGCTGGGCAAGACCTGGCGAAAGATGTCGCCCGGAGGGCGGAGCGCGGCCTTGGCGCTGGAGCTCGGCGACGAGCTCTCGACCCTGATCGGGGAGGCGTTGTCCGAGCGAGATCCGGACGATCTCGGGAGCGACCCGAAGGTCGGCTCACCTGAAACGACGGTCACCGGGACGTAGGAGTCCTTCACGCTTCGCGCCGCTGCGACTCTCGTCCGCTTCTCTGGTCGAGCCGTGGGCCGCCGGGTCGTCGGGGCTCCTCTCGCCGTCGGACGCTCCGGGGCCCCGGGGCGATCCGAGATCAGACGCGCGGCTCGCGATCGGATCTGTGCCGAATCGCCTCCCGAAACTCGCGCATCGCCTTGGTCGCGGTTGGGTGGTCGAGGAACGAACACAGCAGCTCAAGGTCGAGGCCGGGGAAGAGCTCGCTCGATGGCGCCTTGAGATAAGTCTCGTCGAGGAGGACGTGGACGGCGATGCGTCCAGCCCTCCAGAACCAGACCTCGCCGACGCCAAGACGCCGGTAGATCTCGAGCTTGTCGATGCCTCCCGAAGTCCACACCACCTCGATGGCGAGATCGGGGATCTCCTTCGTCTGATCGAGACCGACGATGTAGCACTCGTCGGGCTCGACGCCGGCCTCCTGGGGCGCGTTGCGAAGGGTCCAGCTGCCGTAGGGCGAGAGCTCGATCCCATTCTCCAGGGCATACACCTCGATTAGGCGTCCGATCATGGACTTGAGGTTCTCGTGGCGCTGCGAGGGCGTCATCAGCTCCAGGGCTCCATCGAGATAGGCCATGCGGGGAACCGGCCGGTCGCCGCGCAGGGCGAGCTCGGCCTCGAAGTGCTCCCAGGGCACGCCGTAACGCACCAGCCGCTGGTCGGCCGTCGGTACGTGCTCGCCAGGGGGGATCGTGGCGTTGATCACCATGGCGGGATCGTACCAGGGGCCGGCGAGGCGCCTTTCGTCGTGCGCCTGCTGGTGTCCTGGAAGAGTGGAGAAGTGGGCGTTGCGCGGTCGAGAGGATCGACGGGCTCGCCGGCGACCACGAGTCACCACCGATCAAGGGGCGTGTGCTGATCCGGGAGTGTGCCTCCCTTTGCCTCGCGAGGGCCCTGCTGGGGAGGGGCCGAAGAGGTTGGCGCGGATCGGCGCCGAAGCTGACGGAGTGATGGCGAAGCGGGGCCGCGCAGGTCAAGCCGTACGCTCAGCTCCGCGCCAGTGCCACCACGGGCTGCTAGAGGAAACCGAACCGCCGTGGCAGCCAGAGGCTCAGCTCGGGGACCAGCGTGACCACCGCCAGCGCGATCACCATCGCGACGTAGAGCGGGAGCAGGAAGCGCAGGGTGCGTCCCAACGAAGCTCCCGCCACCCCCAGTCCCACGAACAGCACCGTCCCCACCGGCGGGGTGCACAGCCCGATGCACAGGTTGAGCACCATGACGATCCCGAAGTGCACCGGATCGAGGCCGAGCTCGACCGCCACCGGCAGGAAGATCGGCGTGAAGATGAGCACCGCGGGGGTCATGTCGAGCACCGCGCCGACCACCAGCAACACGAGGTTGATCAGCAGCAGGACGACCAGCTTGCCGCCGCCGAGCCCCAGCAGCGCCTCGGCCGCCGCCTGCGGGATGCGCTCATAGGCGAGCACCCAGGAGAGCGCCATCGAGGCTGCGATCAGAAGCATCACGACGCCGGTGGTGGTGGCGGCCTCGACCAGCACGCGGGGAACCTCGCGCAGGCGAAGCTCGCGGTGCACGACGAGAGTGAGGATCAGGGCGTAGAGCACCGCGACGCCCGCGGCCTCGGTGGCGGTGAACACTCCGGCGACGATCCCGCCCATCACCAGCACGATGAGGCCCAGGCTGGGAAGGGCGGCGACCAGCCGCCGGCCGAGCTCGCGCGCTCGGTGGGCGCTGGCGCGCGGGTAGCGGCGCCGGCTCGCGATCCATGCCGCGGTCGCGCCGATCGCGGCCGCGAGCAGCAGGCCCGGGAGATAGCCGGCCAGGAACAGCGCGGCGACCGAGGCGCCCCCCGAGGCGAGCGCGTAGACGATCAGGATGTTGCTGGGCGGGATCAGGAGCCCGGTGGTCGAGGAGGTCAGGTTGACCGCGGCCGCGTACTCGCGGTCGTAGCCCTCGCGCGTCATCTGCGGGGTCATGAAGCCGCCGATCGCGGCGGTGGCGGCGACCGCCGAGCCGCTGATCGCACCGAACAGGGTGCAGGCGACGACGTTGACCCAGGCGAGACCGCCCGGCATCGTGCCGGCGACCGCCTTGCCGAGGTCGACCAGCCGGCGCGCGACGCCGCCGCGGTTCATGAGCTGACCCGAGAGCACGAACAGCGGGATCGCCAGCAGCGCGAAGCTGTCGAGGCCGGTCGCCGATTGCTGAGCGAGCGTGGTGAGCGCCGGTCCGGCGTCGATCGAGACGACCAGCCCGGCCGCCGCCGCCAGCCCGAGGGCGAAGGCGACCGGTACGCCGAGCCCGAGCAGAAGCGCGAAGGTGCCGACGAGAACCGCTGCGGGTCCCCAGCTCACGCGGAGCGGTCCCCGATCTCGGCGTCGGAGTGCGGGTCGAGGTGGCGGCGCGCATGAGCGCCGGGCCGCGGCTCGACAGCGTCGCACAGGCAGTAGAGGAGGATCAAGAGGCCGGCGAGCGGCAACACCAGGTACACCCAGCCGAGCGGCATGCCGAGCGCCGCCGAGCGTTGCTCGAGATCGAGCACCAGCGAGACCAGTCGCGCTCCGCCGACCAGGAGCACGCCGAGCGAGAATGCCGCCACGGCCAGCACCGGCAGCCAGTGCGCGAGGCGCCGGGAGAGAACGGCGGTGCGCGAGCCGGCCCGGCGTTCCATCACGCGCAGCAGCCCCGGCAGCGCGACGTGGGCCTTCTGGCCGAAAGCGTAGGCGGCGCCGAGCAGGCCGAGCCAGATCAGCAGGAAGCGCGCGAGCTCCTCGGTCACCGAGCTCGGGTCGCCGAGGAGATAGCGCGAAGCGACCTGCCAGAGCACCGCCAGCGTCATCGCGGAGAGGAGGAGAGCGAGGATCGCCTCGAGGAGGCGGTCGACGGCGCGGCGGAGAGTGGCGAGGCTGGAGGTCGTCACGTTCGCTCGAGTAGCGTCGGTTGGAGCCGCGGCAGCGTCCAGCGGCGTCGGAGTGCGTTGCTGGCGGGCTCGGCGGCTGGGCGCGATCGGCCGGCAGGGCCGCCGGCCGCTCCGGTAGCGGTGGTGGGAGGCGGGTCGGCGGGCTGAGGAGCGCTCGCGTGGTCGTGTCGTGCTCGCGATCGGCCGAGCGGGAGCTCGGCCGCAATGGAAGACCGGAGGCCGGCAAGGACGCCGGCTGCTACGGAGGGTCGCGCCGCTGGCTGTGCCGGCGGTGGCGACAACGGGAGCCTCACCGCTGGACGCGTCCGCTGCGGTCGCCGGCGACGAGGCGCTCGACCTCGGGCGCCGAGACGCGGTTGAAGTCTCCGGGGATCGTCTGCTTCAGCGCGCTCGCGGCGACCGCGAAGACGAGGGCGTCGGGGGCGCTCTTGCCCGCGAGCAGACCGTGGATCAGGCCGGCGGCGAAGGAGTCGCCGCCGCCGATGCGGTCGACCAGCCGGATCTCGTAGCTCTGGCTGCGGTGGATTCCATCGCTGGCGCGCTCGTAGAGGAGGGCGCTCCAGCCGTTGTCGCTGGCGGAGTGGCTCTCGCGCAGGGTGATCGCGACGTGGGTGAGCTCGTGCTCGGCGGCGACCCGGCGAGCGGCCTCGGCGTAGGCGTCGAGATCGAGGTCGCCGCTGGTGACGTCGGAGTCGACGTCGACTCCGAGGCAGGTCTGCAGGTCCTCCTCGTTGGCGATCAGCACGCTGATTCCGCGCAGCAGCGAGGGGAGGGTCGCCTGCGCCGCGGCCCGCGTCCAGAGCTTCGCGCGGTAGTTGAGGTCGAAGCTCGCCGGCAGCCCGCGCTCCCGGCAGCGCTCCAGCAGGGCCGCGGTCGCTCGCCGCGCGGCCTGCGAGAGCGCCGGCGTGATGCCGCAGGTGTGCACCCACGAGATGTCGTCGAGAGTTGCCTCCCAGTCGACGTCGCCGTCTGCGATCTCGGCAATCGCGGAGTGAGCGCGGTCGTAGACGACCCGCGAAGGACGCTGGCTGGCGCCGGTTTCGGCGAAGTAGATGCCGAGCCGATCGCCGCCGCGCGCGATCCTGCTCACGTCGACGCCCTCGGCGCGCAACGCGGCGACCGCGGCGTCGCCGATCGGGTTGGCCGGGATCCGGCTGACGAAGCTTGCGCGGTGGCCGAAGTGGGCGAGCGACACGGCGACGTTGGCCTCGCTGCCGCCGAAGGTCGCCGTGAACCGGGGGGACTGGAGGAAGCGCTCGTGGCCGGGGGGCGACAGCCGCAGCAGCAACTCACCGAAGGTCAGGATGCTCGCGCGCGCGGCGCCCGACCCGCTTCCTGCATCCGCCGCGCTCATGCTCCCAGCCTTTCTCCCACCCATGCGTGATCGGGGTCCTCGAACAGCGCCAGCCGGCGCTCCTCACCCGCCAGTGCCCACAGGTAGTACAGGCGGTAGCCGGGCGGCGCGCTCACCGGGTGATAGCCGTAGGGGATGAGCACCGCGTCGCCGTCGCGCACCACGTGGGAGACCTCCTCGACCCAGCCGTGGGCGTCCTGGCGCGTGTAGAGCATCTGGTGGCCGAAGCCCTGCGGCGGGTCGATGCGGTAGTGGTAGACCTCCTCCAAGGTCGGCTCGCCGTTCTTGCCGTCGTGCTTGTGGGGCGGAAAGCTGCTCCAGCACCCGGCCGGGTTGAAGGTCTCGCCGACCAGCAGCCGGCGGCCGTGGGGGTCGCTGACGAACAGGTTGTGGATCTCGCGCCGGAAGCCGTCGCGCCCCCGATCGAGCACCTCGACGTCGCTCGGCGCGATCAGCACCGGCTCGGCTTCGGGATCGGGCGGGGAAGGGGCCGAGATCAGGATCGCCTCGAGCTCGCGGGTCGCGGTCACGTCGAGGCGGTTGCCGGGGGGCAGCAACAGCGCGGTCGCCGGCTCGGCGAAGACGTCCTCACGGTCGACCGGCCACGACCGCTCGCCGACCGTCCAAGTGCCGACGCCGCGCTGGAGCACGACCACCGTCTCCTCCTCGGCGAGCTCGAAGGAGGCGGTGTCGCCGACGCCGAGGCGGAGCCGCCAGCTGCTCAGCTCGCGCGCGTCGGGACCGCGGCGCTCGAGCGCGACGAGCCCGTTCGTGCGGGGGACGCGGTGGAGTGTCTCGGCCAGGCTCATCGCGCGCTCCTCGGGGTCGAGGGTCCGGATCGTGGAGTCGATCCGCGATGGTATCCCGCCGCGTAGCGGCTGCCCGGACTCGGGGAGGACGCCAGAGGTCGATCGCGTTTCAGGAGCCGGCGCCGCCGAGGGCGACCTGGATCATGGCGACCGCGAGGACGGCGCGAGCGCTCCACAGGACGGTGCGTGCGCGATTCCCCTGGATCAGCAGCCGGTGCGTCACCCGGTCGAAGCCGCGCGCCAGACGCCCGTGGGCGGGCGCCATCAGCAGGCCGGTGATCAGCCACACGAGGGCGAGCAGGATCACGCCGAGGAGCGGCATCCCAGAGTGGCACGTGTTCGGGAGGTGCGATCAGGAGCAGCACGCTGGTGCACGCCTCGATCAGCATCGAGGGGATGACGATCCCAGAGGTGCGTTTCTGATGCTCGCGCTCGTTGGCGGGGAAGGAGCGCCGTCCGACGCGAGCGAACAGCGGATAGTGCACGCTCTAGCACGAACCACACGAGCCCGGTCATGAACACGGTGGCGGTGCCGTGGGTGGCGAGCAGCCAGTGCGACGGCTCCATCACGGCGCCTCCAGCGCGCCGGGGTCGTCCTCTTCGGACGGCCGCTCGGCCTCCCGCTGGATGCCGCGCAGCATGCCGCGGAAGACGACGCCGTGGAGTGGCAGCACGACAGCCCAGTAGACGAGACCGAGAAGCCCGCGCGGCTTGAAGCGAGCGGTCTGCGTGAGCCGGGAGCCCTCTCCCGTCGGCTCGATCTCGAACGAGAGGAGGGCCTCGCCCGGGAGCTTCATCTCCGCGCGCAGGTCGAGGCTACGGTCCCGCTCGATCGCCGTGACCCGCCAGAAGTCCAGGGCCTCCCCCCAGGCGAGGTCCTCGGTGCTCCGGCGGCCCCGGCGCAGCCCGGGCCCGCCGGCGAGCCGGTCGATGGCGCCGCGGATGCGCCAGAGTGCGTCCGCCGCGTACCAGCCGTTGCCGCCGCCGATCCTGCAGATCGCGCGGAACAGACGCGCGGGTGAGGCGGCGACGTCGACGGTGCGACGGTCGACGAAGGTGGTGCCGCCGGCCCAGTCGGGGTCGCCCGGCACCGGGCCGGCGTCGCTCCATCGAGTCTCGACGCTCCCCTGCCGTGTCTGATCGAGAGCGCGCTCGATCGCGCGCTCGATCGGCATGGGGCGCCAGGGGAGAAGGCGGGAGGTGGCGTCTGAGCGGCAGATCACGGGGTTGCGGAGGCCCTCGGCCAGGGGGCGGGCGATCTGGTGACCGATGGGGGTCACCAGATGGATCCAGAGGGACGAGAGGCGGGGTGTGAGGAGGGGAACAGGGAGGACGATGCGTGGTGGGAGGCCGAGGGCTTCCGCCGTCAGCTTCATGAGGTCGCGATAGGTGAGGACGTCGGGGCCGCCGAGGTCGAGCGTGGCGCCGGCGGTCTCGGGACGCGCAACGCAGGCGACCAGGGCGCCCAGCACGTCCTCGATCGCGACCGGCTGGCATTGTGTGTCGACCCAGCGAGGGGTGACCATGACCGGCAGGCGCTCGACCAGGTAGCGGAGGATCTCGAACGAGGCCGAGCCGGAGCCGATGATCATGGCGGCCCTCAGGACCGTGACGGGCACTCCGGTCGAGGCGAGCGCCCCCTCCACCTCGCGACGCGAGGAGAGGTGCTCGCTGAGGTCGGGCCCGGTCTCGCCGAGGCCGCCGAGGTAGAGGATGCGCTCGACGCCGGATCGCTCGGCGGCGGCGGCGAAGGCGTGGGCCAGAGTGCGGTCGCGCGCGGCGTAGCCGGGCCCGGCCATCATCGAATGGAGGAGATAGAACACCGCCGAGCAGCCGTGCATCGCGCGATCGAGCACGGCCGGATCGGCGGCGTCTCCCTCGACCACCGTGACTCGGCGGTGCCCCGCCCAGGGGCGCTCGCCGAGCTTCTGGGGGCTACGTGCGAGGCAGTGGACGCGATGGCCGTCGTCGAGCAAACGCGGCACCAGGCGGCCGCCGACGTAGCCGGACGCTCCTGTCACCAGGACCGTCTGCGGGCTCCGCGCTGCGGCCGGTGACTGGGAGTCGGGGGAGTGTTGGGTCATGCTTCGAGGGATCGTTCCGCCGGTCGTCCAGCCCTCGTCGGGCCCGGGGACGACGGACGTGCGGTGGAGGACCGGCGAGCTTCGGTGAGGTGGATGGGCGGCTCTTTCGGAGAGTGAGAGGCTCCGGCCCGACCGTGCGCTCAGCGTCCGCCCGTCAGATCGTGGAGTTGCGCCGGAAGATCGCGACTTCGCGGTGACCGAGGCGCTCGGTCGCCGTCTCCCGGCCCGACGCGGTCTCCGCGACCAGCTCGAGGAGCCGGCGGCCGACCTCCTCGAGGGTCTCCCGACCGCTGAGGATTCCGCTGCTGTCCAGATCGAGGTTGTCGCGCATGGTCTCGGCGGTGCGCTCGTTGCCCGTGATCTTGATCACGGGCGCGATCGGGTTGCCGGTGGGCGTGCCGAGGCCGGTGGTGAACACCACGACCTGGGCGCCGCCGGCCACCATGCCGGTGACCGACTCGACGTCGAAGCCGGGCGTGTCCATGAAATGGAGGCCCGGCCCCGGGATCGAGTCGGCGTACTCGAGGGCGCTCTCGAGGGCCGAGCTGCGCCCTGCCTTGGCGACGGCGCCGAGCGACTTCTCCTCGATGGTGGTGAGGCCGCCGGCGATGTTGCCTGGCGCCGGCTGGGTGCCGCGAATGTCGAGGCCGAGCGCGCGCGCCTGGTCCTCGACGCGCGAGACGATCTGGTAGAGCTTCTCGGCGGTCGCCGGCTGCGCGGCCCGCGTCCCGAGCAGGTGCTCGGCCCCCAGGATCTCGGCGGTCTCCGAGAGCACCGCCGCGCCGCCGAGCGCGATCAGACGATCCGCGGCCCAGCCGAGGGCCGGGTTGGCGGCGAGCCCCGAGGTGGCGTCGGAGCCGCCGCACTCGAGCCCGAGGATCAGCTTCGAGATCGGGATCTCCACGCGCGGCGCGCCGGCGATCTCGCGCGCCAGCTCGAGCCCGCGTGTGATCGCGGCGGCCTGCGCCCGCACGGTTCCGCCCTCCTGCTGGATCGCCACGATCGCGGCCGGTTTGCCGGCGCGCTTCGCCTCGAGCTCGAGCGCCCTCGCCGTCACCTGCTCGCAGCCGAGCGCGACGACCAGGACGGCGCCGACGTTGGGGTGCCGGCAGTACGCCTTGAGGGTGCGATGGGTGGTCTGCATGTCGGGTCCGAGCTGGCCGCAGCCCGAGAGGTGCGGCAGGGCGACGGCGGCGCCACGGCCCAGCTCACGCTCGATCGCGGCCGCGGCGCGCTCGGCGACCACCGCCGAGCAGATGACGGTGGGAACCACCAGCAGGTGATTGCGCACGCCGCAGCGATCGCCGGCGCGGCGGTAGCCCGCGAACACCGCCGCCTCTCGGGGCTGGGGGCTCGCGCTCACGGCGCGCGGTCCTCGAAGAGCCGGCGGTCGCCTCGCCCTCGCTCGCTCTGCACGTTGTGGACGTGGACGTGCTCGCCCGCTCCGATCGCTCGGCTCGCGCGCCCGATCGGCTCGCCGTACTTGATCACCGCCTCGCCGGCGCCGATCGGGCCCAGCGCGATCTTGTGTCCGGCCGGGATCGCCTGGATCGCCACGACGCGCCGTCCAGCATGCACGATCGCGTCGCCGGTCGCCAGCTCGTCGAGCGCGGTGGCGACGTTGTCGCGCTCGCTGAGGACGATCGTCCGGCTCATGGCTGGGTGGTCTCGGATCGCTCCGTCACTGGTTGACGCCGCTCGCGAGGAACCCGCCGTCGACCGCCAGGACCTCACCGGTGACGAAGCCGGCGGCGTCGGAGGCAAGGAAGATCGCGGCGCCGACCAGCTCGTCGACCGCGCCGAAGCGCCCCATCGGCGTGCGCGCTCGGAGCTCGCGGCCACGCTCGGTGCCGCGCAGCAGGTCACGATTGAGGTCGGTCTCGAACACTCCCGGCGCGATTGCGTTGACGGCGACGCCGCGCGGTGCCCACTCGACGGCCAGCGCGCGCGTCAGCCCGGCGACTCCGGCCTTGCTGGCCGTGTAGGCAGCGACCTCGTACAGCCCCACGAACGAAGCGAGCGAGGCGATGTTGACGATGCGTCCTGCGCCGCGCCCGAGCATCGCCTCGCCGAACACCTGGCAGGCGCGGAAGGTGCCGGTGAGGTTGGTGTCGAGGATCCGCTGCCAGTCCTCGGCGCTCACCTCGAGCGAGGGTTGGCGCCTGGTGACGCCGGCGCAGTTGACCAGGATCCCGACCGGTCCGATCTCGTTCTCGACCCGTTCGCGCAGCACGAGGAGCGACTCGTGGTCGAGGACGTCGCAGGTCTGCTCGAGGGTGCCGCGGCCGTGGTCCTTCGGCCGCCGCTCCCGGCTGGCGACTCGGATCTCGGCGGCCGCCGTGGCGACCTGCTCGGCGCGACGCGCGCTCGCCACCACGTGGGCGCCGGCCCCGGCCAGCCCCTTCGACAGGGCGAGCCCGATTCCGGTCGTGCCGCCGAGCACGACCGCGACTCGATCGGTGAGATCGAAGAGGTCGGGCGCGGGCATGCCGGGAGCCTACCGCGGCTGGCCCGGGGACGCTGCCACGACGAGCCTCGAGCTCGGTGCGCGAGACACGACGATCCGAGTCCAGACAGAACTTGCGGCGGGCAAAGGGAAGGCCCGTTCCGGGAGCGTCCGAACAGCTCGCGTTCGCGCCGCGCTTTTTTCTCGCTCCGTCATGAACCAAAGCCTCGCTCGACGTGCACTGACTGCTGGCGCCTTCTGTGGCGCCGATTCGGTCGAAAAGGATAGTCTCGGTTTCGTAATTTCTCTTGAAAGACGAATTGCTGGAGCAGAAGGAGGAGTGGGAGGGGGCCGTCGCTCGTGACGAGCGGCTGCGACGGCTCGTGCCTCTGGAGGAAGACGTCGCGATTCTCACGCTGAGCGTCGCGGCGAAAGCGGCGGCTCTCGAGGCGAGCTCCTTCAGCCGTTACTTCCACCAGGTCGTCGGCGTGCCGTTCCGGCGATGGCGGGCGGTTCTCAGGGTGAGCCGGGCGATCGAGCTGCTGCGGGAGACGAGCTGGAGCGTGGAAGACATCGCGCAGGAGGTCGGCTACGGAGACGCGCGCTCGCTGAGACGGGCGATGAGGCACTTCTCCGGTTGCGGACCCGCTGACATCAGGGGTCGCGCCGAACCGCACGGCACAGGCGATCCGCGAGGCTGACGCTCGGTCGACACGGGGGAAGAGCCCTCGGCGCCCACCACCACCGCTCGCCGAGCTGCCCAACCACTCTCCCCAACCACCCCTACGCTCGGAGCGGACCCACCGTTCTCCGAGCCGCCCTCACCTGCCCGACGACACCACCTCGGCTCCCTCACGCTCCGGCGTCGCGGCGCGAGCTCCCAGGTGGCGCTCCAGGAACTCGCTCGAGCGCTCGAACACCTCGATCCAGTTGGCGTGGGTGAGGAACGAGTGGACCTCGTCGGGAAACACCAGCAGCTCGTGCTCCACCCCGAGCTCGCGCAGCTTCTCGACCAGCGTCACCGTCTCGGAGAACGGTACGTTGCGATCGTCGTCGCCGTGGATCAGGAGCACCGGCGAGCGCCAGTCGTCGACCTTCGCCATCGGCGACGACTCGAACGCTAGGCGGGTGCGGGCGGGATCCTCCAGCGGCTCGTAGGAGGGAACGAAGTTCTGGATCGCCTCGTTCCAGTCGTGCACGCCGTGGATGTCGACGCCGGCCGCGAACAGGTCCGAGGCGTGGGCGAGCCCCATCGCCGTCAGGTAGCCGCCGTACGAGCCTCCCCACAGCCCGATCGCGTCGGGGGCCACGTCGTCGCGGTCGCGCAGCCAGAGCCCGGCGCCCAGCACGTCGTGGAGCTCGCTCGCTCCGGTCGCGCCGTAGTCGAGCGCCTCGCGGAACTCCAGTCCGTAGCCGATGCCGCTGCGGTAGTTCACCGAGATCACCACGAAGCCGCGCGAGGCCATCAGCTGATTGAAGGCGTAGGCGTTGTGGTAGTACGAGCTGTAGTGCCAGCCGAGCATCATGTGCCGGCGCGATCCGCCGTGGAAGAAGATCAGCGCCGGCCGTTCGCCGGCGAAGCTCGACGGCGGCTCGAAGAGCTGGGCGTGGATGCGCAGCCCGTCGGTCGCCGTGAGAATCACCTGCTCGGGCTCGACCAGGTGCTCGAGCGGGAAGTCCGCCGGCAGCGCCCCGGGCATCAGCTCGGTGACCGAGCCGTTGCCGCGGAGGATCTCGGCGGCGAGCGGAGCGCGGCCGTCCGCGCCGACGAAGGCGACGCAGCAGCCGTCGGAGGTCGGCGCCGGATCGTTCTCGACTCCGTCGCCACTGGTGAGCTGCTCGGGGGGGAGGCCGTCGGCGGTGACTCGCCAGAGATGGCGGCGATCGATGTCGCCCTGGTTCGAGGAATAGACGACCCCGCGCCCCGACGCGTCGCGCTCGACGTACTCGACCTCGAAGTCGCCGGGCGTCAGCAGCCGCGCTTCCTGGCGCGACGGGGAGTCGACGCGGATCGCGTAGAGGTGGGTCCAACCGTCGCGCTCCCAGGGAAAGATCAGGTGGCCGTCGGTGGTCCAGATCAGGTCGTCGGGGCTCGCGGTGCCGCGAAAGGCGCTGCCCCCGCCCGGCAGCGCTCGCCAGACCTCGCGAGCCTCGCCGCTCGCCACGTCGACCACCCGGATCGACCAGGGCTGCGCCTCGCGCACCGGCGCGAAGATCTCGCGCGCCGCCGAGGCCGCGATGCGCAGGAAGGCGAGCCTTCGCCCGTCCGGGCTCCACACCGGAGCGCCGTCGCGGTCGACCGAGGGATCGAGGAAGTGGAGCTTCTTCGAGTCGAAGTCGTACACGCCGACGAAGCTGTGGTCTCCGCGTCCGCTGACCAGGGCGAGCTGTGAGCCGTCGGGGGAGAGGCGGAGGCTGCCGAGGCCGCCGCGCGCCGTGATCAGCCGCACCGGCTTCGCGCTCTCGGCCGCGGCGTTCTCGCTCGGCGACCTCTCGCTCGGCGACCTCTCGGCCGCGGCCTCGCCGTCTCCGTCCTCAGGGGCGCTCTCGGCGAGCGAGTGGAACATCACGTCGCCCTTGGCGACGAACAGCAGCGAGCCGTCCGGGCGAAAGAGCGGAGACGACCCCGGTGCGATCTTGCGCGGCTCGGCATCCGGCGCCCCGAGGTCGACGACCCAGATCGCGGTCTCGACGCCGGTCGGATCGGAGAGGGGGTTGGGAAGCTCGCCGGAGGCATTGGGTGGCCCGCCGCGAACGAACGCGATCTTCCCGGCGTCGGCGCTCCACGCGATCGAGCCCATCTCCTGGCCGTCGTCGCCGGCGAAGCGGGTCACCTGACGACCGCGGTATTCGGGCGGCGAGGCGACCCACAGGTTGCGCTCGCCGCGATCGTTGACCACCCAGGCGACGTGGCCGCCGGTGGGGGCCGCCTCCATGTTCGAAGGGAACGGGGAGGAGAGGACCTGGGAGACCGTGAACGGCGGGTCGGCCGCGATCGCGGGAGCGACCAGGACCGAGAGCAGGACGGCAGTCGCCGACAGCGGTCGGCGAGTTCGGATTCGCGGAACGAGCACGGAGAGCCTCCTTGCTGGACGGGTGCGAGCGGGAGCGCGGCCGGGATCCCCGAGCGTACCGGACCGGACGCGCTCGGATCGAGCGCGTCGCTCGCTCGTGCTCCGCTGAGTGCGGCGTCCCGCGCTCGCTGCTAAAGCGCGTCGGGCCCGTGCTCGAGCAGCCGAAACGCCTTCTCGATCGCGGCGTGGCCGCCGACCAGGACCAAGGCGTCCCCGGGCTCGATGCGATGATCGGGATCGACCTCGGTTTCCGGACGATCGTCGCGCACCCAGGCGATCACCGAGGCCCCGGTGCGTTGTCGCAGCTCGAGGTCGCGCAGGCTGCGGCTCGCGATCTCGTGCCCCTCTGCCACCAGGAAGACGTCGGTGGTCCCGGCGGCGAGCGCGCGCGCCAGCACGCCGTCGGCCTCGGGGCTCGGCGACGCGCTTCGCATCATCTCGTAGCTGCCCTCGCGCAGCAGCCGTGCCTGGGTGCGGATCACGTTGCGGGGAACGTGGAGGCGGGTCAGGACTCGTGTGAAGATCTCGATCGAGGTCTCGAACTCCTCGGAGACCACCTCGTCGGCGCCGACCCGGCGCAGCTCCTCGAGCTCGCGCAGGCGGTGGGTGCGCACGATGATGGGGACCGAAGGAGAAAGCGCGCGGGCGGCGGCGAGCCCCTGGCGCAGCGCCGCCGGATCCGAGATGGCGAAGACCACCATCGCGGCGTCGCGCACCGCGGCGTGGTCGAGGATCTCGAGGCGCGAGGCGTCGCCGAACAGGATGGGCTCGCCGTCTTGCTTCGCCTTGCGCACCAGCCGCCCGTCGATCTCGATCACCCGGTAGCGCAGCGCCGAGGCGCGCAGTACGTGGGCGAGGTGGCGGCCGGTCAGCCCGAAGCCCACGATCACGACGTGTCCCGACGGTCGTTGGCCCGCGGCTGCCGCGGCGGCGGCCGCCGCCGATCGTGGGTCGGTCGCCGGCCACGGGAGTCGGGGTCCGAACTGGATGAGCAGGGGCGTCGCCAGCAGCGTGAGGAAGGCGGCGGCGAGCAGCAGGTCGTACTGCTCGGTGGCGATCAGGCCCGTCGCGAGGCCGGCCTGCAGCAGCACGAACGAGAACTCGCCGATCTGCGCCAGGCTCAGCCCGGCGATTCCCGCGGTGCGGCGGGGAAAACGAAGCCCGCGCACGATGAGCGCGATGAGCAGGGCCTTGGCCACCAGGATGCCGAGCGCGACGGCGACGACCAGGGGGAGCTGATCGAAAGCGCTGCGCACGTCGAGCAGCATCCCGATCGCGATGAAGAAGATGCTGGTGAACAGGTCGCGGAAGGGGGCGATGTCGGCCAGCACCTGGTGGCTCTGATCGCTGCCGGCGAGGACCACGCCGGCGAGGAAGCCGCCGAGTGCGAGCGAGAAGCCGAGCGATTCGGTGGCGAGCGCGCCGCCCAAGCAGGTGAACAGCGCGGCGAGCAGGAACATCTCCCGGATACGCGTCGAAGCCACCAGCCGGAACAACCGTGGGACCAGGTAGCGGCTGAGCAGGAAGGCCGCGCTGACGACCAGCAGGCCGATCAGCAGTCGTGCCACGGCGCCGCCGGCGCCGCCCCTCCCATCGTCGCCGCCGGCCAGCCAGGGCACCAACAGCAGCATCGGCGCGATCAGCAGGTCCTGGAACAGCAGAATGCTGAGCGCGAGCTGGCCGTGGGGCGACTCGGTCTGGTTGGACTCGGCGAGCAGCTTGAGCACCAGGGCGGTGCTGCTGAGCGCCACCACCATGCCGAAGTAGAGCGCCTGGCCGACCGTGAACGGAGTGAACGCCGCCAACGCCGTCACAGCACCCACCGTGAGCAGCACCTGCAGCGGCCCCGCGAGCAGGAAGTTGACGCCGAAGGCGCGCAGCCGGTCGATGGAGAGCTCGAGCCCGATGACGAAGAGCAGGAGGACGACCCCCAGCTCGGCGAAACGCTCGACGTTCTCGGCGTCGCGCACGAGCGCCAGACCATGAGGACCGATCAGGGCGCCGGTCACCAGCAGGCCGACGACCGGGCTGACGCGAATGCGGTAGCACAGGGCGAGGATGGCGAGCGCTGCGCCGAACAGGACGACGGTGTCGAGCAGCCAGGCGTGCATCCGCCGAGCCTACCCGTGAAGACTGCGGTCTGG
>DATKBT010000154.1:0-6986 GCA_035546295.1 Thermoanaerobaculia bacterium | reverse complement strand
GCTCTCGGCGCTGCCCCTCGCCCGGCGCCCGCGGCTGGTGAGCACCGATGGCGAGTTCCACAGCTTGCGGCGCCAGCTCGACCGGCTGGCCGAGGAGGGGCTCGAGGTGGTGAAGGTGACGGCGCGACCGGTCGAGAGCCTTGCCGAGAGACTGTCTGCCGAGGTCGACGAGCGGACAGCGTGCGCTCTCGTCTCCTCGGTGCTGTTCGAGAGCGCGCTGATCGTGCCGGACCTGCGCGCGGTCGCCGAGGCGTGCACGCGGGCGGGCGCCGAGCTGCTGGTCGACGCCTACCATTCGCTGGGGGCGGTGCCGCTCCCGCTCGCTGCCGAAGGCCTGGAGCGCGCGTTCGTGGTCGGCGGCGGCTACAAGTACCTGCAGCTCGGCGAAGGCAACTGCTTTCTGCGCAGCCCGCCGGACTGCGAGCTGCGCCCGGTGATCACCGGTTGGTACAGCGAGTTTGCCGAGCTCGCCGAGACCACGGCGCTCGGTGACGAGGGGGGGCCGCGGCCGGTGCCCTACGGGGCGGGTGGAGCCCGCTTCGCCGGGGCGACCTTCGATCCGACCTCGCAATACCGGGGCGCCGCGGTCTTCGACTTCTTCGAGCGCGAGGGGCTCGACGCGGAGCTACTGCGGGCGGTGAGCCAGCACCAAGTGGGCCTCCTGATCGAGGCCTTCGAGGCTCTCGACCTCGATCCCTCGATCGTGGCGCTCTGCGACGACGTGCCGCTGACGGCGCGCGGCGGTTTCTTGGCGCTGCGCTCGCCGCGCGCCGGGGCGCTGCGTGCCGCGCTGCGGGAGCGCGGCGTAGCCACCGACCACCGCGCCGACGTCCTACGCTTCGGGCCGGCCCCCTACCTCACCGACGACCAGCTCCGTTCCGCGATGGCGATCCTCGGGGAGCTCGCGGCAGGGTCGTAGCAGCCGTGGTCTACGGCGTCGGCGCGTCCGATCCCGCGGCCTTGGTGGGCGCGGCGATCACCCTCCTGGCCTTGGCGCTGGTGGCGAGCGGTCCGCCGCTGCTCAGAGCGCTGAACGTGGATCGGGCGAGGACGCTGCGGGAAGAGGTCTGAGCAGGTCGGCACACAGCGCGACCTCGGGGGAGGCCGCCCTGCAAGCGGCGTCGCCGGCGATCGTGTCGTCCGGGCAGATCGCGCCCGACCACTGCGCCCCGTCGATCGCGACCGGCGCGACCTGGGCGGCGCTGAGATCCGCCTCGCGCAGATCCGCCTCGCGCAGCGACACCCCCACCAGGTCGGCGAGCCTCAGGTCGGCGCCGCGCAGCGTCGCCCCGTCGAGGCGCGCGCCGCGCAGCGACGCTCCGACCAGCCGCGCCCCCGAGAGGTCGGCGCCGCTGAGATCCGCGCCGTCGAGGTCGGCGTAGCGCAGGTCCCAGCCGCGCAGGTCGAGACCGCGAAGGTCCCGCCCGTCCAGCTCCATCAGGCTCGCGGGCACCTCGCCGACGCTGCGGCCGGCGGCGTGCCCCGGGCTGGGAGCCAGGGAGGAGAGGGGAACGAGGAGGCAGATCGTCAGGAGAGCGAAGATAGGACTCTTGGAGGTCATGCGGCGTCTCCGGGCTCCCTCCTCGACCCTTCTATACGAAACAACGCCGCTGGGGTTGTGGTGTTTCGACGAGTCGCACCGTGCTCGTCGGGATCGTGCTCGTCGGGCGTCGTGCTCGTCGGTGCCGGGTCTCGCGACCCCCGGCCCGCCACGAGGCTCTTCAGGAGGTTGGGCTCTTCCTTCAGGAGGCGGGATCCCTCCTTCAGGAGGCGGGATCCCTCCTTCAGGAGCCGGGATCCCTCCTTCAGGAGCCGTGCACCTCGTCGAGGAACTCGACCAGGAACCGGTTCGTCTCCTCCGGCCGCTCCTGCTGGACCCAGTGGCCGCAGTCCTGCAGGATCACCGACCTCGTGAGCCCGGGAAGGGTGCGCTCGAAGCTGGCGATCGCGGGCGCCCCCCAGATCGTCGGACCGTCCTTGTCGCCGCCGACGAAGAGGGCGGGGATGGTGATCGGCCGGCCCCGATGCTCGGTGAAGTCCTGCCAGTCGCGATTCACGTTCCGGTAGCGGTTGAGGCCGCCGGTGAAGCCGGTGCGCTCGAACTCGGCGACGTAGAACTCGAAGCCGTCCTCGCCGAGCCACGCCGGGGTCTCCTCCGGGAAGACCATCTGGTCGCGCAGCTCGCGGCCCGCGGGGACGATCCCGATGTTCACCGTGCCGCGCTCGGGACCCGCCGACGCGCTGTAGTAGAAGCCGAGCAGCCATCGCCTAACGTCCTTCTCGATCTCGGCCTCGGCGCGGCCGGGCTGCTGGAAGTACTCGATGTAGAACTCGCCGCGATCTCCTCCCAGCTTGCGGAAGAAGTCGAGGGGCCGGGTCTCGCCGAACGGGGTGTAGGGAACCGAGAGGCCGGCGACGCCGCGGAAGCGCTCCGGGTGGAGCATCGCCGAGTGCCAGACGATCGGCGCTCCCCAGTCGTGTCCGATCAGGGTCGCGCGCTCCTCCCCCAGCGCCTCGACGAGACCGACGACGTCGCCGACCAGCTCCATCATCCGGTAGGCGTCGATCGCGGCCGGCTTCGACGAGCGCCCGTAGCCGCGCACGTCGATCGCGGCCGCGCGGTAGCCGGCCGCGGCGATCGCCGGGATCTGGTGACGCCACGAGTACCAGGACTCGGGAAAGCCGTGGACCAGAATCACGAGCGGGCCGTCGCCGTGCTCGACGACATGGACTCGGGTGCCGGAGACTTCGACGGTGTGATGCTTCATGAGCAGAGCTTAGAGGTTCCTGCGAGTCGCCGGTGCGACGCGGGCGTACAATCGACACGAATGCCGCCCCGTGATCTGCCACGCCCCCCAGCCTGGGATCGGGCTGAGGCGACTCCCGGCGATGGGTGAACCGACGCAGGAATCGACCGCGACCCTCCTGGGCAAGGCCCGCGCGGGAGACGAGGACGCCCGCGAGCGTTTGATCCGGCGCTACCTGCCGGTCCTCCGACAGTGGGCGCGGGGTCGGCTACCGGGCTACGCGCGCGATGCGGTCGACACCGACGCCTCGTGCAGGTGACCCTGATCCGTGCCGTCGCCAGCATCGACCGCTTCGAGCCGCGGCGGGAGGGTGCCTTCCTCGCCTACCTGCGCCGCATCCTGCTCAACGCGTTGCGCGATCAGATCCGACGTGTCGCGGTGCGGCCGGGCCGTGAGGAGCTCGGCGACGACTTCGCATCGCCGGTCCCGTCGCCGGTGGAGCAGGCGATCGGCAAGGAGCGCCTGGCGGCCTACGAGGAGGCCCTGGCCTCGCTGGAGGAGCGTCACCAGGAAGCGATCATCCTTCGATCGGAGCTGGGCTTCTCTCACCGTCAGGTGGCGGAGGCGATCGGCGTCGCGAGCTCCGACGCCGCGCGAATGGTGGTGTCCCGCGCGGTGGCGCGGCTGGCCGATCGGATCGATGCGTGATCCGGAGCAGAGGCGGCCGCGCACGCCCGCTGGAACCGGCGAGGCAGGGGAGGGAGACTCCGCGGTGCTGCGGATCGCCGAGGAGATCGCGGACGGCGGCGAGATCGACTGGGTCGAGGAGAGCTGCCATGTCGGCAGCGCGAGCGACGAAGAGCGGGCGTTCCACGGGCTGCGGGTGATCGCCGACGCCTTTCGCCGCCTCCGTGACGAGGGGGCCCTGGACCGCGAGCCGACGAAGCGGATCGTGCTGTTCCGGTGGGGGCGACTCGACGTCCTCGAGGCGCTCGGCAAGGGTGGGTTCGGAGAGGTCTACCGCGCCTACGATCCGCAGCTCGATCGCCAGGTGGCGCTCAAGCTGCTGCACGGCACCGACGCCGGGACCTTCCGGGCGCTGAGCGAGGCGCGGCGTCTGGCGCGCATCCGCCACCCGAACGTGCTCACCATCCACGGCGCCGACGTCCACCAGGACCAAGCCGGCCTGTGGACCGACCTGCTCGAGGGGAGGACGCTCAACGAGCTGGTGAGAACCGACGGTCCGCGGGGCGCGCACGAGGCCGCCGGCGTCGGCGTCGACCTGTGCCGCGCGCTGGCCGCGATCCACGGCGCCCAGCTCGTCCACGGCGACGTCAAGCCGAGCAACGTGATGCGCGAGGTCGGCGGGCGGATCGTGCTGATGGACTTCGGGTCGGCGCGCGAGCAGCGGGCGGGCGACGCGGCGCCGGTGCAGGCGACGCTGGCGACGGCGGCGCCGGAGGTGCTGGCCGGCGCGACGCCGACTGCGCGCGCCGACCTCTACTCGCTGGGCGCCACGCTCTTCTTCCTGCTCAGCGGCAGCTATCCGCGAGCAGGGGCTCGTTCGCACCTGCGCGACCTGCGGCCCGACCTGCCGGCTGAGATCGTCGACGTGGTCGAGCGCACCCTGCAGTCGGATCCGGGGTCTCGCCCGGCCTCGGCCGGCGAGCTGGAGGAGAGCCTGCGCCGGGCGGGGGGCATCTCGACGCCGTTGAGCGGCGCTCGATCCGAGGTGCGGGATGCCGTCTCGCCCGCACGAGCGACCTTCTCCGGCCGGGCCGCCCTGGCGCTGCTCGCTCTGGGCCTGCTCGGCGTGCTCGCCCTGCTTTCGTTCGACTGGCTGCGCGGGGAGCGCGACACCGCGTCGCCGATGGGCATCGAGGGGCAGCGCCTGATTTCCGATTTTCCCGGGTCCAGCCGCGCCGCGACCTTCTCCCCCGACGGCGGGATGATCGTGTTCCTCAACGACCGGACGGGGGTGGATCAGGTCTGGGTGCGGCCGGTCGACGGCGGGCCGCCGGCGCAGGCGACTACGGGTGAGAGCGCGGCCGGGCGCCCTCGCTGGTCGAGGCGAGGCGAGATCGTGTACGAACGAGCGGGAGACGGCATCTGGGCGGTCGCGGCGCTCGGTGGAGAGCCCCGGCGTCTGTTGGAGGAGGGGAGGAGCCCCGACGTCTCGCCCGACGGCTCGCGACTGGTCTTCCAGCGCCGCAACGCGCTCTGGCTCGCGGACCTCGACGGCGGCAGCGTCGGACGGCTCGAGGCGGCTCCCCACTGGTTCTTCTCGGCGGTCGACGCCGCCCCGGCGTTCGCTCCCGACGGCTCGGCGGTGGCGTACTTCCACCAGATCGAGGGACCGCTCGGGGACATCTTCCTGGTCGATCTCGAGAGCGGGGATCGCCGCCAGCTCACCTTCGACCTCACCGAGGCGGGCGATCCGGTGTTCACCTCAGACGGCGGATGGATCGTGTTCTCCTCGCTGCGCTCGGGGAGCCGGCTGCTCTGGCGGGTCGCGGTCGAGGGGGGCGAGCCGGTGCCGGTGACCACGGGCGCAGGCGAGGACAGCGCTCCGGCGCTCTCCGCGGACCCCGACCGCCTGGCGTACACCAACGTGCGGCATCGTAGCGTCCTCGAAGCCTTCGATCCGCAGACCGGGAGCCGACGAGAGATCCTCGCCTCTCGCGCGCTGCTCAACCTGCCGCGGGTGTCTCCGAGCGGCGATCGCGTCGCCTATTTCCAGCAGCTCGGCGCCGCCGGCGTCCACCTCTTCGTGGTGCCGGCGGCGGGGGGCGATCCGGTCCAGCTCACCTCGAACCCGGGCGGACAGAACATCCACCCCCGCTGGTCGCCCGACGGCCGTCACCTCTACTACTACGACAGCCGTGGGCTCACCTTCCGCCGCATGCCGGCTGACGGAGGCCCCAGCGAGACGGTGTTCGAGGACTGGCACTGGCAGCGACAGAACTCCGCCGAGATCAGCCCGGACGGCACGCGGGTGCTCTACACCGAGCTGGGGGGCGAGACCGAGCGGACCTGGATCCGTGCGCTCGACGGGAGCGACGAGCCGCTCGGCTTGCCGCTCCCTCACTTCCATGGCGCCCAGTGGTCGGACGATGGGCTCGACGTCATCGGCTGGCGCCACGACGGCCACCTGGCGCTGCCGCCTCGAGCAGCCCCCATGCGTCGCCATCGCCGAGGACGCCCAGCGCGCGAAGTTCGACGCGGGAGGCTCGGGGATCTATTCCACCGGCCCGCCGGCGAGCCGGATCGTTGGCGCTTGTTCCACCTGGACCTGGAGAGTGGCGTGGAGCGCGAGGTCGGGGTCCTCGGTCCTCACGATCCACTGTCGGCCACCTTCTCGGTGACCCCCGCCGGCGAGATCGTCTCGACCCGGTTCGAGACCGGCCGCCGTGAGCTCTGGCTCGCCACGTTGCGTTGACCCGCAGCCGGCTGCGGGCGCGTCGTCCAGGACAACCTGTTCACCGGGATCGCGGTCGCGCAGGGCTCGGCGCTCGAGCTGGCCGACACCGTCTCCCGCAGAAACGCGATCGGGCTCGACGTGTTCACCGGCTCCTCCGCCGTCTTGAGGGGAGCGGTGACCCTGAGCGAGAACCTCGGTGCGGGCGTCGAGGTCAACGGCCAGTCGATCCTCGAGATCCGCGGGGCCGACGTCGAGGCGTGCGACAACGGCGGCACCGGCCTCGGCGTCGGCAACTCCCAGGTCGCGTTCTTCGGCTTCGAGGAGACGCAGGCGCCCGGGAGCTCGCTGCTGGTCTGTCGCAACACGACCGGCATCGCGCTCCCCGACGCGAGCTTCGAGGTGGTCGGCGGGCGGTTCTTCGGCTCCGCCGCCAACCGGGTGGAGGTGCGCGACAACACGGAGACCGGCATCTGGTGCCCCCAGGGGTGCTCGATCGCCTCGCCCTTCGCCACCGCCCGCTTCGTGATCTCGGGCAACGCGCTCCGGCTCGACCTCGCCCAGGGCTCGGTGGCCACTTTTGTCGGCGGGCTCGAGGTGACCGGCAACGACGAGGGAGTGGCGGTCGACGCCGCGCAGCTGACGCTGGTCTCGATCCCGCCCAACCCGTCGTCGGTGACCGGCAACGGCGCCGATCTGAGCGCCTCGTTCGGCGCGCGCCTGACCATCGCCGGCGCGACCGTCGGCACGCCTCTTGGCTGCGACGGATCGGTGCTCTCGCGCGGCAGCGTCACCTGTCCGTAGCGGGCTCGTGGTGGTCA
>DATKBT010000153.1:0-19803 GCA_035546295.1 Thermoanaerobaculia bacterium | reverse complement strand
GGAGATCGGCGGCCGGCGTGGCCTGGTCGAGCGGGTCGGAGCGGTCGACACCCTGCTGCGCGGAGAGGATGAGAGGTGGTCGGTTCCCAATGCGCGGCTCATGGAAGAGGTCGTCATCCGCTGACGCTGGCTCCGCAGACGCTGGCCGCGCTGCGCTCGCACCGCCCGGTCGCGGTCGGTCGCTTGGGCTGGTTTGCTGCGAGGGTGGGTCACGGGCTGCGGCGGTCCGGCGCGCCGGGAAGAGGGCCGCACGGCTCCAAAGTGGAGCGGAGGCCGTCCTCCGCTCCCCGGCGGAGGACCGAGAACTCCCCTGCGGTCTCGAGCACGACGGCGTGAGCCTCCTCGAGCGCCGACAGGCCGGCCTCGCGGCAGGCGGCGAGGACCTCGGCCTCGCTCACCCGCTCCCTGCGCATCACCCCGTGCAGCATCTCGCCGCGCCAGACCAGCACCGTGGGCGTGCTCTTGACCGCGGCCTCGACTCCGGCGCTGCGCACCGACAGCCAGGCCACCCCGTACTGCATGAGGACCAGGACGAGGAACGCCACGAAGCCCTCGACCAGGGTCACGCTCTTGCTCAGCAGCACCGTGGCGAAGGTGGATCCGGTCGCCACCGTGATGACGAAGTCGAACGCGTTCATCTTGCTCAGCGTCCGCTTGCCCGTGATCCGCAGGATCAGGATCAGGAACAGGTAGCAGAGCAATCCGAACAGCACGACGCGAACCGGACCCTGCCAGCCGTCCCAGAAGATGCGCGGGCTCATCGGCCATGGATATCACGCGCCGCCGCGCCTTCCGCTCTCCGGCAACCGTCGAAGGGCCGCGGCGCGGCGCCCAGAGCCGGCTTGGGCTGATCGGGAGAATCCGCCGCCGGTGCGACGTTCGAATCGCCGAGCCCGCCGGATCACGGCGCCCGACCCGCGGCCGTCAGCGGCTCGGAGCGCGCACGTCGTACACGTAGATCCGATCCTGCTCGCGGAGGTAGAGCCTGCCGTCGCTAACGACGGGGTACGACCAGCTCGGATCCCTCACCTCTGGGATTCGGAGCCGGCCGTGCTCGCGATACTCCTCGGGAGTCGCCGCGATCAGGACGACCAGGCCGTCCTGATAGCGGAAGTAGAGCCGATCGTCGGCGTACGCGATCGCGGCCGAGCCGCGGCCGTCGTTGCGCACGGGTCCCCAGGCGACTCGGCCGCTGCCGGTGTAGACGTGGCCCTCGTGCACCACCATCCCTCCGTGGTGGTTCTGGAAGATCTCGCCCTCCAGGAAGTACACCTCGCGCGCCTCGACCAGCGGTCCGCCGGAGTCTTCGCCGGCAGTCCGCAGCTCGAGGAGCGCGGCGCCGGTGTCGTAGCCGGTGGAGATGAAGACGTGATCTCCGTGGACCAGCGGGGTGGGGATGTTGGCGACGTCGTTGGCGACGCGGTTGTAGCCCCACAGGAAACGGCCGTCCGAGGCCCGGATCCCGACCACGCCACGCCCCAGGAGCTGGACGTACTGCTCGACTCCGGCGCCGTGCGACACGACGATCGAGCTGTAGGCGGCGCCGTCGCTTCCCCGATCGCCGAGGTCCGGGATCGATGCTCGCCAGACGACCTCGCCGCTCCGGCGATCGAGCGCGACCAGGGCGGCGTCCGGAGCGCCCGGCGTGACGACGACCCGATCAGGGTCGACGAGGGGCGACTCGGCGAAGCGCCAGTTGACGCCGGCGCGCGCCATCGCGACCGCGCCGCCCATCTCGGTCAGGCTGCGGCGCCACCGGACGACGCCCGTGTCGATGGCCAAGGCGACCAGGTCTCCGTCGGTGCCCAGCGCGTAGACGGTGTCGCCGGCGACGCTCGGCGTCGAGCGCGAGCCCGGATAGAGATCGGCTTCGCTCCAGCTCGGACCGATGACGGTGCGCCAGAGAGGCGAGCCGTCCTCGGCGGAGAGTGCGATCACGTGCTGCTCCTCGCCGACGTCGCCCAGGGTGAAGATGCGTTGGCCGACGACGGCGACGCTCGAGAAGCCGCTGCCCAGCCCCTCCGCGCTCCACGAGAACGGCGGCCCTCCCTCGGGCCACTGCTGCAGGAGCTCGGTGTCGCTGGACTTCGCGTCTCGTGCCGGACCGCGCCAACCCGGCCAGTCGGCGGCTCCGGTCGTGAGGATCAGCGCCGGCGCCAGCAGCCAGAGCGACCGGGCTGCTCCGCTGCCTCTTCCGCTCCCTCTTCCGCTGCCTCTCTCGTTCGTCTCCATCGCGTCCTCCGGTCGTCGCCCGCGCCCGGCTCGAGGGCGGCTCCATCGCCGCCCGCCATCGCCGCCCGCCGCCGGGCTCGTCAAGGTAGCAGGATGCGGAATCGGGCGGACGAGGGATGACCGAGGGAACGCCGAGGTTCTGCTGCTAGAGTTCCAGCATTCGAAACCGGAGCCAGGGAGCCGCGGATCCGCGGAGGAGAACGTCCCGATGAATCCCGACACCTATCAAGAGACGCTCGCCAGATCCTCGGCGCAGGTCGAGGCGCGGTCGGCGTTCATCGTTCGCACCTACAACCACCTGCTCAGCGCGATCCTCGGCTTCACGTTGTTCGAGGTGGTCCTGTTCCAGACCGGCGCCGCGGAGACCATCGCCAGGTCGCTGCTCGGCGTCAACTGGCTGCTCGTGCTCGGCGGCTTCATCGTCGTCAGCTGGCTCGCCAGCCGGGTCGCGGCCAGCGTCGAGTCGGTGCCCGTCCAGTACCTCGCCCTGGCGGCATTCGTGGTGGCCGAGGGCATCATCTTCGTGCCGCTGCTGTACATCGCCAACACGTACGCCCCCGGCACGATCCAGAGCGCGGCGGCGCTGACCCTGGTCGGCTTCGCAGGCCTCACGGCCATCGCGTTCAAGACCCGCAAGGACTTCAGCTTCCTCGGCGGGATGCTCCGCTGGGCCTTCGTCGTCGCGTTGGTGGCGATCGTGGGAGGCGTGCTCTTCGGCTTCGAGCTCGGCACCTGGTTCTCGGTGCTGATGGTGGGTCTCGCCGGTGCCGCGATCCTCTACGACACCTCGAACGTCATCCGCCACTTCCCCGAGGACCGTTACGTGGCGGCTGCGCTGCAGCTCTTCGCGTCGGTGGCGTTGATGTTCTGGTACGTCCTGCGCATCTTCGTCTCTCGCGACTGATCGACGAGCCGGCGAGCGCCGGTGGCGGCTGACGCTCGAGCGCGCGTCCCCCGCGGTGGGCGTGCCGTTATCGCGGGCTCGAGAGCTGCTTGGGGGCAGCTCGAGATGGCGGCTACGGCGACCAGTCGCCGGCTGGCTGGAAGTACACCGTGAGCCGCGGCACCTCGCGGCTCTCCGCCGTGTGCTCGAACGCGCCGACGACGATCGTGCCGAAGTCGGTGTGCTCGATGCGGGGCACGACCGCGAAGCGGCCGGTACGTCCCGGGCACTCGCCGTCGGGCAGGCAGGGCGCCGACTGACGGGGTGTGGCGAGCTCCATCTGCAGGCCACCGAGCCGAGCCCCCTCGGGGAGCTTGAGCGCGAGGATCTGGCAACCGGTGTCGTAGGGCGCGGCGAGCGGCGTGAGGGCCCGGCGTGCCGCCGGCAGGGTGTCCTCGAGAGGGAGGAGCGGGCCCGCGTAGCGGTCGAGCTCGGACCCGGCCTCGGCGGCGAGCGCTGCGGTGAGCCCGGCGGCGAGCTCGGCGAGGTCGCGCGGGCAGGCGGGGCCGCTCGGCGGCCGCGGCTCGCCCTGCGTGTGGGTGGCCCACTCGCCGGGGCGGCAGTCGAAGCACCCTCCGCCGCGCGACGATCGGACGTTGCGCGAGACCGCGGGAGCTGTCGGCACGTCGGTCGCGCTGGGCACCAGCCGCGCGCTCTCGGGCTCCGGCATCGGTCGCGGCGCCGGCTCGTCCTCGGCGACGTTGTCCGGCTCCGACGGCTCCTCACCTGGCGTTCGCGCTGGCGCGTCGCGGCCAGCCGATCGGGCAGACGGAGTGGCGGCCGGCGGATCGATCGGAGGCGCCGGCCGGGCGTCCCCGGTCGGGCCCTCGACCTTGAAGTAGCCGATTCGAAGCCCGATCGTCGAGTCGCCGACCTTGGTCACCGTGGCGCGCGTCTCCCGGGGCTTCCTGCCGCTCTCGACCTCGAGCTCGGCGTCGTAGCCCATGAACTCGGGATGCCGGATGCGGAGCAGCCACCGCCCCTCCGCCAGCGCGCCGATCGCGGCCCGGCCCGAAGAGTCGGTGAGCACGGCGCCGGGGCCGCTGAGCTGCCGTCCGCCCAGCCAGGCGAGCTCGACCCGGGCATCCGGGATCGGCCGGCCGTCGCCGCGCACCTCGACGCCGACGCCCGCGCTGCCGGCCCAGGGTTGGCCTGCCAGCGGCGCCGTCGTGGCGAGGCCGACGAAGCCGGTTGCGGCCGCGAGCAGCAGGACCGCTCCGGCGATGGAGCCGGCGGTCGACGGAGCTCCGGCAGGCGGTCGCAGCATCGAGGGGACGCTACCACGGCGGTGTCGGGGAAACGGGCGACCGCCTGCGTCTCACGGGAACGCTGGAAGCCTCTCGGGTGCCGCCGTCGGCGCTGCCGAGAGATCCGGCCGCTCATCCCGGAACGCGCGGGGCCGCGCGGCCGAGGTGGAGGAGGCGGTCGACCGGGGCGAAGGCGTCGTGGAGGATCGTCTCCGTCGCGCCATCCGGCGTCTCGATGCGGGCCTCGAGCAGCTGCGCGAACGAGGGATCGAGATCGAACCGCTCGTCGAAGCGGCGCGCGCGCTCGGCGAGCTGGTCGGAGGTGATCGGATCCGCCTCCGGCGCCAGGCCGCGGGCGACGACCAGGGTTCCGCTGGCGCCGGGGACGGCATAGACCGAAACGGCCGGAAAGACCGAGCGGACGGTGTCCAGGATCGCGGCGACCAGGGGCTGGTCGGGAGGCGCCGCGAGGTTGAGCAGCAGCACGCCCCCCGGGTCGAGCCGGCGCTCGACGAGCTGGTACATCTCGCGCGTGGCGAGGTGGAACGGGATCGACAGGCCGACGTAGGTGTCGACGACGATCAGGTCCCAGGTCTCCCCGGTGCGGCGCAGGAAACGGCGACCGTCGTCGAGGTGGACGCGGTCCCCGGGGCCGCGCGCGAAGCCGAAATGGCGCTCGGCGAGGTCGAGCACCGCGGCGTCGATCTCCACGTGGTCGGCCTCGAGCGCGGGGACGAGCTCGCGCAGCACGTGGGCCACCGAGCCTCCCCCCAGACCGAGGAACAGGGCGCGCCGGGGCTGCGGGTGGTAGAGCAGCGCGACCCGGGCGGCGCGCGCGTAGCGCAGCGCGGGCTCGCCTGTCGCCAGCTCGATCGAGGCTTGGCGATGCCCGTTCGAGAGCAGGGTGCGGCGGCCGGCGCTCTCGATCACATCGAGCGTCTGGTAGGGCGACAGCCGCCGCTCGAGCAGGGCGCCCGGGGTGGCCCGCCGAGCGCCGGCCCAGCCGATCCCGGTGACCGCGACCGCCAGGATCAGCATCGCGGCGCTCGCCGGACGCCGAGTGATCGATCGGCCGCTGGCGATCGCGCCGGCCGTGATCGCGCCGGCGGTCAAGAGCAGGAGGATCGAGTCGAGCTCGAGGAACGGGATCAGCAGGAAGGTCGCGACCAGAGTCCCCGCCAGGCTCCCGACGGTGGAGATCGCATAGAGCCTGCCGGCGATACGGCCGACGCCCGCGAGCTCGTGGGCCGCCAGGCGCACCGCGAACGGCGACGCGCTGGCGAGCAGCGCGGTGGCCGGCCCGAACAGCAGGGTCGCCGCCACCAGCGGTCCCCAGGTCCGAGCCTCGGCCCAGCTCGCGATCTGCTCGGCGAGCGCGAACGAGGTCCCGATCAGGGCCGCGATGCCGAGCGACGAGATCAGCAGGAGCGTTCCCAGCACCTCGAGCTCGGGACGGCGGTCGGCGAGGCGTCCGCCGATGACGTAGCCGGTCGACATCGCGGCCAGGAAGACGCTGAGCACGGCGCCCCAGACGTAGACGCTCGAGCCGAAGCTCGGCGACAGGATGCGCAGGGCGAGGATCTCGAGCGCCATCAGCACGCCCCCCGAGAGCGCGACGACGGCGTTGCTGCGCAGCGAAGTGGCGATCGGGGCCGGTGAAGGCAAAGCAGAGGTCGGCATCGGGGAGGGTCGAAGAGTCGCCGCGATCTCGCTGCGGGATTCCAGAGTCGGGTTTCAAGAATCGGGGCCAGAGTCGGGATTCAGAATATCGTCGAGGTCTCCCCAGCCTCGGGTCCTGCGAGGCCCTCCTGAGACGCGCCGGCTATAATGCCGTCCTTCTCGCGCGTGACCTCTGGGACGACGCCGGCCCCAGGAGATTTCCCCAGGAGGTTCCTCTAGGCGCTCCGATTCGCGCTGCGACGCCTCACGAACCCTCCGACGGATCCCGACTGGCTGCGACGCTCGTGTCGAGCCCGCTGGCTCGCATGCTGCCGTGCGGTTTCCCCCGAGGAGCGACCTGGAGCTCGGCCATGAAGGACTTTCTGAGCGGTGAGCACCGCCTGATGCAGCAGACCGCGCGCGACTTCGCGCAGAGAGTGATCGCCCCGGTCGCCGCGCACCACGACGAGACGGGGGAGTTCCCGCTCGAGACCGTCCGCAAGCTCGGCGAGATGGGCTTCATGGGCATCGAGGTGCCGGAGGATTGGGGGGGTGCGGGTCTCGACGCGCTGTCGTACGCGATCGCCCTGATCGAGGTGTGCAAGGCGGACGCGAGCCACGGCACGATCATGTCGGTCAACAACTCGTTGTTCTGCCAGGGGCTGACGCAGTTCGGCACCGAGCAGCAGAAGGAGAGGTTTCTGCGCCCGGTGGCCTCCGGCGAGAAGATCGGCGCCTTCAGCCTCACCGAGCCGATGAGCGGCAGCGACGCCGGGACGATGAAGAGCCGTGCGGTGCTGAGCGAGGACGGCAGCCACTACGTGATCGATGGCGTCAAGTCCTGGGTCACCTCGGCGCCGTTCGCCGACTTCATCGTGCTCTACACGCTGACCCAGCCGGCGAAGAAGAACCGCGGCGTCACCGCCTTCCTGATCGACACCACCCAGCCCGGTTTCGCGCGCGGCAAGACCGAGCCCAAGCTGGGCATCCGGGCCTCGGCCACCAGCGAGATCCACTTCGAGGGCTACCGCTGCCCGATCGACTGCCGGTTGGGCGA
Organism: Thermoanaerobaculia bacterium; assembly: GCA_035546295.1. Lineage (GTDB taxonomy): Bacteria > Acidobacteriota > Thermoanaerobaculia > Multivoradales > Multivoraceae > DATKBT01. The sequence continues at coordinate 12,665 of DATKBT010000153.1, read as the reverse complement.
CGACGGGCAGGGCTTCAAGATCGCGATGTCAACGCTCGACGGCGGGCGGATCGGAATCGCGGCGCAGGCGGTGGGCATCGCCGAGGCGGCGCTCGAGGCGTCGGTCGCGTACGCCAAGGATCGCGAGGCGTTCGGCCAGAAGATCGGCGAATTCCAGATGATCCAACAGAAGCTGGCGGACATGAAGTGCCGCCTCGAGGCGAGCCGCCTGCTGGTCTACAACGCCGCGATGGCCAAGATGCGCGCCAAGGAGAGCGGCTCGAGCTACTCGCTCGAGGCGAGCATGGCCAAACTCTACGCCTCGGAGACCGCGAGCTGGGTCACCAGCCAGGCGATCCAGATCCACGGCGGCATGGGCTACAGCCGGGAGCTGCCGCTCGAGCGCTACTTCCGCGACGCCAAGATCACCGAGATCTACGAGGGAACCAGCGAGATCCAGCGCCTGGTGATCTCGAGGGCCTTGACCGGTCTGCGGTAGCCGCGGACCTCGCTGGACCGGTCGGGGGCTCAGGGTCGCGGCCGGCCTCTGCGCCGGCCGATCGCGAGAGCCGTGCTCTGTGGTCGTGTGCTCCGATCGATCGGGCGACGCCTTCCGCTCGCCGGGCGACCGGTCGGCGTGCGCTACGGAAGAGCTCGGTCGGAAGGAGGCGGCGCCCTCACGTCTCCGTCATCGCCACGATCGGGTCGATGCGGGCCGCTCGAGTGGCGGGCGCCAGGCTCGCCGCGATCGACGCGCCCACGACCAGGATCATCACCGCGACGAAGGTCGCGGGATCGCGGCTGCTCACCCCGTAGAGCTGGCTCTCGAGGAGGCGGCTGAGACCGAGGGCCGCAGCGATCCCGATTGCGCCCCCGATGCCAACGATGCGCATCACGTCGACGACGACCATCCGCAGGACCCACCGCGGCGCCGCGCCGAGCGCGATCCGGATGCCGAGCTCGCGGGTGCGCTGCGCGACCTGGTAGGAGACCACGCACCAGATGCCGATCGCGGCGAGCGTCAGGGCGAGGGCGGCGAAGGCTCCGAGCACGGTCGAGGTGAAGCGTTCCTCGGCGACCGAATCGAGGCGGTGCTGCTCCATCGGCACCAGCTCGATCGGCAGGCGCGGGAACTCGGTACGGAGCTTCGCGCGGATCGCCCCCGCGATCTGGTCGATGCCGCTCGCGCCCTCGAACAAAGCGGTCGACCAGCGCGCGCGCCAGGGCCGCTGGCGGAGCGACAGGTAGAAGGTGCCCCGGGGCGACGCGTCGAGCCCCCGGTGACGCACGTCGGCGACGACCCCGATCACGGTTGCCGGGACCTCGTCGTGCAGGTCCAGGCCGACCGGGCGCACGATCCTGCCCAGCGGGTCCTGGTCGGGCCACGTCTCTCGTGCGAACTGCTCGCTGACCACGACCACGTGCGGTGCCGCGGCGTGATCGCGCGAGTCGAAGACGCGGCCGGCGAGCAGGGGGATGTCGAGCACCGCGAAGTAGGAGCCGGTGACCACGCGATAGCTGCCGTAGCCGCGCACGGAGGGGTCGTCGGAGTCGAAGCACGAGTCGGTGGCCTGCAGGCAGACCGTGCCGTTGACGTCGAACCCCGCGAACGGCAGGCTACTGGTGAGAGCGACGCGCTCGACGCCGGGCGCCGCCGACAGCGCGGTCTCGAAGCGTTCGAGGAAGGCACCGACCGCCCGCTCGTGCTCGCGGTAGACCTGCGCGTCGTACTCCTCGGGCGGATCGACGTTTGGGACGGTGACGTCGAGGGTCAGCACCTCGGAGGTGCGGAAGCCGGGGTCGACGCGGAGCAGCGTCCACAGTCCCTTGAGCAGGAGCCCGGCGCCGACCAGGAGCACCATCGCCAGCGCCACCTCGGCTCCCACCAGCAAGCTCCACGCCGGCGTCCGGCGACCGCCAGCTCCAGACCGGCCGCCTTCCGCGAGCACGTCGCGCAGCTCGGTGCGCGCGGCGAACAGCGCCGGCGCCAGCCCGAAGACGATTCCGGTGAGCAGGGAGACGGAGAGGGTGAAGAGCAGCACCCGGCCGTCGATGGCGACCTCGTCGAGGCGCGGCAGTCGCCCGGGCTCGATCGCGCGCACCAGTCGGATCGCGAGGTGCGCCAGGAGGAGCCCGATCATGCCGCCGGTGAAGGTGAGGACGCTGGTCTCGGTCAGGAGCTGGCGGACGACCCGCCCGCGCCCTGCCCCCAGCGCGCTGCGGATGCCGAGCTCGGTGCGCCGGCCGAGGGCACGGGCGAGCAGCGCGCCCGCGATGTTGCTGGCGCTGACCAGCAGCACCAGGAAGGCGGCGCCGAGCAGCATGAGGAGCGGCGCTCGCGAGGGCCCGACCAGCACCTCCTTGATCGGGGTCACCCGCGCGTCGTAAGCGTCGTTGTCGCCGGCGTGCTCCTCGAGCAGCGTCGCCGCGATGTGGCTCATCTCGGTCTGCACCGACGCCACCGTCGCGCCCGGAGCGAGCCGCGCCACGACCTGCCAGTTGTGGGCCGTCCGACCGCTGTTGTCGACCCGAAGCTCGCGCGGGGTCCAGAGCTCGGCTCCCTCGGGGAACTCGAAGCCGGGAGGAGTGACGCCGACGACCCGAAAGGTCTTGCCCCCCAGCTGCACCGTCTGCTCTTCGAGCGGCCGTTCCGAATCGAGGTGGCGCCGGTAGAAGCGATCGCTGACCAGCGCCGCGGGATCGCCGCCCGGCACCAGCTCCTCGGCGACGAAATCGCGGCCGATTTGCGGGGTGACGCCGAAGACCTCGAGGAACTCCCCCGACACCACGGACTGGGGCACGTTCCAGGCCTCGTCGCCGACCGTCACGGTGTCGGTCCAGCCGCTCCACACCGACATCGCCTCGAGGGTGGTGCTCGAGCGGCGCCAGTCCTCGTAGTTGGGCGTGCTGACCGCGTTGGGGCGGCCTCTCTCGTTGATCTCGGCGACGTCCACGACGCGCCCGGGATCCGGCCAGGGGAGCGGGCGCAGCAGGACGCCGTCGACCAGCGAGAAGATCGCGCTAGTCGCGCCGATGCCGAGCGCCAGCGTGAGCAGGGCGGCGACGGTGAAGCCGGGATGCGAGAGAAGCTGGCGAATCGCGAACCGGAGATCCTGGCGAAGTGCGTCGATCATGTCGGCTTTCTCCCTGGCGCGCCGCCGGCGCACCTCCAGGTCGCGGCACTGCGCCGCGACGGTCTGGCGGTCGCCGAAGATCCGCGCCGCCTCGGCGCTCGCCTCGGCCGGCGACCAGCCCTCGGCGATCAACTCCTCGGTGCGCATCTCGAGGTGGAACTCGAGCTCCCGCTCGACCTCCTCGCCGATCGAGCGCTCTCCGAAGCGACGGAGCGGGCGTGGTCGCGTGCGGTTGCCGTTCATCGCGTCGGGCGGGCCTCGAACAGCACCCGCGACATGGCCTCGACGTAGCGCTGCCAGTCGCCGAGCTCGCGCTCGAGCTGAGCCTTTCCGGAGACGGTGAGCTGGTAGAACTTGGCCTCCCGGCGGGTATCGGTCAGCCCCCAGCTCGAGGCGAGCCAGCCGCGGTTCTCGAGGCGACGGAGCGCTGGGTAAAGGGCGCCTTCCTCCACCGTCAGCACGTCGCCCGTCGACTCGCGAATGAAGCGCGAGATGGCGTACCCATGGAGGGTTCCCCAGCTCAGCGTCTTGAGGATCAGGACGTCGAGCGTCCCCTTGAGCAGGCTCATCGAACCGGTCTGCGGCATCGGGTAACCTCCGGGCTGCATACTATGACGTCTTAGGGGTCAAAAGGTTTCACGCGGCCGGCGCTTCGGGCGGTTGGTCGCCTGAGCCCGTCCCGGCAGGTCTCGAGCCGTGGCGGAAGGCTCTGAAACGCGACTCATCCGAATCGCGTAACCCCGAGGGGGCCCTCGCAGTCTTGTTGGAGGCAGGAGCGCCGGTCCGGGCCCACCGAGCCGTAGACCGTGACTCGAGTCCTCCGATCCGTCTCGCGCGCGCCATCGACCGAAGACCCGAGAACTGGAGTCTCCATGAACGGACTGCTTCGCGACCTCCGCCACGCCGCGCGCTCCCTGCGCAAGGCGCCCTCGACCACCGTCGTCGTCGTGCTCACCCTCGCGCTCGGCATCGGCGCGAACGTCGCGATCTTCAGCGTCATCAACGGGGTGATCCTGAAGCCGCTCGAATACCCGCAGCCGGGTCGGCTGGTGATGATCACCTCGCAGTTCCCGACCCTCGGCTTCGACCAGTTCTGGATCTCGCCGCCCGAGTACATGGAGTACCGCGAGTGGAACGAGTCGTTCCTCGACGTCGGCGGTTATCGAGTCGGGGAGGTCAGCGTGGTCGGCTCGGATCAGCCGCTGCGCGTTCGCGCCGGCAACGTGACCGCGCCCTTCTTCCGGGTCATGGGAGTGGAGCCGCTGCTCGGTCGCGTCTTCACCGAGGAGGAGGACCTCCCCGGCGCCGAGCCGGTGGTGCTCCTCTCGCACGAGCTCTGGCAGAACGCCCTCGGCGGCGACGAGAGCTGGATCGGCCGGCGGCTCGACGTCAACGGCCAACCGTCGACCGTGATCGGCGTGATGCCGCCTGGCTTCGACATCGAGGAGAACCGCGTCGAAGTGTGGGTCCCGGTCGGGCTCGATCCGGCGAATCGCCAGAACCGCGGCTCGCACTTCCTCTACCTGGTGGGCCGCCTGAAGCCCGACGTCACCGTGGCCGCTGCGCGCAGCGAGCTCGAGGCGCTGCTGGGGAGCTGGGAGGATCGGATCGGCGGCGACACTCACGTTCCCGACCTCGAGTTCCATCGCTTCCAGATCGAGCCGCTGCACGAGGAGGTGGTCGGCGACACTCGCCCGGCGCTGATCGCGCTGCTCGGCGCGGTGGCCTTCGTGCTGCTGATCGCGTGCGCGAACGTGGCGAACCTGATGCTGGCGCGCTCCGAGGAGCGGCAGCGCGAGCTCGCGATCCGCAACTCGATGGGCGCGTCGCGCTGGCGCCTGGTGCGCCTGCTGCTGCTCGAGAGCGTGCTGCTGGCGTTGGCGGGCGCGGTTCTGGGGGTGCTCGTCGGGCAGATCGGTCTCGAGGCGCTGCTGGCGGCGTCCCCCGACTCGCTGCCGCGCACCGACGACGTGACTCTCGATCCGGTGGTGCTGGGCTTCGCGCTGCTGCTCGCGATCGGCACCGGGCTGCTCTTCGGGCTCGTGCCCGCGCTCCAGATCCGCATGCTGCGTCTGTTCTCGGTGCTCAAGGAGGGCGGTCAGCGCTCCTCGGCCTCGGGATCGCGACTGTGGCTGCGCCGCGGGCTGGTGGTCACCGAGATGGCGCTCGCGGTGGGGCTGGTGGTGGGCTCGGGCCTGATGCTGCGCAGCCTCGACCGGCTGCTGAAAGTCGACGCCGGCTTCGATCCGGAGGGGCTGGTGACCTTCCGGCTCTACCTGCCCTCGTCGGGCTACCCGGACGGGGTCGCGACCACCGGCTTCTTCGATCGTCTTTTCGAGAGCCTCGAGGAGGTGCCCGGGATCGACGGCGTGGCCGCTGCCGCCGGGCTGCCGCCGCTGCGTGACGTCAACGCCAACGACATGGAGTTTGAGGGGGTCGAGCGCACCGAGGAAGGCCCCCCGCACAACATCGACTACTGGCAGTTCGCGACGGCCGAGTACCTCGAGACGATGGGCATCGACGTGCTCGAGGGGCGGGGCTTCGCGCCCAGCGACGGCCTCGAGTCGGCGATGGTCGCCCTGGTCAATCAGCGGGCCGCCGAGACCTGGTGGCCGGGCCAGAGCCCGATCGGACGACGGATGCGCCCGGGCGGCTTCGACGACGGGCCCTGGTTCAACATCGTCGGCGTGGTCGAGGACGTCAAGCAGAAGGGGCTCGACGAGGAGGCGGGGACGGAGTCCTACTTCCTCCAGAGCCAGGTCTCCGCGGTCGGTTTCGTGCCGCGCACGATGAACGTCCTGGTCCGCACCGACCTCCCGCTCGGCACCATCGCCGAGGAGCTGCGCCGGCGCGTCTGGGCGATCGATCCGTCGCTGCCGGTGGCCAACCTGCAATCCATGGAGGAGGTGTTCGGCGACTCGGTCGCCCGCTCGCGGTTCCTGACTCTGCTGATCTCGATCTTCGGCGTGTTGGCGCTGGTCCTCGCCGCGATCGGCATCTACGGCGTGATGTCCTACGCGGTCGCCGAGCGGGCGCAGGAGCTCGGCATCCGCATGGCGCTCGGCGCCAACCGCGGCCGGATCATGACCATGGTCCTCGAGCAGGGGCTGCTGCTCGCGGTGGTGGGGCTCGCGGTCGGCGTCGGCGCGGCGCTCGGCCTGTCGCGGCTGCTGGCGACGCTGCTCTACGACGTCGATGCCAACGACCCGGCGACCTACGCAGCGGTCCTCCTCTTGCTCGGACTGGTCGCGCTGGTGGCGTGCGCGGTTCCGGCGCTGAGGGCGACGCGGGTCGATCCGCTGGAGGTGTTGCGCAGCGAGTAGCGTTGGGCGGCAGGGGTCCCATGGAAGGCGACATGCTCCCGTCGTCGGCGCCCGAGCAGGAGATGGGCCGTAACGGAAAACGCGCCGGCGAGGCGCCGGCTCCACTTCGGCCGGGGCGCCATCCGGTGCGGTCGATGGCGCGGCGGCTGGTAGCGGCCGGCATTCCTGCCGGCCGATCGCGTGCCGTAGAAACCGAGGTCGCGCGATCGAGTGGTCGGTCATCGAGGTCCTGGTCTGCGGGAAGGCGCAGGGTAGCGGCCCGGTCGTGTCGCCGAGCGGGCCGAGCGGCTGGCGTAACATTCGCCGGGTGAACGATCTCGATCCCACCGGCCGCTTCGCCGACCGCGTCGAGGCCTACCGCAGCGCGCGTCCGGGCTATCCGGCGGCGCTGTTCGATCATCTCGATGAGCGAGTCGGCGGGCTCGCCGGCCGGCGGGTCGCCGATCTCGGGAGCGGGACAGGCATCCTCACCGCCGAGCTGCTCGAGCGCTCCTGTCGAGTCTGGGCGGTGGAGCCCAACGAGGCGATGCGTCGCGCCGCCGAGCAGGAGCTCGCCGGCCGTGACGGCTTCCACAGCGTGGCGGGCTCGGCCGAGGACACCGGGCTCGAGCCGGCGTCGGTCGAGCTGGCCACCGCGGCGCAGGCTTTCCACTGGTTCGATCTCGAGGCGACCCGGCGCGAGCTCCAGCGGATCCTCGTGCCCGGCGGGACGGTTGCCGTGATTTGGAACGATCGACGGCGGCAGGGCGCGTTCCTCGAAGCGTACGAGGCGTTTCTCCTGGAGTGGGCGACCGACTACCGCGCGGTGCGCGAGACGTACGGGGTGGCCGAACGGTTGGGCGCGTTCTTCGCGGCCGGCACCCTGGAGCGCGCGGTGTTCGCGAACCAACAGGAGCTGGATCTCGACGGGCTCCGCGCGCGCTTGTCGTCGAGCTCGTACCTGCCGGGCCGCGATCACCCGAGGGCCGCGCCGATGCTGGCGGCAGCGCGGCGTCTGTTCGCCAGCCACGAGTCGCAGGGCGTGGTCCGCATCGAGTACGACTGCACCCTCTACCTCGGCGAGCTCTGAGCCACAGGCCCGCGAGCGGTGACGGCGGGATCGCCGGGCGGTCTCCGGCGCCCTCGCCGAGCGTCCCCAGCGCTCTCACCTCGTCTGCTGTAGAGTGATCGACATTCTGATCATCGAGTCTCGCCTGATCCGGATCGAGGTCGCGGAGCCGACACGAGCGGGCACCCGCCGACCCTTCTCGTGTTTGGGTCGACTCCGGCGCGTCCACCGGTCGAAGCCCGCGCCACACCATGGAGGCCGTCGCGTGGTGCAGCGGCGTCTGATCGCCAATTTCCTGCTGGCGGCTCTCGCACTCCTCGCCGCGCTGTCCTGTCGCGCCCCCGGTTCCGTCGTGGCGACCGATCCTGCTGCGGACCTCGTGATCACGGGCGCCACCCTGATCGACGGGACGGGGGCCCCGCCACGGCTCGGGACCTCGATCCTCATCCGCGAAGGCCGCATCGCGGCGGTGACGGCGGATGGGGATCCCGCGCTGCCCGAGGGAGCGACGGTCATCGACGCCACGGGCAAGTTCGTGATCCCGGGGCTCGCGGACATGCATGTCCACTTCGGACTGGGCGCTCCCCTGCCGCGGCGGCCGGACGAAACCGAGCAGGTCCTGGCGCGCGAGCTGTACTACGGCGTCACCACCATCCTCCAACTCGGCGCCACGGACGGGAGCACGGAGTTCATCCGGGCGCTTCGAGAGCGCCGGGCCGCGGGCGCCCTCCCTGCTCCCTTCATCTACGGCACCGGCGGCCATCTCACCCTCCAGGGCACGCATCCCGTGTACACGGTCTTCCCGCCGCCCGTCCGAGAGGCCGCCGATCGCCTCGCGGCCGCGACTCCGATGAGCGAGCCGGTGGACCTGTACACCCTCGGTCTCGGCATCTCGTTCGTCCGCACCGAGGAGGCGGCGCGAAGCGCCGTGCGCGAGCGGGCCGCCGGGGGAATGGACGCGATCAAGATCACCGTCGAGTCCGGGCCGACGTCCTTCGGCGACGACCACCCGCAGATGTCGGTCGAGATGATCCGCGCGATCGTCGACGAGGCGACGCGACACGGCCTGCGGGTATTTGCCCACGTCTCGTCGCCCGACGAGCTCGAAGCGGCGCTGGAGGGCGGCGCGGCGGGCGTCGTCCACGCTCCGCAGAACGAGCCTCTGCCGGACGCGAGTGTCGCGGAGCGGATGGCCGCGGCGGGATTCATCGTGGCGCCCACGCTGTCCCTCTTTGCCGACCCTCCCGATCTCGACGACCCGTTTCTCCGTGCAACCGTGTCGGAGGAAGAGGTGGCGGCCCTCGCCGAGCCCGGCTTCGTCGAGCGCGTCCGCCCGCGGTGGGAGTGTTGCGCTCCGTTCGATGACCTGTTGGCCTCCGTCGGTCTGCTCCACGCTCGCGGCGTCCCCCTGGTGGTCGGCACCGACACCGGCAACGCCTACGTCTTCCCGGGCTACAGCGTCCACCGCGAGCTGGAGCTCCTCGTTCGAGCCGGACTGACTCCGATGGAGGCGCTCGAGGCCGCCACTCGCGGCGCGGCCGAGATGATCGGCGCCGAGGAGGAGTTCGGCACCATCCAGCCGGGCCGACGCGCCGATCTGCTCATCCTCGGTGCCGACCCCCTGGACGACATCCGCAACACGCGCTCCCTCGAAGCTGTGATCGTCGAGGGGCGAGTGGTCGATCGGGCCGCGTTGTCGTTCTAGGGGGCGAGGCGCCACGCTGTCGCCTCAGAGCACTCGGCGGCCGACCGCGCTCCACCGGGCATCGACGAAGGTTGGCGGGCTGCAGCTTCCGAGGAACTGGGGCTGCAAAGTGCCCCGCTCGCGGAGCTCACCGAGCTCCTCCGGGCCGGCGATCCATACCCGAACGTCCACGCCGGCCGTTATGAGGTGCGGGCCGTGGGCAGCGAAGCAACTGCTTTCGAAGGCGAGCGAGTGCGTTCCCGGCAAGGAGGTCGATGACATGCCCAGGATCTCGGGACCGGTGTTGTAGTCCTTCGCCGGATCGTCGGTGAGCCGGCGGGCGTCGCCCCCCGGCTCCTCGAAGAGGTAGAGGTCGAGGTTCGGCGGGGGCAGCGTGGTGTAGACGATCGCCTCGACCAGCGGCTGTGGCTTTGGCGGTTCCGGAGCGGGACGGACCTGCGCCTCGGCGCTGGCGCGCAGGCAGCCCAGCAGAAGGACGGGGAGAAGCCACCAGGTTGGGGAGCGAGCCTCGATCATGGGGTCACCTCGGTCTTTCGAACGCCTCGGAGCGAAGAACGCGCACATCGTGTCTCGTCACGCCGCGCCTCGGCGACGGATCGCAACCCCGCGCTGCAGCCCCTGGGCGCTCGAGGAGGCCTCGCCGGAGAGTGACTCGTCATTCGGAGGCCTCCGCTAACCGCTCGTCGGCTCCGGTCGCCGGTACAGATAGGCTCTCGTAGTGCCGGGCCGCCTTGCCGTCGTGCGCGGCGAACTTCGCTCCGCTCCACATCGCGACGCCCGCGAAGCGACCGCGCTTGTCGAGCAGGTAGAAGTTGACCTGGAAGGTGGGGCGCCCGTCGTCGGTGAGGAGATAGGGCTCGACGATGTTCTCGGCGATGCGCAGGAGGACGCGCAGGCCGGCCTCCTCGGGCGAGAGCCCCTGGCGCATGAGCTCGACTCCGAGGAAGCTGGCGCAGGTCTTGAGGTTCGCCTCGCCGCGGCCGGTGCTGCCGCAGGCGCCGACGTCGTTGTCCACGTAGAGGCCGGCGCCCAGGATCGGCGAGTCGCCGACGCGGCCCGGATCTTCCACGACAGCCCGCTGGTGGTGGTGACTCCGGAGATGTCGCCGCGCTGAGTGGGGGAGTCTCGCGGCAAGATCGAACACGCGGTGGTGACGGGACCGGCCCACCACCAAGAGGCTGGCACGTCGTTGGGCACGTCGTTGCGGCGCGGATCTGAGAGTCGGGCCCCTCCGCCCTAGCCCCGTTTCGCCGGTTTCCGCAACACTCCCGGGAATCAGCTGGTGCCCCCGGTAGAATGCTCCCATCTTGATCGGCCAGACGCTGTCGCACTTCAGGATCACCGCTAAGTTGGGCCAGGGCGGTATGGGGGAGGTGTACCGCGCCCGGGACCGCAAGCTCGAACGCTATGTCGCTATCAAGGTGCTGCCCGAGGCGTTCACCAGGGACGCGGAACGGCTGGCGCGGTTCGAGCGAGAGGCCCGGCTGCTCGCTCAGCTCCAGCATCCGAACATCGCGTCGATCTACGGGATCGAGGAGGTCGACGAGACGCACGCGCTGATCCTCGAGCTCGTCGAGGGCCCGACCCTGGCGAAACGGCTCGGGAGTGGGGCGGTGCCGGTGAGCGAATGCCTGCGGGTCGCCCGTCAGATCGCCTGCGCTTTGGAGGCCGCCCACGAGAAGGGGATCGTCCACCGGGATCTCAAGCCGCAGAACATCAAGGTCTCGGAGGACGGAGAGGTCAAGGTCCTCGACTTCGGCCTGGCGAGGGGCGCGGGCGACCGCCCATCGCCGGTGATCGTAGCAGCGGCCTGACCCCTTGGCGCTCCCTTCCGGGACTGCCAGCCCTTGACGCTCGCTCCGCGCCGCTGCTAGAAACGTCTGCCGTCGCTGCCGAAGCCCAGGTAGCTCAGTTGGTAGAGCACGTGACTCAAAATCACGGTGTCGCTGGTTCGATTCCGGCCTGGGCACCATGTAAGCCCTGCGCCCAAGCGCGACGGCAGACCGTCGCGTACACGCGCGGGCACAACTGAGCTTCCTCCAAAGGGTCATGACCGATGAGCGGAGCCACCCAGGAGATTCGCGGCAAGCAGCGCAGCCCGCCTGAGGGAAGGTCTCGCTGCCGGCACTGGCGCGGCTGGCCGGTCCTGGCGATCGTGTCGATCGCCCTCGCCAGCCCGTCGTTTTTCGCGGCGAGCGCCGAGGAGCGCGAGAGGACGCTGTCCCCGAGCCAGGTGCGAGCCCCCGAGCAGCGCATCGTCAACGGGCTGACCACGGTCGACTTCCCCACCACTGTAGCGCTGCTCTCCGGCGGCTCGTCCTCGGGAGACGGTGAGCCGTTCTGCACCGGCACGCTGATCGGTTGCCAAACGGTGCTGACCGCTGCTCACTGCGTTTGTGGCGACTCCGCAGGGGTCGACGGAGCGTCCTGCCAGCCCGGCGGACCCAAGCTGACCGCAGCGTCTTCGGTGCGGGTCTTTGCGCAATCGGGAGGGGTGTTCCAGGTGGGCTCGATCGACGTGCCGTCGCACTACGAGTTCGGTTACGAGGGCGACGTCGCCGTGTTGCATTTGACCTCGGCGGTGAACGGCATCGCGCCGTCGAAGATCAACCTGCAGGGCACACCGGCGATGGGCGCCTCGGGCCTGATCGCGGGCTTCGGGCGATCGGCCGGCGACGCCAGCGACGCCGGCATCAAGCGCTTCGGCGCGGTGACCGTCGCGCCGTGCACCTCGGTCCCGGAAGCGACACATGTCTGCTGGGAGTTCGACGCTCCGCTGGGCGCGCCGGGCGAGGACTCCAACACCTGCTATGGCGACTCCGGAGGTCCGCTGTTCGCCGACCCCGGCGCCGGTATGGTAGTCGCGGGCGTGACCTCGGGCGGGCCCAACAGCCTGTGCGGCACGCCCGACAACCCGTTCGACAGCGATGTGTTCGTCGAGCGGGTGTGGATCCAGGATCGGGCCGGTGCCGATCTCGAGAACGAGAGCTGCGGGTCGTTGAGCCAGGTCGGTGCGCCCGAGGTCGCGCTGCTGTTCGGCGAGGGAACCCTCGACCCGTTGTCGAACACCGAAGACACCTGGACCGCCTCCGTGCCTGCCGGAACCGAGCACCTTCGGGTGACCCTCAACGGCATCAACGGCAGCGACTTCGACCTCTACGTTCGCTTCGGTGCGCCGCCCACCGATGAGACCTGGGACTGCGGGCCGAACCGCGACGGTCACGTCGAAGTCTGCGACTTCCCGACCCCAGCGGCGGGGACCTGGTACGCGCGCATCAAGCGCTTCGACGGCGTCGCCGCGCTCTACCAGACCACTCTGACCGTGTTCGGTCCGGTGCCGCCGATCTTTTCGGACGGTTTCGAGGCCGGCAGTGCCTCGGCTTGGTCGAAGAACGTGCCTTGACGCCCGGTGCGTCACCCGCGCGACCCAACGTCAGGCCAGCGCCTTCCCGATCGCCGCGGTGAGCACCTCGGGC
>DATKBT010000152.1:0-31307 GCA_035546295.1 Thermoanaerobaculia bacterium | reverse complement strand
AGGCTCTCGACCGGTCGCGCCGTCACCTTCACCACCTCGAGCCCCTCCTCGGCCAGCCGGTCGAGCTGGCGCCGCAAGCTGTGGAACTCGCCATCGGTGCTCACCAGCCGCGGGCGCCGGGCGAGGGGCAGCGCCGAGAGCAGCCGCACCACCAGCTCGTGGGTGTTGGCGCCGATCGTCAAGTGACCGTCCTGATCACCCATCCGCCGCGCGAAGCCGTGCGCCACCCGCTCGACCTGCGCGAACGCGCGCCCCCACTTGTCGTCGACCAGCTCCGCGGCGTCGAGCCAGGCCTGCCCCTGCGCCTCGAGCCCCACGTCGGGCCACGCCTGGTGCGAATGTCCGGTCAGCAGCAGACGTTCGGCGACGCGAAAGTGCGAGTAATGCGACGCCAGCGGGTTGGGCGTGGCGCGAAGATCTTCGAGGCGCAACGGCATCGGCGTCGACCGGCCCTGCTCAGAGCTGGCCGCGGATCAACCAGAGATCGGGGAAGAGCGGCTGGCCGAGCGTGGTGCGCAGGTACGCCGAGCCCGCCGATCCGCCGGTTCCGCGCTTGGCTCCAATCGTGCGCTCGACCATCTTGACGTGCCGGTAGCGCCACTCCTGGAGCCCCTCGTCGAGATCGACCAGGCGCTCGCACAGCTCGGTGGTCAGCGGATCCGTGCGGTAGATCTCGAGCAGCGCCCGCTGCACCGCCGGCGAGGGCTCGATCGCGGCGGTCGGATCGCGCTCGAGCGCCTCGCGCGGGATCGGCTTGCCGACGCCGGAGAGGTAGGCGAGAAAGGAGTCCCACAGCGTCGGCTCGCCGAAGCGCCGCTCGAGCTCGCGGCGCGCACGGCTGTCCTCGGGGAAGCGTTCGACCGCCGCGCGTGACTTGGCGCCCAGCGAGAACTCGAGCGCCCGGAACTGGTCGCTCTGGAACCCGCTCGCCCGATCGAGCCTCTCCCGGAAGCTGAGGAACTCGGTCGGCGTCATCGTTTCGAGGATGTCGAGCTGGGCGACCAGGACCTTGAGAATGGTGAGGATGCGCTTGAGCGTGTGCTGCGCGCGGTGGATGTCGCCGCCGTCGAGCAGCCGGCGGCAGTAGTCGACCTCGTGGAGGATGACCTTGAACCAGAGCTCGTAGACCTGGTGGATCACGATGAACAGCATCTCGTCGTGCTCCACCTCCTCGCGCGGCTGCTGCAGGGCGAGCAGCTCCTCGAGCTTCAGGTACTTCCCGTAGGTGACGGCTTCGCTCATCGTGTCGATCTTCGACTCGAGACGCCTCGAGATGTCGTCCGTGGCCCGAGAGGCCTTCGGCGGCCGGCGATCTCCGGCACAGCCGACGGGGAAGGCCTCCGCTGCCGCGGCCCGGCTCCGGCCCAGCTCGACGATACCGCGTCAGGGCAGACGCCGAGCGATCCGGATCGAGCCGCGCGGGAGCCTTCGCGATCGCCAGACCGGAGCCCCGGCCGCAGCGATCAGTCTCGATCCCGCCGGTCGGCGACTTTCCGGCGCTCGACGCAGGCGAGCGCGTCGCGAAGAGCCCCGCCGCGCGTCTACGAGTGCGGCTCCCCCGTGAGCAGGAACTCGAAGCGGGGCGTGTAGCGCCCGAAGCTCACCGACTTGTAGGGATCGGGCCACTCGAGGTCCCAGCCGAGCATGTAGGCGGCGTGCCGGGTCCAGTAGGGGTCGAACAGGTGCGCCCGCGCCAGCAGGCAGAGGTCGGCGCGCCCTGCGGCCAGGATCGTGTTGACGTCCATGTACGACGAGATGTTGCCGACCGCCATGGTGGCGATGCCGGCCTCGTGCCGCACGCGGTCGGCGAACGGTGTCTGGAACAGCCGGCCGTACACCGGCCGCTGATCGGGGACCGTCTGGCCGGCCGACACGTCGACGACATCGCAGGCGTGCGCCGAGAGCAGCCGCGCGACCTCGACCGTGTCCTCGGGCGCCATCCCCCCCGGCACCCAGTCGACCGCCGAGACCCGCGCGCTCATCGGACGCTCCTCCGGCCAGACCGCGCGCACCGCGTCGAACACCTCGAGCGGGAAGCGCATGCGGTCGGCGATCCCGCCGCCGTACTCGTCCTGGCGCCGGTTGAGCAGCGGCGAGATGAACGAGGCCAGCAAATAGCCGTGAGCCATGTGGACCTCGAGCAGGTCGAATCCCGCCTCGAGCGCGTATTCGGCGGCGCGCACGTACTCGGCGACGCAGCCGTCCATGTCGGCCCTGCTCATCTCGCGCGGCGTCTGGCTGCGCCCCGGGAAGTACGGGATCGGCGATGCCGACACGATCTCCCAGGCGCCCTCGTCGAGGGGCTCGTTGTCTCCCTCCCACAGCGACTTGGTGGCGCCCTTGCGTCCGGCGTGGCCGAGCTGGATGCCGATCTTGGCGGAGGTGTGACCGTGGACGAAGTCGACGATGCGCTTCCACGCCGAAACGTGCTCGGGCTTGTAGAGGCCGGCGCAACCGGGCGAGATGCGCGCCTCGCGCGAGACGTCGGTCATCTCGGCCATGACCAGCCCGGCGCCGCCGACCGCGCGGCTGCCGAGGTGCTGGAGGTGCCAGTCGCCGACCGTGCCGTCCTCGACCGAGTACTGGCACATCGGCGACACCACCACCCGGTTCGGGATCACCAGCTCGCGCAGCCGGAAGGGCGTGAACATCGGCGGCGGCGGCCGGCCGGCGGGACTGCGCGGCGCCGGCACGCCGGCCTGCTCCTCGGAGCGTTCGGCGAACCACTCGTCGACGCGCGCGAGCAGCTCCGGGTCGCGAACCCGCAGGTCCTCGTGGGTGATGCGGAGGCTGCGTGTGATCAGGGTGAACGCGAACTGGAGCGGCTCGAGGTCGAGGTAGCGCTCGGTCGCCTCGAACCACTCGAGCGACGCCTGTGCGGCGCGCTGGAGCGACTCGACCTGGGGTCGCCGCTCGGTCTCGTAGACGTCGAGCGCGGCGCTCAGCTCGGCGCACGACTCGCCGGCCGGATCCCGGCTCGTCTCTTCGACCCGCGCGATGGCGTCGCGCAGCGCGATGGCGTCGAGCATCGCCATGCGCGTGCCGGAGCCCACCGAGAAGTGGGCGGTGTGCGCCGCATCGCCGATCAAGACGACCGGACAGCCATCGCCGCTGGCATCGCGCCAGCTCGTCCACCACCGACCGCAACGAACCGTCGGGAACCTCCGCCAGATCGAGCGGTTGGCGATCAGCGGATGACCCTCCAGCTCCTCGGCGAACAACCGCTCGCACCACCGGGCCGTCGCCTCCTCGTCCTCCTCGTCGAGCCCGGCAGAGCGAAACGTCTCGTCGGTGCACTCGACGATGAAGGTGGCGTGCGCAGGCTCCCCGGCCGCAGCGGCGCGCTCGTACTGGTAGGCGTGGAGCCGCCACAACCCCTGCTCGTCGCCGGAGCCAGGGCTCGCGCGCCGGAACGAGAACGTGAAGGCCGGAAACTCCCTGGTCGTTCCCAGCCAGACGAAGCGGTTCGGCCGCCAATCGATCGCGGGCGCCAGGCTCTCGGAGAGCAGCTCGCGAACCCGGCTGTTGACGCCGTCGGCACCCACGATCAGATCGGCGGGGAGCAGCTCCGAGAGCTCCTCCAGCTCGGTCTCGAACCGCAGGTCGACGCCCAGGCTCCGCGCCCGCTCCTGCAGCACCCGCAGCAGGGTGTGGCGGCTCATGCCGGCAAAGCCGTGACCGGTGGAGCGAACCACCTCGCCGCGGAAGCGCACGTCGATGTCGTCCCAGTGGACGAAGTGCTCGGTGATCGCCCGATAGGTCTCCTCGTCGGCGCCCTCCACCTGAGCGATGGTGGCGTCGCTGAACACCACGCCGAAGCCGAAGGTGTCGTCGGGGCGGTTGCGCTCGAGCACGACGACGTCGTGCCCGAGGTCGGCGCGCTTCATCAGGATCGCGAAGTAGAGGCCGGCCGGGCCGCCCCCGACGATGCGGATCCTCATGCCGAACCGGCTCCGGCGGCCGGGATCGCGGCCGTCGCCTCGATCTCGACCAGCGCACGCGGATCGACCAGGCCGCTGACCTCGACCAGCGCCATCGCCGGAAAGTGCCTGCCCATCCGCTCGCGGTAGATGGGCGCCAGCGCCCGGCGCTGCGCGCGATACGTGGCGAGATCGGTCACGTAGATCGTGAGCCGTCCGATCGAGCGTTCGTCCCCGCCCGCCGCTCGCACCACCGCGATCACCCGGTCGAGCGCGATGCCGAACTGCTCGACGAAGTCGTCGGTGATGATCGCACCCCCTGGGCCGGCGGCGACCTGCCCGGCGACCAGCAGCACGCGCGCTCCGGCGGGCGCCAGCATGCCGTGGCTGAAGCCACTCGGGGGGCCGAGCTCCGGCGGATCGATCGGGTCGAAGACCACGGCGAGATCCTAACCGCGCGGCCTCGAACGGCCCGAGGATGGCTCCGGCGCGAGCCGTGGGAGCGCCCCGTCGCCGCGCTGACGCTCGCCTTCAGCCCGGCCCCTCGCCGCCGCCGTCGATCACGATCGCCTGACCGTTGATGCCACGCGCGCCCTCCGCGCACAGCGACGCCACCACGTGGGCGACCTCCGACGGCTCGATCAGCCGCCGTTGCGGGCTCTGCCGGCGGATCGAGTCGAGCGCCTCGCTCTCGGTCCTGGCCGTCGCCTCGACGATGCGGCGCAGCGTCTCACCGGTCATCGCCGTGTCGACGAAGCCCGGGCAGACCGCGTTGACGGTCACGCCGCGCGCTGCGACCTCCACGGCGGCGACCCGCGTCAGCCCGACGAGCGCGTGCTTGGACGCCGCATAGGCGGCGACGTAGGGGGCGCCGCGGACCCCCGCGACCGAGGCGACGTTGACGACTCGCCCCCAGCCGCGGGCCGTCATGCCGTCGATCACGGCGCGCAGGCAGAGAAAGGCGCCGGTGGCGTTGATCGCGTGCATCCGGTTCCAGTCGTCGAGGGTGGTGCGAGCGACCGGCGCCGAGGTCGCCGCGCCGGCGTTGTTGACCAGCACGTCGATCGCACCGAGAGCACTCTCGACCTCGCGCGTCATTTGCTGCACCTGCTCCTCCCGGGTCACGTCGCAGACGAGCGCATGGGCATCGACCCCGCGCACGCGCAGCCGTTCGGCGACCGCTTCGACCTCACCCGACGAGCGTGCCGCCACCGCCACGCGCGCACCCTCGTCGCCGAGGCGCTCCGCGATCGCGGCGCCGATCCCGCGGCCGGCGCCCGTGACCAGGGCAACCCGCCCCGCCAGGCTCACGGCAACCGCTCCGTCGCCGCGTCGTCGGCCGTGCCCAGCGCCTCGAGCACCGACTCGGCGAGGATGGCGCCGAGCTCGGCGAGCGTCGCGCGGCCTTCCTCGGCGTTGGCGTCGGCCGGCCAGCCGAAGTAGGCGCGCGGCCCTCCCGCCTGCTCGAAGCTCCGGTGTCCGGCCGCGATCGCGTCCGACAACGACGCGGGGTTCGGCTCGAGCCGGGCGGCGATGTCCTCGCGAAAGAGCTCCGGGCGCTCGGCGCGCACCACGCTCCCCTCGAAGCGCCCGGCGTGACAGGCGCCGGTGCGGAACTCCGCGCTCAGGCGCTCGACGAAGCGCCGGCGCACCAGGTTGGGGAACACGATGCGGACCCCGGAGGGCGCCTGGTCGGCCGCGCGCTGGAGCGAGGCGAGGTGCGTGGGGTCGAGGTGGGCGTTGGCGATCGCCAGCGTCGCGAGGCCCTGTCGCCCGAGTGCCTCGGCGATCTCGAGCACGAGACGCGAGACCGTCTCCGGGCGTACGCCGATCGTGCCCGGAAAACCCGCCGCGAATGGGGCGGCCGTATACCACAGCGGCGGCAGCACCACGACCTCACGAGCCGCCCTTCGGAGCCGCAGAGCGGCCTCCCGGGCCATCCCCTCGGCGAGGATCGTGTCGGTGCCCAGCGGCAGGTGCGGTCCGTGCGCCTCGACCGCGCCCACCGGCAGGATGGCGATCAGCCGGCGACGGTCGAGATCGCGAACCTCCTCCCAGGTCTTGTCGCTCCAGGCGTCCATGTCGGTCGGCGCTCCTAGCCCAGCGTCGAGGGAAGTGTAGTGCCCGAGCCAGGCGCGGTCCTCGCGTGCGCGAAGGCGGCCGCGTCGCCTGGCGTCGGCCGGCGCCGCGTGACGTCGAGTCCGCCGGTTCAGGGAACGAGAACGACCGAGCCCGTCGTCGCCCGCGACTCGAGGTCGCGGTGCGCGCGCTCCGCCTCAGCCAGCGGGTAGCGATGGCTGACCTCGACCTTGACCGCGCCGCTCCCGACGACCTCGAACAGCGCGCCCGCGCAGTCCTCGAGCTCGTCGCGCGTGGCCGTGTAATGGAACAGCGACGGCCGCGTCAGGTAGAGCGAACCCTTCTGGGCGAGGACGCCGGGGGCGACCGGAGGCACCGCGCCCGAGGCGTTACCGAAGCTGACCATCATGCCCCGCGGTTGCAGACAGTCGAGCGAGTCCTGGAAGGTGTCCTTGCCGACCGAGTCGTAGACCACGGGCACGCCCGCCCCGCCGGTGAGCTCCCGCACCCGGTCGGGCACGCTCTCCTCGCGGTAGAGGATGGTGTGACGGCAACCGTGGGCGCGCGCCAGCTCGGCCTTCTCTTCGCTGCCCACCGTCCCGATCACGGTGGCGCCGAGATGGCTCGCCCACTGGCAGGCGATGAGGCCGACGCCCCCGGCCGCCGCGTGCCACACGATCGTCTCGCCCGCCCGCACAGGGTAGGTGCGGCGCAGCAGGTACTCGACGGTCATCCCCTTGAGCAGAATGGCCGCCGCCTGCTCCTCGGAGATCGGATCGGGGAGCCTCAGCACCACGGAAGCGTCCATCACGCGGTGGCCGCAGTAGGCGCCTGGGCCCCGCACATAGGCGACGCGATCGCCGACCACGAACCCCTCGACCTCGTCGCCCACCGCTTCGATCACGCCGGCTGCCTCGGATCCGAGCGTGGCGGGCAGCTCCACCGGGTAAAGCCCGCTGCGGTGGTAGGTGTCGATGAAGTTGAGCCCGACCGCGGTCTGGCGGATCAGGACCTGCTGCGGGCCGGGCTCCGCAACTTCGATCTCCTCGAAGCTCAGGACTTCGGGGCCCCCGATCTGGTGGACGCGGACGGCCGGGGTGGTGCTCATCTGGGTTCTGCTCCTGAGTTCGGGCGCCGGGGCGCCGGTTCGCGGCGGCGGGACCAGCGGCAGGCTCCACCGCATCCCGAAAGGTGCCGCCCGATCAGCGAATCAGCAGTCGGCTCGAGCCCGTGGAGACGCTTGCTCCTCGGTGGAAGACGCGCGGCTGGGCACAGCGCTCACCTCACGGGTCGAGCGACGTCGACTCACCGCTGACAGCCGTCACCGCGGGCTCCTCGATGAACTCGAACACCCCGAACATCATCTCGTCGGTCGACTGCAGCCCGAAGCCGACGGCGCGACTCGGGTCGGGGTTGTTCTCGTTCCCGTCCGAGTTGTCGTAGTGGGCGACGATCTCGATCTCGGTCCCGGCCGGCAGCAGCTTGGGCTGCTCGGGGTAGTAGAAGAGCTGCCAGTCGAAGTCGTAGCGGGGCACCGAGAGCAGGGTCTCGCGCCGGCCGTCCGGATAGTTGGCGAAGAAGGCCATGTCCTTGCCCCGAAGGTGCATGTGGGGGAAGTACGAGACGATCGTGCTGTCGCGCTTCAGCTCGTAGCTCGCCCTCAGCTCGTGATTGGCGGCGTGGGCCGGGATCGAGAAGTCCATCGTGCCGGCGAGCACGGCGGCGACCTCGCGCTCGGGCTCGCCTTCTCCGAAATAGAGGCCGACCCGCGAGTGGTCGGTGCGCGCCTCGACACCGTTCGGGTGGTAGTGCAGGTTTCCGACCAGAACGTCTCCGGGCGAGACCCACCGGCCCATCCCCTCCGGGAAGTGGGTGGGGCCGGTGCCCGCCGCCCACACCGCGAGAATGTTGAAGCGACCCTCGTCGTCGACCGCTCGGCCGTTGCTCATGAAGAGCACGACGTGGTGGTTGACCTCGCGATCGCCGGGCCGCACCTCGACCGCCTGGATCCACCGGCGCTCGGGGATGTCGAGGCGGATGATCGGATTGGGGAAGATGTCGTCGCCGGCCGCCGGAACCTCGACCGCCGGCAGGTCGATGACGTAGTCGGGCTCGCCGAGCTGCCACCCCTCGGTGAACCGGGGCGGCGACGGCACTTCGGACAGATCGCCGGCGGGCGCGCCCCCCTCGACCCAGGCCACGATGGTCTCGATCTCGCGCTCACTCAGGCGGCGGTCGTTCGCCCAGGCGCCGTGCTGCGGGTCGGCGAACCAAGGCGGCATCTCGCGCTCCGCGACCGCTCTGCGGATCGACTTCGCCCACGGCCGCGCCTCGTCGTAGGTGAGCAGCGACATCGGCGCCACCTCGCCGGGACGATGGCAGAAGACGCAGTGCTCGAAGAAGATCGGCGCCACGTCGCGCGCGAAGGTGACTCCGGGCGCGGCCGCCGACCCGCCGGGGAAGATCCCGGCGAGCGTCAGCGCCACGAGCGGTGCGATGGAACGGAGCCCGCGAACCGGGAGCTGTCGATGCATCCTCGCCTCCTTTCGCCGAGCCGAGCCCACGAGCGCCGCGCGCGGCGCCGCGATCTCGCCGCGGAGTCTAACCGTCCCGCGATCCGGCTGTCCGCGAACGCCTCGAAGCGGTCCGGCGCCAGCAGCCGGCAGGCGGCCTCTCGAAGCCCCGTTGCCCGTCGAGATCGTCGCCCGGGTCATTACAATCGAGCCGTCGTGCCAGCCGCCACCTTCGACGCACCCGACGTCTTCAACCTCGCCCAGCACCTCCTGGGTCAGCGCCTGGTCGACGGCCAGGGTGATCGCCGGGCCCTGCTGCTCGACGACCGAGCGCTCACCTACGCCGAGGTCGACGAGCTGGCGAACCGCTTCGGCAACCTCCTGCTCGAGCACGGGGTCCGCCCCGAGGAGCGGGTGATCCTCGCGCTCGACGATGGCGAGAGCTTCGTCGGAGCGCTGTTCGGCGTCCTGCGGGTCGGCGCGGTGGTGGTGATGGTCAATCCGCGGCTGCCCGCCGAGCAGGCCCACGGCTTTCTCGAGCTGACGCGCGCGACCGTCGTGATCGCCGAGGCCGAGGTCGCCGCCCTCTACTCCCAGGTCGCCGAGCCGATGCGGCGCCCTCCGAAGGTCCTGGCGGTGGGGAGCGCCGACCTCACCCGCGGTCTCGACCACGCCCCCACCGAGCTCGAGCCCTTCCCCACCCACCCCGACGACGCCGCGATCTGGCTGTTCAGCGGCGGCACGACCGGCCGCCCCAAGGCGGTGCTCCAGACCCACCGCTCGTTCGCCAACACCACCGAGCTCTACGGCCAGCGTTTCCTCGGGATGAGCCCCGACGACGTGACGCTGTCGGTGCCCAAGCTCTTCTTCGGCTACGCCACCGGCTCGAACCTCTTCTTCCCCTTCTCGGTGGGCGCCTGCGCGGCGCTGTTCGCCCACCGCTGCACCGCCGACGCGCTGTTCGAGCGCATCGAGCGGCACCGTCCGACGATCCTGATCAACGTGCCGACGATGATCCGCCAGATGGTGAGCCATCCCGACGCCCCTCGGCACGACCTCTCCTGCCTGCGCCTCGCTACCTCGGCCGGCGAGGCGCTGCCGGTCGACCTCCACCGGCAGTGGGAGGAGACCTTCGGCGTCGAGCTGCTCGACGGTCTGGGGACCGCCGAGATGTGGCACGTGTTCTTGAGCAACCGGCCGGGCGGGGTGCGGCCGGGGACCCTGGGACGCGCGGTCCCCGGGTTCGAGGTCGAGGTGCGCGACGAGGCCGGCGACAGGCTTTCGCCCGGCGAGGTCGGCGCCTTGTGGGTACGGGGGGACTCGCGAGCGATCGGCTACTGGCAGGAGCGCGGCAAGACGCGCGAGACCTTCCGCGGCGAGTGGGTGGCGCTCGGCGACATGGTGACGATGGACGCCGAAGGCTTCGTCACCTACTGCGGGCGCTCCGACGACATGCTCAAGGTCCATGGCAAGTGGCTGGCGCCCAAAGAGCTCGAGGACTGCCTGCGCAGACATCCCGCCGTCGAGGAGGTCGCCGTGATCGGCGCCCGGGACGATCACGGCCTGATCGTGCCGCACGCCTGGGTCGTGGCGCGCGCGCGCGTCCGCGACGGTGAGCCCGGTGCCGAAGGAGCGCTCGCCGCCGAGCTCCAGGCGTGGGTGAGGGAGCGGCTCGAGCCCTACAAGTCCCCGCGCGCCGTGCACTTCCTGCGCGAGATGCCGCGGACTCACCTGGGGAAAGTCGACCGGGGGAAGCTGGGCCGCGGAGAGGCGTGAGCGGCGATTCGCTGCCCCTCGTCGCGAACGAGGAGCGAGCTGTCTCGGGTCGACATGCCTCAGGATCGCGGCGCGCGCTGGCTCCCGCGAGTCGAGCCGAGCGGGCTCTTCTCGCTCATCTCGCGCTCCTTCTGTAGGTTCCGCGAATCCTACCGGTCCCGGACCCGAGGTGAACCCCGCGGACGAGTCGAACCGCTGCGGGACGCACCCTCCCTGGCAGCCGACCTGGCGGCTCGGGTCCCGTCCTCGCGCGACGCTTCCGCCCGACGTGGGGAATCCAGCGATCCGGCAGCGGCTGGGCCGCTCACCGACTCGAGCTCCATCAGCAGCCGGACCTCGGGATCGACCACGAGGCCGATCGGCGCCTCCGAGAAACGCGCGGCGAACCGCGCGACCGTCTCACGTTCGGCCAGCGCCACCCGCTCCAGGACCATGGTGCCGTCCGCGGCCACCAGTCCGAGCTCGAGGGGCGCCACGAAGGGGGGGCCGGCCTGGAGCTGTCGCACCGTGACGGTCACCGCCTCGCGATCGGTGTCTTCGGATTCGCTCCTCCACTCGACCGCGAGGAGCGGCTGTCCAGGCCGCTCGAGCCACTGCTCGAAGAACCACTCCAGATCCCGTCCCGACGCCTCCTCGAACACCCGGCGGACGTCGTCGGTGGCGGCGTTGCCGTGACGGTGGCGCTCGACGACCTCGCGCAGCCCGCCGAAAAAGGCCCGGTCGCCGATCTCGCCGCGCAGCATGTGCAGGACCCAGGCGCCCTTCTGGTACGTGTTGGCGTCGAGCATGTCGCGAGCGGGCCGAGCGTCGACCACCGTACGCTCCGGGCGCTCGCGGCTGAACCGCACCACCCGCTCGCGCGCCTGCGCCATTCCCTCGGAGAGCCGCTGCTCGCCGACGGTGCGCTCGAAGTAGACCTGCGCGAGATAGGTGGCGAATCCTTCGCTGATCCATGCGTGCGCCCAGTCGGTCTCGGTCACCGCGTCGCCGAACCACTGATGGGCGATCTCGTGCGCGACCAGCCCCTCGATCTCGCGCTCGCCGCCGACGCTGCGCTCGCTGTAGAAGATGGCGCCAGCGTTCTCCATGCCTCCGTAGCGCGTCGTCGACTGGACGTTGGCGAGCTTGGCGTACGGGAACGGGCCGAGCAGCTCGACGAGCACCAGCAGCACCCGGGCGGCGACTCCGTAGTCGAGGAAGCCGGCGTCGCGGTCCTCGCGGTAGACCCAGCTCTGGAGCGGCACGCCGGCGACGGGATCCAGGTGCTCGACCGCGAAACGAGCGACGCCGATCACCATGACCTTGGTCGCGAGCGGCGCACGGCTCACCCACCGGGTCCGGCGGAGGTTCGCGTCGAGGTCGGACTCCTCGCGGAGCGCGCCGTTGGCGACGACCTGGTAGTGATCGGGGGCGACGACATCGAACTCGACCAGCGCCTTGTCGCTGGGATGGTCCACGGTCGGCAGCCAGTGGCGCGCCCGGTCCGGCCAGTTGTCGGCGAAGAAGGTCCGCTGACCGTGCCGGTTCTTCGAGATGATCAGACCGTCGGCGGGGATGCCCCGATAGTGCACGTCGAAGGCAGCTCGCTCGCCCGCGACCGACGGCGACGCAAGAGCCAGCACCAGCAGGTCGGCATCCTGGCGAAAGCGCATCGGCACGGCGTCGGCACCGCCAGCCGGGTCGGCCGGCAGAACGAACACGCGATCGACGATCATCCCGAGCAGAGCCGCCCCGGCCGACGCCGGCGCCGGCCCGATCAGGTCGAACGCCAGCTCGGAGCGTCCGCCCTCGATAAAGACCCCCTCGATCCGCGCTCGCCCGACGACCGAGTCGCTCTCGTCCGAGAGCCTGATCTCGAAGCGGTAACGCTCGACGTCGAAGCCCGCCCCCGCCAGCCGCTCGCCGGGATCCGCCGCCGCGCCGAGCAGGAGCAAGAGGAGCGAGGCAAGGTTGACCACCATGGCGATGCAGGATAGCGCCCCGAGGCCCCGCCGGCACTCGGGAGGCCGCGGGAGATCGGGGACAGGTACCTATCTATCAGGACGAAACAGGCCAGGAGATTGGGGACAGGTACCGATCGGTTCGGTACCTGTCCCCGATCTCTGGAATCTCAGGAGCCGGATGTGGTCGGGGCGGCGCCGCCGGCCGGCGCCTCCTCGAGCACGGTGCGCGACTCGACGTGCCCGGCCAGCTCCTCCGGCAGCCACCACGTCGGCTTGAGCTGGCGCGGCGAGAAGGCCTTCTCGGCCTGGTCGTCGTAGTGCGGCGAGTCGGGGCGGTCGCTCTGACCGAGCGGGATGTACATCCAGCTTCGCGGCGGATCCGACAGCTCGACGACCTGGGTCGAGGTCTGGCCGCCGCGACCGCGGCGCGTGTGGTCGTCGCCCTCGTCGGTCCAGCTCAAGCTGCGCAGCGTGGTGAGGCCGACTTGACCGCCTCCGCCGCCACCGAGCGGCCAGGAGTCCTCGTCGCGACCCACGCGGTAGCGATCACCGTAGACCGCGTCGAGGCTTCCGAAGTCGGACTCGACGTCCGCCGCCGCTGCGACCACCGCCGCGACCAGCGCACGCTGCTGATCGCCGTCGACGGCGAGCGGCGATTCGGCGCGTGCTTCGACGACTGCCCAGTGATCCTCGATCGCGGCCTGCAGCTCGCCGAACGCCTCGCGCCCGAGCTGTTCCCACAGTGCCCGCTTCCATGAGTCGAAGAGCAACGCTCCGTTCGAGTCGGCGGCGAGCCGCCCGTCCCAGCCGAACAGAGCCTCGGCGACGCCGGCGTAGCGCGGATCCGTCATCTCGGAGCCGTGGGCCTGGTGCGCCTCCCGCAGCGCCGCGATCCAGCGGTCGGCGCCGTACGGCTCGACATCGTTGATGTAGGCCATCGCCTCGTCGACCGTGACCGAATCGTCGGCGGCGAGCAGCTCGACCGCCCGCGCGCCGCGCTGGCTGGTCCAGCCCGACCGCGCCGGCCCATAGCCCGGCCCGCTGAACAGGTAGTCGGGATGATCCTCCGGGCGGAACGGGCTCGCCTGCATCATGGCATCCGGCGGGATGTTGCAGTTCTGCATGTAGCCCTGCGGCGGATTGAGCACCTGGAGGTGGTCCGAGGAGGGGTGGACCCCCTGCCACTCACTGTCCGAGCTCGAGCCGTCGACCGGCACCGACCAGTCGAAGCCCTCGGGACGGACCGGCACGCGTCCCGCTCGCTGGTAGTAGATGTTGCCCGAGGTGTCGGCCGCCATGACGTTCTGGGGAAACACCGAGAGCGTGTCGAGAGCGCGCACGACGCCGGTGTAGTCGCGACCGAAGTTGAGCTGGTACCACGCCTCGAGCGTCACCATGTCGCCGTAGGAGACCGCCGCGGCGTAACCCGCACCGTCGCGGATCGCGATCAGCGGTCCGTGGTGCGAGGACCACAGGGTGTGGACCTGCGGCTCGTTGCCGCGCACTTCGATCGTCACCTCGGTGCGCTCCAGGTCCCGCCACTCGCCGTCATAGCGGTACTTCGTGCCGGCGGGATCGAGCGCGAGACGGTAGACGTCGGCGGTGTCGGGCCCCCCGGTGGTCATCGCCCACGCCAGATGACGGGTATGTCCGAGCCCGATGTATGGCGCTCCCGGCAGCGTCACGCCGCTCCCCTCCCACTCCCCGGCGTGCACGCGGAACTCCCAGAACCGCGACGGACCGGTCCACGACAGGTGCGGGTCGATCGCCAGCAGGGCGTGGCCGGACGCCGAGCGGCTGGGTGCGACCGCGAACTGGTTCGAGCCGCGCGCGGTGCGCTCGAAGCCGGGATCGACTCCGCCCCGCACCAGGTCCTCGTAGGCCTCGTCGATCGACCAGTTGTAGAGGAAGAGGCGGCCGAAAGCGAGCACCATGGCGGCGTCGACCTCGCGGTTCCCCCACCACTCCGGGACGTCCTCCGGATGCGCCGCGTAGAAGTCGTTGATCCCCGCGACGAAGGCGTCCAGGTGGGAGCGCAGCTCGGCGCGCAGGTCCGGGAGACCGCGCTGCCCGGCTCCGTAGTGATCGAACATCCGCGAGCGCAGGTCGACCTGGACGCCCTCCTCGCCGGCGTAGGTCGAGAACTCGCCGATCGCCATCAGGAAGTTGAGCAGGAGCTGCTCGGGACGATCCTCGGCCTGCCCCCACCCCATGGCGTACATGCCGCCCTCGATGGTCGGGGCGTAGAGGTGGGCGACGCCCCAGGTGTCGCGGTAGAGCACCGTGCGGCCCGCGTCGTCGCCCTGGCCCGGGAGATCGCCATCGGCGGCGGGGTCGGCGCTCTTGCAGGCGACGGCGGCGAGAAGAACGGCGAGGACCAGAAGGATTGGGAGCCGAGTCGAGAGCTTCATCGAGTTCTCCGGAGGGGCTTCGATCAGGGCCGGCGGTCCGGCGTCTCGGGGTCCGTCGGCTGTCGGTCGGGCAGTCGACGACGATATCAGCGGCGGCCAGCTGCGACTCTCCGATCGGTCCCGACCGGCCTGCGGCGACCGGATCCACGTCCCTGGCTATGGAAGAATCTCCGGCCATGCGAAACAACGTGGGCCTGTTCCTGGCGAAGAGGGCGCACCTCTCTCCGAACGTCGAGGGGTTCGTCGATGTCGACACCGCGCGACGCTTCACGTACGCCGAGTGGAACGCGCGCGCCAACCGCACCGCGAATGCGCTGCTCGAGGCCGGCGTCGGCAAGGCCGACCGGGTCGCCCTGCTCCAGATGAACAGCGTCGAGTACATGGAGAGCTTCTTCGCGATCGCCAAGATCGGCGCCGTCTGCGTGCCGATCAACTGGCGCCTGACCGCCGAGGAGCTGGCGTTCATCCTGCGCGATTCGGGGAGCGCAACGCTGATCTACGGCGGCGAGTTCACCGACACGGTCGGAGAGCTCCACGGTCGCGGCGACGGCGAGCACGGCACCCACGTGGAGCGCTGGGTGCTGTGCGGAGTCGGCAGCCGCCCCGAGTGGGCGCTCGACTACGACACCTGGCAGCGCGAGGCGCCCGACGCCGAGCCGGAGAGCGAGGCCGGCGAGGACGACCTGCTCTACATCATGTATACCTCGGGCACCACCGGTCTGCCGAAGGGCGCAATGCACACCCACTCGAGCGCGACCTGGGGGGTGCTGACGATCAACGCGACCTCCGATCTGCGCAGCAAGGACCGCTACCTGGTCGCGCTGCCGTTGTTCCACGTCGGGGCGCTCACCCCCTGCACCGCCACCGTGCACCGCGGAGCCACTGCGGTCGTCATGCGCTCCTTCGATCCGAAGCGGGCCTGGGAGATCATCGAGCAGGAGCGCATCACCACCGGCCTCAAGGTGCCCGCGATGCTCAACTTCATGCGCCAGGTCTACGACCCGCAGCGGCACCGGCACTCCGACCTGCGCTGGCTGATGAGCGGCGCGGCGCCGGTGCCGGTCTCGCTGATCCGGGAGTACGACCGGATGGGAATCGAGATTCAGCAGGTCTACGGCCTCACCGAGACCTGCGGACCCGCCTGCCTGATCAGCTCCGACGACGCGGTCGCTCGCGCCGGCTCGACTGGAAAGGCCTTCTTCCACACCGACGTGAGGGTGATCGACGCCGACGGCGCCGACGTCCCGGCGGGCGACTCCGGCGAGGTCCTGGTCCGCGGCAGGCACCTGATGAAGGGCTACTGGAATCGCCCGGAAGACAGCGCCGCCGCCCTGCGCGACGGGTGGCTCTACACCGGCGACGTGGCGAGCATCGACGAAGAGGGCTTCGTCTACATCCAGGACCGAATCAAGGACATGTACATCTCGGGCGGCGAGAACGTCTACCCCGCCGAGATCGAGAACGTCCTGGTCTCCCACCCCGAGGTGCTCGAGGCGGCCGTCATCGGCCAGCCGAGCGCCAAGTGGGGAGAGGTCGGCGCAGCCATCGTGGTCAAGAAGGCCCCTTCACTCGACGCCGACGACCTGCGCGCGTTCTGCCAGGACAAGCTGGCGCGCTTCAAGCAGCCCGCCGTTTACGAGTTCGTGGACCAGATCCCGCGCAACCCCTCCGGCAAGATCCTCAAGCGGATCCTCAGGGACCAGTTTCCCGGGCCGGCGCCGGACTGAATCGCCTTCCTCACGCCGCTGTTGCGATCCGGGCTCGAAGCAGGCGGTCCAGGAGCCCGAGCTACCCTCGGGGCAGGAGGGTCAAGCGCACTCGGCGTTTTGGTGCTGCGCACCAGCCGGATTCCCCGGATGGCCGGGCATGGCGCAGTCGGGATTCTGGTCCTTGTTTCCATGACCGCGGTTGCCGGAATCCGGGTCTGCGCAGAAGGTGGGTTCTTCACCGCAACAGGTATGCCACACGAAGCGCACGCCCGTGCAGGCGGAGAAGTCCCGGTTGGTCCACAGCCGGTAGCCAACCCCCGGTTGCCCGCCGTGATTGTTGCTGCCCGACGGGTTCCCCTCGTCGAAGAAGTCGCACCAATCGTTGCCGTGGCCCTTGTTCTGGTCGTTGTAGTCCGCCGAACAGTAGCTCAGGGAGGTGGGCACCGGCCTCGCGCCAAAAGCCTCCTCGAGACTGCACGGGAAGGCGCCCAGATCCGCCTCGAACGCCTCGATCGCGCCGCGAGCGTGGCGCAGGTCCTCGAGCATCGAGGCGTAGCGCGCCTTGTCGATCTGGCACCTCATGTAGGGCATCAGCATCGCCGCCAGCACGCCGATCACCGCCAGCGCCGTCAGCAGCTCGAGGATGGTAATCCCCTGCTGACCCCGGGCGGCCTGGCGCAAGCATTCGACGATCGCGCGCAGCCGAGCTCTCGAGACTTGGATGAGCTGACTCATGAGTGGTCTCCCTCCCGGTTGCGCTAGCCGTTGCCGTTCCCGTTCCCGTTGCCGTTCCCGTTGCCGTTCCCGTTGCCACCACCGGAGCCGCCCCACACCCATGTGGGCGCACCGGTCGAAGGCACGTTGGCCTTCTCGTAGTAGCCGGCGGAGTCACCCCACGAGGGAGCTCCGTTGTACTTGAGGATCCGCGCCCTGGCGGTCGCCTTCGGCTCGACGCGCAGCTCGAAGGAGTTCCCGCGGTCGTCGGAGACCCTCACCGCGCCGGTGTCGCGGATCGATCCGTCGGGCTCGAACACGAAGGCGTTGAGCCCCTCCGGCATCGCGGTCAGACCTTCGATGATGCCACCGGGGCCGCCGAAGACCACGACGCTCTGCGTCGGCAACATCACCTGTCCAATCGAGTAATCGGCGGTCCGGTTGACCGCGGACGGATCCGGATTGAAGGTGAGGTCGTCGTCCACGTCCGCCCACAGGTCCAGCGCGCCGGTATCGACGTCGGGCTGCGCGACCACCGGAACCCCCCGTTGGATCGCCTCCTGACGGGCGCGCACGAGCTGAACGCTGCCGTCGTTGACGAATCCCAGGATCCGCTGCTGGTCCACCCAGTTCGAGAACGCAGGGAAGCCGACGACCGCGAGCAGCATCAGGATGCCGAGGGTTCCCAGGAGCTCGATCAGCGTGAAGCCGGCCTGCCGTCCGCTCGCCTGACGCGGTTCCGTGGAAGAGCCGCGACTGGAGGGAAGGGCCGATGAGTCCCGAGCGGCACCGACTCGGAAGGGCACGGTTCGGAAGGGCACGGCTCGGAAGGGCACGGTTCGGAAGGGCATGGCTCGGAAGAACATGGCAAGGTCCTCCTGCGCGAGACATCAAGAGAGAGGGAAATGATCCATTTCACACTATACCACGAAAACGGGAGCCGGGGCGGTCAGTCCGAGTCCGGCCGCTCTTCCTGCAGCCATCGCGCCGCGAGCAGCAGGGCCGCGACCGACTTCGCGTCGCGGATCTCGCCTCGGTGCACCAGCTCGACGGCGAGCTCCAGCGGCAGGATCTCCACCTCCAGCAGCTCGTCGTCCTCGAGCTCCTGGTCGACGGGCGTCAGGCGGCGCGCCAGGAAGAGCCAGATCTTCTCATCGGTGAAGCCAGGGGTGGTCCAGATCCAGCCGAGCTCGACGAGCTCGGCGGGGCGCCGGCCGATCTCCTCGGCCAGCTCCCGCTCGGCGCATACGGCCGGTGGCTCACCGGCGTCGAGCTTGCCCGCCGGCACCTCGAGGATCCAGCCGCCGGTGGCGTGCCGGTACTGACGCACCAGAGCGACCTGCCCCCGGTCGTCGAGCGCCACCATCGCCGCCGCCCCCGGATGCCGGATGAGCTCGAGATCGGTCTGGTGTCCGTTGGGCAGGCGGACCCTGTCGACGCGCAGGTCGAGCAGCTTCCCGCGATGGATCCGCCGGGTCTCGAGAACGGTCGCGGCCGGTCGCTGGCTCATGTCGGCTCCCTGGAAGCGATGGGGAGCGATTCCCCGCAGCACGGATGGTAGCCGCGATTCGACCTCGAGCCCCTCGGCCGAAGACCGCCGAGGGACGCCCGGAGAGTCGGAAGGTCGCAGCCGGCCGCGTACCGACCTTGCGAGCGCAAGGCCGCGGCCGCGTCCACACGGCGGAGACGATGAGGTCGAAGCTCACGCTCGGGCCGATCGCGATCAACGACCTCGACGAGACCACGGTCGCCACGCCCGCGATCTCCCGCGGAGTCCTGTTCCTGCGCACCCGGAGCACGCTCTACGCGTTCGCGTCCCCGGAGCGATAGCGGCTCCGCGAGGCCGCCGACAGCGAGGCGCCTGCGTCGTTCACCGTCGGCGTCGCCTTCCGACAGCCGCGGGAGGCGCTGTTCGCCGCCATCGCACGCGCCGACGACGCCATGGATGCGAGACGCGGGCGGTTGAGACGATCCCAGATCTGACTCGACGGGCGCTGCGAGCGAGCGCCTCAGGCCGACTTGAGCGAAGCCACGACCTGCGCCTGCTCCTCCTCCGGAAGGAAGGGCAGGCTCAAGGCCAGGCGATCGACCAGCGAGCCATAGCGCTCGAGCATCCGGGGGGCGATCTCGTTCGGCTCGCCCACGATCGCGAACTCGGCGAGCATCTCGTCGGTGATCCGGGTCCCCATCTCGTCCCAGAGACCGCGCTTCGACATCGCGTTGAGCTCGCCCTGGAGCTCGCCCCAGCCGTGGGTCTCGAGCACAGGGCGATACGCCGGGGTCGAGCCGTAGAAGGCGATCTGCTTGCACACCGCGGTGCGCGAGCGCGCGAACGACTCCTCGTCCGCGCCGGTGACGACGAAGCCGGGATAGCAGAGCTCGAAGTCGGCACGCTCGCGCCCGGCCTTCGCCAGCCCGCGCTCGAGCGCCGGGATCGTCGTCTCCTCCATGTAGCGCCGAGTGGTGAAGCCGTGCGCGATCACGCCGTCGGCGACCTCGCCCGCGGTCTCGGTCATCAGGGGACCGACCGCCGCGAGCACCACCCTGGGAGCGCCGTGCGCGGTGTCGGTGGGGGTGAACATCGGCGTCATCAGAGTGTGGGTGTAGAACTCGCCCCGGAAGTCGAGCGGCTGCTGCTGGTACCAGGCGTCCCAGATCGCGCGCAGAGCCAGGATGAACTCGCGCATGCGCGCCGCCGGCTTCGACCACGGCATGCTGAAGCGCTTAGTGATGTGCGGCTTGATCTGGGAGCCCAGCCCGAGGATGAAGCGCCCCTGCGAGTAGGCGTTGAGGTCGTGGGCCAACATCGCGGTGGTCGCCGGGTTGCGCGCGAACGCCACCGCGATCGACGTCATCAGCCCGATCCGCTCGCTGTGCTCGGCGGCGAGCAGCAGCGGCAGGAAGGGATCGTGGCTGGTCTCGGTGGTGATCGCGGCGTCGTAGCCCTTGGCCTCGAGCGCGCGGATGGCGTCCGGGACCTGGGCGAGGCTGGCGTTGAGCCCGGCATCGACTTTCATGGCGCTTCCTTCTCTGATGGAGGACGGCAGGATAGCGCAGGCGCGACGGGCGCATAGACTCCACCGGCCCCTCCCCCGAGACCCCGGAGGGGAGCCTCGCGAGACGCCCTGCCCCGAGAGAGTTCGGGCGCCGCTCGGGGCCATCGAGAGGTGGCGAATCCGCTCGAATGGATTCGGCGCGCCTCGCCCGCACGGACACGATGATCCCCGGGGAAGTCCAGCGAACACTCGCAGAGCCTCCAGCACATGAATCGCGCCCAGATCCTCGACAAGATCCGGGATCGCTGCGCCCAGCGCGATCCCTTCGACTTCCTCGTGGTCGGCGGCGGCGCCACCGGCGTGGGCATCGCGGTCGACGCCGCGTCGCGCGGTCACCGCGCCGCTCTCGTCGAGCAGAGCGACTTCGGCAAGGGGACCTCGAGCCGCAGCACCAAGCTGGTGCACGGCGGCGTTCGCTACCTGCAGCAGGGCAACGTGTCGCTGGTCATGGAGGCGCTCAAGGAGCGTGGGCTGCTGCGCCGCAACGCCCCCCACCTGGTGCACGACCTCCCCTTCGTGGTGCCCAACTACGCGTGGTGGGAGGCCCCGTTCTACGGCATCGGCATGAAGGTCTACGACGCGCTGGCCGGTCGCTACGGGTTCGGCGAGTCGAAGAACCTCTCCCGCAGCGAGACGGTGGAGCGGCTGCCGACGATCGAGACCGAGGGTCTGCGCGGCGGCGTGATCTACCACGACGGCCAGTTCGACGACGCCCGGCTGCTGATCAACCTGGTCTCGACGGCAGTCGACCAGGGCGCGCTGCCCGTCAACTACGTGCGCGTGACCGAGCTGCACAAGAGCGGGGAGGGCTACCTGAGGGGCGCGTCCGCCATCGACCTCGAGAGCGGAGAGTCCCTCGAGATCCCGGCACGCTGCGTGATCAACGCCACCGGGGCCTTCGCCGACGGGCTGCGCCGGCTCGACGACCCCGACGCGAAGTCGATCGTGCGTCCCAGCCAGGGGATCCATCTGGTCCTGCCCAAGGAGTTCCTGCCCGGCGACTCGGCGATCATGGTCCCCCACACCGACGACGGACGCGTGCTGTTCGCCATCCCCTGGCACGGCGTCGTGGTGGTGGGCACCACCGACACGCCGATCGACGAGGTGAGCCTCGAGCCGCAGCCGCTCGAGGAGGAGATCGATTTCCTGCTCGAGCACGCCGCCCGCTACCTCGATCACGACCCGTCTCGAGACGACGTGCTGAGCGTCTTCGCCGGGATCCGCCCCCTGGTCGCCAACGTCGCCGAGGAGTCCGACACCGCCAAGATCTCCCGCGAGCATTCGCTGGCGGTGTCGGCGAGCGGCATGCTGACGGTGGCCGGCGGCAAGTGGACGACCTACCGCAAGATGGCCGAGGACGCCGTCGACCTGGCGGAGACCATCGCCGGCGTCGAAGCCAGCCCGTGCGTCACCCGGTCGCTCAACGTGCACGGCCACCACGCCAACCCGGAGCGCTTCGGCCCGCTCGCCGATTACGGATCCGACGCGCCCGAGATCGAGACGCTGGCGGGCGATGATCCCGCTCTCGCCGAGGCGATCCACCCGCGACTCAAGGTGCGCCTGACCCAGGTCGTCTGGGCGGTGCGCGAGGAGATGGCCCGCACCGTCGACGACGTGCTGGCGCGCCGAACACGGTCGCTGCTGCTCGACGCGCGCGCCGCCGGCGAGGCCGCAGCGGTGGTGGCACGGGCGATGGCGCGCGAGCTGCGGCGAGACGACGACTGGGTCGACGAGCAGGTCGGGAGCTTCCGAGAGCTCGCGCGCGGCTATCTGCCGAGCCGACGACCGAAGTGAGGACCGGCCGCGGCTCCCCGGGGCGACGCGTCGATGAACCGCCGAGCTGCGTGCCCCGACACTGCGAAGCCGCGATCGCTGCAACGCGGAGATCCCCGCGTGCCGCCTGAGCAAGGCTCAGGCAGCACTGGGGATACGCGCCGATGAAGCTGCCGAGCGGGCGCTCGGCAGCTTCATCTCTGGCTACTCGGTGCGCAGGGCTTCGGTCGGGGGGACCCGGGTCGCGCGGCGCGCGGGGACCCAGCTCGCCAGCGCCGCGACCGCCAACAGCACCAGGACCACGACGCCGTGGCTCACCGGGTCGGTCGGCTCGACCCCGTAGAGCTGCGAACGGATGACGGGCGCCAGCAGGAGCGCCGCGACGCTGCCGACAACGACACCCAGGGCCACCACCGTCACTCCCTCGCGAACCACCTGGCGAAGCAATGCGGCGCGGCTCGCGCCGAGCGCCGAGCGCACGCCGATCTCGTGGCGCCGCCCCGCGACCTCGAACGAGAGCACGCTGTAGAGACCGACCGCGGCGACCACCAGCGCCAGCGCTCCGAAGGCGCTGAACAGCGCCGCTCCCAAGCGCCAGGAGCGCAACTGGGGAGAGATCCGCTCTTCGAGCGACTGCACCCTGAGGGCGCGAAGATCGGGGGCGAAAGCCATGATCTCGCGGCGCAGGCTCTCGGCGAGCTCGGCCATCGCCCGCGGGCCCGGATCGCGTGCCCGCACGAAGAGGCGGCCGATCGACGCTCGCGAGTCGAACTGGCGTTGCGCCCGCGGCACGTAGTACAGGCCCGACTCCCCCTCGAAGATCGAGAACCTGCGAACGTTCTCGACCACTCCGACGACCTCCGAGCAGGGGGGTTCCGGCGGCGCATCCTCGCCGGTCTCGACGTCGACGATCAGGCACTTGCCGATCGGGTCCTCCCCCGGCCAGTACACGCGCGCCATGGTCTCGTTGACCAGCGCCACCCGAGGTGTCCCCAGCCGGTCGTCGGCCGTGATGCCGCGGCCGCGCAAGATCGTCGTGCCGACGGTCTCGAAGTAGCCCGGCGTCACCGCGTGGACGTAAGGTCCCCCGGTCTCGAAGCGAGGTCGCTCCTCGATCCCTGGAACGCGCAGCCCGATCGCCCAGGCGCCGCCGAAGGGGGCGCTGCCGAGACTGCTGGAGACCGCCGCGACCCCGGGCAGACGTCGCAGCCGATCCTCGAGCTCGAGCGCGAAGCGCTCGGCCTCCTCGATGCCGGGCCCCTCCTCGTTGCCGATCCGATCCCAACGCTCGAGCCCGACCGAGATCAGACCCTCGGTCTGGATGCCGACGTCGACGTTGCGCACGCGGTCGAGGCTGCGCACGAAGAGGCCGGCGCCGACCAGCAGGATCACCGACAGCGCCGCCTGGAGGACCTGGAGCCCGCTGCGAAGCCGCGAGCGTCCCCCCGCCACCCGACGAGCACCTGACTGCAGCCAGCGCGACAGGTCGCCGACCGACGCCTGGCCGGCGGGGATCAGAGCCGCGACCGCGCCCGCCGCGATCGACACCAGCGCCACGAAGACGATCGTGCGCCCGAGGAGATCGGCGTCGTCCCAGTCGACCCAGGGGAACAGCGCGGCTCGCAACAGCCCGCCGGCCCAGACCGCGAAGAGGATCGCGACGACGCCGCCGAGCAGGCCGAGCAGGACCCCCTCGGTGGCCTTCTCGAGCAACAGCCGGCGCCGGCCGACGCCCAACGCCAGGCGCACCGCGTGCTCGCGCCGGCGCCGCAGCGAACGTGCGAGCAGCAGGTTGGCGACGTTGGCAGTGGCGACCAGCAGGACCGCCAGCGCCACCACCGCGAGCAGGGCAGCGACCTGGATCTCGCCGGCGACCCCGGGCCCGCTGGAGCGCACCAGCGGCAGCAGCAGCACCCTCGCCTCCGCATCGTAGCCGGCGTCGTCCGCGCGACCCTGGCGATGGAGGAGGCTGGCCTCGGCCTCCGCCTGCTCGACCGCGACGTCCTCGCCCAGGCGCACCACGGCGTGCAGCCACAAGAACCCGCGGTTGGTCGACCACTCTCCCGAGACGACCTCGTGGGCGGCGGAGCGCAGAGGCAGGAACAGGTCGATCCGCGCCACCGAGGTGCCGGTGAAGCCCGCGGGAGCGACCCCCACGATCGTGTAGCTGCGGTCCCCGACCTCGAGCTCGCTCCCCACCACGTTCGGATCGGCTCCGTGGTGCGAGCGCCAGAACGCGTGGCCGAGGACGGCGACCAGCTCGCCCCCCACCCGGTCCTCGGCCGGCCCGTAGAAGCGCCCCAGCGCCGGCTCGACGCCCAGCAACGGGAAGTATTCGTGGCTCACCAGGGCCGCGCGGACGGTCGAGGCAGCCGGACCCCGGCCCAGGCGCACGTCGGTGCGGGTCTCCATCGCCACCCCGGCGAGGCTGCCGGCCTTCTTCAGGTCGAGCACATCGAGGTAGGCGAGAGTGTCGTCGACCACACGGCTGTCGTTCCATTCACGGTCGACGTAGACCGCCCGCACGCGCTCGGCGTCTTCGATCCCGCTCGGGCCGCTCAGCAGCAGCCGGTCGACCAGCGAAAAGGTCACGGCGTTGGCGCCGATCCCCAGCGCCAGGGTG
The DNA here is from genome assembly GCA_035546295.1 of Thermoanaerobaculia bacterium. GTDB lineage: Bacteria > Acidobacteriota > Thermoanaerobaculia > Multivoradales > Multivoraceae > DATKBT01. The sequence continues at coordinate 6,790 of DATKBT010000152.1, read as the reverse complement.
AGCACGACGCCGAGGGTGAAACCCGGCGCGCGCCGGAGCTCGCGTAGGGAGTGGCGCAGGATCGAAGGCAGGATCTCCATGGTGGCCTCTCTGCGTCGGGAGGCGACGCGTTCGCGGTCGATGCGAGCCAGCTCCGAGCGATAGCTCTCGAGGTCTCCGAAGCGACGCTCGGCCTCGGCCCGAGCCTGCTCCTCGCTGCGACCCGCGGCGCGCAGCTCCTCGACCGTGCGTGTGAAGTGGAAGGACAGCTCGTCGTCGAGCGCGCTCTCGATGCGCTCCTCGTCGCGAGGGTCGCTCCAGTCGGACGGTGAGAAGCGGCGGCCGCTCATCCTCGCGCCTCCCCCGCCCCGAGGACCTTGAACACCGCATCGGCATAGCGGGACCAGAGCCGCGACTGCTGGCCGAGCTGACGGCGTCCGGCCGGCGTCAGCCGGTAGAACTTGGCGCGGCGGCCGGTCTCGGACCTCCCCCAGGAGGCGCTCAGCCACTTCCGGCGCTCCATGCGGTGCAGGGCGGTGTAGAGCGCCCCCTCCTCGATCTGGAGCGCCTCGTCGGTCACCTCGCGGATCCACTGGGCGACGCCGTAACCGTGTCGCGGCCCCGCCTCGAGCGCCTTGAGCACGAGCACGTCGAGCGTGCCCTGGAGCAGATTGAGATTCGCTTCGCCCATGGTTCGTCCTCGAGCTCGCGCCGCGTATCGCGGTCGCGCCGTGCTCCCTGAACACTTGAGGGATGGTATACCTGAACTGTTCAGGGAAGGTTGCATCGTTCCTCTGATCGAGGGAGGCCGGTCGGCGATCCGCGGTCGCGGGCAAGCGACTCAGAACCCGACCCGTCCTCGCGACGTACAGACGGAAGGGGCACGGAGGAAGGGGCGCGAGGAGGGGGCCGGACCCGCCAGCTCGCGCCCGAGCGCAGACCTGTCGAGGGCATGGCTTCCAGGAGGTGCATCGAATGTCGAACGAGCGATTCCGTGAGGTGCTGACCGAGCCGCTGACCTCGGAGACGATCGAGCAACGTCGAGCCGAAGGCTGGCGGGAGGTCGCCGTCGAGTGGGTGCGTCCAGCCGGGGGGGCCGAGGGCTCGGTCCTGCGCTCGGCCGAGGTCCCGTACGGCCTGCGGGTCAGCCAGGACGGCGGCCGGCTCGAGGAGTGCCCCGAGGAGGTCGAGGCGATGATGGTGATGCTCGACCTGATCGCCGAGGACGAGCCGCTCTCCCGCATCGCGGCCGCCCTCAACGGCCGGGGGCTGCTCGCCCGCTCGGGGCAGCCCTGGACCCAAACCGCGCTCTTCCAGCTCCTTCCGCGCCTGATCGAGGCAGCGCCCGACATCTACGCGAGCAGGGGGTGGAACCGTCTCCGGCAGGAACGCCGGCGGCGCCTGAGGAGCGCCTGAGGAGCGCAACCGAGACTCGGGGAACCGCTTCAGCGGCGGTTCCCGGCGACGCCGCACGCTGCGAGCCGGATCGAGTCCGTTCCGCCGATTCGCGATTCGGCCACCGGTGGTCGACCACGCCCCTGGCGGATTCTCCCCGCCTAGGCTAAGCTGCTGATTGCACGTGACTTCCACCGCCAGGGTCGGCCGACCCCCGAGACCAATTCCGAGAGATCTCCCGCCGCGCGAGCGCCGACGCACGGCCCCCGACTCGCTGATCCGAGGGCTGCTCTCCGACGAGCACTCGGGCGATCTCGACAGGGAGTCCGCCGCACTCCGCCGGGAGCCCGGCGCGGGCAGGGGCGTACACATCGACCTAACCCTGTTCAGCCTCGGCGAGCTCCTCGGCATCCTCGGTCGCTCGCGGGCGTCGGGCATCGTCGAGGTCGTCGGTGAGGAGCTCGGCGGCACCCTGCATCTGGTCGGCGGCGGCCGGGCGGTGGCCTGGGCCGGCGGCCTGCGCGGTCTCGACGCCTCGCTGGCGCTGCTCGACGTGGAGCGGGGTCTCGTGCGCTACCGCCACGACCCGCACGAGGCGCCGGACGGCGAGGCGTTCCTCGTCGAGGACGCCCTCCTGCAGCAGGCGTGGCTGCGGGACGGGCTGTCCCGGCGGAGCGGCTGCGTCCCCGCCGACGACGACGTGATCGGCGTGCGCCCGGGAGCACGGCGACCGGCCCGCGAGGATCCGACCGGCCTTCCCCTGCGCGGCTTGTGGGACATCGTGAGCAGCGCAGCACCGATCGCGGTGTGCGAGCTGGAGCGGCTCGAGCTGTGCGCTCCCCGGCGCCTGCGCCTGGCGCTCGCCTGCCTGATCGAAAACCGTCTGCTCGTGCGCCGACCCGCCGAGCCCGCGCGCGGCTGAAGGCTCTCGCCGTTGAAGCGCCGTTCGGGCCCCAGAATCCAGGTCGCCGGCAGCGCTGGCCTCGCGAGGACGAGCGCCGCCTCCCGGCTCGCCATCCACCAGCTCTGCCCACCAGCGCCGCCTCGCGGTTCGCTGAGCGGCACTGAGCGGCACTGAGCGGCACTGAGCAGCACTGAGCAGCGCTGAGCGACTCCGAGGCTTCGGCAGGTGGCGCGTCACGGTGGCTCGCTGCTCGGGGTGCGGAGCTTCCGAGCTCCGTTCGGGGGCTCGCACGCTGCAACTCGGCGGCGGCTCCCCGGCGAGCGACGGCCGCGAGCGCTCCTCCCTCACGTCGAGCGGCCGGCAGCCCGGCGAGGACGACGCGCTACGATGCCGCGCCGTGCGTCAGACTCCGGCGATCCCAGCCTCCAAGCTTCCCTCCGCCGCCCCTCGCAGCACGGGTGGCAGCCTCGGCATGGACCCCGCCGGGCGGGTGGTGGGGGCTCTGCGCGCTCGCGGGATCTGCGTCGGCATGCTCGCCGCCGGCTGGCCCCTGGCCCTGCTGCTGGCGCTCGTCCTCGCCGCCGGGTGCTCGAGGGTCGGCGGTGGCGCGACCGTCGACGACGCCGCGGTCCCGGACCGGGACGCGGTGCTGGGCGCCGCCGAGCCGAACGCAGCGAGGCTGCCACCTCCGCTGGTCCTGATCTCGATCGACGGATTCCGAGCGGACTACCTCGAGCGCCACCCGAGCCCGACGCTCCGGCGGCTGGCGGCGGAGGGCGTGCGCGCGCGTGCGCTCCTCCCGGTCTTTCCCACCAAGACCTTCCCCAACCACTACACCATCGTCACCGGGCTCTATCCCGAGCACCACGGAATCGTCGGCAACACCATGCTCGACCCAGCCGACGGCGCCTGGTTCCGACTGTCCGATCGCGATGCGGTGCAGGACGGCCGATGGTGGGGGGGCGAGCCGATCTGGGTGACGGCGCAGCGTCACGGTCTCCGTTCGGCGACGCTGTTCTGGCCGGGATCGGAGGCGCCGGTGGCGGGGATACGACCCACGGAGTGGCTGCCCTACGACGAGTCGATGCCGCCGGCCGCGCGGATCGACCGGGCGCTCGCTTGGCTCGCGCGCTCACCGCGGGATCGTCCGTCGTTGATCACCCTCTACTTCGAGCAGGTCGACGACGCCGGGCACCGTCACGGACCGCTGGCCGCCGAGACGGCGCAGGCGGTGGCCGAGGTCGACGCCGTGCTCGGGCGGCTCGTCGACGGGCTCGAGTCGCTCGACCTGCTCGACCGCGTCAACCTCGTCGTCGTCTCCGATCACGGGATGACCGAGATCGCCGCGGAACGCGTCATCGTGCTCGAGGACCTCATCGATCTCGCCGGCGTCGAGGTCGTCGCCGCTTCGACCTTCGCGATGCTGCGGCCTCCGGAAGGAGGCTCGGAGGCCCTCCTCGAGCGGCTACGCGGTGCGCACCCCCACCTGCGGGTCTACTCCCGCTCGGAGGTTCCCGTCCACCTCGACTACCGTGAGCACCCGCGCATCACGCCGATCGTGGCCATCGCCGACGAGGGCTGGTACGTCTACCCGACTCACGAGCGGGCGAGGCGCTCGACGCCGCTGCCGGCCGGGATGCACGGCTACGACCCCGCCGTCTCCTCGATGCACGGGCTGTTCGTCGCCCGCGGTCCCGCCTTCCGGTCCGGAGTCACGCTCGATCTGGTGCGCAGCGTGGACCTCTACGAGCTCATGGCGGCCGCGCTCGGCCTCCCGCCCGCCGCGAACGACGGCGACTTTCGCCGGATCCGCGAGCTCCTGTCGCCGGCACCCGAGCCCTCGAGCTGACTCTCGCCCACGCCAGCACCGCCTCGCTGGAGGACCTACGTCCCCGTCACCGCCTTGGCCCGATCGAGCCCCTCCTCGAGAAGCGGATCGAAGTCCTGGGCGAGCGCCGCGTCGAGGCGCACCAGAGTGGCCGCCCGGAGCTGTCGCTTGATCGCGCTGTAGCCGGGCGCGCGCGCCGCGGCCCGCGCCCGATCGAGCGCCGCCTGCATCAGGTCCTTCGGCGGGTACACCGCATCGACGAAGGCCGCCGCCAGGTCGTCGAGCGGACCGAACGTCGAGCCGCGCAGCGCCATCAGCCGCCGCGACCTGGGGTCGAGCTCGGCCTCGACCACCGCCAGCGGAGCCGCCGGGAACGGGACGCCGGAGAAGACCTCGTTGAGCCCGAGCTGATAGTAGCCCTGCGAGGCGAACCGCAGGTCGCAGCTCAGCGCGATCACCAGGCCGCCGCCCAGAGCGTGACCGTTGATCGCCGCGATGGTCGGCTTGGGCAGCGCATACAACCGCCGCACGAGGTCGTTGACCGAGCGGATCAGACGGTGGCGTCCGTCGGCGTCGTAGCCGGGCACGACCCGCACGTCGATGCCGGCCGAAAAGACGCCATGGGATCCCGTCATGACGAGCGCCCGGCAGTCGGGGGTCGTCTCCGCCGCCCGGAGGGCCTCGTTGAGATCGTGCGCGAGCTCGAGCTCGACGGCATTCACCGGGGGGCGCCCGAGCTCGAGCACCCAGACGCCGTCGTGGTTTTCGATCGCGACGCGAGCCATCCTCAACGGGGTGTACGGAACCTGCGAGTCGCGGTTGCCTTCAAGTTATTGGAGACCTCGGCATTGCTCTTGCGGATCCCGGGCGGAAGGCCCGGGGTGGGCGCCGCGCACTCCGTCTCGCATGCGCCCCAGGCCGCCGATCGGAGCCCATTGGACGAACCTTCGATCCCATTGGCGATTCATGCCAGAATGCCATATACTGCACGACATCGAAGACCACCGTTCCGCCCCCCGAACGCGAGGAGCCGGAACCGAGACACCGGAGAGCCGTCCAGTACGGTTCGGAGATCTCGAGCGCAAGATTTGCCGATGGCGCGCCCTGTCCTCATCCTGAGCCTCTTCGCGGCTCTCGCCCAGAGCGCTGCCAGCGCCGGAGCGGAAGGCCTGTCTCCAGCTCGACAGACGCCGCCGCCGCGCCGGACGCTCGCCTCGGATCCGGGCTCTCTCGATCCGGCGGCGGGCGGCGCCGACGCCGCCTTCGCCGCCTGGCTCAGGGCCTCGAAGCGAAAGGCGGCCGCCCAGATCGCCGAGGCGCCGACCATCGACGAGATCAAGGCCGAGCTGCGGCGCCAGAACCGGGTGCGCGATCTGCTCGGCGCGAACCGCTTCCGCCGGCTCGAGCGGGCCCGCTTCAAGGTCCACGTCCACGAGCTGCAGATCCAGCCCTACCGCGATCTCGAGCAGGTCTCGGCGCTCTACGACGACATCGAGGGCTCGATGCGCAGCAACTTCGGGAAGATCGCCCGCGACTGGCTCGAGCATCGGCTCGGCCTCGACGAGAAGCTCGAGCGCTGGGAGCGGCGGCGGGATGGGCGCCGGGGGGAGACCACCGAAGCGAGTGCGTGGCCGTCGCTGCGTTTCTCGCCGCGCCTCGCCGCGGGGAACGACGCCTACGTCGGGACCAAGATCCGGGTGCGCCACGCCCCCAACGCCTTCCTGTCGCACCTCAGCCTCAGGACGGAGTACGGGCTGGACGACGGTGAGGTAGGGCTGCGGCTGACCTGGCAGACCCGCGATCACTACGTCAGCCTGGAGCAGCTCTTCGACGATCGCTACCTCGGCGATGTGCTCTCGCTGAGCCTCCGCTTCACGTTCTGAGAGACCGCGCCCGCGCACCGTCAGGCGGGGCGGCGGCCTGGCAACCGACTCCGGCCGCAACCGAGGCACCGGCAGCTCACCGGCCGCTGCGGCTTCCCGAGTAAGGGTCCGCGTAAGAATAGGTCCCGCGCATTTTGGGTGCCGAGGCGCCCGTCTGGCAAGGCGCGAGGAGAGCGCATATCGGGATATGTAAGCGACGAGCAACGCAGCCAGGCGGGATGGATCGCGGCCAGATGCTGGAGTTATTTTTGCGCGGACCCTAAGCTCCCGAGCGAACCCGCTTCGAACAGGAGCTCGACATGCATCGCTCCATCCATCGCTCGCGCGCGTCCCTGCTGGCTTGCATTCCGCTCCTCGCAGCCATCCTCCTGCCGATCGCGGCCGCGCCCGCCGGCGCCCAGGTCGCGCAAGCCGAGCCGGAGTACACCGGAGACGACCGCATCGAGGAGTGGACCGGGAAGCGGATCCTGGTCGTCACGCCGCACCCGGACGACGAGACCTTCACCTCCGGGGGCACCCTCGCGCTGCTGGCGCGCGCCGGCAACGAGATCCGGATCGTCATCTACACCAGCGACAACGCCGGCTCGCGGGACCCCGAGATGACGCACGAGCGGCTCGCCGCGATCCGTCGCGCCGAGGAAGAGGAGGCCTGCCGCATCCTGGGCATCCCCTCGAAGAACATCGTCTGGCTCGGCTACGACGACGGCATGCTCGAGTACGTCGACCGGCGCGAGCTGACCAAGCGGGTCGCCGCCGAAATCCGGCGCTTCCAGCCCGACGCGCTGTTCTCGGTCGATCCCG
>DATKBT010000151.1:0-2806 GCA_035546295.1 Thermoanaerobaculia bacterium | reverse complement strand
ACGCTCAGGCGGAGACGGCCGCCGGTGTTCCCGAGGTCGACGTCGATGCGCCCGCCCGACGGGCTGAACTTGACGGCGTTGTCGAGGAGATTGCGCAGGACCTGCTCGAGCCTGAGCGCATCCACGCGCGCGCGAAGCTCGGCCGGAGCATTCAGCAGGATCTGGTGTCGGTCCGTCCCGGCCTGCGCCTCCGCGACCGCCCCGAGCACCAGAGCGCTCACCTCGTCGTCGGCGACCTCGAGCGCGAAGCGGCCGGTCTCGATGCGCACGGTGTCCAGGAGCTGGCCCACCAGCTGGCCCAGGCGCGCGGTCCGCGAGCCGACCACCTGGAGCGAGCGGCGCGCGCCCTCGGGGGACGCCGCCTCGCGCTGCAGGATCTCGACCGCGAGCTGCAGGCTGGTGAGCGGCGTGCGCAGCTCGTGCGCCGCGATGCCCAGGAACTCGTCGCGCTCGGCGACCTTGCGCTCTTCGGCTTGGAGGAGCTCCGCCTCGGCTCGGCGCAGCTGCTCTTCGCTCTCCTGACGCTCGAGCACCGACGCGGCGAGCGCGAGCGTCATGACCGAGGCCACGGCGGTCGCCCCCTGAACGAAGAGCAGTGCGTCGTTGGGCGTCGCGGTGGCGAGCGGTCCAGAACCGTTGGCGACCGCCCAAGCCGCGAACATCGCCAACGCCACGAGCACGGTGGACGCGATGCGCGGGCCGAAGCGGAACGCCGCCCATACCAGCACCGGTAGGGCGATGAAGGGCGCCGGCGAGCCGCTCGTCTGGAATGGGCGGAGCGGCGTGAAGAGGAAGACGAAGGTGACCACGACCGCCGCGGCGAGGCCGACCAACTCGACGCGGTCGCCGCCGTGGCGGAGCGGTGGGACGCGGCTCAGCCACAGCACGATCGGCGGGGCCACGACGAGCGCGCCGCCGGCGTCGCCGAACCACCAGGTGAACCAGATCGCCCCGAGCTCGGCGGTGTCGGCCAGACCCGCCGCCACCAGTGTGCCGGCGCCGACGGTCGCGCTGATCGCCGTGCTTACGAGCGCGGCGAGGAAGGCGTACCGGAAGACCGTGGCGCCGTGGAGGAATGCCCGCGCGCCGCCGGCGAAGCGGACCGTGAGCCAGGCGGCGGTCAGCGCCTCGAGGGTGTTGCCGACGGCGATGCCGATCGAGGAGGGGACGTGCCCGCTGGTCGTCACGTTGACCACGAAGGCCCCGACCAGGACGGCGGGCCACAGGCGCAGCCCGTATAGAAGGAGTGCCGCGATGGCGATGCCGGTCGGCGGCCAGACCGGGCTGACGCTGGCGTTGACCGAGGCGAGGAGCAGGCCGAGCTTCCCCGCGGCGATGTAAACGGTCCCGAGGGCTAGTAACAGGCTCAGATAGCGCGCGTCCTTCACCGGTCCTCCAGGCGCGCAGCCTAGTTGGAGTTCCCGGTGGTCTCTGGCACTAGCTCAAGCCGCCTTCCGGAGGCCGTCGAGCCAGGGCGCCAGGTGCGCGAGCGCGGGAACGTTGTCGAAGCCGCGGTCGGTGAACGGGGTGCCGAGGCCGGGGCCTTCCTGGTACGTGTGCCTGAGCCAGCGACGGCGCGGGTCCTTGGCGTGGCCATAGGTGGCGAGGATCTCGTCCGGCATGCGACCTCCTCACTCCCCCGGCCGGACGATAGGGACGCCCAAGACCACGTTTTCATCGCAGTCTCAAAGACCACTGGGAAGTACACCTAGGCCTTGCCGGCCGCCTTCTCCAGCTCTTCCATCGCGGTCTCCTTGAGATCCAGCATCTCCTCGCCGAGCGAGGTGAGCTCCTCGGCCGAGAAGATCTCCTTGACCTTCGGGAACAGCTTGCCCTCTTCCTCTTCGAAGGCGTGATGCTCGAGCTGCTCCTTCATGATCTTGGCCTTGGCCTTCCAGGTCTCGGACCCGGGCTTGTCCTTGAGGACCTCCTCGGCTACTCGGTCCACGAACCCGTGCTCGAGGTATGACTCGATCACGAGCTCCTTGACCTCTTTCTTCTGGGCTCGCGCCTCGACCGCGGGGTAGAAGATCTCCTCTTCGATGCGCTCGTGGACCGTGAGCTCGGTCATGATCTCGTCGAACGTCTCTTTGAGCTTCTTCGCGTCCTCGGTCTCTTCGATCTCGCTGAAGAGCTGCTTGACCTTCTGATGGTCCTCGCGAAGCAAAGTGATCGCGTCCATGTGTGACCCTCCTGTGCCGTTTCCGGCGCAGTGGGCGCAAGTTCCGCGCCACCGAAACGCGCGAAAGCCCGCCGGGAGTCCGGCGGGCTCGCGCAGGGGGAGGGTGAAGGGTGGTCAGGCGGTGTTACGTGCGAGCCGGCGTACGGCGACCAGCCCGAGTGCCCCGATCCCGAGCGCCGAGACCGCGAGCAGGAGCCCGGTCGTCTGGACCGAGGCTGAGCCAGTCCCGGAGTCGGTGCCGCTGCCGCTGCCGCTGCCGCCGACCTCGTCGACGCCGCCGCCCATGGTCCAGAACGCGGCCTCGTCGCTCAGCCCGAAGAACGCGCGCTCCTCGGCGTCCGGCATCCCGGTGTGGCTGCCGCTGCACGCGTCGGTCACGTACTCGCCATTTTCGAGTCGCAGGTAGAGGGTCTGGTCGGTGCCGTCGGCCGGCATGTAGTCGACGCTGGTGACCACGCCTTTCTCGGCCTGCAGCCGGACCTGGATCGTGCCGCTTGCGGAGCCCTTCAGCACCTGGCGGATCTCGAACCGGTCGCCGTTCAGGCGTCCGTAGGCGATCAGGTCGGCGCGCTGGGCTCGCTCGGAGATGGATTCCGCCAGGCAGGAGGCGGCGGCGAGGCTCGC
>DATKBT010000150.1:0-27169 GCA_035546295.1 Thermoanaerobaculia bacterium | reverse complement strand
TTGAGCTCGGGGATCGAGCCGCCGGCGAAGCCGATCACCAGCAGGCGGCCGCCCAGCGCCAGCGAGCGCAGCCCGTCGAGGAAGAGGTCGCCTCCCACCGGGTCGTAGACCAGGTCGTAGCCGCGTCCGCCGGTGAGATCGCGGGCGTCGTCCTTCCAGCGCTCGGAGATCGCCACCGTCTCGTCGGCGCCCGCGACGCGCGCGATCTCGGCTTTCTCTGCGCTCGACACCACGCCGACGATCCGCGACGCACCGAGCCCGCGCAGGACCTGGATCGCGGCGGTGCCGGTGCCGCCGGCGGCGCCCAGGACGAGCGCGCTCTCGCCGCGGCGGAACCCGGCGCGGTCGAGAGCGAACATCGCGGTCTGGTAGTTGACGGTGAGCGCCGCGCCCTCGACGAAAGACAGCGCCTCGGGGAGGTGGAAGACGCGGCCGGGCTCGGCGGCCACGACCTCGGCGAAGCAGCCGGTCGAGCTCGCGCAGACGCGCTCACCCGGCTCGAAGCCGCTCCCCGCGGGCGCCGAGCGCACGCGCCCGGCCGCCTCCAGGCCCGGGACGAACGGCGGCTCGCTGCGCACCTGGTAGAGCCCCTGGCTGACCAGCAGGTCGGCGAACGAGACGCCGGCCGCCTCGACCTCGATCAGCACGACGCCGTCGCCGGAGGGCTCGGGGACGTCGGCGACGACCAGCCCGTCGGGGCCGGTCAGCTCGCGCACCTGGACCGCTCTCATCGGACCGCCAGTATCGCAGGTCCGCCCGCCGCACCCGGCTCCGCCGTGACTCGGCGGCTCCCGGTGAGGTAGTACAGTATCGTAGGACGCGACAGCCCGTGAGGAAGCCACGATGCCGACGAGTGTGAGACTGGACGAAGAGACCGAGAGGCTGCTGCAGCGTCTCGCCAACCGAGCCGAGAGCTCGAAGTCCGAAGTCATCAGAGTCGCGATCGAGACCCTGGCGAGACAGGAGCTCGGCGCGAACCAGGAGGGTAGCGTCTACGAGCTCGTGTCGGATCTGCTCGGTGTCGCAGAGGGCGGGCCCTCGGACCTCTCCGAGCAGACTGGCAGACGACTGCGAGAGCTCCTGGTCTCGCGCAACGAGATTGCGAGCGAGCGATCCGGGCGATGAGCCGCGGAGGTCCGACGCTGGTCGACGCCGGTCCTCTGGTCGCTCTCATCCATCAGGGGGATCGCCATCATCAGGCCTGCTGCGAGGCTCTGCGCTCGCTCCGTGGACCGATGCTGACCGTATGGCCCTCGTTCACCGAAGCGATGTACCTGCTCGGCTTCTCGTGGAGAGCGCAAGACGCTCTGTGGCAGTTCCTCCACCGACAGGCTCTGCGGCTCGTCCCGCTCGACGAGCGCGACGAGCCGAGAATGCGCGCGCTCATGTCCAAGTACCGCGATCTCCCGATGGATCTGGCGGACGCCGGTCTGGTGCGCGCCGCAGAGCGCGAACGGATCGGCAGCGTCTTCACGGTGGATCAGAGCCACTTTCGGATCTATCGTCCCAGAGGATTGGATAGCTTCGAGCTCTTGCCCGAAGCTCTCTGACGGGAGACCGGGATCCTCTCGGCCGCGTCACCAACCGAAGGAGAACGCCATGTCGGTCCATCGAAACGGAACCACGCCAGGGCTCGCCACTGCACGGCTCATGCTCCCTGTCCTCCTCGCTGCCGCCGCGCCGCTCGTCGCCGCCGACCCTCCCGATCCCGCGGCCCAGATCGCGGCCGCCGTCCTCGCCGCTCCGGAGGAGAAGCGGGAGGGCGCGACCGTCATCGGCTGGAACGCCGACGGAACGACCGTCGAGCTGCGCAAGGGGGACAACAAGATGGTGTGTCTGGCCGCCGATCCGCGCCAGGAGCGCTGGAGCGTCGCCTGCTATCACCAGGACCTCGAGCCGTTCATGGCTCGCGGTCGCGAGCTGGCGGCCGAGGGGCTCGGGATGCAGGAGCGGCAGGAGAAGCGCTTCGCCGAGATCGAGTCGGGCCAGCTCGAGATGCCGCGCGAACCGCGCACCCTCTACGTGCTCCACGGCAGCGGCTACGACGCCGAGCGCGGCGAAATCACGGATCCCTACCTGCGGTGGGTGCTCTACGTGCCGTACGCGACCGCCGAGTCGACCGGCCTCTCGACCAGCCCAACCGATAGCGCCCCCTGGCTGATGGGCGCGGGCACGCCGGGCGCTCACATCATGATCAACCCGCCGAGGGAGGAGTCGGGCGGGAGATAGCGGTCTCGCCGCGTCGCGGTATAGTGGTCGTCCCAACCACCAGATAGGTCCGAGAGACAGGAGGCCCGTCAGCCGAAGGGTCCACCGTGGAATGCTCGAGGAAGCGTCGACGCTTCGCGAAGCTCGCGCGGGGGGATCCCGACCGTGGCGAGCGGTTCGCGGACGTCCGTCCCGAGCGCACCGAGCTCGGAACGCTCCAGCCCTGGAAGTCGTTCGTCGCGGGGGCGGTTCTGTCGTTCGTCGGCGCGCTGCTGGCCTCGTGCCGCTCGCCCGAGCCGCAGGCCGAGGCGCCGCGGAAGGGGCTGGAGGTGGAGACGGCCTCCGCGCCGGAGACGGCGCCCTCGCACCGGCGAATGATCGAGGTCCTGCGGGCGATCCGGGAGCGCACTCCCGAGGAGAACCACTGGGTCGGCGACGGCCAGGCGAAGGCGCGCCGTCGCGAGCTCGCGGCCCTCGGCGCCGACTCCGACCCGCTGATCCGCTGGCGGCTGCTGCGCGAGGTGGGGGAGCACGAGCTGCGGCTCGGCAACGAACGGGACGCGATCGAGCGATTCGAGGAGGCCTGGGACCTCGTTCCGCGGCTCCTGGATCGCATCTCGGAGGATGACATCGGCGAGACGCTGCTGCGGCTCGGCGTCGCCAACCTGCGCTACGGAGAGACGCAGAACTGCACGGTTCGGCACAGCGCCGAGGCCTGCATCCTGCCGCTGCGCGGACAGGGGATCCACGTCGACCGGGAGGGCTCGGAGAACGCCATCCGCTACTTCTCGGCGGTCGCCGCGGCGACGCCGCGTGACCGTCCTCGGCACCTCGAGGCCGTCTGGCTGCTCAACGTGGCCTACCTGACGGTCGGCGGCTACCCCCACGACGTCCCCAAAGCCTTCCTGCTGCCTCCGCACCTGTTCGAGGCTCGGGAAGGCTTCCCTCGCCTGGCCAACATCGCGCCGAAGCTCGGCCTCGCCACCTTCGACCTCGCCGGCGGCATGGTGGTCGACGACTTCACCGGCGACGGCCACCTCGACGTCTTCACCACGACCTCGGATCCGGCCGAGGGCCCTCGCCTGTTCGTCAACCAGGGGGACGCGACCTTCGTCGCGCACACCCGCGTCGCCGGCCTCGAGGGGCTGTACGGCGGTCTCAACGTGATCCACGGCGACGTCGACAACGACGGCGACCTCGACCTGTTCGTCCTGCGCGGCGCCTGGCTGGAGGAAGGCGGAAGGCATCCCAACTCGCTGCTGCTCAACGACGGCTCCGGCCGGTTCACGGACGTCACCTTCGACGCCGGCCTCGCGCTGCCGTACCTGCCCACCCAGACGGCGGCGTTCGCCGACTACGACAACGACGGCGACCTCGACCTGTTCGTCGGGAACGAGCATGGAGGCCCCGGTGGGGTGGCGACCTTCGACGCTCCGTGCCAGCTCTTCCGCAACGAGGGTGACGGCACCTTCACCGACGTCGCCGAGGCCGCGCGCGTGGACCATCGCGGCTTCGTCAAGGGCGTGACCTGGGGGGACTACGACGGCGATCGCTACCCGGACCTCTACGTGTCGAATCTCGGAGCCCGCAACCTCCTGTTCCACAACGAGGGCGACGGCACCTTCACCGAGGTCGCCGTGCAGCTCGGGGTCGAGTCGCCCGAGAACAGCTTCCCGGTCTGGTTCTGGGACTACGACAACGACGGCGCGCTCGACCTCTGGGTGTCGAGCTACCGCGGCTCACGGGGCGGGCTGGCGCTGGTCGCGGCGAGCACGCTGGGGCTCGACGTGCCCTGGGACCTGCCGAAGCTCTACCGCGGCGACGGGCGAGGAGGGTTCCGCGAGGTCGCGGCCGAGGTGGGGCTGACGCGGCTCGCGCTGCCGATGGGCGCCAACTTCGGGGACCTCGACGGCGATGGGTGGCTCGACTTCTACCTGGGCACCGGGTACCCGGACTACGAGGCGCAGATGCCCAACGTGCTCTACCGCAACCGCGACGGACGGGAGTTCGTGGACATCACCCTCGCCGCCGGTGTCGGCCACCTGCAGAAGGGGCACGCGATCTCGTTCGCGGACTTCGACAACGACGGCGATCTCGACCTCTTCGAGCAGATGGGGGGCGCCTTCCCGGGAGACCCCTACGGCGACGCGCTGTACGAGAACCCCGGCTTCGGTCACCGCTGGCTGACCGTCGAGCTGCGCGGGGTGCGCTCGAACCGTTCGGCGATCGGAGCGCGGCTGCGGGTCGACGTGCTCGAGGGGACGCGGCGCCGGTCGATCTACCGGCACGTCGGCAGCGGCGGGAGCTTCGGCGGCAACCCCCTGCGGCAGACCATCGGGCTCGGGCACGCCGAGCGGATCGCCGAGCTCGAGGTGTACTGGCCGACGACCGACCTCACGCAGCGCTTCGACGAGGTGCCGATGGACGTCTTCCTGCGGGTGGTCGAGGGGGAGCCCGAGCTCGAGCGCGTCCTGCTGGGGCAGCGCTGAGCCGCCGGCGCTCTCGATATACTGAGCCGAAGGAGGCCTAGCCCGGCCTCTCCATGAGCGATCTACTGCGTCGCTACGATCTTCATGAATCGTCCGGGCTAGAGGCCAAGCGTGGCCAGCCCGAGGAGCCCAGCATCAAGGTCGCATCGATCGCGCTCTTCCTGTCGACGGCGCTGTCGGCAGCGCTGCTGATCGCCGGGGAGCCGGCCCCTCGACCCGTCTCGCACCAGCGGATGCTCGAGGCGCTCGCCGAGGTCAGACGGCGCGCCCCGGCCGAGAACCACTGGCTGGGTGACGGCGTCGCCAAGCAGCGCCGCGCCGAGCTCGAGGCGCTCCCGACGGATGCCGATCCCGTGACCCGCTGGCGTCTGCTGCGCGACGTCGCCGAGCACGAGCTGCGCCTCGGCAACGAGGAGGACTCGATCGCGCTGTTCGAGCAGGCCTGGAACCTGATTCCCCAACTCCAGGGGAAGATCACCAGCGACGACATCGGCGACACGCTGTTTCGCCTGGGGGTCGCCAACCTGCGCTACGGCGAGTCGCAGAACTGCGCCATCCGCCACAGCGCCCGCGCTTGCATCCTGCCCCTGCGGGGAGAGGGGATCCACGTCGACCAGCAGGGCTCTGTGAACGCGATCCGGTACTTCGAAGCGGTCGCGCAGGCGACGTCGGTCGATCGCCCGCTCTACCTCGAGGCGGTCTGGCTGCTCAACCTCGCCTACATGACGATCGGCGGCTATCCGCACGACGTGCCCGCGAACCGCCTCATCCCGCCCGCCGCGTTCGCCTCGGGTCAGGACTTTCCCGAGCTCGAGAACGTCGCGCCCGAGCTGGGCCTGGCGACCTTCAACCTGTCGGGCGGGGCGGTGGTCGACGACTTCACCGGCGACGGCCATCCCGACGTCTTCACCACCACGATCGACCCGGCCGGCGAGCCGCACTTCTTCGTCAACGGCGGCGACGGCACCTTCACCGAGCGCACCGAAGAGGCGGGCCTGCGTGGGCTCTACGGCGGGCTCAACCTGATCCACGGCGACGTCGACAACGACGGCGACCTCGACGTCTTCGTGCTGCGCGGCGCCTGGTTCTACGAGGCGGGACGCCATCCGAACTCGCTGCTGCTCAACGACGGCCGGGGACGCTTCACCGACGTAACCTTCGATGCCGGGCTCGCCGAGCCCGCGTACCCGACCCAGACGGCGTCGTTCGCCGACTACGACAACGACGGCGACCTCGATCTGTTCGTCGGCAACGAGCACGGCAGCCCGACCGGCGAGCCGTCGTTCGAGGCCCCCAGCCAGCTCTTCCGCAACGAGGGGGACGGAAGCTTCACCGACGTGTCGAAGGCGGCCGGGATCGATCACCGTGGCTTCGTCAAGGGCGTGATCTGGGGGGACTACGACGGCGATCGCTTCCCGGATCTCTACGTCTCGAACCTGGGCGCGCCGAATCTGCTCTACCGCAACGACCGCGACGGGACCTTCACCGAGGTCGCCGCCGAGCTCGGCGTCGAGCTGCCCAGGAACAGCTTTCCGGTCTGGTTCTTCGACTACGACAACGACGGCGTCCTCGACCTCTACGTGTCGAGCTACCGGGGCTCAGCGCGCGGCATCGCGCTGGTCGCGGCCAGCATGCTCGGCTACGAGGTCCCCTGGGAGCTGCCCCGGCTCTACCGCGGCGACGGCAAGGGGGGCTTTCGCGAGGTCGCCGCCGAGCTCGGGATCGAGCGGCTCACCCTGCCGATGGGGGCCAACTTCGGCGACCTCGACGGCGACGGCTGGCAGGACTTCTACCTCGGCACCGGCTACCCCGACTACGAGGCGCTGATGCCCAACGTCCTCTACCGCAACCGGGAGGGAAGGGGTTTCGTCGACGTGACCCTGGCGGCCGGGTTGGGCCACCTGCAGAAGGGGCACGCGATCTCGTTCGCCGATTACGACAACGACGGCGATCTGGACGTCTTCGAGCAGATGGGGGGGGTGTTCCCGGGAGACGCCTACGCCGATGCGCTGTTCGAGAACCCGGGCTTCGGCCACCGCTTCCTGACGGTGACGCTGCGCGGCGTGCGCTCCAACCGCGCCGGGATCGGCGCGCGGATCCGCGTCGACCTGGCGGAGAAGGGCTCGGAGCGCACCGTCTACAAATGGGTGAACAGCGGCGGCAGCTTCGGCGCCAGCGCGCTGCGCCAGACATTGGGTCTGGGCAAGGCGGAGCGGATCTCGCGGCTCGAGGTGTACTGGCCGACCAGCGACCTCGCCCAGCGATTCGAGGACGTGCCGCTCGACGCGTTCGTGCGGGTGACCGAGGGCAGCGAGGAGCTCGAGCTGCTCGATCCCGCCGCGCCCGCGAGACCACAGGGGTGAGACGGTGCCCGCCGGCGATCGCGCTGCTCGCTCTGCTGGCGGCGGCCTGCGCCCGCGAAGAGGCCGATCCTGGCGTGCAGTCGCGGCCGCCGGCTCCGGCCGGGGCCGGAGCGGACTCCGTCGTCCTGGTCGACGTCACCGCGGAGTCGGGCATCGACTTCGTCCATCACACCGGTTCGAACTACGACTACGCGCTGCCCAGGATCATGGGCGGCGGCGCCGCGGTGTTCGACGCGAACGGCGACGGCCGGCCCGACCTCTACCTGATCGCGCCCGCCGGCGCCAACGTGCTCTACCTCCAGGGCGCCGACGGCCGCTTCGCCGACGCCACCGAGCGCTCGGGCCTCGCAGACGAGGGCTACGGGATGGGCTGTGCGGTCGGCGACGTCGACAACGACGGCGACCTCGACGTCTACGTGACGAACTGGGGCCCCGACGTGCTCTACCGCAACCGCGGCAACGGCACCTTCGAGGACGTCACCGAGCGCGCCGGCGTCGCGACCTCGGGCGTCTCGGCCTCGGCCACCTTCCTGGATTACGACCGCGACGGTCTGCTCGACCTGTTCGTCACCCGCTACGTACGCTTCGACCCGGAGCGTCGCTGCGTCCAGGACGGCGCGCGCCGGGACTTCTGCGGCCCGGCGCAGTTCCCGGGCGAGAGCGACGTGCTCTACCGCAACCTCGGCGACGCCCGGTTCGCGGACGTCAGCCAGGAGGCCGGAATCCGCTCGCTCGAGGACGCCGGCCTCGGGGTGGTCGCGGCGGACGTCGACGACGACGGCTGGATCGACGTCTACGTCGCCAACGACGCCGATCCCAACCACCTGTGGATCAACCAGCGCGACGGCACCTTCGTCGAGGACGGCCTGCTGATGGGCGCCGCGCTCAACCGTTTCGGCGCCGCCGAGGCCGGGATGGGGGTGGTCGCCGGCGATGCCGACGCGGACGGCGACCTCGACCTGTTCGTGACGAATCTGTTCGAGGAGAGCAACACCCTCTACGAGAACGACGGCGCGGGCGGCTTCCTCGACGCCACCGTCGAGCGCGGGCTGGCGGTGCCGAGCGTCGGTTACACCGGCTTCGGCACCGCCTTCGCCGATCTCGACAACGACTCGGACCTCGACCTCGCGATGGTCAACGGCGCGGTCAAGCGCCGGCCGAGCGCGCTGAGCCCGCGCGCAGACTGGCCCTGGGCGGCGTACGCCGAGCCCAACCAGATCCTGCTCAACGACGGGAACGGGCGCTACGCCGAAGTGACCTCCGGCTGCGGCGCCTTCTGCGCCGAGATCGAGATCAGCCGGGGCCTGATCGCGGCGGATCTCGACGCCGACGGCGACCTCGATCTGGTGGTCACCAACCTGGAGGGGCCGACCCGGATCTATCGCAACGAGGGCGCCGAACGGCGCTCATGGATCCAGCTCCGGGTGGTCGATCCCGAGCTCGAGCGCGAGGCGCTGGGCGCACGGGTCAAAATCGTGACGGCGGCCGCGGAGCTGGTGCGTCACGTCACGCCGATCGGCGGATACCTCACCGGCGGCGAGGCCCTGATCCACGTCGGGCTGGGAGCGGAGGAGCGGGTCGAGCGCTACGAGGTCCGCTGGCCCGGCGGCGAGCTCGAGACGTTCACCGGCGGTCCGGCGCGGCGGGTCGTCGAGCTGCGGCGCGGCGAGGGCAGCGCGTCGTGAGAGCGGCGCCCCGGATCGCCGTCGCCGTCCTCCTGCTGCTGTCGCTCTGCCGGCCGGCGACGGGCGGCCAGACGCCCGAGGTTCCACAGCCGGACGGAGAGGGGATCGAGGCGCCGGTGCGCCGCGAGCTCGAGTTGCTGCGGCGGGCGGTCCTGGCGACGCCGGAGGACGCCGAGGCGTGGGGGCGCTACGCGATGACGCTCGACGCGCACCGCCTGCCGGTGGCGGCCACCGCGGCGTACCGCGAGGCCCAGCGGCTCGACCCGGGCGACTTCCGGTGGCCCTACTTCCTGGGGTGCGTTCTCGAGTTCACCCACCCGGAGGAGGCGGCGCGCTGGTTCGAGCGGGCGCTCGAGCTCGACCCGACCTACGCGCCCGTCCATGGTCGCCTCGCCCAGACGCTCGAGCAGCTCGGCCGCGACGACGACGCGCACCGGCACTACGAGCGCGCCGCCGAGCTCGCCCCCGAGGATCCGCTCGCCCAGCTCGGCCTCGGCAACCTGGCGCTGCGCCGCGGCGACACCGCGGCTGCACGGCGCCACCTCGACCGCGCCTACCGGCTGGGCCCCGAGATCCGGGCCGTGGTCGCCACCCTGGCGCGCGCGCTCCAGGTCGCGGGGGAGCGCGAGCGCGCCCGCGAGCTGGCGCTCGAGGCGCGCGACCTGCCGCGCCAGACGCTGCGCTACGACCCTCGCCGCACCGCCGTCTTCGACCTCGCGGTCGACTCGAGCAGCGCGCTGCGGCGCGCCGAGCGCTACCGCGACGTGGGGAAGCTCGACCAGGCGCTCGCCACCCTCGAGGAGCTGCTGGCGAGCGCGCCCGAGAACGTCGACGCGTGGGTCTCGGTGGCGGGTCTGCGCGATCGGCTCGGCGACACCGAGGGCGCTCTCGCGGCGGCGCGGCGCGCGCTCGAGCTCGCCCCCGAGCGCCTCGATGCGCGCGCCGTCGAAGCCGGAGCGCTGTTCAAGCTGCGTCGCTTCGACGAGGCCGAGCGGGTCGCCAGCCAGGTGCTGGCGCGCGATCCCGACAACTTCCACATGCTGCTGGTCACCGCGATGCTCGACGGGCAGAGGGGGCGGGTCGAGGACCTGATCGCGGGGCTCGACCACGCCTACCGAGCACGCACCGGCGACCGGTCCCTGCTCCAGCTCTTCGCGACGCTCTCCGCGGACGTCGCCGAGTCGCTCGCCGGCATCGGGCGTCGGGATCTCGCGGTCACCCACCTGGAGCGTGCGCTCGAGGTCGCGATCGACGCCGGCGCCCCAGCGGCGGTGGTCGCCGGGCTGCGCCAGCGCCTCGGCGCGCTGAGGCAGTGAGCTCAGCGCCGCGGAGTCGGCCGCACGCTGAAGCCGTCGGGCAGGGGGTCGGTCCGTTCCGGCACGACCGCACGATCGATGCCTTCCACCCGTGAGGCAGGGGGTCCCTGCATCAGCTCCTGCTCGAGCCGCTCGAGCACCGCCTCGGGGGCCGCGACCTCGGCCTCGACCCGCCCGTCCGGCAGGTTGCGCACCCAGCCGCTGACCCCGAGCTCGCGCGCACGCTCCTGAGTGAACGCGCGGTACCACACGCCCTGGACGCGGCCGCGGATCAGCCAGCGCTCGTGACGGTGTCGCGCCTGCTCGGACATCGTCGCCGATCGTAACCGGCGGGGCCGGCGCCCTCACCCCACCTGCACGTTATGGAGTCTCCGAGCCGCCGGGAAGCCGTGCCGCGACCGCGGCCGCCTCGGCGGCATGGCCGGCCGCTTCGAGGGCGCGGGCCAGCCCGCGCAGCGACAGGCGCCGGTTGGGCATCCGCTGGAGCGCCTGCTCGAACCGCTCGATCGCCTGCTCGGGGCGACCGAGCGCGAGCAGAACCTCGCCGTAGAGCTCACACGCCGGCTTGACCGTCGCCGGGGTTCCCACCGGCGGACCGAGCCGGTCGTCGTGGCGGATCGCCGAGTCGAGGGCCTCGAGCGCCTTGCGCTCACGCCCGCGCGCCAGCTCGATCCGGCCGACCAGCAGGTCGCGCATCGCGCTCACCCGCGGGCTTTCGTCGCCCTCCTCGAGACTTTGCTCGAGCAGCTTCGCCGCCTCCTTCGCCCGCGCCAGATCGTCGAGCTCCACGGCCGAGATCCCGACCGCGAGCAGCACGTCCGCGCGGGCTTCGTCGTCGATCTCGCGGACCTCCCACTGCTCGCTCTCGAGCACCTGGCGCGCCCACATCTCGTCGCGGCGCGCCAGCGGATAGCCGCGGTCGTCCTCGTCGAGGGTCTCGCTCATCTCGACGATCTCGTCCATGATCTCGAGACGTTCCTGCGCGTGCTTCCAGTCGGCGCGCTGCAGGTCGCCGTAGTGACCCCAGTCGTTGGCGTGGGTCATGTCGTTGACCCGGTCACCGGGCTGCCAAAGGTCGCGTGCGACCTGGTAGGCGGAGTCGTTCGAGCGGCTGACGCGGTCCCACAGACCGCGCTGGATGAAGATGTGCGAGGGCATGTGGCGGGCGTGCGAGACGGCGCCCGCGATCTCGGCGAAGCGGTTCGCGGCGGGCAGCGCGAGCACCGCGTGGACCGGATCGTCGAAGGCGTGGATGATGTAGTGCGCGGCGCCGGGGTGGTCGGGGTTGCGCGCGAACAGGTCGAGCATGAGCGCGCCGGCCTCGACCGAGTAGCGGAAGTCCCGCTCGTCGAGTGGGCCGCGCGCCGCGATCACGGCGACCGCGTAGAACGCCGAGACCTCGTCGTCCTCCGGGTAGGTCTCGTGCATCCGCTTCATGGCCTCCATGTAGGCGATGCGGCGGGCCTTGGTGTCGTCGCCGTGCTCGTGGCGCGCCGCCCGCTCGCCGAAGTGGACCTCGACGGCGGAGAGGAAGTCCTTCTCGCGCTCCGTCGGCGCCTTGGCCCGCCGCTCCTCGGGCGTGGCGGCGAGCCGCGCCAGGGTCTCGCGCGGCGAGTCGAGGTCGAGCCGAGGCACGAAGATGTGGTTGTAGGAGAGCGCCTCTCCCCAGTAAGCCATCGCGAAGCCGGGATCCAGCTCCTGCGCCTTGCGGAACTCCTCGATCGCCTGCTTGTAGCCGAACGAGTGGAGGATCGCGACGCCGCGCTGGAAGTGGACCTGCGCCTCGGGCGAGCCCGAGGTCGGGAAGGTCAGGAACCCGACGTCGACGCTCCAGTCGGCGTCGGGCGCTGTTTCGGCGGCGAGCACGGGCGCCGCCGAGAGGACGATCGAAGCGACGGCGACGCCGATCAGACGTCGGTTGCGGACGTCGAGCATGGGCTCCCTCTCTCGGTCTGGGACCGGGGGAGCCTAGCAGCCTCAGACCCGCGAGTCGGGGTTCAGTTTCAGTCGGAGTCCCTGCCCCAGAGCTGCTCGAGCCGCCGCTCGCGCCCGCACCCCGTGCTGTACACCTTGTAGCGCACCGGGTTCTTCTCGTAGTAGTCCTGGTGGTACTCCTCGGCCACCCAGAAGTCCCCGGCGTCCTCGATCTCGACGACGATCGGGTGCTGGAACCGGCCGGACTCGTCGAGCCGTTTCTTCGACGCCTCGGCGAGCCGCCGCTGCTCGTCGTCGTGGACGAAGATCGCGGGGCGGTACTGGGATCCGACGTCGCAGAACTGGCGATCGTCCTGCAGTGGATCGACGTTGCGCCAGTAGACGTCGAGCAGCTCCTGGTAGGTGATCTCCTGCGCGTCGTAGACCACGCGCAACGCCTCGGTGTGGCCGGTGCGCCCGGACGTGACCTCGCGATAGCTGGGGGAGTCCTTGGAGCCGCCGATGTAGCCGGAAGTGGTCGACTTCACGCCCTCGAGCGCGTCGAACGGGGGCTCCATGCACCAGAAGCAGCCGCCGGCGAAGGTGGCGACGGCGAGACCCGCCGGCGGCGGCTCGGCGCGCTCGGTCTGGGCGGTCGCGGCGGCCCAGGCGACCAGGAAGAGGCCGGCGGCGACCAGCACGACGACGACGAGGAGTCTCGGCAGCTTCGGCAGCGCTCTCATGCTCAGCTCCTCAGCTCGGGAAGGGGCTCGCCCTCGGGCACGAAGTCGAGGGCGACGCCATTGTTGCACCAGCGCTGGCCGGTCGGGGGCGGGCCGTCGTCGAACACGTGCCCCTGGTGGCCGCCGCAGCGGGAGCAGTGGTACTCGGTGCGCGGCAGGACGAGCTTGAAGTCCCGCTTGGTCTCCATCGCGCCCTCGAGCGGCTGGTAGAAGCTCGGCCAGCCGGTGCCGCTCTCGAACTTCGTCTTCGACGAGAACAGCGGCTGAAAGCAGGCGGCGCAGACGTAGGTGCCGGGCTCCTTGTTGTCGTTGAGCGGGCTCGAGAAGGGCGGCTCGGTGGCTTCGCGGAAGAGCACCTGGAACTCCTCCTCAGTGAGGAGCTTGCGCCACTCGTCGAGCGGCTTGTCGAGGGGGGCGCGGTCGTCCATCGCTCCGGTCGCCTCCGAAGCCGGGCTGCAGGCCGGCAGGGCCCACGACCCGGCCACCGTGGCGAGGGCGCCGGTAAGAAAGCGTCTTCGGTTCATGGATCGTTCTCCTGGATCTCGTCGACTCGACCCTGGCCGTCTGGCCAGAAGGATGTCACGCGGTGATCACGACGGATGCGAGCGCTGATCGCGAGCGGGACTCTCCCTTCTGTTCAAGGCGAAGTGCCCGGTCCCGGATTCCCGGCCTCCTGCTGGCCGGTGTCCCCGCCTACCTCGGGTTCCGCCGCTTCACTTCGCGAGCAGCTCGAGGACCGCGAGCGTCATCGCCTGCGTCCCGCTCTTGATCGAGGGCTCCGGCTCGATGCGGAAGAACGGGGAGTGGTGCGAGGGGACCGACGGGCCGCCCGCGTCCTCGGCGTCGAGGTCGTCCTGGGCGGTGCCGCCGACGCTGAAGTAGGCGCCCGGCACGTCGTGCTCGGTCTCGACGAAATAGGCGAAATCCTCGGCGCCCATCCCCGACGGCTCCTCCCGGTAGAGCGCGTCCTCGCCCATTCCCTCGGCGATCGCCTCGCGCAGGCGCGACGCGAGCTCCGGATCGTTGTAGGTCGGGGGGGTCGACTCGCTGGTGCGTTCGACGCGCGGCAGCAGCACGTCGGGCAGCCCGGCAGCGCGGCCGACGCCTTCGGCGACCCGCTCGATCGCGGCGAGGAGCTGGTCGCGGACCTCCATCCTGTTGGAGCGGACGGTGAGCTGGAGCTCGACGCGGTCGGGAATGATGTTGTGCTTGAAGCCGCCGTGGAACGACCCGACGGTGACCACGGCGGGCTCGAGCGGGTCGATCTCGCGGCTGACGATCCCCTGGAGCGCGACGACGAGCTGGGAAGCGATGTAGATCGGGTCCTTGCCGCGGTGGGGAGAGGCGCCGTGCGCGCCGACTCCGAACACCGTGATGTCGACGCTGTCCGAGGAGGATGCGAGCAGCCCGTCCACCAGACTGATCCTGCCCGCCGGGTCGCCCGCCGAGACGTGGAAGGCGAGCGCGTAGTCGGGGACGCCGAAGCGCTCGTAGAGGCCGTCCTCGAGCATGGCGCGGGCGCCGCTGATCCGCTCCTCGGCGGGCTGGCCGACGAACATCACGGTTCCCGACCAGCGCTCCTTCATCGCCGCCAGGCGGCGGGCGGTGCCCACCATCGCCGTGATGTGGACGTCGTGGCCGCAGGCGTGCATCACGGGCACCTCCTCCCCGGTGATGTCGACCTGTCGCGCGGTCGAGGCGTAGGGGAGCTCGCTCTGCTCCTCGACCGGCAGCCCGTCCATGTCGGCGCGCACCAGTACCGTCGGTCCCTCGCCGTTGCGCAGGATGCCGACGATGCCGGTGCCGCCGACTCCCTCGGTGACTTCGACGCCGGACTCACGAAGCTCGGCGGCGAGCCGCTTCGCGGTCTCGTGCTCGAGGAAGGAGAGCTCGGGGTTGCGGTGGAAGTGCACGAACAGCTCCTCGAGCTCCTGCTCGTAGTCGGCGGCGATGGCGGCCGCGAGCTCGTCGGAGCCGTCGTCGGCGACGAGCATCGCCGGCATCGACAGGCAGGCAGCGGCGAGTGCCAGGCTGGCAGAAGGCTTCATGGCTGGGTCCCCTTGGTCGTTTGGCGGGGTCGGTCGACGATCGCGGGAATCCTATGCCCCCGAACGGGCCGCCGTTGCTACGATCCGGCACTGATGAAGCGGACCGGACTGCCCTCGGCTGCGGTGACGGTGTGGCTGGCGGTCGCGTGGGCGGCTTGCGCCGGCGCGCCGGGCGACGAGAATGCCGGGGATTCCCCTGGCATCGAGCCGGTCCCGATCACGGCGGTCACCATCGACGACGAGTTCTGGGCGCCCCGCCTCGAGCGCAATCGCACGGTGACCGTCCCCCACATTCTCGAGCAGAACGAGGCGACGGGTCGCATCGCCAACTTCCGGCGCGCGGCCGGCCTCGAGGAGGGGCCGTTCGAGGGGCCGCGCTACAACGACAGCGACGTCTACAAGTCGATCGAGGCGGCTTCTTACGTGCTGGCGCAGGAGCATCCCGAGCGCGATTCGCGTCTCGATGCGCGTCTGGACGCCTTGATCGAGCTGATTGCGGCCTCGCAGCAGCCCGACGGCTACCTGTTCCCGGCGCGCACCGTCGATCCCGAGAACCCCCCGGTGGGCGTGGGGCCCCAGCGTTGGGACTGGGTCCACAGCAACAGCCACGAGCTGTACGGGGCCGGCCACCTGATCGAGGCGGCGGTCGCCCACCATCAGGCGACCGGCAAGCGGACTCTGCTCGAGGTCGCGATTCGGCTCGCTGACCACATCGACGGCGTGTTCGGGCCCGACGGGCTCCACTCGGCGCCCGGGCATCCGGAGGTCGAGCTCGCTCTGGTCAAGCTCGCCGACGTCACGGGCGAGCGCCGCTACCTCGAGCTCGCGCGCTTCTTCCTCGACCAGCGCGGCCACCCCCACGACACCGGCGAGGAGCCGGAGGAAAGCCCGCTGTCGCGCTACGACGTGCCGGTCTATCGCCAGGACCACCTGCCGGTCACCGAGCAGCGCGAGGCGGTCGGGCACTCGGTGCGCGCCATGTACCTGTACACCGGGATGGCCGACGTCGCCTCGCGGATGGAGGGCACCGGCTACGAGCGCGCGCTCGACTCGCTCTGGCGCGACGTGATCGGCGCCAAGACGTACCTGACCGGAGGCATCGGCGCTCGCGACACCTTCGAGTCGTTCGGCGAGCCGTACGAGCTGCCCAACGACACTGCCTATGCCGAGAGCTGCGCGGCGGTCGGGCTCGAGCTCTGGAACCACCGGATGTTCCTGCGCTCAGGGGACGTCCGCTACGTCGACGTGATGGAGCGAATCCTCTACAACGGCGCGCTCGCCGGCATCTCGGAGGAGGGCGACCTCTTCTTCTACACCAATCCGCTGGCGTCGAGCGGCGATCACGAGCGCCGCCCCTACTTCCGCACCGCGTGCTGCCCGGGCAACCTGGCGCGCCTGATGGGAACCCTGCCCGGCTACGTCTACGCATCGTCCACGAGCCGGCGCGGAGACGTCCTCTACGTGAACCTGTTCGTTGCCGGCAGGGCGACGGTGGAGCTCGCCGGTGGAGAGGTGAAGGTCCGGCAGGAGACGCGCTATCCGTGGGAGGGGCGGGTGCGCATCGAGCTCGATCCGGGCGAGGATCGCGAGCTCGAGGTGCGGGTGCGGGTTCCGGGGTGGGCGCGCGGCGAGGTGGTCCCGTCCGATCTGTACCGCTTCGACGACGAGCTCGCAGCGAACGATGCACTGGAGCCCGTGGTGCGCGTGGACGGCGACGCCGGACCGCTCGAGATCCGCGACGGCTGGGCGACGACGAGGCGGGTCTTCCGGTCCGGCGACCTGATCGAGATCGAGCTGCCGATGCCGGTGCGCCTGGTGCGCGCGCACGAGCGCGTCGAGGCGGACGCCGGCAAGATCGCACTGCAGCGTGGGCCGGTGGTCTACGCGGTCGAGGGGGTCGATCACGACGGCCGCGTTCACGACCTGATGCTCTTGGAGGGAGCTCCGTTGCGTGTGGTCGAGCGGCCGGAGCTGCTCGGCGGCGTCGCGACGATCGAGACGGTCGGCCGGCGGATCGGAGGCTCCGCAGCCGGCGAGGCGGTGCCGATCTCGGCGATTCCCTACGCCGTGTGGGCCAACCGCGGCAAGGGCGAGATGGCGGTCTGGCTGCCGACGGTCGACGCCGACGCGCCCGCCGGGGACTGAAGACGGAGTGATGGACACCGAGCACGAGGAGGACCGATGGTCACCGACTTCGACCGGGGGCGGCGCGGCGCGGAGCGCGCCGCCGCCCTCCTGCTGACGGCGGCGGTCATGGCGGCGGGGTGCAGAGGCGACGTGCCGGCGGGCGAGACGGAGGCGGCGAGCACCGCGTCCGCCGCGTCGGTCGATGTCGCAGACTTCGGCGCATTGCCGGACGGGCGCACCGCGCGCGTGTTCACCCTGCGCAACGCGCAGGGCATGGAGGTCCGAATCACCGAGTACGGCGCGACGGTTCTCTCGCTGCTCGCGCCCGACCGCGACGGCAACCTGCTCGACGTCGTCCTCGGCTTCGACACGCTCGACCGATACCTCGAGGGTTCGCCGTACTTCGGCGCGACCGTCGGGCGCTACGGCAACCGCATCGCGGGAGGGCGCTTCACCCTGGACGGCGTCGAGCACGCCCTCACCATCAACGACGGACCCAACCACCTGCACGGCGGCGTGACCGGCTTCGACAAGGTGCTGTGGGCGGGGGAGCCCTTCGAGAGCGAGGACGGCGCCGGCGTGGCCCTGACCTACACCAGCCCGGACGGCGAGCAGGGCTACCCGGGCACCCTCGAGATCGAGGTGCGCTACCTGCTGAACGACGAGAACGAGCTGATCGTCGACTACCGCGCGACGACCGACGCGCCGACGCCGCTCAACCCGACCCACCACTCCTACTTCAACCTCGCGGGGGCGGGAAGCATCCTCGGCCACGAGCTCATGATCGCCGCCTCGCGTTACACGCCCGTCGACGAGACCCTGATCCCCACCGGCGAGCTGGCGAACGTCGAGGGCACGCCCTTCGACTTCCGCGAGCCGACGCCGATCGGCGCCCGGCTTTCAGGCGGCCTCATCGACGCGAGCGACGACGCGCGCGACGATCCCGCGCATGAGCAGCTCGCGCGCGCCGGCGGCTACGACCACAACTGGGTGCTCGACCGCGACGAGGAGGGGTCCTCGGTGAGCCCGGACGGCGAGCTGGCGCCGGTGGTGCTGGCGGCGCGGGTGGTCGAGCCGCTGAGCGGCCGCGTGCTCGAGGTGGAGACCAGCGAGCCGGGGATCCAGTTCTACTCCGGGAACTTCCTCGACGGCACGATCACCGGCAAGGGCAGGACCTACGAGCATCGGAGCGGCTTCTGCCTCGAGCCCCAGCACTTTCCCGACTCGCCGAACCGTGCCGAGTTCCCGTCGACGATCCTACGCCCCGGCGAGACTTACCGCTCGCGGACGATCTACCGGTTCACGACGACTCCGTGAGCGCGACTCCGTGAGCGCGACGCCGTGAGGGCGAGGCCGCACCGTCGCGCTGCGTTTGGTGCGGCGCTGCTGCTGGCGCTCGCCGGATGCGAGCGGGCGATCGATTCGGCGACGGAGGCCCCGGTGACGATCGATCCCGTCCCCTTCACCGACGTGGCTCTGCGTGGCGACTCGCGCCGCAACGGCTTCTGGGCCGAGCGCATCCGGGTCAACCGTGAGGTGACGATCCCGCACGCCTTCGAGCAGAACGAGACGACCGGGCGCGTCGACAACTTCCGCAAGGCGGCCGGGCGGATGGAGGGGGACCACCAGGGCGAGCGCTACAACGACACCGACGTCTACAAGGTGTTCGAGGGCGCCGCTTACTCGCTCGCGGTCGAACCCGATCCCGAGTTGGACGCGCGGCTGGACGCCCTGATCGAGGTGATCGGAAAAGCCCAGGAGGCTGACGGCTACCTGTTCACACCGCGCACCGTGGATCCGAGCGCGCCCCCGCCCGGGATCGGCGAGACCCGCTGGTCCAACCTCGCGGTCTCGCACGAGCTCTACAACGCCGGCCACCTCTACGAGGCGGCGGTCGCGCACTTCCAGGCCACCGGCAAGCGCTCGCTGCTCGAGGTCGCCTTGCGCAACGCAGACCTGGTCGCCGCGACCTTCGGTCTCGCACCCGGCCAGATCCGCGGCGCGCCCGGACACCAGGTCATCGAGATGGGCCTCGCCAAGCTCTACCGGGTCACGGGCGAGCGGCGCTACCTCGACCTCGCGCGCTACTTTCTCGACCAGCGCGGACGCGATCTCGAGCTGCGCCAGTACCCCGAGGGGAACCGGTTCGCCCTCTACAACGACCCGGTCCAGATCCAGGCGCACTTGCCGGTGCTCGAGCAGGCCGAGGCGGTGGGGCACGCGGTGCGCGCGATGTACCAGGTCTCGGGGATGGTCGACGTCGCCGCTCTGCGCGGCGACGTCGACCTCCTGGCCGCCGCCGACCGACTGTGGGAGGACGTCGCCGGCCGCAAGCTGTACCTCACCGGCGGTGTCGGTGGCAGGGCCGGGAACGAGGCTTTCGGCTGGCCCTACGACCTGCCCAACGCCGAGGCCTACGCCGAGACCTGCGCGTCGATCGGGCTGGTGTTCTGGAGCTGGCGGCTCTACCTCGCCCACGGCGACGCGTCGTTCCTCGACGTGCTCGAGCGCGCGCTCTACAACAACGTCGCCGCCGGCGTGTCGCTCTCGGGCGACCGGTTCTTCTACCCCAACCCGCTCGCCTCCGACGGAGAGCGCCCGTTCAACCACGGCGCCGCGACCCGCCAGCCCTGGTTCGGCGTCGCCTGCTGCCCGGGCAACGTGGCGCGCCTCCTCCCCGCGCTCCCCGGCTATCTGCTCACGACGCGCGGCGGCGGTCAGCCCGGCATCGACGTCGTCGGATTCGCGTCGAGCGAGGCGACCGTGCGGGTCGCGGGGGAGCCGGTGACCATCCGGCAGCAGACCGATTACCCCTGGGACGGGGGAGTGCGCATCGAGATCGAGCCGCTGCGTCCGGCGCGCTTCACGCTGCGCGTGCGCATTCCGGGCTGGGCGCGCGGCGAGCCGGTGCCGACCGACCTCTACCGCTACCTGCCGCTCGCCGATGGCGCACCGGCGCCGAGGCTCTCGATCGGCGGCGTCCAGCAGGAGCTGCGCCTGGAGCGCGGCTTCGCGGTGATCGCCCGCGAATGGAAGCCCGGCGACGTCGTCGAGCTGGTCCTGCCGATGCCGGTCCGCCGGGTCGTCGCGCGCCCCGAGGTCGAGTCCGCCCGGGGTCGCGTCGCGCTCGAGCGCGGTCCGCTGGTCTTCGCGGTCGAGGGCATCGACAACGGCGGCCGAGCCCTCGACGCGGCTCTTCGGGACGACGTTGCGGTCGAGGCGGCGTGGGACGAAGAGCTACTCGGCGGCATGCTCACCCTGCGCGCGGGCGAGCTGGTCGCGATCCCGTATTTCGCGTGGTCGAACCGCGGGCCCGGCGAGATGGCGGTGTGGCTCGAGCGTCCAGCGGTCGGCGGCGAACGGACGTACGCGTCACCGGAGGAACTGGGCGTGAAGCGTGAGGTGCCTCCGCTGAACGGATGAGAGCATCGGCTCACCCGCACCCGCTTGCTGGCGTCCTCGCCCAGCGGCAGCCCGCCACCGTCTTGCTCGAAGCCTGCGGACGGCACACCACTGGGCGCGCAAGCTTCGCCAACTCGGCCACTCGCCCGTCCTCCTCCCGGTTCGCCACGTCGCTCCGTATCGCGCGACCGAGGTGGAGAGAGAGCACCACTGCGGCGTCCGCTGCAACGAGCGGTCAGCCGGCGCTCTGGCCCCGAACAGCCCAAGCCCTGGCCGTCAGCGGGAGAACTGCACCTCCGGTTCGACGAGCGGCGGCGGGAAACGGAGCACGGTCAGGAGATTGAGGCACTCGCAACCGAAAGGGCGAGCAACTGCTGGGCCTGACCTACGGCCACCGCGCCCGCCGTCGACTCAACCCTGCCTTCTTCCCTACCTCCTTCTTCCCAGCGAGGGCGCAGTCGTCCTGGTGGTCGAGGCGCTGCGCAGTGCGAGAGCTCCTGTCCGGCGCGCAGGGCTCAGCGATGATCGTCGTCGACTGGGACGAGCTCGAAACTCTCACCCCAGACCGGCTTCACGACCCGGTAATCGCGCTCGTCGAGGGTCAAGAGAGCGTTGGTGCGAAACCGGGCGGCGAGCACCACATTGGCGGCGTCGGCGAGCCCGAGGTTGCGATCGGAATAGCGCTCGATGAGGGCAACGGCAGTTCCGATCTCCGCCGTCGAGAGGCTGCTGACTTCGTACGCACCGGCCTCGACGTCTCGGAGCAGGCCGACCTCCGCTTCGATGCTCACCTTCGTCCGCAGGAGGTAATCGAGCTCGGTCAGCACGTAGGAGCTCATCACGAGCGGTCCCCGGCGGCGCTCGAGGGCCGCCAGAACCTTCTTGTGCTCAGGTTGCCGCGCGTTGTACGCGGCGTAGAGGCCGCTGGTGTCACAGACGATCATGGCGGCCGAAGCCGAGCGCAAGGGCTTCGTCCATCTGCTCGACAGTCAACGGCTCGCCTCGGAACTGGCCGAAGCGCGGCCGCGGAGGCGGAGTCGGTGGTGCCAAGAGGCGTTCGAGTGCCAGACGGACGAGCTCCGCTTCCGACCTGCTCGATCGCCTGGCCTCTCGCTCCAGCGCCGCTTTCAGATCGTCCGGAAGGTAGATGGTCGTCTTCACCATGAAGCGCAGCATACCATACGTGCCATACGAAGCAATGGGCGCGAGAGCGAGCAGTGCCCTTCACCGCAGAGCTGCCTGAGGTTCCTGCCTGCCTCAGCCTCAGGTTCCAGGCGAATGTCGAGGGAGCGAACCGCCAGATCAGACTGCCAGAAGAGGGACCCGGGGGCACGTAATGTGAGGTTCCCGCCCGGCTCCTTTCCACCTCGCCTGCCGTTCGTCCCGCTGACGGCGGGACCGTCGGGATAGGCGGACACCTCTCCCTCGATCTTCAGGACGACATCACGAGCCAGCCCGCTACCGATGGACGTGGCGAAGCCGTGCTCGGCGGCTGCGATGTGACGGCTCGCGATGCTCCGAAGGCAGGAAGCCGCGGGGCCCACGAGGCGCCGAAGGGCGTCACCGCCGCCGATTCCGGCGGCGAATCGCTCTGCGGCCGCCGGTGAACTGGCATATGACCTCCTCCTTTAACAAGCGCCTGGAACTTCTTGGACGCGTTCCTCTGAGCCTCGCCCGCGGGCTCTGTGCGCCTCGCCCGCGGCGCCCGCGGGGTCAGAGGGTTCGCGTGGACGGACCGATCTGCCTCGCCAGGATCGCCACCAGGATCGCTGCCAGCGCCAGTCCGGCGCCGAACTCGCCGATCCAGTACTCGGTCGGACCGGTGTCGACCGTCGCCTGATCGAAGAAGCCCTGGATCCACTGGTTGTGGCTGGCGTGCAGCAGCATGGCGGGCCAGACACTGCCGCTGCGCAGGGTGATTCCGGCGAAGAGGTAGCTCAACCCGACGACCATGACCGTGAAGCACGCCACGGAGTAGAGCGCCGGGGCCCCCCCGCTGTAGCCCGCGAAGAGGATCAGCGGCACGTGCCAGACGGCCCACACCAGACCGCTTACGATCGAGGTGCGGTCGAAGTCCAGAACCTGCGCCAGGCGGGGGACCAGGAAACCGCGCCAGCCGAGCTCCTCGCCGAGCGCGAAGAGACAGCCCTGCAGAGCGCCCAGGGGGATGACGTACCAATGTGAGGCCAGGCGGCCGAAGGCTTCGGCCTCGACGTCGCCGAGCGGGGACGCCCAGATCACGGCGTAGGTCAGGCCCGCATAGAGAATCGGCGCCAGATAGCCGAGCACCCAGTAACGTCCGCCCCCCCAGCCCCAGCCGAGACCTCGCAGAGTCCGCCGGAAGTTGAGCTGCAACGCCAGCGCGACCAACCCCGGCGTCCACATCAGACCCATGACCAGCAGCGCAGCCCCGTCTCGCTCGAGTGAGCCCAATCGAATCAAGGCCACGTAGAAGACCGTGCTCGCCCCCAACGTCAGGACCACGAAGGCGACGACTTCCTTCCAGATCCGGTCCTCGAGGCCGCGATCTGCGTCGGAGAGATGACGAGCGTCGGGCGAGCGGCGCGCCAAGGCCTCAGTGCCCCCGCACTCCGTGCGGCTGGTACGGCTCCTCCAACCGCGCGATGATCTGGTAGAGGTCGATGGTCTCGACCCCGAGCCTGCGCAGACTCGCCTCGCAGCCCTGGACGACGTGCTTGCGCGAGAGGCCGCGCATGTTCGGCCCGCGGCTCATCGGCGAGAAGACCTTGGTCGCGAGGACCACCTCGTCGAGGTCGGCGAGCTCGCGAAGCGCCTTGCCCGTGACCTCCTCGCTGACCCCGACCGAGTACATGTCGGCGGTGTCGAAGAAGTTGATGCCGGCCTCGAGCGCGCGCCGGAAGAACGGGAGAGCGGCCTTCTCGTCGAGCACCCACGGCCGCCATCCCGGATCGCCGTAGGACATGCAGCCGAGGCAGATGCGCGAGACGCGAACGTCGGTGGCGCCGAGGGTGGTGAACTTCATGGCGGTGCTTCCTGTGCGGCCGTGGGGCTCGAGGGCGGCGCTGGCAGCGCCAGCGCGACCAGCTCGCCGGCGTGCTCGCGATGGCTCGAGGCGAAGACGATCATCTGGCGCCCGTCGACCTCGAAGGTCATCGGGGCCGAGGCGACCTGGGCCGGGACTTCGATCTCGGCGAGCACCTCGCCGGTCTGCTTGTCGTAGGCGCGCAGGAAGTGGGTGTCGGGCAGGTTGCCCAGCCCGACCAGCCCGCCCCCCTCGCCGACGAAGACGAGGGTCCTGGTGACCAGCGCGCTGGCGGTGCCCATCTGGCCCATGCGCGAGAAGTCGAGACCGAGCCCCTGGAGGTCCGGGTGCTCGCGCACCTGCCGGGGCGCCCTTCCGTTGGGGACCTGCCACAGGATCTCGCCCCGGTTCAGGTCGATCGCCGTGATCCGGCTCCACGGGGGCTTCTCGATCGGCAGCCCGCGCGGGCCCTCCGGTCCGCCGCGATCGACCCCCAGGTAGCGGTAGTCGGAGCGGCTCGGGTCCTCGGGGGGAGCCAGCGCGCCGCCCGAGGAGCGCGTGATCGAGGGCACGTAGAGGACGGCGGTCTCGGGATCGAGGGAGGCTCCGCCCCAGTTCGCGCCGCCGCCGAAGCCGGGGAGCATGAGCGTGCCGCGGTTGCCGGCTTCGGGCTTCGCCGGGTCCGCGACGACCAGCGACGGCCCTCCGACCAGTGAAGGTGGAGTGTAGAGCGGGCCCATTCGCCACTGGGAGGCGATCGCGAGCGCCTCGGCCCGCAGCTCGGGCGTGAAGTCGATCAGGTCGTCCTCGCCGAAGCCTTGCTTCTCGAAAGGGGGCGGCCTGGTGGGGAAGGGCTGGGTGGGGGAGGTCCGCTCGCCGGGCACGTCGCTCTGCGGCACGGGACGCTCTTCGATCGGCCAGACCGGCTCGCCCGTCGATCGATCGAAGACGAACGCGAAGCCCTGCTTGGTGACCAGCACCACGGCCTGCACCGGCCGGACCTCGACCCCCTCGACGATCTCGAGATCGGCGAGCACGGGAGCGGCCGGCGGGTCGTAGTCCCAGATCCCGTGGTGGACGACCTGGAAGTGCCAGCGGCGCTTCCCGGTCGCCGCCTCCAGCGCGACCAGGCTCTCGGCGAAGAGATTGTCGCCCGGCCGGTGCTCGCCGTAGAAGTCGTTGTTCGAGGTCTCGACCGGCAGGTAGACGAGCCCGAGCTCGGGATCGGCGCTCATCATCGACCAGACCCCGGCGTTGCCGGCGATCCGCCAGGACTCCTCCAGCCAGGTCTCGGCGCCGAGCTCTCCTGGAACGCCGTTCTCGCCGCCGCGTGGCACGGTGTGGAAGATCCAGCGCTGCTCGCCGGTGCGCACGTCGAAGCCGCGCACGTGCGCGGGGGTCGCCTTCTTGTTCGGGGCGCGGATCGTCGTCGTCACCTGGACCACCACGACGTCGCCGACCACGACCGGCGGCGAGGTCGAGCCGACGCTCGAGACGACGTCGCCGTCGACCAGCCCGATGCGCAGGTCGACGATCCCGTCCTCGCCGAACGCGCGGATCGGTGCGCCGCTTGCGGCGTCGAGCGCGATCAGGCGGCCATCCCCGGTCACGTAGAGCAGCCGGATCGCATCCGACTCCGGATCCCGCCAGAAGGCGAGCGCGCGCGCCACGACGTGGCGCAGCCGTCGCGGATCGGGGGGCTCCCAGGTCCACAGGGTCTCGCCGCGCGCCGGATCGATCGCGGCGACGCCGTAGCGTCCGGTCGCCACGTAGAGCACGCCGTCGACGAAGATCGGGGTCGCCTGGTCGTTGTGGTCGGGGCCGTCGAAGAAGGGGAGCGAGGGCCAGCGCCAGGCGATGGCGAGGTCGCGCGCGTTGTCGCGGTCGATCTGATCGAGCGGCGAGTAGCGGGTGAAGCCACTGTCGCCTCCCCAGGTGTGCCACTCGCCGCCGGGCGCTCCTGCCTGTGAGCACGCGGGCTCCGCGCCGGGCCCGACGGCGAGCGCCAGGCCGAGCAGCAGGGTCGCCGGGGCGAGCGCGCGGGGCCGGACCGTTCCGCTCAGTCGCTGCCGCCCGAGGCCTCTGAGGGTTCCGTGCCGCCCCAACGCTTCGCTTCGTCCTCGTCGATCGGGCTCCAGGTGACGAACCCGTGCATCATCTCGTCGGTCGACAGCAGCCCCCATCGGACCGGCCGGGTGGTGTCGATCTCGGGGAACTTCCGCCCGCGCTCCTCCGAGTTGTCCATGTGCGCCTCGACCTCGATCCGGGTCCCCGGCGGCAAGAGCTTCGGCTCCTCGAGGATGTAGGCGATCTGCCACTCGAAGCTGTAGCGGGCGACGTCGATCAGGAGCTCGCTGGTGCCGTCGGGGTAGTGGGCCGTGTACTTCATGTCCTTGCCGCGGTAGTGCATGTGCGGCGAGAACGAGGTCAGGAGCGCCCACTGGGGGATCTCCATCGACGCTCCGATCTTCCAGTCGGGGTGACCGGGCGGGATCTCGAAATCGAAGAAGCGCCCGATGCGGGTCTGCTTGAGGTCGTAGCGGACCTCCTCGCCGGGCTCGTAGAACTTCAGGCCGATGGTGACCTGGTTCGAGATGCCGGTGCCGGGCCCCGGCTCCTTGTTGTAGTGGAGCGAGAGCACGATCGTCGAGCCCGGGTGGAGCAGCCGGCCGAATCCGGGCGGGTACTCGCGCGGCTCGCTGCCGGTCGCGATGCCGCCGAGGAAGAAGGGCTCGCGCTCGTTGCCGTGCTCGTCCGGTGGCGGCACGATGGTGGCGGTGAGGTGGTGGATGATGTCGCAGTTCGGCTTGTACTCGGCGACCTTGATCCAGCGCGGCTCGGGAAGCTGCTCGGGGGTCAGCGTGAACGAGACGTAGGGCTGCCAGTCGGCGACGTCGTCGCCGACCAGGACCGGCTCGGGCATGGTGATCACCAGGTCGGGCTCGCCGATCAGCCAGCCGGTGTCCTGGAACGTCCGCGGCGGCGGGGCATCGGCAGGATCCCCGGCCTTCGCTCCCTGGTCGACCCAGCGCACGATCGTGTCGATCTGCTCGGGCGCGAGGCTGCGGTCGTTGGCGAGCTGCGCGGAGGTCTCGTGGGTGGCGCCCCACGGCGGCATCTCGCGCGCCTCGACGACGCGCCGGATCGAGCGCGCCCACGGGCGCACCTCGCCGTACTCGGTCAGGCTCATCGGCGCCTTCATTCCCGAGATCTCGGGCCCGCCGGTGCGGTGGCACTCCTGGCAGTGGCTTTGGAGGATCGGGAGCACGTCGCGGTGGAAGGTGGGGGCGTCGACGGCGGTCGCCGCGCTCGCAGGCGCGGCCGCGGTCACGGCCAGAGCGACGAGGACTGCGGCTTTTCTCATGATGCCCTCCATTGTGGCGCAGGGCCAGGCGCCCGACAAGCTCGGCTCAGTTGCTCGGTGCCGGGGCTCGTAGAGCCAGGGCGAGCAGCTCCTGCTCGCCCGCCGCTCTGGTCACTGCCACCACGACGAGCTGGCGGCCGCCCTCGAGATAGGTGATCGGCGAGCCGCCGGGCTCGGCGCCGAGCTCGGAGAGGTCGACGAACGCGACCAGGCTGCCGTCTCCTTTGTGGAACGCCCACAGGCCGCCCGGGTCGTCGGGCGTGCGACCGCTCTGCTTGGTCACCAGGACCAGGGTGCGCGTGACCAGGGCGTGGACCAAGCCGGTGCTCGAGCCGAGCGGACCGGGATCGCGCCCGGTGAGCTCCTCGACCCGTCGTCGCGGTCCCTCGCCGACCGGCGACTGCCAGCGGATCTCGCCGCGGTCGAGGTCGATCGCGGTGACCCGAGCATAGGGCGGCGCGAACAGCGGCAGCCCGCGCGGGCCGAGCGGCTCGCGCAGGCCGTAG
>DATKBT010000149.1:0-82306 GCA_035546295.1 Thermoanaerobaculia bacterium | reverse complement strand
CTCGAGCGGCGAGCGCAGCGGCTCGTCGAACTCGATGGTGTGCTCGCCGGTCCCGGCCTCGAGATCGACCCGGCGAAGCCAGAGACCGCCCAGGTCGAGGCGGCTCGAGCCGAGGCCGATCGTCCCGACCAGGTCGATCGGTCGATCGGGGGGGATCCGGATGGTGACCCGGTTGCGGGGGTTGTTGCCGGCGCCGCGCAGCATCAGGCCGATCATCCCGCCCTTCGGCCGCATCGTGATCCGGTAGGTGTAGCCCCCGTCGTCGTCCTCGACCAGGCGCTCCTCGAAGCGGAAGGCGTCCTCCTCGAAATCCGCCTCGACCTCGACGGCGCTCCCCGGCTCACCGGCCTCGATCTCGAACTCCCCCAGGTCGAGATCCAGCTCGACGCGGCCGATCCGCGACGCGATCTCGGGGGAGGCGAGCACCGACGGGTCGATGGAGAGCTCCCCCCGGTCGCCGATCTCGCCGCTCGCCATCATGCGCTCGAGCTCTTCGATCCGCGGGAGCTCGCGGGTGGCGTTGCGGGTCACGCTCTCGCGTCCGCCCTGCTCGCGGGCGACCTGCAGGACCGAGAGCAGGACGAAGAACAGGATGACCGCACCGCTCAGCCCCAGGCAGCCGAAGCAGCCGATCTTGAAACAGCCTGTCTTCTTCTTCTCGGTCATCGGGACCCCGTCCGGCTCGGCGAGCGGCGACGCCGCCGTCTCCGGCGCTTCACCTTACGTCACGCCGACAGCGGGTGTTTCCGGGAAGCGGTGCGGGCGCTCCGACCGGCCGGCGGCCATACCACAGCGCGCCGGTCTCACGACACGACTACACGATCGTCCAACCGCCGTCGACGGCGATCGTCTGCCCGGTGACGTAGCTCGACGCATCGGAGGCGAGGAACAGCAGAGCGCCGGTGATCTCCGTGAGCTCGCCGGCGCGCCCCATCGGCGTGCGCCGGCGAATCCAATCGAGACCGCGCTCGCTGTCGAACATCTCGCCAGTCATCTCGGAGGGAAACCAGCCCGGAGCGATCGAATTGACGCGGATTCCCCGGCGCGCCCACTGTGCCGCCAGCTCACGGGTCAGGTTGACCACCGCCCCCTTGCTCGCGGCGTAGGAGGCCTGGGGGATCTGCCCCGCGCCGACCAGACCGAGCACCGACGCCACCG
Organism: Thermoanaerobaculia bacterium; assembly: GCA_035546295.1. Lineage (GTDB taxonomy): Bacteria > Acidobacteriota > Thermoanaerobaculia > Multivoradales > Multivoraceae > DATKBT01. The sequence continues at coordinate 81,148 of DATKBT010000149.1, read as the reverse complement.
GAACGATCGACCCGCGTCCGCGCTCGAGCATCACCCTCGCGAATCGCTGCGCGCAGAGGAAGACGCCGGTGAGGTTGACGTCGACCACCCGCCGGAAGGTCTCGAGTGTCTCAACCTCCGCCGGCGCCGGATCGGTGATCCCGGCGTTGGCGACCAGCACGTCGACGGTGCCGAAGCGCTCCACGGTCGACGCCACGGCCGAGTCGACGTCGGGCTCGCTGGTGACGTCGCAGGTCACTGCCAGCGCCTCGCCGCCCTGCTCCTCGATCTCGCCGACCAAGACGTCGAGGCGTTCGCGGCGGCGAGCGGCGACGACGACCCGAGCGCCCGCCGCCGCCAGCCCGCGAGCGAACGCCACTCCCAGGCCCGAGGACGCGCCGGTGACCACCGCCACGCGACCGTCGAGCCGGAACTGCTCCACTCCGACACCATCCCACGGCTCGACCATCTCTCCCCTCCTGCCCGCGCGCCTGCGGTGCGTCCCGCGTCGTGCGAGCCGCGGCAGAACGTATCAGCCGGGGAGGGCGGTCGATGGCGGCGCGCCCATCACGCGCGAGCAGGCATGCTCCTCAACGAGAGCGCAGTCGGACGATCCGCGCGCCGGCGCCCCCCAGCCGAGGCGGGGCGGGGACGTGCTCGGCGACCTGCGGGTGCCGATCGAGAGCCTCGCGGACGGCCTGGGCCAGCACCCCGCTCCCCTTGCCGTGGATGACCAGCAGCAGCTCCCCGGGCCGCCCCGCGCGCAAGAAGCGCTGGAGCTTCTCGATGGCGGCGGAGCGAGCGAGCCCGTGGAGATCGACCCGACGTGAGACGTCCTCGCCGGCGCGCAGCCGTCGGTCCAGGCGCGGCGGGCCTTTGCTGGGCCCGCGCCGCGGTCCGCCGCGCTCGTCGCCGTCCCTGCCGGCGCCGCCGGGCGCTTGGCGCGCGGACTTGCTCTGCAGAATCCGCTCGTCGCCGTCCTCGAGCGCGGCGACAGCGGCCTCGAACAGGGCGCGCGGGTCCTCGGGGTCCTTCGAAGATCTCGGCGACACCGAACCGCGAGCCTCCCGAGCCCGACCTTCCGATCCCGACATCCCGATCCGACCGCCGCTAGGGCGACCCCACCACCGAGACGAAGCTCACGCACCGTCCGGGGGCGCCGCCGAGGTTGTGGGTGAGCCCCAGCTTCGGACTGTCGATCTGGCGCGGGCCGGCCTCGCCGCGAAGCTGCAGCCACATCTCGTACATCATGCGCAGTCCCGAGGCGCCGATCGGATGCCCGAAGCTCTTGAGCCCGCCGTCCGGGTTGACGGGCTGCGCGCCCGAGAGCTCGAAGCGGCCCTCCTGGGTGTCCTGCCACGCCTTGCCGCGCTCGGAGAAGCCGAGGTCCTCCATCAGCACCAGCTCGGTCGGAGTGAAGCAATCGTGCACCTCGGCCATCGAGATCTCGTCGCGCGGGCTCTCGACGCCGGCCTGGCGGTAGGCGTCCTGCGCGCTGGCCACCACCTCGGGGAAGGTCGTGAAGTCGTACTCCTGGCGCATCGGACCCTCGGCGGGGCCTGCGACGAAGGAGAGCGCCTTGATGACGATCGGGTTGGCGTTGTACTTGTGCGCGTCCTCGGCGCGGCAGAGGATCGCGGCCGCGGCGCCGTCGGAGACTCCCGAGCAGTCCATGATGCCGAGCATGCCGGCGACCTTGGGGGACGCCTTGATCTTCTCGAGCGGCACCTCCTTGCGGAACTGCGCCTTGGGGTTCTTGGCGCCGTTCGCGTGGTTCTTGTAGGCGATGCGCGACAGCACGTCCTTGAGCACGTCGAGGTCGACGCCGTACTTCTCGGCGTAGGCGGGAGCGAGCAGCGAGAAGTTGGCGGGCGCGGTCATCCCCGACTCGGTGCCGTCGCCGGGAGGGGCTCCGCTGCCGGTGAGGCCCGAGTACCCGGAGTCCTTGAGCTTCTCGACGCCGATCGCCATCACCAGGTCGTAGGCGCCGCTGGCGACCGCGTAGGCGGCGTTGCGGATCGCCTCGCTGCCGGTGGCGCAGAAGTTCTCGACGTGGGTGACCGGCTTGTACTGGATCTTGAGCGGCTCGGAGAGCAGCAGCCCCGAGAGCCCGCTCGAGAGCGTGCCCAGCCAATAGGCGTCGATCTCGGGACCTGCGATCCCGGCCGACGTGTGGGCCTCGGTGGCGGCCTCGACCAGCAGGTCGGAGGCGCTCTTGCCCCAGTGCTCACCGAACGAGGTGCACCCCATGCCGACGATGGCGACGCGATCCTTGATGCCGTTGCTGCTCATGGTTCCGGGCTCCTTTGGCGCCTGGTTGCGCCTGGTTGCGCCTGGTTGCGCCTGCCGACAGGTTATCGCTGGGGGCGAGCCTTCCAAAAGTAGTTGTGGACCCCCTCCGCCGTGTAGAGCCGACGGAAGGTCATCTCGAGCCGATCGCCGATGCCGACCTTCTCCGGGTCGACGTCGGTGAGCTGGCAGGTGAAACGCCCGCCGTTCTCGAAGTCGACGACCGCGGCCACCACCGGCGGCTGCAGCGAGTAGGCGAGCCGGTCGAGGGTGTAGGTGGTGATCTTGCAGGGCGTGTCGGCGAAGGACTCCGGGGTCATCCGGTCGACCTCGCCGCAGGCGACGCAGACGCGCTGGGGCGGCAGGTTGGCGGCGCCGCACGCATCGCAGCGCGAGCCGACGAAGGCGTACTTCCAGCGCTCCGAGCGCAGCATCGGGGGCGCCGCCGGCCGCGCCGGGTCGGGTCGTCGCGGCGGCTCGAAGGGGAGCACGCCGCGCCACTTGAGGTAGGCCGTATAGGCGAGGTCGTGGCGTTTGGAGGAGACCCAGCGCTCGACGCTGCGCAGCGGACGGCTGGCCGTGATCTGCTCGGTCACCTCGAAGATCGCCGCGTCGGCGCCGTCGGCCGCGCACAGCACCGCGATGCGGTCGCCGGGCGCCGCGTCGTCGAGGGCCCTTGCCAGCATCAGGCCGGCGTGCGCGGCGCCGGAGCGGCCGACGTCCCCCTGGAGCGCTTCGCCGAGCTGCTCCGGCTTCAGCCCGGCCCCCCGCAGGAAGGCGCCGACCGCTCGGGAGCTCGTGCCGTCGACCACCACCCTGGCGAGGTCGGAGGCCTCGATGCCGGCGTCGGCCAGAGCGCGCTCCAGCACGTCGGCGAGCAGCGGAACGAAGACCCCCTCGCCGAACCGCTCCTCCCACTGCCGGGCGAACGGCATCTCGGGAGAGCGCCAGACGTCGAGGACCTCCTCGGTGCTCGAGGCGCGGCCGATCAGCCGGGCGGCGCCATCGCCGGGGCCGACGACGAAGGCCGAGGCGGCATCGCCGCCCTGCGCCTCGCGCGGGCCGCTCGGAGCGCCAACCACGACCTCGCCGCCGGCGACGACGGCCGTGCGGCCGGCAGCGGCGAGGTCGAGGCCGACGAGCAGCCCGGCTAGCCCGCTGCGCGTCGAGCCGCCGAGGTCGAGGGCGAGGACGGAAGCAGGGAGCTCCAGCGCGGCATGCACGGTCGCCGCATTGAGCTTCTCGACGTACGGCAGGCTGGTGCTCGAAAGCAGCAGAGCTTCGACGCTCTCGCGATCGAAGCCCCGCAACGCCTCGCGCGCCGCCTCGACCGCCATCGACACCGCGTTCTCGTCGTAGGAGGCGACCGCTCGCTCGCCGCGCCCCCCGAGCTCGGCCAGGGGGAGGCGGAAGAAGGGAACGTACGCTCCGTAGCGCTCGATGCCTGGCACAGCGATCTCCTCTGCGATGTCCTGTGCGGTGTTCTCTGCGGTGTCCTCTGCGCTGTCCTCGGCGCTGTCCTGAGGCGAGCGCGACGGCATCGCTCTGTCGGCGACGAAGTCCGGCCTGCTGCGGTGCGCACCGCGCTCCTCGCAAGGCCGCGGGGGCGGGCCAGCGGACCCGGGTGCCGGTCGGAGAGACTCAGCGAGCGTCGATGTTACCAGGACGGACGGACCGACCGGCCGGTCGGACGGCGATCACTCGAAATCCCGAGCCACCACCGGAGGCCGCGCTCATTCCTCTTCCTGCAGCTCCTCCAGCAGGTCGTCGAGCTCGGCCTGAACGCGCGCCTTCTCCTCGCGCAACGCCTTCTCCTGGTCTGCCCGATAGCGCTCGTAAGGCACGATGGCGCCGTCGAGCACCAGGCTGATGCGGGCGTATTTCTGGACGTCGTTGTCCTCGCGGAAGCGGATCGTGCCGGTCGCCGCCGGCAGGTTGTCGAGGGCGATCATGCCCTTGCGCAGCTCGGCCGGCGCTCTCGCGCCGGCGCTGCGCATCGCGCTGACCAGCACGTTGAGCGCGTCGAAGCCATGGGCGGCGTAATAGTCGGGGGGCGAGCCGTACCTCAGCTCGTAGGACTCGGCGAACGACGCCAGCCACTCGTCTGGCCGGGCCAGATCGAAGGCGGTCTGGGTGAACCGGACCTGCTCGGCATCCTCGCCCAGCGCCGACAGCACCACTCGGTTGGCGAGCGCAGAGGTCGTGAAGAGCCGATCCTCCGGAGCGGCGCGCCGCAGCGACCGGACCACGTGCACCAGGTCGTCGCCGAGGGCGACGACCAGGACGCCAAACCTCCTGCCCTCCTGCCGGGCCCGCGCACGGGCCGTGGCCACCGCTTCGACGACCCCCGCGAGATCCTCTGCGCCGACCGCGAAGACGGTGCCCTCCGCCGGCGTGAGCTGACCGCCGTAGCTGTCGCGGAAGGCCGCGACGAAACCGCGCCCGAGCGCATCGTCCTGGTAGACCACCGCAAGCTCGGGAATCGCCTGTTCTTCGAGCACGTGGACCGCCAGGATCCTCGCCTCCTCCCGCGCATCGGGACAGATCCGATAGAAGGAATTCGAGATCCCGGACAGCGCGGGGCTCGACGCCGATGGAGACACCAGAACCCGGCCCGCGCGATCCGCCACCGGCGCCATCGCCAACGCCTCGTCGCTGGTCACGCCGCCGACCGCCGCGAACACCCCGGCGGAGAACATCCTGGCGAGCGCCTCGGCGCCGCGCGCCGGGTCGCTGCCGGAGTCCTCGGTCCGCACGGTGACGTCGAAACGAAGCTGTTCGCGCGGAGGGAGCTGCTCGAAGGCGAGCTCGAGGCCGCGCTGGATCGACTCTCCATACGCCTTGGCCGGGCCGCTCAGCGGCAAGACGGCGCCGATCTCGACGCTGGGCGTCTTGGCACATCCGGCGAGAGCGAGGACGGCGGACGTCAGGCCGAGAGCGCGTCGGAGCATGGCGGAACCTCCTGCCTGGCTCCAACGTCGAAAGGCGCCGGGTTCTTCCGCGGACTCCTCCGCTCTCCGTCGCGATCCGGCTCGTCGAAGCGTGGACCCGACGCGATCGCGTCGCGGCCTGCTCAGCTTCGGCCGCGCGACGCCGCGCGCGCCGCGCCGAGGAAGTCGCGGCTACCCCGGGTTCTCCATCCGCCGCTCGAGCTCCCGCATCCGACGCTCGAGCTCCTCGCGTCGTTCTCTCAGCATCTCGCGGCGGTTGGCCATGAACTCCTCGTAGTCCGTGACCTCGCCGTTGAAGACCAGCGAGACGCGCGGGAATTTCTGGACGTCGTTGGTCTCCCGGAACTGGATGCTGCCGGTCGTCGCCGGGAGGTTGCTGAGCGCCCTCATCCCCTTGAGCATCTCCGAGGAGAGGCTCGATCCCGCCTCCTGTCTCGCCTCGACCAGGACCATGACCGCGTCGTAGCCGTGCGCGGCGTAGAAATCGGCCGGCTGCCCGTACTTCGCCTCGTAGGCACGCGCGAAGGAGGCCATCGGCTCCTCGGCGCCCGAGATGTCGAACACCGTCTGCGTGAAAAACACCCGCTCGCCGAACTCGCCCAGAGCATCGAGGACCTCCGGGCTCGCGATCGCCGAGGTCGTGAAGATGCGGGCGTCGACGCCGCCCTGACGCAGCGCCTTGATCGCCCGGATCAGCTCGTCGCCGATGGCGGCGACATAGATGCCGAAGCCCTCCTCCTCCTCGCTCGTCTCGGCCCCCGCCTCGAGCTCTTTCACCTGGGAGACGACGTCGGAGAGGTCGCTGTCGCCGACCGCGAAGGGGATCGCGCCGGCGATCGTTCCGGAGTACGCCTCCTCCATGCTCTCATTGACCCCCTGGCCGAAGGCGTCGTCCTGGTAGACGACCGCGATGGTCGTCACCTGCTGCGCGTCGAGCATGTGGCGGGCGATCGTGTTCGCTTCGTCTGTGGCGCTCGGGAAGATCCGGAAGAAGTTCTGCGAGATGCCGGAGAGCCTCGGGCTCGAGGCGGTCGGCGACAGCAGGATGTTGCCGGTCTGATCGGCCACCGGCACCATCGCCAGCGCCTCCTCGCTGGTGACGCCGCCGATCGCGGCGGTGGCGCCGGCGGCGTACACGTCGCCGAGCCTCGCCGCCGCCTGCTGTGGATCGCTCCCGGAATCCTCGGTCCGCACGGTCACGGTGAAGCCGGGGTTTTCCGGCGAATCCGCTCCCGGAAGCTGCTCGACCGCGAGGTCGATCCCGCGTTGGATCGCCGTTCCGTAGATCGCCGAATCACCCGTCAACGGCAGCACGGCGCCGATCATCATCTCGTCGGTCTTGTCGCAGCCGACGCACAGTGCGATCGGAAGGACGAGGATCCGTAGGACTCTCGAGGAGTTGGTTCGCGTCATGACCGACGTACCTCCTAGTGGGCGGGCGCCAGCGCGCGGGAGACGAGTGACGGCGCGGGCGAGAGCGAGCGAACGTTTCTAACGTCCGGGACTCGAAGCTGTCAAGAAGAGGCCGCTGCGGAGCCGGCGTCGCGACCCCGGGAATCCTTCGAGCGCGGGGTGTGCCCGGAGATGCTTGCGAAGGCGAGGCGTCCACTGCAGCGGCTGCCCCACGCCCGCACCGGAGCTTCCCCTCCCGGCGCCGCCACCGGCCGCTGAGGCGGCAGCGCACTGGAACCGAGCGAGCGGGGGAGCCCGCCAGCTCAGGTGATGCGAGAGCTAGCGGGCTCGCGGTGGTCACCACTCCCCATCGAGCGAACGGTGCGAGGCGCGGTCATACCACGAGCCCGCTAGCCCATATTCCCCGCCCAAGCGCCGCAAGCGGCGCGGGCTCCGGTCGACTAGGCCGGAAACCGCTGATCCCAGATCGTTTGGAGCTGCTCGAGCGAACTTTGACCATTCTGTGAGCCTTGGCCTCGCGCTTGCGCGAGGCCAAGGACCGCCGCCTGCTGCAGGCAGGCAAGAACTTCACGACGGCCTAGTCGACGACGGCCTAGTCGACCTAGCCGAGCTCCGGACACGAGCTCAGAACAACGGAATCGGACCGCGATAGCCTTTCATGCTCCGCAGCAGGCGATAGCCGCCGGCATTCTCCGTAGACTCCGGCGGCTGGTCGAAGTTCCCGGCCACCCACGAGCGCAGGGCCGCCATCACCCCGCCATGACTGACGACGATCACCTCTTCTCCCGGATGCCGGTCCGCGATCAGGTCGAGAGCGGGGCCGACCCTGGCGCCGACCTCGGCCAGAGACTCGCCACCCGGGGCCCGGTGGTGCCAGCGGTCGAGCGCCGCGACCGCCGCGATCAGGGGGTAGTACTCGGCGTAGCCGCGGCCCCGCAGCGCGCCGAAGCTCTGCTCGTGCAGCTCGCGAACCACCTCCGGCTCCAGCTCGAAGAACGCGCCGATCTCGCGGGCGGTGTCCCGGGCTCGCGCGAACGGGCTGGCGTAGAGCGCGACCGGCTGATAGAGCTCGCGCAGACGGCGCCCGATCGCCCGCGCCTGCTCGAGTCCGAGCGGAGTCAACGGCTCGTCGTCGTGACGCGTGAACCTGCCTTCGAGGTTCGCCTGGCTCTCGCCGTGGCGAACCAGGATCAGGGTCGTCTCCAAGCTCGAGGTGACCGCAGAGATGCCGTCGGCGACGGCGTGGTGGGAGCGAGATCATATCGTCGCGGCGGTCGCGATCCGGCAGTTGTGCCCGATCGCGACCGCGGCTGCAGCCGCGGCACGATCGGCCCTTCCGATGCTCTCGCGAGGTTCTGCGCATGACGGATGCAGCCGAGTGGGTTCCACGCGACGGTCTGGTGGTCGTGGTCAAGCGCGGATGTCCGACCTGCAACACGGTGCTCCCCGCGCTGGTCGAGCTCCGCGAGGCGCGCCGTGACCTGGTGGTCGTGACGCAGGACGACCCGGCCTTCCCGGAGGGTCTGGGAGCGATCTTCGACGAAGACCTGCGGGGCTCGCACCGGCTCGGAATCGAGGTCGTCCCAACGCTCGTCGAGCGCGTCGCCGGCGAGAACCGGCGCGTCGCGATCGGCTGGAATCGCGAGGAGTGGCAGGAGCTCAGCAGGGTCTCGGATCTGGCGCCCGACCTGCCCGCCGCCCGCCCCGGCTGCGGCGCCCTGAATCTCGAGGAGCCGCACGCCAGCAGGCTCGCCGAGCTCGACTCGCGGCCGCTATCGGCCCGGGCCGTCGGCCTCGGCGACGACGAGGATCCGATCGAGGCCTGCTTCACGCGTGGCTGGAGCGACGGCCTGCCGGTGGTGCCGCCGACGGCGCAACGCGTGCGCCGGATGCTCACCGGCACTGCGAGACCGCCGGACGAGCTGGTCGCGGTGGTGCCGCCCGACTACGCGTCGGCGACCGTCGAGAAGGTCGCCATCAACGCGGTGATGGCAGGGTGCCTTCCCGAGCACCTGCCGGTGGTGCTCGCCTGCGTCGAGGCCGCGTGCACGGAAGAGTTCAACTGGCATGGGCTCGCCGCCACCACCTACTTCTCGGGGCCCGTGGTGGTGGTCAACGGGCCGATCCGCCGCCAGCTCGGCATGAGCTGGGGGATCAACGCGCTCGGCCAGGGCAACCGCGCCAACCTCACGATCGGACGGGCGCTGCAGCTCACACTGCGCAATGTCGGCGGCGCCCGCCCCGGCGAGGTCGATCGCGCCACGCTGGGCAACCCGGGGAAACTCTCGTTCTGCTTCGCCGAGAACGAGGAGGGATCGCCCTGGGAGCCGCTCGCGCAGGCGCGCGGGGTTGCCGCAGGTCGCTCGGCGGTCACGCTGTTCGCGGGCGAAGGACCGCGCGGGGTCGTCGATCAGCTCTCGCGCGAACCGGAGTCGCTCTCCCGTTCGCTGGCGATGGCGCTGCGCACCGTGGCGCATCCCAAGCTGCCGCTCGGCTTCGACGCGATGCTGGTGGTCACCCCCGAGCACGGGCGAGTCTTCCGGGAGGCGGGTTGGACGCGGCAGAAGCTCGAGCGGCGCCTGCTCGAGCTGCTCCAGATTCCGGCGCGCGAGATGATCCGCGGCGCTGGCGGATGCGCCGAGGGCGTGCCGGCCTCGATGTTCGAGGATTCGGAGTCGAGCACGATCCCCAAGTTCCGGCCGGGCGGGCTGCTGCTGGTCCACGCGGGTGGCGGAGCGGGTCTGTTCTCTGCGATCATCGGCGGGTGGATCAACGGCGAAGGCGGATCGCAGCCGCTCACGCGAGAGATTCAGTGACGATCCAACGCCGCTGCTTTCCGGAGCGCCCACGATGACGACCCTCCTCGATCCGACCGGCGAGCTCAGCCCCGTCACGCGGCAGCCGCTGCCGCGGCTCGAGGGCCTGACCGGCGCGACGATCGGTCTGCTCGACATCTCGAAGCCACGCGGCGACGTCTTCCTCGATCGCCTGCAGAGTCTGCTCGAGTCTCGGGGCGCGAAGGTCGAGCGCTTCCGCAAGCCGACCTTCGCCAAGAACGCGCCGCCCGACCTCCGACGCGAGATCGCCGAGCGATGCGACGCCGTGATCGAGGCGCTCGCCGACTGAGGCTCCTGCACGTCGTGCAGTGTGCACGACATCACCTCGCTCGAGGAGCGCGGGATCCCGGGCGCCTTCGTCGCGTCGAGCGAATTCGAGGAGGCGGCGGTCGCGCAGGGCCGCTCGCTCGGCTTCAGCCCGCTGGCGATCTTCGTGCGGCATCCGATCCAGGATCGCACCGACGCCGAGATGGTGGCGATCGCCGACCGGGCTCTGGATCGTGTGCTCGCGGCGCTGGTCGCTCCCGCGGGCTGAGCAGGCGTGACCGCGGGCCCGCGAGCGCGGACCGCTTCGAGTCGGCCGTCCCGCCCGTGCGGATTCTCCGGAATCGCAGAACCGGGATTCCACCCGCTCGCGCCGGCCGTCCGCCGAGGCGCGAGGAAGCGACCGATCGCCGATCCCGTGACCGAAATCGGCCGCTGATGTCGTCTAATGAGTGGGATGAGGATCGGTCTCGATCTGGCGACTGCGCTGGTCGACGAGCAGGCGCCGTCGCTCGCCGTGGTCGAGCTGCTCGCGGAGATGATGCGCCACGCCGGCGACGAGGACGAGGTGGTCGTCTTCGTCCCCGACGAAGCGGGGCCGATCGCCTGGCGCGTCCGTGACCAGAAGCTCCACCAGGTGGAGACGCCCTTCGGGGGCGGACGCTCTGCAGAGCTGTGGCGAGCGCTGTCGTTCCCCGCCGTGGAGCGCCTGTCGCCGGGCCGCAACGGCCCCCGGCTCGGAGCTCTCGACGTCTGCCACTCGCTCGAGCCGCCGCTGATGCCCTCGCGCGCTCGGCGCCGCATGGTCACCATCTCGTCCGTCAATGGCCTCCCGAGCCCGGTGCGTCGCTCCCTGCGACGCGCGGACGACGTGCTGGTCACCTCCGAGATCCTGCGCTCGTCGCTGCTGCACCAGGTGACGTCGATGCGCGGCTCGAAGCTCGACCAGCTCGGCGCGAAGCTGCAGGTCGTTCATCCGGGGGTCCATCCGCGCTTCGCAGAGTCGCCGAAGCCAGGCGTGATCGAGACTCTGTGCGCCCGACACCCGTTCCTCGAGCAGCCGTACATCCTGGCCGTCGGTCTGCCCGGCCTCGACGGAGCAGGCACCCGGTGCGTGCTCGAGGCCTGGATGCTGACTCGCAACGCCTGGCCCACGCTTCCCAAGCTGGTGCTGGCGCTGTCGGCTCAGCCGCCCAAAGAGGCGGTCGAGGCGTTCTACCAGACCGCTCCCGAGGGCGAGCGCGAGCCGGCCGTCATCGAGCTGCCCGACGCGAACCTCCTTCCTGCGTTGTACCGCGGCGCCGAGATGGTCCTGCACCCCGCACAGGACCATCGGTTCGGCCGGCGAGTCGCGGAGGCGGCGGCGGCCGGCGTCGTCGCCGTCGTCGGCAGCGGATGCGGAGTGCTCGAGGTGCTCGGCGACGGACCGATCCGCATCGACGACCTCGACCCCGCCGCCTGGGCCCACGCGATCGAGACGCTGCACTCCCTCCCCGAGGAACGCCGACGGCGCACCGAGCACGCGCGCAAGCCGGCGCAGGCGCTGACCTGGAGCGCGACCGCCGCCCAGCTCTGGGACGTCTATCGCGACGCCGCCTCGCGGCCGGCGGCCTGACCGGCTCGAGCGCCGACGACTCCTGCGTTAGGAGCCCGTCGGCCGAGCCGGTCTCAGAGCTTGATCCGCCGCTTCTCCGGACGCTCGTGAGGGCGATAGAGGATGGCGATCTGGCCGACGGTCCCGATCAGTGCGCAAGGGACCCGTTCGACGATGTCGGCGACGATTCGTTGCCGATCCTCGCGATCGGCTGCGATCTTGACCTTGATCAGCTCGTGGTGAGCGATCGCCCGCTCCACCTCGGCGGCAGCGGACTCGGTGAGGCCGGAGCGACCGAGCCGGACCACCGGCTCGAGCGGGTGGGCGAGACCACGGAGCTTCTTGCGCTGGGCCGCGGAGAGCGACGGGGCGCTCGGCGGCGAAGCGGCGTCGGGATCGGGCACGGCTCGATCATAGCCAGCCCCACGGCGTCAGCGCTCGGCCGGGCGTGAGCTCTGCTGCTAGCGTGCAGGACAATGGATCCGAAAGCGCCCGCGGTCAGCGCCGGGCAGCGGACGACGCGCAGGCTTCGCCTCGCGGCCCTGCTGGTCGGCGCCCTGCCGATCTCGTCGCTCGCCTGCACCTCGCCCGACCGTGGCTGGTGGCGCGGCACCTTCGACGGGACGGTCTCCGGGACGGTGGAGTTCGAGATCGGCACCCGCGGCACGCGCATGCGCGGATCGATGACGGGGGCCACGCGCGACGGCCAGCCCTTCGAGGGCGACCTGCGGGGGAGGCTCGACCGCGGCCGCATCGAGGCCACTTTCGAAGGGCGGAGCCGGACCGGGCTCGGTCTGCCGATCGCGTTTAACGGCGCGCTCGTCGGATCGCTCGCCGACGGCGCCGGCAAGGGAACGTGGAGCGCCCGGATCGCCCTGCCGCAGACGATCATGGACGGCTCCTGGTCGGTCGTGCAGTCGCGATAGCGGCCGGTGCGGCAGAACGCTCGATCCGCTGGTCTCGCCGTCGTTCGTCCTCGCGCCGGACGGGCTATTCCTTCCGAAATGGATCGCCGCCGGCCCGTCAGCGGCGGCGTGCCCGAGCCGCTCCTACCAGCGCACCACGGCGCCGACGCCCGCGAACCAGTCGGCGATCTCGCCTCCGCCGTCGACCAGCCCGAGGCCGATCCGGGCGTCGAGCTGCAGGTTGAAGTGGATCAGGCGAGTCACGCCGGCGTCGGCGTACAGCGTCGGGTCGCCGCCCCGCTCCTCCTCGGAGAAGCCGTAGAGCTCGGCGAACGCGGCCCAGTCGTCTTCGAGCTCGAGGCCCGCCGCCACACTCCACGACAGCTCGTCGTAACGCCGGTCGCCGTCGACCGCGCGCGCCCAGCCGAGGTTGGCGCCGATTCCGAGCCGCTCGGAGAGCGTCCAGGCGGCCGCGAGCCTGACCTCGGGCACCGCTTCGTCCTCGGTGAGCTCCGAGGAGCCGGTCGGCAGCGAGGAGCCGAACAGCAGGGCGAGGTCGGGGATCGAGCCGCTCTCCGCGAACAGCTTCACCTTGAAGCCGAGCGAAGCGTCGTCGAGACCGTCGGCGCTTCCGGCATCGCTCGAGACGTCGACGAAGGAGCCGGCGCCGACCCGCAGCTCCCAGCTCGGAGAGAGGCCGACGCGCAGCAGCGCCTCGCCCACCGTCACCTCCTCGGTGTCTCCCGGAAGCCGGGTGAAGGTCGCGCCGGTCTCGAGCTGGACGTGGCCGAGCTCGACGGTCTCGGTGCTCTCGGTGAAGTCGGGGCGATCGCCGACCAGCTGCCGCTCCTGCGCCTCGAGACCCGCTCCGGTCGAGAGGGCGAGGCCGAGAGCGACCGTGATCAGGAGCGCGGGACGCCTAGCGAGTGCTCGTTTCGACACCGGCGCCTCCGACCACGATCACCCCCCGCATCATCCGCCGATGGAGGCTGCACAGATACTCGTAGCGTCCCGGCGTCATCGGCGCCTGCAGCACGGCGACCCGCTCGCCGGCCTCGCGGAATGCCGGGATCTCGAAACCGAGCTCCTCCACCAGCAGATCGTGGAGGACGCCGGGCTCGCGGTTGACCAGCCGAACCTCGACCCGCTCTCCGGGCGCGAGCCGAAGCGTGGGATTCGCCTCCTCGCCCCCCGGCAGGTAGAAGCCCATGCCACGCGCGACGAGGGTGAGCTGGCGATCGGGAAGGGTGAGCTGACGCTCGGGAACGGTGAGCTGGCGCTCGGGGGCGCTCGCTCCAGCCGAGGCGCCGGCGACCGCGGCAGCAATCGCCACCGAGAGCGCCACCAGCAGGACGGTGCCCGCGAGACCCAGACGAATCGTTCGACGACTCATGACCTCACCTCGTTCGAAACGTGACTCTCATCCCACCGACAGTCATCCCACCAACAGTCCGGTCGCGTACATCAGCAGCACCCCGACCGCCAGTCCCCCGGCCACCGGCGCCGAGCTGAGTCGCTCCAACAGCGACGTGCGACGGGTCATCGAGCGCGTGATCTGAACCACCACCTGCGCGATGGCGCCCGCGCCCGCGCCCAGGAAGACCACCGACCAGAAGGTCGAATAGGCGAAGCCGCCGAGCCAGGCGCCGGCGATGGTCGGCGCGCCGGCGACCAGGCCGAGCAGGCAGAGATAGCGCAACGACGCCCGCTCCTCGCCGAGCGGCGACACGATGGCCAGACCCTCGGTGGTGTTGTGCAGCATGAAGCCCACGATCAAGAGCGTGCCGAGGGTCACCTCCCCGAGCGCGAACGCGGCGCCGATCGCCAGACCCTCCGCGAGGTTGTGGAGCCCGATGCCGATCGCCACCAGCATGGCGACCGAGCGACCGCTGGTGGCATCGCGCGACAACATCCTGCCGCCCGCCTCGATCGCGACATAGGAGAGCAGCGCAGCGAACACCAGGGCGGCGACGCCCTGGAGCGAAGAAGCGACCTCGCCCGCCACCTCCAGGCCCTCGTGGAGCGAGTCGACCAGCAGGAACAAGAGCAGCCCGACGGTGAGTGCCAGCACGAAGCCGAGACCGCGGTCGCCGAGGCGCCGCACCATCGGATACCACAGGAGCCCGAGCGCCACCGGGATCACGCCCACGTAGAGGCCGATCGAGGCGAACACCCAGAACGCCTCCCAGCTCGGGACCGGGGTGGTGAGGGCGACCTCGATGCCGTGATCGAAGGTCACGCCGGTGGCGGAGACCAGCCGGAGCTCGTGCGCCTCGCCCTCGACCCAGGGATAGCCGAGCCGCACGACCCCGCGCTCGAGATGACCCAGGACGCCGTCCGCCGGCTCCATCTCGAACATCCAGTAGGCCTCGTCGACCTGGACCTGCGCGATGCGCACCGGGTCTGGACCGTCGTTGATCACCACCGCCTCGATGCCGGCGGGGCCGAGAGTCACCCGCTCGAAGACCAGCTCCTCGACCGGCGGCGCGTCGCCGCGAATGGCGCGCGTCGGATCGGTCGACACGAAGACCGCGAGCAGCAGCGCGAGCAGGGCCAGAGGCCCGAGCACCGCCAGCGCGAAGCGCGCACTCGAGCTCACGACGCCACCGCCCGGAACAGGCCCATCCAGCCGAGCTCGGCGAACTCACTCTGGTGGGCGTGGAACATGTAGTCGCCCGGATAGCGGAACCGCGTTTCGAGCACCGCCCGCTCCCCCTGGCTGAGCATCAGCGTGTCGGTCGACTCGCTGGTCTCGAGCCGCGTGCCGGTGCGGAAGACGTCGAAGAACATCGCGTGGAGGTGGATGCTGTTGATCGGGTCGAACTCGGTGATGTTCACCAGGTAGATCCGCACCAGCTCCCCGACGCGCACCTCGATCGGCTCGTGCATGTGGTGGTGGGCGACGGTGTTGACCGCGTAGACCTCGTTGTCGCCGTCGAAGTTGGTGTCGAAGCCGTTCATCACCATCACCAGCTCGTCCACCCTCTCGTCGAAGGGCGGCCGACCGGCGCGTGGATCCACGATGAAGGCGCCGTAGAGCCCCTTGTGGATGTGGCGCTTGAGCGGAACCGCGTGGCAGTGGTAGAGGTGCAGACCGAAGGGCTCCGCCTCGAACTCGTAGAGGAACTCGGCTCCCGGCATCACCTGGTGAGCGGGCAGCGATCCATCCATCGAGGGCGGGTGCCAGCCGTGGAAGTGGAGGGTGTGCGGGTGAGAACCCTGGTTCACGAAGTGGATGCGCAAAGTGTCGCCCTCGCTGGCGCGCAGCGTCGGCCCGGGGACCTGACCGTTGAAGGTCCAGGCCGGGAAGTAGACGCCGGGGGCGATCTCGATCTCGCGGTCGACAGCCACCATCTCGTATTCGCGCAGCATCGTCCCGTCGCCCTTCGGCGTCTCGCGATAGAACCGCTCTCGCTCGGCGGGCGCACGATCGGAGAAGTTCCAGGTGCGCAGGAAAGCCGTCGGGTCGAAGACCGCCGTGTCCACCCGCCCGACCGTCCCCATCGCGTGCGCGGCGTGCTGCTCGAGCTCCGGCGACAGCGGCCGGTCGGCGCCGGTCGCTGCGGCTCGCAACCCGCCGAGTGAGGCGAGGCTGCCCCCAGCGGTGCCGAGACCGAGCCATTTCACGAGATTTCGCCGCGAGAACACTTCGACTTCTCCTGTCCAAGGTCGCCCTTTCACGAGCCCCTCGGCTCCGATTTTGGCGACTCAAAAAACGGTACCACAGAAGCTCCCGCCGGGCAAGTCGGCACTCGGACGAAGCGGGAGGGGCGACTTGGCTCGAGGATCAGAAGCGGACGCGGACGCCGTCGCTGACCATCTCGCCGGGGTGAAGCACGACCAGATCGCCAGGCGCGAGGCCGTCGAGGACCTGCGCCTGTTGAGGGCTGCGCACCCCGATCTCCATCAGACGGAGCCGCGCCCGGCCGTCCTCGACCCGGTAGACGGCCCACCTCTCGCCCTCGCGGAAGAGGGCGCCGGTTGGCACGACCCTGACCCTGTCGTCGGCCCAGATCACGACCCGGACCTCGACCCGGAAGCCGTCACCGAGCTGCTCCCAGGCCTCGCGCTGCTCCCCGTCGAGATCGAGGATCACGTTGACCCGCTGCTCCTCGACACCGAGCGCCGAGATCTTGGTGAAGCCGGAGGGCTCGATGCGCCGGACGCGGGCGAGCAGCGGCTCGCCCCCCCAACGCTCGATCAGGGCTGCATAACCCGGCTTCATCCGCACCGCGTCCGAGGACAGGTAATCGGCGACGACCTCGAGATCGCTGGTGTCGCCCACCTCGACCAGCGGCGTGCCCGCAGGCACGACCGCCTCGCTCTGCTGGAGACGGCGCAGGACGACGCCATCGACGGGCGAGCGGATGGCGATCACGCCGCCCTCCTCGCGGGTCGGCGCCGCCTCGAGCAGGCGCGCACGCGCCATCCGCAGGTCCCCCTCGGCCGTGCGCAGCGCGTACTCGGCTGCCTGCAGCGCCTCCTCCTGGGTCGACACGCGGAGCCGGACCTGGTCGAGCAGGTCCTCCGAGACGATGCCCTCGCCGGCGAGCCGTTCGTATCGAGCCGCCTCGGCCCGGGCATACGCGAGCTCGCTGGCGATGCGCTCACGCTCCGCCCGCGCTCCCCCCACCGCCGCCTCCGCCGCCTCGACGGACGCTCTCGCTTCCTCCCGGCTGCGCGCGTCGAGCAGCACCGGAGCGCTCGGACGGAAGGTGGCGATGACCGTATCCTCGGCGATCACCGGATCCCCGGGCTCGAGCTCGATGCGCTCGACCCTGCCCGCGATCGGTGCCGACACCAGGAACGGCTCGCGCACCCGGGTCTCGCCCTCCTCGTCGAGGGTCACCTCGAGCGGCCCCACCACCACCTCCGCCACCTCGACCTCGACGCGGCGCGGGAACGCGACGAGCGCGACCACTACGATCACCACCGCCAGGCCGACCACCCATCTCCACCGCTTTCGCATCGACCTCTCCTCAGGATGCGCTCGAGCCGCCCGCGCAGTCCGCGCTCGACCTTCCGAATGCCGTGCCGTCTCGGCCTCGTGCTCCTTCGCTCCGTCGCCGATGAGACGACGACGAGATTCCTCACGCAGCATGCGAGCGCTCCCGTCCACGATCTACTCCCTCGTCTTCAGGACCGCCACCAGGTCGAGCGTGTTCAGCCGTCGTCTCACCACCAGCGCCGAGATCGCCGCCGAGGCGAGCACGGTGACGATCGCCACCCCGAACGCCTGCGACGAGATCACCAGCGGCATCCGGTAGAGCTCGGTCTCGAACGCGCTGAGCGCTGCCGCCAGCATTCCGTACCCCAGCAGCATTCCTACCGGCAGAGCGACGACGGTCAGCGCGGCCAGCTCCCCGAGCAGGATGTAGGCGATCTCGCCGCGCCGAAAGCCCATCACCCGCAGCGAGGCCAGCTCCCGGTTGCGCTCCGACAGCGAGATCCGCGCCGTGTTGTAGATCACGCCGAACGCGATGACCACCGCGAACCCGAGCTGCGCGAGTAGAAAGGTCGTCATGTTGTCCGCCAAGTAAGTCTCGAAGTTGTCGATCACGGCCTGCTCGAGGCCGACCCCGGCGACCAGCGGCGTCTCCTTCAACCGCGAGAGCAAGCGTTCCTGTTGAGCGGAATCGATCAACAGCGCCGCCCCCGACAGCGTCGCCCCTTCGCGCAGCAGGCGACGCAGCGCCCCGATCTCCATGTAGGCGGCGGTGCCGACGAAGTCCTCGACGGTCCCCGCGACCACCGTCTCGACCACCGGCCGCCGTCCCTCGAGGACGGCGACCTCGAGCGGATCGCCGGGTTCCACCGCCAGCCGCTCGGCGAGCACCTTCGAGAGCAGCACACCGTCGATCGGCGGCTCGATCGGTCGGCCGCGAGCGTCCACCACGCGCTGGAGCTGAGCGTTTCGAGCCACCCCCGTGATGCCGACCTGCCGCGACCGCGGCCCCGCCGTCAGCCTCGCCGGCGTCGTGCGCATCGGCTCGACGTCGACGACGCCGGGCAGGCGAGCGAGCTCGTAGTAGGCCGCGGGGCTCGCCGGCTCGAAGAAGGTGACGGTGACGTCCTGGCGCTGGGCGAGATCGAACTGGAGCCGCAGGATCTCGTCGATCGAGTCCATCATGGCTCCGCCGGTGACGACGATGGCGCAGGCGAAAGCGATGCCCAGGATCGACAGGCCGGCACGCACCGGCGTTCGAGAGAGGTTGCGCAGGATGATGCGCGACGGCTGGCTCAGCCAGCGCGCCCCGAACAGCCGCTCGATCAGCGTGCGCCGGTAGCTGGCCGGCGGCTGCGGCCGCATCGCCTCGGCCGGGGGCAGGCGCACTGCGCCGCGCACCGCGCCGATCGCGCCGATCGCGGCCGCGCCGCCCGAGAACGCCAGCGCCCCGAGGACGTTGGCCCACGAGAAGTCGTAGCGCAGCTCCGGGAACTCGAAGTAGAGCATGTACATGTCGAGCATCTGGACGCTCAGCCAGATCCCCGAGAGCACTCCGACCACCGTACCGATCGCCGTGATCGATCCCGACCACTGCAGGTAGTGCCAGGCCAGCGCCCGGTTGCCGTAGCCGAGCGCCTTGAGCTGGGCGATCTGCTCGCGCTGGACCGCAACGATGCGGCGCAGCACCACGTTGAGCAGGAAGGCGGCGACGCCGAGGAAGATCGTCGGCATCACCAGCGCCATCGTCTCGAGCCCGCCCAGCTCGCTCTCGAGGTACCAGTGCGAGAGCTGCAGCGCGCGCGGCACGGCGCCGACGCCCCCGTAGGGCTCGAGCAGGCGATCGAGCCGGGCGATGACCTCGGCCTCCTGCGCGCCGGGGTCGAGGGCGAGCGCCACGTCGTTGAAGCCCCCCTCCATGTCGAAGGCGCTCGCCAGCGGCTTGCGCGCCATCCACAGGATTCCGTAGCGCCGCGGGTCCGGGAAGAGCTCGCCGGCCCCGATGGTGTAGACGAACTCCGGAGACATCACCACGCCGACGATCTCGAGCTCTCTGCGCCGGCCGTTGATCACCGCGGTGACGGTGCCGCCGGGCTCGAAACCGTGCGCCTCGACGAACGCCTCGTTGGCCAGGACCTCCTCGGGCCGCGTCGGATCGATCCAGCGTCCGCGTCGCAGGTAGAGGTCGTTGAGCTCCGGGCGCTCGCCGCTGTCGGGGAGCGACACCAGCCGGCCGCGAGCCGGTTGCTCCATCCCGGGGACGTCGAGGACGACCTCCGCGACCGTGCGCGTCTGGACCTGGCGGACGCCCGGGATCCGCTCGATCTCGGCCGCGAGCCTCTGCGGAGCTCGTTTAACGTTGGCGAACACCTCGGCGAAGTGGTAGTCGCGATAGTAGGTCTGCTGGGTCAGGCGCAGCGAGGAGAAGTTGCCGCGCGCCATCACGAACAGCGCCACACCCGAGGCCATCACCAGCGCGATCGCGATCGCCTGCGAGCGGATCCCCCACAGGTCGCGCACGAGCTTGCGGGTCAGCATCCGCATCGCGTCCCCCGACTCGCGACGATGGGGCTCGCGACGACGAGGCTCACCACGAGAGCTCCGTGAGCGGCTTGCGGGTCTCGTTGACCCGCTGGTCGGCGATCAGGCCATCGGCCATGATCAGCACTCGATCCGCCATGTCGGCGATCGCGGCGTTGTGGGTGATCACGGCCACCGTGGTCCCCAGCTCGTTGTTGATCCGATCGATCGCCTCGAGCACGACGATGCCGGTGGCGATGTCGAGCGCGCCGGTCGGCTCGTCGCAGAGCAGGACGTCGGGCCGCTTGGCGATCGCCCGCGCGATCGCCACCCGCTGCTGCTCGCCACCCGAGAGCTGCGCCGGGAAGTGGTCGATTCGCGGTCCCAGGTCGACCATCTCGAGCGCCTCCTCCGGCGTCATCGGGTCGGCTGCGATCTCGGTCACCAGGGCGACGTTCTCGCGCGCGGTGAGCGACGGGATCAGGTTGTAGAACTGGAAGACGAAGCCGACCCCCGAACGCCGGTACTCGGTCAGCTCGCGCTCGCTCGCGGTGGCGAGGTCTCGACCGCGAAACAGCACCGAGCCCGCCGTCGGGACGTCGAGGCCGCCGAGGATGTTGAGCAGGGTCGACTTGCCGGAGCCCGAAGGTCCGAGCAGGACGGTGAGCTCTCCCTCTGGCAGCTCGAGCTCGATGCCGCGCAACGCGTGCACCTCGACCTCCCCCATCCGGTAGACCTTGGTCACCCCGTACAGCGAGAAGATCGCGGAGGATGCTGGGGAGGGCGGCGGCTCGGCGCCGCTGCGGCTGGAGTCGTAGGGACGCTGACGAGGCATGGTCGCGCTTCGGGTCACGGCGTGAAAACGGCTGTCGAACCTTGTACCACGAGCGATTTTGATTCATCAAATTCCGAGTCAAGGCTGTGGCTCCTCCGCGGCCGGCGTCGGCCGGTCGCGCTCGAGGAGTCGGAGCTCGAGACGCTCGAGCTCACGCAGCAGCGACTTGCGGTGGATCTCCATCCACACGAAGAGCTCGAGCAGCGCGACTCCCAGCATGCAGAAGATCGCGGCGGTTTGCCAGACCACCTGCTCGGCGCCCTCCGTCTGGAACGTCCGCCACCCGCAGTAGAACATGAGAGCGGCGAGGACGCCGGTCCAGACCCAGGACATGACGGTGTAGAAACGGAGGCGTCCGCGGAAGGTGTCCGCGATCAGCTCGTGGAGCGAGGGGTCGGCTTCGAGACGCCCGCCCCTCCCACCGCGAACCGTCGAGCGCGCCGCTGCTATGCTGGCGCACCCTTCAGACCGCAGCTCCGCAGGAGGATCAGCGTGAGCGTGAAGCCCAGCGACGGCACTGCTGTGTCGACCCAGGAGCGCCCCTACCCGGCCAGCGGCCTCGCCTGGTGGATGGTGGCGGTGCTGATGCTCATCTACGTCTTCTCGTTCATCGACCGTCAGATCCTGTCCCTCCTGGTCGGCCCGATCCGGCGCGACCTCGGGATCTCGGACACCGAGATGTCGCTCCTGATGGGCTTCAGCTTCGCGGTGTTCTACACCTTCTTCGGGATTCCGCTGGGGCGGCTCGCCGACTCCAAGAGCCGGCGCGGGATCATCGCCGCCGGGCTCATCGTGTGGAGCCTGATGACGGCCGCGTGCGGTCTGGCCCAGCGCTTCTGGCAGTTCCTGCTGCTGCGCATGGGCGTCGGCGTCGGCGAGGCGGCGCTGTCGCCGGCCGCCTACTCGATGATCACCGACTCGTTTCCGCGCAAGCGTCTGGCGACCGCCATCAGCGTCTACTCGATGGGCATCTACATCGGCTCCGGCATGGCCTATCTGTTGGGAGGCGTGGTCGTCGGCATGGCGTCGGGGCAGGAGCTGTGGGACCTGCCGCTGGTCGGCGCGACGCGCCCCTGGCAGGTGGTCTTCTTCATGGTCGGACTTCCTGGCGTCGCGCTCTCGCTCCTGCTGTTGACCTTCAAGGAGCCCTACCGTCGGGATGCACGACGTTCGGCGACGGGGGCCGTGGTCAACGTGCCGGTGCGCGAGGTCGTGGCCTACATCCGGTCCAACTGGAAGACCTTCTTCTGCCACAACGTCGGCTTCGCGCTGCTGTCGTTCTCGAGCTACGGATCGAGCGCCTGGATCCCGGCCTTCTACCAGCGCACCCACGAGTACACGGCGCGTCAGGCGGGGGTCGCCTACGGCCTGATCGTCATGCTCGCCGGCACCGCCGGCATCGTCTTCGGCGGTCGGGTCGCGGACTGGCTGTCGCAGCGCGGCTTCCGCGATGCCAAGATGCGCGCCGGCCTGATCGCCGCCGTGGTGTGGACGCCGACCGGGCTGCTCTACCCGATCGTCGGCGACCCGACGGCTTCGCTCGCCCTCCTGGTGCCGACCGTGTTCTTCGCCTCGATGCCGTTCGGCTGCGCGCCGGCCGCGATCCAGGAGATGATGCCCAACGAGATGCGGGGGCAGGCCTCGGCCCTGTACCTATTCGTGGTCAACCTGATCGGCCTCGGCCTCGGACCCACCGCGGTCGCGATGACCACCGACTTCGTGTTCGGCGACGACATGGCGATTCGCTATTCGCTCCTGATCGTCGCCACTGCGGCCCACATCGGCTCGGCGCTGCTGCTGTGGGCGGGGCTGCGGCCCTTCCGCAGGAGCCTCGACCACGCCGAGGCCTGGGCGGCCGGCTCGACGAGCGCCCGATAGCATGCCGCGCAGCTCATGCCTCTCTAGCGCGCAGTCTCGTGGCGCGCGCCGGAGTCGAGACCGGCCGATCGGATCGGAGATCGGCCGATCAGATCGGAGATCGGCCGATCAACATCGGAGAAACGTCCGGTCAAGCTCGGAGAACCGTCCGATGAAGAACCTCGCCTCGTTCACCGGCTCGATGACGGCCGTCGCCCTCGCGCTCCTGCTCCAGGCCGGCGCTGCGCTCGCTGCCGACCAGGTGCCGACACCCGAGTCCTCGTTCGGCTTCGCTCCCTGCGCGGAGCGTCGGCTCGCCACCTACGAGGAGATCGAGCGCTACTTCCGAGCGCTCGACGCCGCGAGCAACCGCATCGAGGTGTTCGACATCGGCGCCACCGCCGAGGGCAGGACCCAGATCCTGTCGATCATCTCCTCCGAGGAGAACATGGCTCAGCTCGAGCGCTGGCGAGAAATCGCCGAGCGGCTGGCGCGCGCCCAGGATCTCTCCGACGAGGAGGCGCGAGCGCTGGCGCGCGAGGGCAAGGCGGTCGTCTGGATCGACTTCGGGCTCCACTCGACCGAGCGCGCCCACGCCCAGACGGCTCCGTGGCTGGCGCATCTCGCGGTCTCCGAGGAGACGCCCGAGTGGCACTCGATCCGAGATCAGGTGATCTTCCTGCTGCTGCCCAACCTGAATCCGGACGGCACCACCATGGTCGCCGAGTGGTACCGAGAGCACGTTGGGACCCCCTACGAAGAGGCACCGCTGCCGGAGCTCTACCAGAAGTACGTCGGCCACGACAACAACCGCGACTGGTTCATGTTCAACCAGCCGGAGAGCCGCAACGTCGGACGCCTGCTCTACCACCAGTGGTATCCCCAGATCGTCTACAACCAGCACCAGGAGGCGCCCTTCCCCGCCCGCATCTTCCTGCCGCCGTTCGAGGACCCGATGAACCCCAACATCCCGGCGCTCGTGATGCGCGGGATCAACCTGGTCGGCGAGGCGATGGGACGCCGCTTCGATCAGGAGAGCAAGTCCGGCGCCCTTTCGCGGGTCAACTTCGACACCTGGTGGAACGGTGGCATGCGCACCGCGCCCTACTTCCACAACATGGTGGGCATCCTCACCGAGACCGGACATTCCTCGCCGGCCTCGATGGTGTACGACCCCGAGAAATTCCCCAGCAGCTTCGGCTCGACCGGCGTCTCGACGAGTGATCCGAGCACCTTCTATCCCAACCCCTTCGAGGGCGGCGAGTGGCACTTCCGCAACAGCTGCGAATACATGATCACCGGCTCGATGGCGGTGCTCGACATCGGGGCGAAGCGGCGGGAGGAGTGGCTCTACGACATCTATCGAATGGGCCGCGACGCGATCGAACGGGGCGCCGGCGAGACCTACGTGATCCCCGCCGGGCAGTGGGACGACGGCACCGCGGCACGCCTGGTCGACGTCCTGCGCTGGGGGGGCGTCGAGGTCGACCGCGCGGCGTCGGCCTTCTCGGTGGGCGAGGGAGAGGATCGCCGGGAGTACGCCGCCGGCAGCTACCTGGTGCGCGGCGCACAGGCCTTCCGGCCGTACGTCACCGATCTGCTGAACCCGCAGGTCTACCCGGACCGCCGGCTCTACCCGGGCGGGCCCCCCGAGCTTCCCTACGACATCACCGGCTGGACTCTGCCGCTCCAGATGGGCGTCGAGGTCGTTCGCCACGAAGTCGCGGTCGACGTGCGCACCGAGCCGGTGGAGTGGGCGGCGGTCCCCGCAGCCGAGACCCACGGCGGCGGGCGCTGGGGCTGGGCGCTCGACCCGCGCGCCAACGACGCCTTCACCGTCGTCAATCGGCTGCTGGCGGCCGGAATCCCGGTGTCGCGGCTCGCCGCGCCGCTCTCGGCCGCCCGCCAGGACTGGCCGGCCGGCTCCTTCCTGATCGAGAACGACGAGGCCGCCGGTCGGGAGCTCGACCGCCACACCGGCGCGCTGGGGGTCGAACGCATCGCGCTGCGCGCGCGGCCCGCGGGGGAGATCGTCGAGCTGCGCACTCCTCGGCTCGGCGTCTACCACGCCTGGGGGGGCAACATCGACGAAGGCTGGACCCGCTGGGTGCTCGAGCAGTTCGAGTTCCGCTACGAACGCGTGCACGATGCGGACGTGCGGGCGGGCGAGCTCGCCGAGCGTTTCGACGTGATCCTGCTCCCCGACGCCAGCCTCGCCAGCATGCACCGCGGCCTCGACGCCGACCTGATGCCCGCGCCCTACGCCGGCGGCATGACCTCGCGCGGCCTCTTCCACCTCCTCGAGTTCGTCGACTCGGGCGGCACCCTGGTGGCGCTGGACTCGGCCAGCGAGCTGCCGCTCACCCTCCTCGATCTCGAGATTCGCAACGTCACCGAGAGGCGCTCGAGCGACAGCTTTTTCGTCCCCGGCACCATCCTGCGCCTCGCAGTCGACACCTCGCACCCGCTCGCCTGGGGCGTGCAGCCCGACGCGGCCGCCTTCTTCGCGCGCAGCCCCGCGTTCGAGATCGGGCGCCGGGCGAGTCGCTCCGAGCGACAGCGCGGCATCGAGCCCGAGCCCCCGGAGGCGATCAGCGTCGCCGCACGCTGGGCCGAGGAGGACCTGCTGCTCTCCGGCTGGATGCTCGGAGGCAGCGTGCTCGAAGGCAACGCCGCGGTGGTCGAAGCCGAAGTGGAGGAGGGCCGCGTGATCCTGCTCGGCCTGCGCAGCCAGCACCGCGGGCAGCCCCATGGCACCTTCAAGCTGCTGTTCAACTCGATCTACCGCGGCGCGAGCTAGCGGGGCTCGGCTGGAGCAACGGAGGCGCACCAGAGGCGCCTCCCTTCACCCAGCCCGTCGTGTCCACGCCGCTGCACCCGTGGCGGGCAGCGACGCCGAAGCGCCAGAGCGAGCGCTCCGCCCCTTTTCCCTACTGGAACATGTCGGGGCTGATGCTCAGCTCGATCGTGGTGATCCTGTTGGCGGGCAGACCCGCACGCCGGGCGTGCTCGAGGATCTTCTCCTCGTCGGCGGCCTCGTACTCGCAGAAGATCTTGCCGTCGGCGGCGGAGACGTGGCTCTTGATCCAGGTGATCCCCGACATCTCGCCGAGCACAGCGATCGATCGGGCCGCCGCGTCATCGAGCTCCTGGCGAGTCAGTCGACCGACGTCACGTTCGATCAGGTATCTAGGCATCGCTTTCTCCTACCGCCCTCTCGAGCCGGGAACACTCCGCGCCGATTCTCTCATCTTCGAGCCTCAGACCGAGGGCCGCGGCGCTCGACAGGCTCGCCGCCGCCCGTTCCCGCGAGCCGAGACCGGCGGCGACCTCGGCGAGGCGCAGGTGCATCCAGGCCTCTCCCCCTAGATCGCCGATCGCACGGCGGATGTCGAGCGACTGTTCGTACCAGCGATGCGCCTCTTCGAGCCTGCCGGCGTCGCGCTCGATGTCGCCCAGCAGAGCGCTCGCGTGGCCACGCAGCAGCTCCTCGCCGCTCTCGCGATGCACCGATTCGGCCCGCAGCAGGATGGCGGCGGCCTCCTCCGGCCGTCCGAGCTGTCGCAGGGTCGCCCCGATGCTGTTGAGCATCAGCCCCTCGTGCGCGTGATCGCCGCGGCTCTGGAAGTGCTCCAGAGCCTGCCGATAGCGGTCGAGCGCGTTCTCGTAGCTCCCGAGGCGCCATTCGACGATGCCGAGGTTGTTGAGCACCTCCCCCCGTAGCGCGCCGGCGTCCCTCGAGCCCGGGCTGCGGGCCTCCTGCCATGGGCGCTCTCCGCCGACGCGCTCACCCTCCGCCCGCGCGCTCACGGAGGGCTGCTCGCCCGCGTTCGCGGCCTGCGCGCCGGGATCGAGCTCGCAGAGCGAGAGCGCGCGCAACAGGAGCTCCCGGGCGGCGTCGAGCTCGTCGCGCGCCGGCAGGTTGCGGGCGCATCCGAGGAGCCCCTCGATCTCGAGGTCGGGCCTGCCGATCGTCGCACTCAGCTCCATCACCCGCTGCCACGACTGGAGCGCCTCCGATCGGCCCTGGCTGTCGAGCAGCGGTGCGCACATCGCCCGCAGTCGAAGCTCGTTGGAGCTCTCGCCGAGCTGGGCGAAGAGCTCGGCCCCTTCGAGGCCGGCCTCGAGCGCCTCCTGAGAGCGTCCCAGCCGGATCAAGGTCTCGGCGAGCGAGCGCAACGAATGCGCGAGCCCGGCGCGGTAGCGCGATGCTCGGCAGCTCTCGATGCTCTGACGCAGGAACTCGAGGGACTCGTCGACCTGGCCGTGCTCGAGGGCCAGGCTGGCCAGCGCGATCATCTGGTACGGGCGCTCGATCGCGCTCTCGTCGCCCGGACCCTCCTCCGGAATCAGGCACTCGCGCGCCCGCTCGTCGTCTCCCAGGGAGCGATAGACCCAGCTCAGCATGTAGAGGATGTTGGTCTCGCGCAGCGCGTCCTTGACCTCCTGGTTGAGCTCCTGCGCCTCGTGCAGAACGGTCAACGCCTCCCGGGGCCTGTTCAGCCGGCGCAGCGTCGTCCCGATGTTGGCCAGCTCCTGCACCTCCGCCCGCTGGTCCCCGAGCCGGCGATCGAGCTCCAGAGCCTCGCGCAGCAGCTCGACCACTTCCTCGAGGCGCTGCTCGTGCCAGCGCAGGAACGAGAGCCCGCGCAGGGAGTTGCGCTCCCTGAGCAGGTCACCCAGTCGGCGGCTGGTGTCGCGCGCCTCGAGCAGGACGGTGGCGCCGCTCTGGTACTTGGCGAGCTGCGCCTCCAGCTCTCCCTTGCGGATCAGCACGTCGACCAGCTCCGCCGAGTCCCCCCGCGGCACCAGGATCGCGAGCAGCTCCTCGATCAGACGGACCTGCTCGTCGCGCCACCCGAGGGTCTCGCACAGCCGCTCCTTGTCGAGCAGCAGGCCGATCCGCTCGCTGCGCGACTCGTCCCCCTCCGGGCACCACTCCAGCCACTCGAGCGATCGGTCGATCATCGACATCGCCTCGGCGAAGTGACTGAGATCGCCAGCGCGGCGCGCGGCGCGGCGCCCGTAGTGCACGGCCTTCGACCACGATTCGGCCTGGGCGAAGTGGTGCGCGAGTCGCTCGAGATGCTCCTCGAGCCGCCCGGCGTGCACCCGCTCGATCGCCCGCCCCACCTGGCCGTGCAGGCTGACCCGCTGGTGCCGCAGCAGGCTCTCGTAGGCGGCCTCCTGCACCAGGATGTGCTGGAAGGTGTACTCGGGGTACGGGAAGATCCGCAGCTGTCGGATCAGGCCTCGCGCGCGCAGGACCCCGAGCGCCGCGTCGAGATCGACCTCGCCGAGCGTCGCCGCGAGCACGTCGGCGCCGAACTCACGACCGATCACGGCCGCCCGGCGGAGCACGTCGCGCGCGACGCCCGTCACCCGGTCGAGGCGCGCGCGCAGCAGAGCATGGACGGTCGCCGGCAGCTCGAGCGACTCGATGGCGCCGCGCAACCTCATTCGGCCGCCGCTCTCCTCGAGCCGTCGCTCCTCCTTCAACGAACGGCACAGCTCCTCGAGGAAGAAGGGGTTGCCGCCGGAGCGCTGGTGCAGGGCGACCGCGATCTCGCGATCGAGGGCGGCGTTGCCGAGGACCGAGCGCACGATCTGCTCGGCGCACTCCAGGTCGATCGGCGAGAGCGAGATCGTCGAAGGAGAGGCGAGCGGCGGCCACGAGAGCGGAGCGTCGGGCCGGCGGGTGACGACGACGGTCAGCGCATGGGACGAGGTGAGCTCGGCGAGCTGACGAACCACCTCGTGCGACGCCTCGTCGACCCAGTGCCAGTCCTCGAGCAGGATCATCGTGGGACGCCGGGAGGCGGCCAGGGTCACCAGCCCGACGAGCGCGGCCTGCAGCGTGTGTCTCAGGTGCTTGCGATCCAGGTACCGCGGCAGCCCGTCGTCGTTCTCGGAGGGCGACAGCAGATGGACGTAGAGCGGCACGTAGGGCTCCAGGTCGGCGCCGAAGTCGGCGACCGCCTCCTTGACCGCCTCCATCTGCTGCTCCTGCGAAGCCTCGTCGTCGAGGTCCATCAGCCTGCGCAGCACCTCGACCAACGGAAGGTAGGGCGAGGCGGCGCCGTACGACTGGCAACGCGCTTCCACCAGCTTGCAGCCGCTCCAGTCGCCCTCGCGCCGGAGCTCGTGCAGCAGCCGGGTCTTCCCCGACCCGGCCTCGCCGATCACCTCGACGAACCGCCCCTCCCCGCGCCCCAGCGCGCTGGCTGCCTCGAGCAGCGTCGCGAGCTCGCGCCTGCGACCGGCGAAGGCCGAGAGACCCGAGCTCTCACCCGATCTGCGGGCGCCCGTGAGCCCGATGCTCCGGAACCCCGAGCCTTCGCTGAGGCGCCGCGTCTCCGAGCTGACCCGCAGCTCGCCGGCGGTCGCTCGGCGGGCGAGGTGCTCGGCGGCCTGCACCGCGGGACCCGTGACCTGGAGCTCGCCCCGATCCGCCGGCTCGCTGATCACCATCCCGCTGTAGATCCCGGTGCACAGCCTCAGCTCGGCCCTCGACGCCGCGGAGGCGGTCCTGGCGCGGCCGCATTGCCGGCTTCGCCCGAGGGCGCGGTGCAGGCGCTCCGCCGCCCGGATCGCTCTTTGCGCATCGTCCTCGCGCGCACCGGCGAGGCCGAAGACCATCAGCAGCTCGCCTCCCTCGAAACGCAGGAGCAGACCGCTCTCCTCGTCGGCGATCGCGCGCGCCTCGGCCTCGAACCCCCTGAGCAGCTCGCGCCGCCGCTCCGGGTCGAGCTCGTCGGCCAGGGTCGAGTACCCGTCCAGCCGCGAGGCCACGACCGACGCCAGCCGGCGCTCCCCCGACAGCGAGCGCGAGGCCCGGGAGGCTTCGCTCTTCGGCCCCCGCGACGCCGTCGTCGCCTCCTCGACACGGACGTCGACCTCCGCGCCGCAGCCCGAGCAGAAGGCGGCGCCGGCCTCGAGTCGTTGACCGCAGGCGCCGCACACCGCGCCCTGCGGGAAGCCGCAGTAGGGGCAGAAGCGATGCTCGGCGCCGATCGTGCGCTCGCAACCCCTGCACTCGCGCGGGGATCCGCTGGCGGGCACGGAGCCCGCCACCACCCCCCGCTGAGCGAGCGCCCGCGCCAGCTCGGCGGTGGTGGCGAAGCGCGCCTGCGGATCCTTGGCAAGACAGCGGTGGATCACCCGCTCGAGCCAGTGCGGAGCCCGCGGCGCCAGCTCCCGCAGCGCCTGCGGGGTGTCGCGGAGGATGGCGGCGAGAGTCTCCACGTGGCTTACGCCGCGGAAGGGATGGTGCCCGGTCACCAGCTCGTAGAGCATCGTCCCGAGCGAGAAGTGGTCGCTGCGGAAGTCGATCGCCAGCCCGCCCGCCTGTTCGGGCGACATATAGGTGACGGTCCCCAGCACCATCCCGGCCGAGGTCAACGGCCCCCCCGACCGATCGGCCGCGCCGCCCCCGGTCGCGCGCTTGGCGAGACCGAAGTCGACCAGCTTGACTCCCCGCTCCGGGCACAGCACGACGTTGCCCGGCTTGAGGTCCCGGTGCACGATCCCCCGGACGTGCGCGGCCGCCAGCGCATCCGCCACCTGGGCCCCGATCCGGATGACCTCCTCGAGCGGAATGGGGCCCTGACGTGCCCGTGCGTGGAGGCTCGGCCCGTCGACCAGCTCCATCGCGATGAAAGCTCGGCCGTCGTCCTCCCCGAGCTCGTAGACGGTCGCGATGTGGGGATGGTTGAGCGCGGACGCCGCCCTGGCCTCCCGTGTGAAGCGTTCGGCGTTGGCGTGCAACGAGGCCGAGAGGACCTTGAGCGCCACCGGCCGGTCGAGCTGCGGGTCCCGAGCGCGAAAGACCACGCCCATGCCCCCCGAGCCGATGCGATCGACGATTTCGTAGCGTCCCAGGACGCTCCCCGGGCCGAGCTCCCGCGGCTCACTCGCCGCCAGCTCGCGGACCAGCTCGCCTCCCAGGATGCCGTCGTCGAACAAGGGATCGTAGGCCATCGCGTCGTGCAACAGCCGGGCGACCCGCTCGTGGAGCCCAGAGTCGCCCGCGCACTCGCGACGCACGAACTCCTCGCGCTCCGCTTCCGGAGCT
Source organism: Thermoanaerobaculia bacterium (assembly GCA_035546295.1). Lineage (GTDB taxonomy): Bacteria > Acidobacteriota > Thermoanaerobaculia > Multivoradales > Multivoraceae > DATKBT01. The sequence goes on along the minus strand of DATKBT010000149.1, from coordinate 50,685 downwards.
CCAGCGCTCGACCGAGCAGCTCGGTGGCGAGGTCGGCCTCCCGCCGATCGCCGGGGATCGTCACGTCGATGCATCCTGCGCCCCATTTCTCGGCCGCTCTCCTCGGCCCGGCGGCGTCTCGTCGGGCCGGAGGGGCGGTCGAGGACGGCGAAGGCCGCCTCGGGGGACGTTCATCGAGCCTAACGCCGTTCTGCCTGCCGCACCGCCATCGGTCGACCGGCGTCGAGCGGTGGTGCTGCTCACCGTCACGAGGCTCCGCCCGACACGGCCCCAGATCGCCCCCTCCTACGCCCCCCCCTCGGTCTCGAAGGCGATGGGGTTGATCACGGGCGGCGGATCGAGGACGATGTCCCCGCGCGTCACGTAGTCGATCACCGTAAGGCCGAACAGGATCAGCAGCCAGAAAAAGCCGCCGACCACCGTCAGCTTGACCAGTCGGCCGGCGTACTTGACGTGCATGAAGAACAGGACGACCAGGGTCGCCTTGATCACGGCGATCCCCAGCGCGACGACGTCGTTGAGCGGACCGAGATCGTAGAAGGCGACCCACACGGTGACGCCGGTGAGGACCAGCAGCGCGCCGAGGATCGTCGCGTAGGTACGGACGGGTGAAATGTGGACCTCGGCCATCGCTCACACTCCGTGCACGTGTCGCCCGAGCAGGTAGAGCAGCGGGAAGAGGAAGATCCAGACCAGATCGACGAAGTGCCAGTAGAGGCCGAAGCACTCGATCGGGTTGTGGTAGTCGCGGTTGAACCTGCCCTTCCACGCGGGGAACAGCAGCCAGACGATCAGCCCCATCCCGATCAGCATGTGCAGCGCGTGCAGGCCGGTCATCGCGAAGTAGACCGAGAAGAAGATGCGCGCCCGCTGGTTCATCACCTCGAGACGCTCGGGGGTGAGCCCGTAGGCCTCGATCACCCCCGGGGGGGGATCGAAGCGGAAGCTCTCGAAGCCCGGGAACAGATGGTGCTCGAACTTGGTCGAGTACTCGATGTACTTGATCCCGACGAAGACGGCGCCCAGCAGCAGCGTCACGATCAGGAACAGAACCAGCGGATTGCGCTTCCCCTGCTGCGCCGCTCGCACCGCCATCGCCATCGTGAACGAGCTGACGATGAGGACCCCGGTGTTGAGGCCTCCCCACGCGACGTCGAGCTCGCTCGAGGCGATCGCGAAGTCGAGCGTGTTGCGCATGCGGTAGACCAGGTACACGGTGAACAGGCCACCGAAGAACATGATCTCCTGCGCCACGAACAGCCACATCCCGAAGAACGAGGCCTCGCGCTGCTGCTCGTAGTCGTGGAAGTGGTGCGCCAGGTTGGGCGCGTGCCCGTGGGCGTGCGCGCCGTGTCCCGGCGGGGCGGCGGCGTGCGTCGCGTCAGCCAACGGAGACCCCCTTGGCGGCCCGTGTCGCGAGGGCGGCCAGCAGGTGCTCGTCCCCGTAGTCGTAGACGTCGGTGACCACCGGCGGATGATCGAAGTTGTGAACCGGCGGCGGCGACGGGCACTGCCACTCGAGGCCGGCGGCCCCCCACGGGTTGGCGGGCGCGCGCTTGCCGTCGACCAGGGACCAGGTCAGGTAGATCGCGGGCAGCAGGTATCCGAGGCCCAGGATCGACGCCCCGGCCGTCGACAGCACGTTGAGGGCCTGGAACTCCTCGGGGTAGGCGTGGTAGCGGCGAGGCATCCCCAGGTAGCCGAGGATGAACTGCGGGAAGAAGGTGAGGATGAAGCCGGCGAAGATCATCACCGCCGACGTCTTCGACCAGCGGCCGGGGTAGACGTGGCCGCTGATCTTGGGCCACCAGTAGTGCAGCGCCGCCATGAAGCCCATGATCGCGCCGCCGACCATCACGAAGTGGAAGTGCGCGACCACGAAGTAGGTGTCGTGCAGGTGGGGGTTGATCCCGAGGGTGGCCAGCATCAGCCCGGTCAGGCCGCCGATGGTGAACAGCCCAATGAAGCCGACGGCGAACAGCATCGGCGTCTCGATCGCGACCGAGCCCTTGTACATGGTGACGATCCAGTTCACTACCTTCACCGCGGTGGGCACCGCGATCAGCATGGTCAGCGAGCTGAACACCGTCGCGGCATACACCGACATGCCGGTGGTGAACATGTGGTGGGCCCAGACCAGGAAGCCGAGCACCGCGATGCCGAGGCTGGAGAAGGCGATGAACCTGTAGCCGAAGACGTGTCGGCGGGAGAACGCCGAGATCACCTCGGAGATCACGCCCATCGAGGGCAGGATCATGATGTAGACCGCGGGGTGCGAATAGAACCAGAACAGGTGCTGAAACAGGATCGGATCGCCGCCCAAGGTCGGATCGAAGATGCCCAGGCCGAACACCCGCTCGAGAACGACCAGCAGGAGGGTGATCGCCACCACCGGGGTGCCCAGGACGTTGATCAACGACGTCGCGTACATCGCCCACACGAACAACGGCAACCGGAACCAGGTGAGGCCTGGCGCGCGCATACGGTGGATCGTCACCAGGAAGTTGAGGCCGGTGAGGATCGACGAGAAGCCGTTGATGAACACTCCGATCGCCGCGAGGAAGACGTTGGAGTTCGAGAACACCGTCGACAGCGGAGAGTAGAAGGTCCAGCCGGTGTCGATGCCGCCGAGCAGCACCGCGGCGAGCGTGAACAGGCCGCCGATCGAATAGATGTACCAGCTCGCCAGGTTGAGCCTGGGAAACGCGACGTCGATCGTCCCCAGCATCAGCGGCAGCACGAAGTTCCCGAACACCGCCGGGATCGACGGGATCAGGAAGAAGAAGATCATCACCACCCCGTGCTGCGTGAACATCCGGTTGTAGGTGTCGGACGTCATCAGGTCGCCCTGCGGCGTGAGCAGCTCGAGCCGGATCATCATCGCGAACAGGCCGCCGATGAAGAAGAAGACCGTCACCGAGATCAGGTAGAGGATCGCGATCCTCTTGTGATCGACTGTCAGGAGCCAGGACCTGAGGCTCCAGTCGCGGTTGATGTAGTTCTCGGCGGGCCTGCGTGCCGGCGGCATGGCAGACGACGCCCTGGATGCGGTGCTCATGGTCTCAACCTCCGCTCGCGCCGGCGGCCGGAGCGGGTGCCTGTCGCCCTCGGGTCGGTTCTGATCTCGTCTCTTCCACTCGGTCCGGGGAGCCGTGTTGCGGGGTGGCGTTCTCGGGCCTCGGGTGCTCGACGCTCGCGCGCTGCGCGCCCAGTGTCTTCAGGTAGCGGACCAGGTCGGCGAGCTGCTGCTCGCTGACCTGACCCGCGAAGGTGGGCATCAGCGGCTGGTAGCCGGCGCGGATGTCGGCCATCGGCTCGAGGATCGACTGCCGCAGGTAGCTCTCGTCGGCCTCGATCGTCGCGCCGGAGGCGAGCCGGATCTCGCTGCCGAACAGGCCATGAAGCGCCGGGCCTCGCGTGGTGTCCGACTCCTCGTGACAGGTCACGCAGGCGAGCGAGGTGAACAGCTCCTCGCCGGTCGACGCCGGGGTCGCGGTCGCAGGGTCGCTCTCGCGACGCAGCCACGCCTCGTACTCCTCACGCTCCAGCACGGTCACCGTGCCCTTCATCAGGGAGTGCTCGGTGCCGCAGTACTCGGCGCAGAACAGGTGGTACTCGCCGGTCTCGGTCGCCGTGAACCAGACCGTCGTGTAGCGGCCGGGCACCACGTCCTGCTTGACCCGAAAGGCGGGCACGAAGAACGAGTGGATGACGTCCTCGGAGGTCATCGTGATCCGGATCGGCGTGTCGCGCGGCACCGTCAGGTGATTGATCTGCCGCAGGCCGTTGGGGTGCTGGAACTTCCACATCCACTGCTTGCCGAAAGCGAAGTACTCGACCGCGTTCTCGGGCGGGCGCCTGAGGTCGACGTAGAGCTTTGCGCCCCAGACGAACATCGCCATCGCGATCGCGAAGGGGATGGTGATCGACAGCGCCTCGACGACCGGAGCGTGAGTCTCCGGCGCCCCCACCTGACCCGGCGCCCGCCGGCGGTAGTGGACCATCATGAAGATCGCGGCGGCCGCGATCAGCAGTGAGAAGAAGAGCGACAGCGCCATCCACACGAAGTACAGGATGTCCACCGGCAGAGACACGCTCGAGGCCTGCTCGGGGTGGAGTGGCAGGTACTCGAAGAGCTGGGGCATCGCGTTCTTGATGTTGTCGATCACGTCACGGTCCCCGAATCACGAAGGCGCCGGTCGCCGAGCTGGCGCTCGGCGGAATCCCGGTCGCCGAGCTGGCGCTCGGAGAGGGCGCGCGCCTCGCGCCCTCTCCGCCGTTCGCGCAACAGCGAGAGCCCGATGAAGAGGGCGAGCAGCACCACGGTGAGCACGGCGCCGAGGCGGATGATGTTGAGTGTCACCGCGCTGTACTTGCCGATCTCCGGGTCGTATCGATAGCAGTACAGCAGCACCTGGTCGATCAGCGATCCGATCTTTCCCTCCGAGGCCTCGACCAGGCCCAGGCGCAGGTCTCGCGACGGATAGTCGACGCCGAAGAAGTAGCGCGAGATCTCGCCGCCGGGCGTCAGCAGCACGATGCCCCCCGCATGGGTGTACTCGCCGGTCGCGGGATCGAGCTGGTAGCGGACGCCGAGCTCCTCCATCACCTTCGCCACCCGCTCCGGCTCGCCGGTCAGGAAGTGAAAGCCCGCGTTCCCCTCCTCGCGCCGGTAACGATCGAGCATCGACTCGCGCATGCCGGCAGCGTCCTCGGGCGTCTCGGTGGGATCGAAGCTGAGAGCGACGACCTGGAAATCCTCGCCCGGCAGGAGCGTCAGCGGCTTGAGGTTGCGCATGACGCCGTCGAGCACCAGGCTGCACAGCATCGGGCAGCCGTAGTAGACGGGCGCGAACAGCACCGGTCTGTCGTCCCGGAAGAGGTCGCCGAGGCGCACCGCCCTGCCTTCGTGATCGACCAGCTCGACGTCGAGGTCGAGCCGCTCACCGAGCCGCTGGTCGAATCCCGCGCTGCGCAGCTCCTCGGGAAGGTCGACCGGAGTGCCCTGCGCCAACGAGCTCGCCGAGGGTGCCACCAGCGTCTGGGTCTGAGCGACCAGCGGGGTCCCTCCGAGCGACCCCAGCGACACCGCCGCTCCAGCCGTGAGAGCCCAGGTCGCGAGCCAGCGGCGGGGCGCGGTCCGCACGAAGCGCATGATCATTGCGGCTCCTCCGAAGGCGTCGGCGGCGCCGCCCGCGGCGGCGAGCTCAGCTCGAGCCCCTGCTCGAGGATCAGCTCCGCGGCGCGGCCGACCGGAATGCGCGCGATCCCGGAGGATTCGTCGACCCATCCGTAGGAGCCGAGGACGACGTTCTCGCGCGTGCGGAAGGCGCTCAGGTCGATCTCCGGCTGGGCCTGCAGCAGCGGACCGGTCGGACGCGAGAGGTCGATCCGCGCCTCCGGCTGACGCCGCAGGTTGGAGCGCAGGAAGCCGTGCACGAGCGGCCAGACCACGGCGGCGGCCACCAGTCCGAGGACCGCCAGCGCGACGAGGATCTTGGCCACCGTCGAGACCGGAATCTCGGGATCCGGATCGCCGCCGCCGTGGTGACCGTGCGCCTCGGCGTGCTCGTCGGTGTGCCTGGCGTGGTGCTCAGCCATGACCGAGAACCTCCGGGAGATAGGGATCGTTGATCGGGATCAGGGACCGCTGCCGGAGCTGCCAAACGAACACGAACACCCACACGCCCCCGACCGCGATCAGCGTGGCGAAGTCGAGCCAGTGGATGGTGATGTGCTCGTGGAAGGTCGGCGCCGCCTGCCAGTAGAGGTCGATCCAGCGCATCACGAGCAGGTAGACGGCCACGCGCACCAGCCGCTCGGGACGTCGCTTGAGGGAGGCCGAGAGCAGCATCAGGAAGGGAACGAAGAAGTGGAAGACCACGAGGAAGATCGTGTAGGGCTTCCAGCCGCCGGTGTTGCGGGCGAAATACCACTGCGTGAACTCGGGGACGTTTCCCGACCAGGTGATCAGGAACTGCGAGAGCGCCATGTAGGCCCAGAACATCACCAGCGCCATCATCAGCTTGCCGTAGTCGTGGAAGTGCTTGGGCTTGAACACCCTCGACAGGGGATCGCGCTGCGCCAGGTACCAGCCCATGACCGCCATGAACAGCATGCCGGTGAGCGCGGTCGAGGTGACGAAGTAGAACCCGTAGAGGCTCGAGAACCAGTGCGGGTTGAGCGACATCAGCGTGTCCCACGAGAAGAACGAGGCGACCATCACGAAGATCGCCACACCGGGCCCGCTGATCGTGCGCATGCGAACCGTCGCGGACGGGTCCCCGGTCTCGTCCTGACGCTTCGACTGCCAGCTCAGGAAGAACGCCAGGAAGCACCAGATCCCGAAGTAGATGGCCATGCGCACCCAGAAGAACGGCACGTTGAGAAAGCCCCGCTTGGCCTGGATCAGCTCGTCGTGGACGGCCTCGGGCCCGGCCCACACCCACACCGAATCCATGCCGAAGGCGAAGGGGACGAAGAGCAGGGCAAGGACCGGCAGCGTGCGGGCGCCCGCTTCGAGCGTCTTGCGCTGGACCAGCGCCCAGCCGCCGGCGGTCAGGTGGTAGACCATCGTCCAACCCAGGCACGCGATGCCGATCGCCAGCCAGTAGACGTAGCCGATCAGGTAGGAGCGATAGAACTGCTCGGGGTCGAGCAGGAGTCCGACGATGCACGCGGCGACGCCGACGACGGCCGTCACCAGCGCACCGGTCTGGACGCGCGCGAGGCTGGCGGGCGGCTGGTAGTCCGCAGCCGAAGGGGAGTGCTCGGTCATCTCAGTGTGCCTCTGCCTCGCCGCCTTCTCCGTGATCACCGTCGGTCTCACCGTGATCGCCGCCGCGCGCGTCGGGAAGCGCCGCCGGATCGATCCAGGCCTCGGCCACCCGCTCGCGGTCGAGCTCGGTCAGCAGGCTCTGCGGAGCGAACTGCGATCGCTGGAGCACCCGGATCCACGCGGCGATCGCCCACCGATCGCGCGGCGGCACCTGCGAGCCGTAGCCCGACATCAAGCCGTACCCGTTGCTGATCACGTCGTACAGGTAGCCCAGCGGCGCCTCGCGCAGCCGATCCTGGTGGTAGGTCGGTGGCTGGTAGAAGCCGCGCAGCACGATCATCCCGCGGCCGCCGCCGAGACGGTCGTGACAGGGAGCACAGAAGATGTCGAAGCGCTCCTGGCCCCTGGCGAGCAGCTCGGCGTCGAGCGCCATCGGCAGCTCGTCGAGCCAGTCGCCGTCGGGCAGCAGCCCGCTGACCGCGGGGTCGGTGGGATCGGGCGCATCCCTCGCCACCGTGTAGGGCGGAGGCGTGCGCGCCGACGCGCCATCGGCAAAGAGCGCGGACGGCTCGAGCGGCTCGTACTTGGGCTGATCGTGCATGTCCTGCCGGCAGCCGGAGAGCAGCAGCGCGGCGGCGATCGCCACCACCGGAACGGACGATCGCCTCGCTGCCGCCGCGTCGGGCCTCGGAGCGCTCGGCGTCACCGGCCGGGCCTCGCCCTCCCGCGGCGCGGAGGAGGAGAGAGCGGAGGAGGGCGCCGTCGGCAGCTCGCGGTCGTGAAGTGGTGTTCGCATCATCGGCTCGTCGTCGGTCACGGCTCGACCGCGATGACCTCCTCCGGATCGAGCCCGCGCAGGAACTCCTCGGTGCGTGCGAGCTCGAACTGCGGGTCGTCCGCCTCGATCACGAGGAAGTAGCGATCCTGGGAAGCGCGCTCGAAGGAAGGGATGCCGAACACGGGGTGGTGGAGCCTGGGCAGCCCGTTCAGGGCGACCGCACCGACGATGGCGGCGGTCAGTCCCGCAAACAGGATCGTGGTCTCGAAGGTGGGCGGGATGAACGCCGGCCAGCTGAACAGCGGACGGCCGCCGATGTTCCATGGGTAGTCGTAGACCTGGGTCCAGGTGATGAAGCCGAAGCCCGCGAAGCACCCGACGATGCCGCCGATCAGGACCACCAGCGGCACCCGGCTCCGGTGCCCCATCGCCTCCCAGGCGCCCGGGATCGGATAGGGGCTGTAGCAGTTCATCTTCCGATAGCCGGCGTCACGGGCCGCTTCGGCGGCATGCACGAGCTGGGTGGGCTCGGCGAAACGGGCGACGACACCGTACGGCCCGCGCGGTGCGGTCTGGGGCGTGCTCATCTAGTGCTCCCCCACGCTCTTGCCTTCCGCCGAGATCATCTTGAGCTCGGTCATCGACAGCGCCGGCAGGATGCGGATGAAGATGAAGATCAGGCTGGCGAACAGGCCGATGGTGCCGAGAAAGACCGCCCAGTCCCACTTGGTGGCGCTGTACATGCCCCACGAGCTGACCAGGAAGTCGCGGTGGAGGCTGGTGACAACGATCACGAAGCGCTCCAGCCACATCCCGACGTTGACGAACTGCGAGACGAGGAACAGCCAGAACGCCGAGGTGCGGAAGCGCTTGAACCAGAGCAACTGGGGGACCGCGACGTTGCACAGCATCAGCATCCCGTACATGTACCAGTAGGGGCCGGTGGTGCGGTTCACCATCATGTAGCGCTCGAACACGTTCCCCGAGTAGTAGGCCATGAACAGCTCGCAGGCGTAGCCGTAGGCGACGATCAGGCCCGTGGTGAGCATCACCTTGCCCATGTTCTCGAGGTGGCGCTGGGTGATGTAGGCGTGCAGCCCGAACAGGTGCCGCAGAGGGATCATCAGGGTGAGCACCATCGCGAACCCGGCATAGATCGCGCCGGCGACGAAGTAGGGCGGGAAGATCGTCGCGTGCCAGCCGGGGACCTGCGCCACCGCGAAGTCGAGGGACACCACCGAGTGAACCGAGAGCACCAGCGGCGTCGACAGCCCGGCGAGCAGCAGGTACGCCTTCTCGTAGTTGTGCCAGTGGTCGGCGGCGCCGCGCCAGCCCAGCGCGAAGATCCCGAAGGTGCGCTTGAGCGAGAGCCTCCTGGCCTTGTCGCGCATCGTGGCGAGGTCGGGGATCAGTCCGACGTACCAGAAGACCAGCGAGATGATGGCGTACGTCGACACCGCGAACACGTCCCAGATCAGCGGGCTGCGGAACTGGGGCCAGATCTGCATCGTGTTGGGGTACGGCAGCATCCAGTACGAGAGCCACGGGCGCCCGGTGTGGAAGATCGGGAACAGGCCGGCGCAGGCCACCGCGAACAGGGTCATCGCCTCGGCGAAGCGGTTGATCGAGGTCCGCCACTCCTGGCGCAGCAGCAGCAGGATCGCCGAGATCAGGGTGCCGGCGTGGCCGATGCCGATCCACCAGACGAAGTTGATGATCGCCCAGCCCCACGCCACCGGGATGTTGATCCCCCAGATCCCGACCCCCTTGACCAGCAGCCAGGTCAGGGCGAGAAATCCGATGGAGAGCAGCCCGAAGGCGCCGGCGAGCGCGAACACCCACCAGCGATGGGTCTTGCCGTAGACGACCCCGGAGATGGTGTCGGTGACCGACTGCGGCGTCTCGCCCGGACCGATGAAGTCGGGCTTGCCCAGCGGCGGGCGGGTGCCGGCGGCGTCACTGACGGTGGTCATCGTTCATCCTTCCTGCGGTCACCCGAGGACCTGGCTGGCGGTCGGAGCCGAGCCCGGCGACGTTCCGGAGCTTGACGGCCCAGGACGGACCGGCGTCGGGTCGAGGGAGGCGTGATCGCCGCCGGCGCCCGTCGCCGTCTCCTCGGCGCCGTGATCCGCCTCCTCGCCATGCGCGGAGGCGTCGTCCACCAGCGCCGGGTTGGGGTTCCTGATCTTCGCCAGATAGGTCGTACGCGGCTGGGTCGCCAGCTCCGGGAGCAGCCGGTAGTCGAGCTCTTCCGCCTTCCAGCGAGCGACCTCGGAGGTCGGATCGTTGATGTCGCCGAACGTGATCGCGTGCGATGGACACGCCTCCTGGCAGGCAGTCACCACCTCGCCGTCGCGGATCCTGCGCCCTTCCTTCTTGGCCTCGATGCGCGCGCGGTTGATGCGCTGGACGCAGTAGGTGCACTTCTCCATCACGCCGCGCGAGCGCACGGTGACGTTGGGGTTGCGCCCCATCTTCACCACCGGGGTCTGCTTGTCGTTGTACAGGAAGAAGTTGAACCGGCGAACCTTGTACGGGCAGTTGTTGGAGCAGTAGCGGGTGCCGATGCAGCGGTTGTAGACCATCTCGTTGAGGCCTTCGAAGCTGTGCACGGTCGCCCCCACCGGGCAGACCAGCTCGCAGGGCGCCTTCTCGCAGTGCTGGCACATCACCGGCTGGTGGTGGATGCGCGGGTCGTACGGATCGCCGTCGTAGTAGCGGTCGATGCGGATCCAGTGCATCTCGCGGCCGGCCAGCACCTGCTCCTTGCCCACGGTCGGAACGTTGTTCTCGGCCTGGCAGGCGACCACGCAGGCGTTGCAGCCGGTGCAGGTCGTCAGGTCGACGGCCATTCCCCAGGCGTGGCCGTCGTAGGACCACTCCGGCAGCAGGCTCGTCCCCTGCGGGACGTGGTGCTCGGGCTCGTGGACGAACTCCGGATGGTCGACCTCGGCGAGGGTGCCGTGCCGCACCAGGTGACGCGCCTCGGCCTGCCCCGACGCGGTGCGGTAGTCGGTGAGGTTGAAGTGGAGCTGAGTGCTCGCCAGGCGCTCGGTGCGCCCGGTGCGTTCGATCGTCGCCTCGAGCGCCCAGCCGGCGCCGGAGGGGCGCAGCTTCTGCGCGTTGGCGCCGAGACCGTCGGCCACCCGACCGGCGTTCTTGCGCCCCCAGCCCAGCCACAGGGTGATCGTGTCGTCGGCGTGCCCCGGCTCGATCCAGGCCGGCGCCTCCAGCGCCCGATCGCCCACCTGGATGCGGATCACGTCGCCGGTCTCGACCCCGTGGGTGCCGGCGGTCGCCGTACTGATCAGGGCCACCTGATCCCAGGTCATCTTGGTGAGGGGTCGGGGCAGCTCCATCAGCCAGGGATTGTTGGCGTAGCGGCCGTCGTAGAAGTTCGGGTCGGGCCGCAGCACCAGGTCGAGCCCACCCTGCGCCACCGCGCCCTCCGCCGCGACCGACTCCGAGATCGCGGCCGACACCGCGGCACCGGCCACCGACACGGCGACCGCCGGCGACTCGGTGCCGGGCACGAAGCCGTCGTGCAGCGCCTCCCGCCAACCCGCTTCGAAGTCGCCGGCCTCGCCGCCGAGCGCCACCGGCGCCGTCGGTCCGCTCCAGAAGGCGCGCACCAGCTCGTAATCGGAGACCAGCGAACCCTGGATCACGGCCAACAGCTCGGAGACGGTTCGGCTGCTGTACAGCGGCTCGATCAGGGGCTGGACGATCGTCACCGTGCCGCCGTATGCGCGGGTGTCCCCCCAGCCCTCGAGGAAGTGGCTCTGGGGGACGTGCCAGCGGCATAGCGACCCGGTCTCGTCCTTGTACAGCCCGAGGTGGACCGTGAACGGCACCCGGTCGAGCGCCGCCGCGAAGTCGAGGTCGGCCGGCGCCTCGTAGACCGGGTTGGCGTCCAGCACGAACAGCGCCTGGACCTCGCCGGCCTCGATATCGTCGATCAGCTCGGCCATGGTCGGCGTCTGCTCGCCGGCAGCGGCGGCCACCGGCTCGATGTGGGAGACGGTCGTGCCGACGTTGCCGAGCGCCTCGTTGAGCGCATGGGCGAGCACGTGGACGCCCTCGTCGGTGAAGCGGCCGGGGATCACCACGCTGCGGCCGCGATGCGTCTCGAGATCCGCGGCCACCGCCTCCAGCCAGCGCTCGAGCTCGGGATCGCCGAGGTCGATCGCGGGGCCGGCGGCGCCGGAGGCGCCGAGACGGGCGGCGAGCGCGGCCGCGAAGCGGCCGAGCTGAGAGCGGCGAACCGGCTTGCGATGATCTGCAGAGGCGCCGGTGGCGGTGGTGGTGGTCTCGAGCGCGTAGAGCCGGTTCATTTCGCGCTTGCTGCCGCGCACCTCGCGCCGCGCAGCGAAGTCGCCGGCGTGGCGCAGGTGGTCCGGTCCCTGCGTCAGGAAGTCGGAGTCCAGCGCCAGCACCACGTCCGCCCTGCTCAGGTCGTAGCGGGCGTCGACGATCCGGCCGAACGCGGCGGCCGACGCGCGCCGGGCGACGTCGTCGTTGATCGGCTCGTACTGGATCCAGCGAGCCCTCGGGAAGCGTTCGAGGATCTGGGCCATCTGCGCCGAGATCAGCGGCGAGCTGACGGTGCCGGTGAGTACCCGCAGACCCTCTCCGCCGATCGCCTCCTGCGCCCGCATCACGGGCTCCAGCTCGCCGAGGAACGGCTCCCAGCCGACCAGCTTGCCCAGCCGCTCGATGCTGGTGGAACGATCGGGATCGTAGAGCCCCAGGGTCGCCGACTGCGCCAGCACGTCGGTGCCGCCGCCGGTCGAGGGATGGCCTGGGTTGCCGGTGAGCTTGGTCGGGCGCCCCATGTGGCTCTCGGCGAGCAGGCCGACGGCGTAGCCGCCGACGGTCATCGCGGTGGCGTAGAACTGCGGCTCGCCGGGAACCAGGTGCTCCGGCTGCTCCACGTAGGGAACGATGCGCTCGAACGGCTGTCGCGTGCAGGCGGTGAGCCCGGCGAGGCCCACCGCGGCGCCGGCGAGCTTCAGGAAGTCGCGCCGATCGGCGCTTCCCTCGCTCCACTCTCCCGGAGCGTGGCGGGGGAACTCGTTCTCGATCAGGCGCTGGAACTCAGGGGTCTCGGCCAGCTCGTCGAAGCTGCGCCAGAGCCCGGGTCCGCGACCGGCCGCCACCCCCTCCCGCACCCGGGCGAGACCGACCGGTGGGGCGTCGAGCGGCTCGAGCGCGCCGCGCCCCTCCCGTCCTTCGTCTCTGCCGCTCGGCGGCTCGGAGCTCCGGTTTGGCGGCTGGTCGCTCGGGTTTGGCGGCTGGTCGCTCAAGATCTTCACTTCCAACCCTCGATTCGGCCGACCTTCGGCTCCGCCGGTCCGCGATTCCTCAGTTCCTGCTGCGCCGGCTCCGACTCGGTCCGATTGCGTCCCGCGATCGGCTCCTCTTCCGTTTCGTTCTCGACCCTTCGGGTTCGGCGACACCGGCATCACCGATGGCAGACCGAACAGCTCAGGCTCCATCGATCGTCCGGACCCGGAATCCCGTACTCCTCCACCAGGAGCGGGCCCAGCACCTTCTGCGTGGTCCCCATGTCGGCCGGGGTCCAGCTCATGTCGAAGACCCGCTCGCGCGGACGCACGAACTTCTCCGGATTGCGATGGCAATCCAGGCACCAGCGCATCTGGAGCGAGGCCTCCTGGTAGATCAGCGGCATCTGGTGGACCGGCCCGTGGCAGGTCCGGCAGCCGACGCCCTTGGCGATGTGGATGCTGTGATTGAAGTAGACGTAGTCGGGGAGGTCGTTGACCCGGCCCCACTGCAAGGGGACGCCCGTCTGCCAGCTCTGGCGCACCGGCTCCAGCATTTCGGCGTTGGCCCAGATCTTCTTGTGACAGTTCATGCAGGTCGCAGTCGGCGGGATGCCCGCGAACGATGACCGCTCGACCGAGGTATGGCAGTAGCGACAGTCGATTCCCAGCCCCTCGGTGTGGTGGTCGTGGCTGAACTTGACCGGCTGGGTGACGAAGACCCCTTCCCTGGTGTGGAACGGGGAACGATCCAGCATCCACAGCGCCGCGCCCGCCGCCACGACGCCGCACGCGAGGAGAATCAGCGTCACCCGAGTCACCTGATTCGCGCTACGCGGAAAGATGTGCATGAGAATCCTCGAGAGGAGCCTAGCGCAGCCGCGGACCTGGGTCCGCCCGACGACGACCTCTTCGAAAGCTGAAGCCCCAAAGGCGGGCGAAAGGGGTGCAGGGGAACCCGTGCAGCGAATGCCGCACGAGCGCCGAGATCGGCGTGACCGATCGGGACGTTATCCGCTTGTGAAATTTTTCACAAGCTCCTCCGGGCCCCTTCTCGCCGACGCTGCGAGGGCGCCTCGAGGGCACTATCGAGGCCGCATCGGCAGAGCTCGCGCCGCCGTCGCGCGCGGCGATCCTCCGCTCGATCGGAGGCTCCTTCCGGGGTCCCCCGCGCTGATACGCTGCACTGTCGCGACCTCGTACGCTCCTCCGCGCGCCGGACCGAGAGATTCCGTGAGCAGCTCCCCATCGCTCCCGACCCCGCTCCTCGCGCCCGAGGACCTGGCTCGGTGGCTGGTCGATCCAGAGCTCGCCGGAGCGCCGATCCGCCTCCTCGACGCGCGCCCCGGGCCCGCCGGCCTCGAGGCCTACGAATCCGGGCACCTGAGCGGCGCTCTCCACGTCGATCTGGAGCGCGACCTCGCCGCGGTCGGACCCGATCCGGCGTTCGGCGGACGGCACCCTCTGCCGCCCCTCGACGAGTGGTGCGGGCGCCTCGGTGCGCTGGGCATCACGCCCGAACACCACGTGGTCGTCTACGACGCGAGCGGTGGAGCCAACGCCGCCGCCCGGGCCTGGTGGCTGCTGCGCGCGGTCGGTCACCAGGCGGTGTCGCTGCTCGACGGCGGCTGGTTTGCGGCGAAGGAGGCAGGGCTGCCGATCGACGCCGAGGCTCCGTGGGTCACCGAGACCGAGCCCTACCCGGCGGACGTCTGGCAGCTTCCGACGCTCGACATCGAGCAGGTCGACGCCGCCCGTCAGGACGCGCGCTGCCGGGTCGTCGACGTGCGCTCCGCCCGACGCTATCGGGGCGAGACCGAGCCCTTCGACCCGATCGCGGGCCACATCCCGGGGGCCATCAACCTACCCTACGAGCGCACCCTCGGCCCCGGCGGACGGATGCTCCCTCGCGACGAGCTGCGCGCCCACTTCGCGCCGCTCGAAGCGGTTCCCTCCGAGCAGGTCGTCGTGCACTGTGGATCGGGCGTCACGGCCTGCCACACGCTACTGGCGATGGAGGCGGCCGGCTTCGACCTGCCCGCCCTCTACGTGGGCTCGTGGAGCGAGTGGTGCCGCGCCGATCGTCCGCTGGCGAGGGAATCGGAGCCCACCGACGAAGGCTGACGAGAAGGCGGACGAGAAGGCGGACCGCGTCGCGGGCGTCGTGATCGTTGACGGGCCGCCAGATCCAACTCGAGATCGCAGATTGAGCACAGGCCACCGAGCGGCGCCGGCAGCGAGGACGATCCGTCTCGTGTTGTTCGACCTCGGCGGGGTGGTCTTCGGCTCCCCGCTCCACGCGATCGCCGCCTACGAGGCCGAGCACGGGATCCCGTCGGGCGCGATCAACCGGCACGTGACGGCGAGCGCTCCCGACGGCGCCTGGCACCGGCTCGAGCGCGGCGAGCTGGCGGTCGGCGAGCCCTTCTTCGAGATCTTCGACGCCGAGCTCGCCGGCCTCGGCCACGCAGTGTCGAGCCGAGAGTTGATGCGCAGGATCGGCGAGATCGCGCGGCCGCGTCCGCAGATGCTGGCCGCGATCGCGCGGCTGCGCCGGGCCGGCTACCTGGTCGCAGCGCTGACCAACAACTGGACGGAGGGCGAGGGAGCGCAGGCCCGCGACGGGCTCCGGGCGGAGCTGCTGGCCGATGTCTTCGATCGGGTCGTCGAGTCGCGCAAGGTCGGCCTGCGCAAGCCCGATCCCGAGATCTACCGCCTCGCCTGCCGGCTCCTCGAGGTCGAGCCGCACGAGGTGGTCTTCCTGGACGACATCGGCAGCAACCTCAAGAGCGCGCGCGCCCTCGGCATGATCACGATCAAGGTCGACGATCCCGACGAGGCGCTCGCCGAGCTCGGCCGGGTGCTGAGTGAAGCCGGCGCACCCTCCGCGAAGTAGAGGGCCGCGTTCGGCCGAAGGCGACCGGCATCGTCCGTCGTGATCGGCTCCGCCTCGCGGCTCCCGCCGATGGCGACGCCCGAGCGATGCCTCCTCTACCGTCGTCGCGGGGAATCGGCCGCTGCGAGCCAGGAGACCCCGCCGAGCAGCGCCACGCCAGCCCACAGATGCAGGGTCACGAGCAGCCAGTCGAGGCGTGGGGACGCCGGCGGCGTCAGCAGGGCGCCGACGCCGAGGCAGACCTGCAGCGTCACGCCACCTCCCACCACCAGCGACAGCCGGCGATCGACACCGGCGCCTCCCAGCAGCCAGCCGCGGACCGCGAAGTGGAGCGCCACGGGGAGCAGCACCGCGACACCGAACAGGACGTGGACCCAGAGCCAAGCGGGCTGCTCTCGCTGCGCGCTGCCGAGCGCGAGCTGCAGGGTCAGCAGCGTCAGGATCGCGGCCACGACCAGCCGCGCCAGGCCGGTTCGAGCGGAATCCGTACGCCGTTCGCCGCCGACGGCGAGCGACACGATCAGGCTGCCGCCGCACAGCGCTCCCGCGATTGCGCTCCAGGGTCGCTCGAGCGCGAGCTCGGCGAGCAGCCAGGCGAGCGCCAGCAGCCACGCCGCGACCGGCGCCAGAAGCGGGGGCGGATCCGGAGATGACCCGACCAGCGGCGCCGGGCCTCGAGCGACCGGGAGCCGAGCGCTGCGCCTCGTCGCGAGCCGGAGGCCGAGCACCGCCGTCGCCGCCAGCAGCGCCCACAGCACCGGCGCCGGCCACAGGCCCGACGCGATGTCCCGGCCGAGCATGCCGATGACGCCCCACGACCAACGATCGGCGATGCCGGCCGCAGCGCTGCCGGCCTCTGCCCCGCCCCCGGCCTCCACCAGCCTCGGCCCGCGCCAGATCAGGGCGATCGCGCTCGAGAGGAGCGCGACCTGCCGGATCCGCAGCTCCCAGGTGCTCGTGACCGCCCAGGCGCGCAGCTTCGGCGCCCGCGCTCGCACCCCCTCCTGCCTGGCGCCGAAGCCGCGCGCCGCGACGGCCCCGAGGGCTCCCAGCAGGCCCGGCATCGCCACCGCCTCGATCGCGGCCCACAAGATCGCTGGGCGGGGTAGCCCGGCTCGAGACGGTGCAAAGGCCCACATCGAGAGCAGGAGCCCGGCACCGACCAGCGCGCCGCTGGTCGTCCCGGCTCGCCAGCCCCGCCCGGCGCTCGCGACCAGCACCCCGGCGAGCAGCGGCGTCGCCAGCACGGGGCCCGCGATCCAACCGCGGGGAAGCCACGGGAGGGGCAGGCCTCCGAGGTAGACGAGGAGCCAGGCGAGCGTCGTGCACGCGACCGCCGCGACCGTCACGATCACACCGGCCGGCGCCTCGTTCGTCGCTCTCCGGACCCCCTCCTGATTCGCCATCGCGCCGATTATCGACGACGACAGCGGGAAGACAGCGCCGCCTCCCAGGGTCCCGCTCGGGCGTCGACGGAGCGAGCCCGCCACCGCTCACGGAACCGGCTGGGGGTGCTTGCGCGGAGCACGCGCTCGAGACTTGACCGCCGATCGGCGAGACTGCTAGCTTGCCGCCGTTCTTTTCGGCTCCAGAAACTCGTTCGCGGATCCGCCTGCCGTCGTCTTCATACGGCATCGCCCGAACCCAGTCAGCGCGATCGGGCCGCGACCCAGACGACGGCATCCGGTATGGCTCAGAGCTCGGACAACGCGTACAACGATCCGGTCAGCGGGCGTGCACCGTTGATCGTCGGGGGCCACGACTTCCACTCGCTGACCGAGGCGGTGGCGGCTCCCCTAGAGCGCAAGACCCCACTCGGGTGGTGGCTGTTCTTCATCCCCTCGCTCGCCCTGCTCGGCCTGTTCGGGCTCAGTATCGGCTGGCTGTTCTGGGAAGGCACCGGCATCTGGGGCCTCAACAACCCCGTGAACTGGGGCTTCGCGATCGTCAACTTCGTGTTCTGGGTCGGCATCGGCCACGCCGGCACGCTGATCTCGGCGATCCTTTTCCTGTTCCGCCAGAAGTGGCGCACCTCGATCAACCGCGCCGCCGAGGCGATGACCATCTTCGCCGTGATGTGCGCGCTGACCTTCCCCGGCATCCACGTCGGGCGCGTGTGGGTGGCCTATTGGATGTTCCCGTTGCCCAACCAGATGGCGATGTGGCCCAACTTCAGGAGCCCTCTGATCTGGGACGTCTTCGCGGTTTCGATCTACGGCACCGTCTCCCTGATGTTCTGGTACGTCGGCCTGATTCCGGACCTGGCAACGGTGCGCGACCGCGCCAAGACCCACCTCCGGCGCCTGATCTACGGCATCTTCGCCCTCGGCTGGCGCGGTTCGCACCGCGCCTGGCTGCACTACGAGCGCGCCTACCTGCTGCTCGCCGCGCTCGCCACGCCGCTGGTCCTCTCGGTGCACTCGGTGGTGTCGATGGACTTCGCGGTGGCGCAGCTCCCCGGCTGGCACACCACGATCTTCCCGCCCTACTTCGTCGCCGGCGCCATCTTCTCGGGCTTCGCGATGGTGATCTCGCTGATGGTGATCTCTCGCGTCGCCTTCAAGATGGAGGACATCATCACCGTCCGCCATCTCGAGAACATGGCCAAGATCACGCTGCTGACCGGCAGCATGGTCGGCTACGCCTACGGCATCGAGTTCTTCATCGCCTGGTACAGCAGCAACCCGTACGAATTCGGCGTCTTCGTCAACCGCGCCTTGGGCGACTACGCCTGGGCGTACTGGATCATGGTGACCTGCAACGTCGTCTCGCCGCAGGTGTTCTGGTTCAAGAAGGCGCGCACCTCGATGCCGATCCTGTTCGTGGTGTCGATCTTCGTGAACATCGGCATGTGGTTCGAGCGCTTCGTGATCGTCGCCAGCTCGCTGCACCACGACTTCCTGCCGTCGAGCTGGGACTACTACCAGGCGACCTTCTGGGACTTCGCCTCGCTGATCGGCAGCTTCGGCCTGTTCTTCACGATGTTCTGCCTGTTCTGTCGCTTCCTGCCGATGGTGGCCACCGCCGAGGTCAAGACGGTGCTGCCCGAGGCCGACCCGCACGATGGCGACCACAAGGTGCGCATCGAGCCGGCGACGGCCTCCGGAGCCGCGACTGCGGAGGGTATCGCCTGATGGCGCTCGTCGACCTGATGGTCCCCAAGCTCCCCGACACCGAGGTGTACGGCGCGCTCGCCCGCTTCCCGACGACCCGCGCGCTCTACCGCGCCTGCGAGCGAGTGCGCGACGCCGGCTACACGCGGTGGGACGCGCACACTCCGTTCCCGGTCCACGGCCTCGAGAAGGCGATGGGGCTTCCCTCCTCGAAGCTCGGGTGGGTCGTGCTGGTCACCGGGCTCGGCGGTGCCGGCCTCGGCTTCCTGCTCCAGACCTGGGTTCACACCGAGGCCTACCCCCTGGTGATCAGCGGCAAACCGCTGTTCGCCTGGCCGGCGTTCGTCCCGGTGACGTTCGAGCTGGGCGTGCTGGGCGCAGCGCTCGGAGCCGTCATCGGCATGCTCGCTCTCAACAAGCTGCCGATGTACTACCACCCGCTGTTTCGCTCCAAGGCCTTCGAGCGCGTGACCGACGACGCGTTCTTCATCTCGATCGAGGCCTGGGATCCGAAGTTCGACCTCGAGCAGACCGTCGCGCTGCTGCGCTCGTGCGGCGCCGACGAGGTCGAGCTCATCCCGGGCGAAGCCGCTGCTGTGGCCAGCGCTTCTGATCAGGCCCAGGGGAGGCCGGCGTGACCGATCACGCGCGTGCCGTCTCGGAGCGGCAGTTCTACCTGCCGTCGAGCGGCTTCTGGGCGAACCTGCGCTTGATCGGCCTGGCGGTCGGAGTGATCGCCGCGGCGGTCTCCGGCCTGCTCGCGGCCGGCAACGCGAGGCAGTTCTACTACTCGTGGCTGGTCGCCTTCCTGTTCTTCTTGAGCGTCGGTCTCGGCTCGCTCTTCTTCGTGCTGATCCATCACGCGACGAAGGCAGGCTGGGGCGTCGTGGTGCGGCGCCTCGCCGAGTACACGGCCGCCTGTCTGCCGGTGCTCCTCCTGCTGTTCGTCCCCATCTACCTGGGGCGGGCCGAGCTCTACCACTGGACCGACGCGCAGGCGGTGGCCCACGATCACGTGCTCTCGAACAAGGCCGCCTATCTCAACGTGGGCGCCTTCGTCGTGCGGGCGCTCGTCTACTTCGCCCTGTGGTCGTTCCTGGCGCTCCTGTTCCTTCGCCTGTCCCGTCGCCAGGACGCGACCGCCGACGAGGGACTGTCGCGGCAGATGATCCGCTGGAGCGGGCCGGCGATCCTGATCTTCGCGCTGACCCTCACCTTCGCCTCGTTCGACTGGATCATGTCCCTCGAGCCGCACTGGTACTCGACCATGTTCGGGGTCTACTTCTTCGCCGGAAGCGTGGTCGCGTGCTTCGCGTTCCTGTGTCTGCTCACGGTGACCCTGCAGCAGGCGGGCTGCCTGCGCGACGTGCTCACCCTCGAGCACTTCCACGACCTCGGCAAGCTGCTGTTCGCGTTCACGGTGTTCTGGGCGTACATCGCCTTCAGCCAGTTCTTCCTGATCTGGTACGCCAACCTGCCCGAGGAGACCGCCTTCTTCTTCCAGCGCACCGAGGGAAGCTGGCTGGCGGCGACCCGGCTGCTGGTGGTGGGGCACTTCGTCGTCCCGTTCTTCTTCCTGATGCCGCGCTCGATCAAGCGCCGGCGTCCGCTGCTCCTGCTCGGCGCCTCCTGGATGCTGCTGATGCACTGGCTCGACCTCTACTGGCTGGTGATGCCCAACCTGCATCCCGAGGGAGTCCGCCTCTCGCTCCTCGACCTGACCTGCTTCCTGGCGGTGGGCGGGCTCTTCCTCGCGGTCCTCGGCGCCCTGCTGCGCTCGGGGGCGCTGGTCCCGATCAAGGACCCCCGGCTCGTCGAGTCGCTGGAGTTCGAGAACTTCTGAGCTCGGGCGTCGTCGTCGGCGTGTCCCTCGGCGGGCCGATCGAATCGCCGGTCGACCGGTCGCTACGCCCGCCGGCGGGGCTCGGATCTGGGCCGCTCTGCCGCGGCCTCCATCGCGCTCGAGGCGGACCGCTCGTCGGCCTCTCGAGGCTCGCCGATCCACCGATGGACTCCGGAGTCGGCGAGGCGGGCCGCACGCCGGCGGCCACCGCTCCCAGGGGCGGCAGGGACCCCGTGGAATGGCCCGATCGAGCCGCCGGGAGGAAGCCGCTGGAAGCCCGTAGATCGGGCGATTCTGAGGTTACAGCAGGCGACCGTTCGCCTTGTGAGCACTCGGGGGCTCTGGTACCATCCACGCCACTTCGAGCCATGTCACCAGGAACCACGCGCGCTGCCAGACGGAACCGGATCCCCTCGCGAGCTCGGCGCGGTCCCTGTCACCCGTGCAGCCCCCGAGAGGAGACTCTTCGAATGTCTGATCGCTGGATTCGAGCCGGTTTCACCTTCCTCGCCCTCTCCCTGACCGTCACCGCTCCGGTGCTCGCCGCGGGGAAGATCACCGGCACGGTGAAGTACGAAGGACGCATCCCGAACCTCCGCCCGCTGGCGATGGACGCCGATCCGGCGTGTGCGGCCAAGCACGACGGCCCGGTCAAGCCGGAGCTGCTCGTGGTCGGAAGCGACAACGGCCTCGCCAACGTCCTGGTGCGGGTGATCAGCGGCCTGCCGGAGGGAAAGACCTACCCGAAGCCGGCCCAGCCGGTGGTGATGGACCAGAAGGGCTGCATCTACACCCCGCACGTCATGGCGGTGATGGTGGGCCAGCAGTTCAAGGTCAAGAACTCCGACGGCCTGCTGCACAACGTGCACTCGCTGTCCGAGGCCAACCCGCCATTCAACAAGGCGATGCCGGCCACCGTGACCGAGGCCGACTACACCTTCCAGAAGCCCGAGACCTTCCGCATCAAGTGCGACGTCCATCCCTGGATGGGCTCGTTCGTGACGGTCACCGAACATCCGTTCTTCGCCGTGTCCGGCATGGACGGCAGCTACACGATCGAGGGCGTGCCTCCCGGCACCTACACGATCGAGGCGTGGCACGAGTTCGAGCGGTTCCCCGCTCAGACCGAGACGGTGACCATCGCCGGCGACGAGACCAAGACTCTCGACTTCACGTTCAAGGGACCGTCGAACTGAACCTCGGATCGTCCGCTTGCGTCGCGAGCCCTTCGGAGAGGGTGCGCAGGGGACGTGCTCGCGGCGTCTAGTCCACCGACCACGAAAGGAGCAGGGCATGGCAGAACCCGCACGTGGCCTGTCCGAAGCCCACGCCGAGCACCATCACGAGGAGCTCAGCTTCTGGCGCCAGTACGTCTTCTCGACAGACCACAAGGTGATCGGGATCCAGTACGCCGTCACCGGGTTGGCCTTCCTGTTGTTCGGCTTCTGCCTGATGATGCTGATGCGCTGGCAGCTGGCCTATCCGGACCAGCCGCTGCCGCTGATCGGCAACCTGTTCGGCCCGAACCGGGCGCCCGGCGGCGTCATCCTGCCCGACTTCTACAACGAGCTGGGCGCGATGCACGGCACCATCATGGTGTTCCTGGGCGTCGTGCCGCTCGCCGTCGGCGGCTTCGGCAACTTCGTGCTGCCGCTCCAGATCGGGGCGCCCGACATGGCGTTCCCGCGGATGAACATGCTCAGCTACTGGTGCCTGTTCCTGGGCGGCGTCACCATGCTGGCGAGCTTCTTCCTGCCCACCGGCGCCGCCGCCAACGGCTGGACCTCCTACTCGCCGCTCGCCGACATCGCGCTCAACGGTCAGACCGCCTGGCTGATCGGCATGATCTTCCTGATCACGTCCTCGCTGCTCGGCGCCATCAACTTCATCACCACCGCCATCCAGCTGCGCGCCCCCGGGATGAGCTGGATGCGGCTCCCCTTCTTCTGCTGGTCGCAGCTGGTGACCGCCTTCCTCCTGCTGTTGGCGTTCCCGCCGCTCGAGGCCGCGGGCGTGCTCCAGCTCATGGACCGGGTCGCCGGCACCAGCTTCTTCCTTCCCAGCGGGCTGGTGATCGGCGGTCAGGCCCTCGAGGTGAGCGGCGGCGGCAATCCGCTGCTCTGGCAGCACCTGTTCTGGTTCCTCGCCCACCCCGAGGTCTACGTGCTGATCCTGCCCGCGCTGGGCATCGTCGCCGAGGTGGTGGCCAACAACACCCGCAAGCCCCTGTGGGGCTACCGGTCGATGGTCTACTCGCTGATCTTCCTCGGCTTCATGTCCTTCATCGTGTGGGCGCACCACATGTTCATCACCGGCATGGGCACCGTGATGTCGTCGTTCTTCCAGACCACGACGATGATCATCTCGATCCCCTCGGTGGTCATCCTCACCGCGCTGATCATCTCGCTGTGGGGGGCCTCGATCCGCATCAACACGCCGATGCTGTTCGCCCTGGGCTTCCTGCCCATGTTCGGCATCGGCGGATTGACCGGGCTGCCCCTCGGGCTCGCGGCGGCCGACATCCCGCTCCACGACACCTACTACGTGATCGGGCACTTCCACTACGTGGTCGCCCCCGGGACGCTGTTCGCTCTGTTCGCCGGGATCTACTACTGGTTCCCCAAGGCCACCGGCCGGCAGATGAACGAGTTCCTCGGCAAGCTCCACTTCTGGC
This sequence comes from Thermoanaerobaculia bacterium, assembly GCA_035546295.1. Classification (GTDB taxonomy): domain Bacteria; phylum Acidobacteriota; class Thermoanaerobaculia; order Multivoradales; family Multivoraceae; genus DATKBT01. The sequence goes on along the minus strand of DATKBT010000149.1, from coordinate 27,318 downwards.
CGTCGTTGATCTTCATGAACGGCATCTTCTTCCCGATGCTGATCCAGGGGCTCAACGGCGTCTCGCGGCGGCTCGCCGACGGCGGCATCAGCTACGACTTCGCGGGGGAGGTCGCGGGTCTCAACCGGATGATGTCGGTCTCGGCGTGGTGCCTCGGTCTGGCCCAGATCCCCTTCCTCATCAACTTCTTCGTCAGCATCAAGAGCGGCAAGAAGGCCTCGGACAACCCCTGGCAGTCGACCACCGTCGAGTGGATGGCGCCTTCTCCGCCGCCGCACGGCAACTTCCTGACCGCCCCGGTCGTCTACCGCGGCCCCTACGAGTACAGCGTCCCCGGTCAGCAGCCCGACTACATCCCACAGTGTCAGCCACCCGGGGACGCCGGCGGCAGACGAGCAGCGACCGTGGAGACCTAGCGCCATGGAGATTCCCTACACGGTCGAGGCCCACCCCGAGACCGGCCTCAACAACGGCAAGATCGGGATCTGGCTGTTCCTCACCTCCGAGGTGATGCTGTTCGGCGCGCTGTTCGCCACCTTCATCATGCTGCGGATCGGGGCCGACGACTGGGCCCACCTCAAGGCGGAGGCCGAGCTCAACATCCCGCTCGCCACCGTCAACACCATCGTCCTGATCACCTCCAGCGTGACCATGGTGATGGCCTGGGCATCGCTGATGCGCCGGCAGCTCGACCGCTACCGGCTCTTCATGCTGGCGACGGTGGGCTTCGGGTGCGTCTTCCTGGTGATCAAGTACTTCGAGTACACCGCGAAATTCGCCCACCACCACTACCCCTCGACCAACACCTTCCTGGCGATCTACTTCACCATGACCGGTCTGCACGCCCTGCACGTCATCGGCGGCATGGCGTTCAACTTCTACTACGCGGTGCCCGGCGCCAAGCTCTGGCACAAGAACCCGCAGTGGCTCACCGATCGGGTCGAGCACTCCGGCCTGTTCTGGCACTTCGTCGACCTGGTCTGGATCTTCCTGTTCCCCGTCTTCTACCTGCTGTAGGGAGCGAGAGATGAGCGATTCGCACCACGCCGTCGACACTCACCACGTCGATATCGACAAGCACGTCCGCACCTACATCCTCGTCTTCGTCAGCCTGATGGTGCTGACGGTCGCCACCGTCGGCGTCTACTACATCCACATGTCGCCGGCCGTCGGCATCGCCGTGGCCCTGTTCATCGCGTCGATCAAGGCCGGCCTGGTCGCCTGCTTCTTCATGCACCTGATCGACGAGAAGAAGCTGATCTACTGGGTGCTCGGACTGACGATGTTCCTCTTCTTCGTCCTGCTATTCACGGGAATGATGGCGAGGGCGGCCCACCAGGTCCTCCCCACGTGAACCTCAAGGTCATCCACGTCGTCTTCGTGGTCGCCGTGACCCTCCTCTCCTTCCTCTTCGGAGGCTGGCTGCTGGGCAGCGGAGAGAGCGCCGGGAGCACAATCGCGGGCGTCGCGGCCTTCGCCTTCGGCGTGCTGGCGATCGTCTACGGCGTCTGGTTCTGGCGCAAGATCCGCACCCCCGAGGAGGATCGCCGGCATCGCTTGAGCCGGATCCACAAGGTGGGCGCGATGCTGGCGCTCTGGCTGGTCGTCGGAGACGGAGCGGCCTCGGCGTGTGAGGTCTGCTACGGCAACGCCGGCGGACCCATGATCGAGGCGGCGCGCGCCGGTGTCTTCCTGCTCTTGGGCATGGTGCTCCTGATGCAGGCGGCTCTGGTCATCTTCTTCCTCGTCCTCAGGAAGCGCGCGATCGCGCGCCGCAAGGAAACCATCCCCCCCTGGTGGAGCACCGTCGAGGAGCCGATCGAATCATGATGGACGCAATGTTTCCTCCCGCCGCGTCGGCCCATGCCGGCGAGATCGACATGATGATCGACTGGGTCCACGTGTTGATGCTGGTCCTGTTCGTCGGCTGGCTCGCGTTCTTCCTCTATACGGTCTTCCGCTTCCGCGCACGGCGCAACCCGGTCGCCGATTACGTGGGCGTCAAGAGCAAGAGGAACACCTACCTCGAGATCGGGGTGGCGATCGCGGAGGGCGTCCTGCTCATCGGCCTGTCGATTCCGATGTGGTCCGAGCGCGTCGACCAACTGCCCGAAGAGGACGAGGCGGTCGTCGTCCGCGTGGTCGCGCAGCAGTTCGCGTGGAACGTCTGGTATCCGGGTGCCGACGGCGTCTTCGGGGCCCAGGACATCACGCTGGTCGACGAGGCGACGAACCCGCTCGGCCTCGACCGCGACGACCCTGCGGCCAAGGACGACATCACCTCGCTCAACCAGCTCCACCTGCCGGTCGACCAGCCGGCTCTGATCCACCTCTCGAGCAAGGACGTCATCCACAGCTTCAATCTGCCCAACATGCGGATCAAGCAGGACGCGATCCCGGGGCTCAGCATCCCGCTCTGGTTCGTGCCGACCAAGACCACGGCGCAGCTTCGCGAGGAGACGGGCAACCCCGAGTACGTCATGGAGATCGCCTGCGCCCAGCTCTGCGGCAACAGCCACTACCGGATGCGCGGCTTCCTCACCGTGGAGACCGCCGAAGAGTTCCAGTCCTGGCTCGACGAGCAGGCGAGCTACCTCCAAGAGGACGACTTCTTCAACTAGACCCATGTGCTGGATAGCACATGGGTCTAGTTGATGTCTTCCCGGCTCCATGCGCCTTCGGCGCGTCGCCGGGGAACAGCCGTAGAACCGGATCTCGAAGGGGCGGGAACCGGGTCCCTATCGCCGCCATCTGCTGCGATGGCACATGGGGTCTAGTTGATGTCTTCCGGTCCAAGCGGACTCGGAGCGGCCTGTCCTCCGCTACGCACGCTACGTCTGACCGACGGTGGGCTCCTGAGGCGTTTGGGGTCGCGGCCGCGACCCTTCGGGTCGTCCGACGGAGCGGAGATCGCGGTCAGCGCTCACCAGACGCCTCGACACGTCCACCGGCCGACCGGGAGGGCGGCCGCTCCAGAAGATGGTCGAGCTGCAGCAGGTTCCTGGGTCTCGCGGATCCCGAGGTTGCTCCTCAGCTCGGCGGGCGGCCGAACAGCTTCGGGGTCGGCATCCGGGCGCGGATCTCCTCGAGCTGCGCGACGGTGACCCGCGCGATCCCCTGCTCGCGGCAGCGCCGCTCGACCGCCGAGACCACCATTCCGCGCACGAAGGCCGGGATCCGCTTCATCCGCTCGTGCGCCTCGGGCTCCCACTCGACCATGCTGCCGCCGCCGTCCTCGCCGTCGCTCGACACAGCCGTCTCGCCGCGTCCGTACTCGAGCGCGGGAGCCGCGGGCAGCCGGTCGAGCGGGAAGGTGCCGGGGCGATGCGTGCACAGCGGATCCTCGCCGAGGAGGTCGCCGGTCATCCCGTGCGCTCGCGCCCGGCAGCCGCCGCAGTAGCCGCTGAGCTCGCAGTCGCCGCATCTCCCTCCGAGCTGGTCGCGGCGCCGGATGGTGCGAAACAGCTCCGAGTCGTTCCAGACGTCGACCAGACGATCGCTCCTGAGGTTGCCGCCGAACAGCGGGAGGTAGGGGCAGGGGGTGACGTCGCCGTTGGGGCGGATGCCGAGGTAGTGCGTTCCCGCCGGGCAGCCCCCCGCGCCGCCCGTGAACGACCGGAAGAACGGCGAGGAGGGATCCTCCTCCAGGAGCTGGCGCACCGAGTGCGGCGCGCACTTCGCGTTGACGACCATCCGCCCCTGATAGCGACGCTGGATCCTGCGCAGCGCGGCGAGCACCTCGTCGTAGTCCGCGGGCGACAGGTCCGAGACGAACTGGCCCCGGCCGCTCGGCACCAGGAAGTAGAGGTTCCACACCCGCGCCCCGAGCTCCGCGTGGGCGAGCTCCGCGAGCTCCTCGAGCGCGCCGCGGTTGTGGGCGCCGGCCGTCGTCTGCACGATGAAGGGGAAGCCAGCGCGGGCGAGGATCTTCGCGCCCTCGACCGTGTTTCGCCAGGCGCCGCGGACTCGGCGGAACGAGTCGTGCACCCGCGGTTCGAGCGCGTCGAGCGAGAGCGCGAGACCGCGAACTCCGGCCTCCTTCAAGACCCCGGCCAGGCTCTCGGTGACCTTGACGCCGTTCGTGCCGACCACCACCCACAGCTCGCGCTCGGCGGCGTAGCGCACGATCTCGAGGATGTCGCGGCGCAGCAGCGGCTCGCCGCCGGTGAGGATGGTCAGCGCCTCGGGCGCGAAATCGACGAGCTGATCGACCACCCGAAAGCACTGCTCGGTGTCGAGCTCGCTGCGATCGGCGAACGCCTCGCTCGACACCGCGGGCCGGAAGCCCGCGTCCAGATAGCAGTGCTCGCAGGCGAGGTTGCAGCGATAGGTCAGGTTCCAGGACACCACGTAGGGTCGTGCGAACCCATTCGGAGCCGCCTCGAGCTGGTCCATCTCACTCATCAGGTCGAGCCCGGGCCTCAGAGCCCGAAGAACCCCCGCGCCCGCTCGAGCACCTCGACGTCGACCCGGTCGTACCCATGGTCGACCGCGAACTTCTCGATGCCGCTCCTCGCCATGTCCCGGATGGTGGGCGGAATGTTGCCGAGCCGGTCCTGGGCCTCGCGCGTCCAGTAGACGCCGGCCCGCGCTGGTCTCGCCGACGCGGCCGGCTCCGCCGACGGCTGCTCGGCGTCGGCCGCCCCCTCCATCTCCTTCAGCATGCCCGTGAACGGACAGCGCGAGGCGGCCTGCGCGGTCTCGTCGGCGGACCCCGCACCGCCGATCGTCACCCCGAGGGAGCTCACCACCTGGGTCTCGTGGGGATTGGTGAGCATCGCCACCTTTCGCCCGCAAACGGGGCAAGCGTAGACCAGGGAGACCGAACCACGATCGGGCCCTCGCGTCTCGTAAAGCTTCATCTGCTCGTCGCAGTCGACACACAGGAACCTCATCGCACCTCCTCGGCGCCGGCAGCGACTGCGCCCGCCGGCGCGCTCTCGTCGAGCCTCGCCAGCAGCTTCTCGGCGATCTCGGCGACGGCGAGGCCGACGGGTCCGCCCGGCGATCCGGCGAGACCCCGGTCGCATTGCTCGGCGAGCACGGGGTCGAAAGGCAGGGATCCGAGCCGCTCGAGCCCGATCGGGTCGCGGTGCTCGCGGCCGGGAGCGCTCGCGAACAGCGGCCGCACCGCGTTGCAGCCGTGGCAGTAGTAACCGCTCATGTTCTCGACGTAGCCGAGCAAGGGATTCGGCGTTCGCTTCAGGGCGTCGACCGAGCGCGCGACCACGCCCCGCGCGAGGTCCGATGGAATGGTGGCGAGCACGAAGCGGAGCTGCGGGCCCAGCGCCTCCGCATACTGAACGGCACGCTCGGCGCCCGGCGGCAGGTCGATCAAGAGCACGTCGAGGCGCCCCCACTCGACGCCGGCCAGGAGCTCGCCCAGGAGGGTGAACTCGCGCGTGGCGCGCCAGACGTAGGAGTCTCCCTCGGCGACGCTGGGCAGCGAGAACGCCTCTCGGGGCGGCAGCAGCGAGCCCAGAGAGACGACCCCGAACCCGCCGCGCCCGCGCGGCATCAGAAGGCCGAGCTCTCCGGGCACCGGCGGCGCCGACGGCACGCCGGCGAGTTGCGCCTGCGAGGGGCCGTTGAGATCGGCGTCGAGGATCGCGCACTCGCGGCCGCGGCGCGTCAGCTCGAGCGCGAGCAGCGTCGTCAGAGTGCTCTTGCCGACGCCCCCCTTGCCCGACCCCACGCCAACCAACCGCTTCACGCCGGAGAGGTTGGCCGCGATGCGGCCTCGCTGTGCGACGACCTGGCCGAGGATATCGGAGCCACCGTCACCGTCGATGTCGCGGTACGTCTTCATGCCGTTTCGAGCCCTGATCGCAGTCTTCCGTCGTCGAGGGAACCTACCATCCCGCGCCCGCTTCCGTCCCCGCGATCTCCTCGCGGCCGACGGCGCGCGCGGCGTAGATCAGGGTCCGCTCTCCGGGCTCGAAGCCGGCCGCCTTGAGCGCCTGGACAGGCACCTCCTCCGGGTGCACCTTGGGAAAGCGAACCCGCCCGGCGGTCTCGGCCGCGATCGCTCTCAGGAGCAGCGTCGACAGCGGCAGGGCGCGCTCGCGATCGGCGCAGCCGACGGCCGCGACCTCGGCGCCCCCACCGGCCTCCTCGCGGTAGAGCAGGTGAGCCTCCACCCTTCGCTCGGAACCGATCGCAATGGCCTTCAGCTCCGCGCGTCGTCTCCACAGCGACTCGGGCGCGCGCTCCCAGCAGCGCGCGGTGCTCGCCGCGAGCGCGCCGGCGGCGTGGAGCTCGTCGAACCCCGCCTCGCCGACCAGCGAAGCGAGCTCGCCGAGCGGCGCGGCGCGGCCGGCCTGCGAGTAGTCGCTCACCACCGTCTCCTGCCGATAGCCGCACGCCTCGAAGAAGTTGCGCGCCGGCTGCGCGCTCTCCGGCAGCTCGGCGACCAGCCGGGAGGGCCCGAGGATCGCCATCTTCTGGCCCAGCGAAGTCAGCAGGTGCCGGCCGTGACCCTGCCGCTGATGCTCGGCGTGCACCAGGACCGAGAGGATCAGGTTCGCCTCCTCGCGCTTGGCCGCCAGCAGGACCGCGATCGGCTCTCCCTGCACGATCGCGATCATGCAGCTGCTGGTCCACAGGTCGAGGCTGCGCGACAGCTCCTTGAAGCGCTCGACCGTCAGCGGCTCGAAAGGCATGCCGAGGCTGTGGGCACAGGCGTTGAACGCGTCGACGAGGAGCGGGACGTCGTCGGACCTGCAGAAGCGGTAGCCGGCCACGAGAGGATCCGTTGCGATCGCGTCAGGGCGCGGCCCAGTCAGGCCGGTCACGGGGACGGGAGGGCATTGCGCGAAACGCGGCGACCGGGCGGCCGCCCTCGCCGCTCGGGCCGCTCGAGTGCAGGCTCAACGCTCGGCGTCGCCGTCCTCGCCCTCGCCCTTCGCCGCCCTGCTCTCGCTCTCGAGCGACGCCCTGCGCCCGCCCTCGAGCGACGATCTGCGCTCGTCCTCGAGCGCCGACCTCCGCTCGTCCTCGAGCGCCGACATCAAGCCCACCTCGTTGAGGTAGAGCCCCTTGGCGGCGTCCCGCTTGACGTCTCTGCCCTCGCTCCCGGCCATCGCCGAGAACGGACACTTGCCGGCCGGCTTCGGCGCCGCCTGCGAGGCCGGCTGGGGCGGCGCCTCCGGGACCGGTGACACCGGCGCAGGCGGAGCCGCGGCCTTCTCGCCGGCGCCGCCGGCGTCGTAGCTCCTGATCAGCTCCTCCATCATCTGGACGCCGAGCGCGATTCCCTCCTCGACCAGCGCCACGTCGATGCGCTCGGCGTGACGCTCGTAGGCGAGGAGCTCGATTCGCTGCTGGGTGCGGTCGCGCATGAAGCCGGCGGGGACGCGAAAGACGCGCTGGCATGCGTCCTCGGTCCAGCCGAACGCCGAGAGCAGCGGGACCTGCTCGCCGTCGCGCGCGACCAGGCGACGCTCCTCGTCACCGTGGTCGGCAGCCTCGCTCGTCCCCAGGCTCGGCGCCGCGCGGTCGTCTCCGCGCTCGGGAAGCACCACGGGCTCGCCGGTCTCCTCTTCGATCATCACCCGCGCGAGCTCGAAGGTCACCGTCGGCAGCCTGGAGAGCCGCGCCTTCTTCTCGATCCGGGCCTTGGCGCGGCGGCGGCGGTAGGCGTCCTCGATCGTCTTGAGCGCGAGCCGGGCGTCGGCCGTCCACTTGAGCTTCCTGCCGTCGTAGGTGGTGTCGACCTCGAGCCCACCCTCCATCTCGGCGATCCGCTCGAGCATCTCCTCGGTGATCTGGTCGAAGGCGGCGCCTCCGCACACCGAGCAGGTCTTCGGCTGCGCCTCCATGGAGGTGACTCCGCAGCTCCGGCAGATGAAGGTCGGGCGCGAGCGGGCGAGCTGGAGCGCGACGGTCTCGGCCAGCTTCTCGGTCTCGCGCGCCGTGTACTTCGGCATGTAGCGTTCCATCGCGTCGTCGAGCAGCGCGTTGGTGATCACGCTGTGCCCCTGCTCGATCGCCAGCCGGTAAAGCGCAGTGCGCGCGATGCCGCGCACCGACTCGGGCACTCGCCGGAACCGCTCCTCGGCGTCCTCGGTCCAGCGGATGCTCTCCTCCGCCCGCAGGTCGAGCTCGGGGTGCTCGAGGCGGGTGGTCAGCAGGATGTCGCAGGGGCAGGAGCGCAGCAGGTTCTCGGCGTTGCTCCCCAGACCGGTCTCCTCCTTCGCACTGTGCACGCCGATGCGCCCGACCACCAGCAGCCAGGGCTGCCTGGCGCGCGCGTGGTCGAGGATCTTCTGGAAGGCCTTGCCGTCGAGCAGCGTCTTCTCGAGCTCGACGCCGCGCTGCTTCGCCAGCGTCTCGGCGACGTCGAGATGCGACTGGTAGATCTGGGCCAGCCCGGTGTCGATGATCTCTTCGTGGAGCTGGTTCTGCTCTTCGAAGCGGAAGATCTTGGCGGCGCGCTCGGTCAGCACGTTCACCACGCCCTTGAACACCGAGTAGTGGAGGTACGGATCGTAGACCGCGATCGCCTCGACCTTCTTGCCGAAGCGCTCGGCGAGCTCGATCGCCGTCATCAGCGCCCCGAAGGACTGCGGCGAGCCGTCGACTCCCACCAGGATGGTGTCGAGCGCGTCGGCCGACGCCCCGTGCCCGTTGGCGCCGTTGCCGTTGCCGTTGCCGTTGCCGTTGGCGGCGCGCTTGGGCAGCCGCTTGATCACCCACACGTCCTTGTCGCTGGTGCGCGCGACGCGCTCGCACACCGAGCCGATCTGCGAGTCGCGAACCCGGCCGATGCCGAGCGCGCCGAGCACGACGACGTCGTAGTCGGAGCCCTTGATGTCCTTGACGATCTCGGCGTGGTGCTTGCCGTCCATCATCCTGGGCTCGAACTCGAGCCCCGCCTCGTCGCACCGCGACTTCATCGGCTCGAGGTAGCTCTCGGAGATGAGCTGGAGACCCATGGTGATCAGCGAGTCGTGGATGCGTCTTTGACGCTCGAGCTCGGTCTCCTCGAGGTACTCCTCGGGGAGCGTGTACTCCATCTGCTTGAAGCGATAGTCGTGCATGCTCGCCGCGTAGACGTGGCAGCCCACGAGCCGCGAGTCGAAGGCCTTGCCGAGCTCGATCGCGGACTCGATCGCCTGATTCGAGTGGTCCGAGTTGTCGACCGGGACGTAGATGCTCTTGTACATGAGAAGCCCTCGATGAGTCAGGCAGGAAGTGAGCTGGTGCCCTCGGGTGCGGATGCTCGTGAGCCCTCGGCGGACGCGGTCGCCGCCCGCAGGTGACGACGGCGCACGAGGAAGAGGACCAGCAACTCGGCGATCACCACGATCAGGGCGATCCGGATCATCGGCACGATCGCCGACTGCTGCTCGCTCGGCTCGGTGTAGAGGTAGAACCACGAGGTCAGCGCGCGCTTGTTGCCGCGCTCCTGGTTGAAGCCGTCCCAGACCGAGAACGCGATCGGCGTGTACTGGACCTCGCCGAAGGAGATCGACGAGGTGGAGCGGAGCCGCCGCTTGAAGATCACCGTCCACTCCCCGGCCTCGTAGCTCGAGCTCAGCTCGACGATCTCGGTGTCGGTGGGGACGATCTCGGAGCTGCCGCGAGCCCGGAAGGTCTCGCTCACGTCCTTGGCGAGGTCGGCGAACCAGAGGTCGACCGGGTATCCGGAGTCGCCGAAGAGGAAGTACGGCTTGCGGTTGCCGGCCGGCTGCTGGGATGGAAGCTGGATCGCCACCGCGTCCGAGAAGCCGCCGCCGGCGCCAGCGCTCCCGCCCTCGAGGTCGCCGAAGAAGTCGTCGTCGCCACCTTCGAGATCGCCGAAGAAGTCGTCCTCGGCGGGCGGCTCCTGCTCGAGCCCGCCGAAGAAGTCGTCGTCACCCGAGGGCTCCTCCTCGAGGCCACCGAAGAAGTCGTCCTCCGAGGAGCCCTCAGCCTCGCCGGAGGTCGCGTCGTCCTCGCCCCAGCGCGGCGCCTCGAGAGCCGGACCGTTCTCGCCGGTCGTCTCCGCCCGCATGTCGTGCCAGCGGAGCTCGAAGGCGATCTCGTCTCGGTTGTAGACGGCGCGAACGTCGATCGAGTTGGTCGACGGGTAGAAGTTGCGGCCGACCTCGGTGATCTGGCCGACCAGCGGGAAGCGCGCCATCGGCGCCTCCTCGAACAGGGCGGAGCCCTCCTCGAGGTCGAGCGGGCGCTCGACGTAGGAGACGACGAGCAAGGAGTCGTAGCCCGGATCGTCACCGTCGCCCAGCGAGGCGATGTAATTCACGAGGTCCCAGCGATCTTCGACCTCGAGCGTATCGGCGTAGGACGGCATGGGCGTGCCGTTGACGCCGGTGCTGAAGGTCCGGAAGACGTCGCGGCGCGTCGGGCCGCCCCGGAAGGTCCAGCGGTGGGTGAGGTCGGCCGCCCGGATGTGTTGCCCCCACTCGTCCTGGAGCGTCGGCGCCGACTGGCCGTCACCGCGGCCCGCGACGCCGTGGCATGCCGCGCAGCCCTGCGCCTCGTAGACCTGGCGTCCGCGCTCGATCGACTCCTCGTCGATCGCCGGGGGTGAGGGGATGTCGATCGGCTCGGCCAGCTTGTTCTCGTCCGCGAAATCCTCGGAGAAGGTCTTCACGTAGTAGACCAGGTTGCGCGTCTGCTGGTCGTTGAGGTTCGGCCAGCCCGGCATCGAGGTGTAGGGCAGCCCGTCGCGGATCGCGTCGAAGAGATCCTGGGTGGTCGGCATCATGCCGCTCGGAGTGGTGCGGAACTTGAACTTGCCCGAGGTGAAGTCGCGCGGCGCCGGTTTGACCCTGCCGGTGGCGTAGCCCTCGCCGTCGCCGTCGTCTCCGTGGCACTGTGAGCAGTACTTCTCGTAGAGCTCACGACCGGCCTCTCGCTGCTGCTCGGTGCCCAGGTCCGGCTCGACCGCCGCCGCTGCGGTCCCGCCCGCCAGCAGCAGGAGAGCGACGGCCCACGCCCGAGGCGCCCAGCCGATCCGTTCCGATCGCAACGCGCCCCGGCCGTTCAATGCGTCACCTCCGCGGTGAGCGCACGAGGCTCGAAGTCGTTGAACTCGTAGAGGAAGAGATTGACGTCCCACATCTCCTCCTCGGTCAGGAAGGTCTCCCACACCGGCATCGCGCTGTCCCACGGCCCCGCCTCCTCGGGCATGCCGGGCCCACCCTTGGCGATCCGCCAGAAGACGAAGGAGGACTGCAGGATGGGCAGCACGCCGGAGTCGTTGAAGTTGGTCGGGATCGGGTTGAGCCCGTGGGCGAACATGCCGTCGCCGCCCAGCCCGTCACCGTGACACCAGAAGCAATTCTGGAAGTACACCCGGCGTCCGCTCTCGACGTGAGCGGCGAACTCGTCGGGGTTGCTCTCGCGCAGCTCCCGGTAGGGGTTGTCGGCGGTGCGGGTGTCGTACTCGGTGTCGTGGACGACGATCTTGGCCGGCGGCGAGGGGTGGACGGTGCGCCCGAAGGCGGGGGCCACCGGCGGCACGTTCATGTCGGCGTAGACCCCATAGGCGGCGAGCGCCGGGAGTGCCACCAGGATCACGGCCAGTAGCGGACGCAGCCTGGGCTCGAGCATCACCCGCAGCGGCGGCCGGATGAACTCGCGCCAGCGCTCGCGGTCCGACGACACGTACGCCACGATCGCGCCGGTGGCGATCGCCACGTACATGGTGACCACCGAGCCCGGCACCGGAACCTCGAAGCCGAAGCGCACGCCCAGGTAGATCGCCAGCCACCAGGCCACCGCCCAGGTGAAGGTGCCGACCTTGCGCCAGCGCAGCACCAGCATCGCGGCCACGATCGCGAGCACCACCCAGTTGAGCCCGAGGAAGCTCAGAATCGGGATCTGCATGAGCGACTACCCTCCTCCGGCGAAGGGGATTTCGGTCTCCATCGTCACCGTCGGCTCCCCCCCCAGGCTCTGCAGCCAGGCGATCACGGCCCGGATCTCCTGCTCGGTCAAGCCGATGGGAGGGCGGTCGATCTCGGGCATGCCCGGCGCGAAGCCCTCGACGATGTACTCGTTCGGAGCGTACAGCGAGTGCGCGAGGTACTCGAGGTCGGACATTCCCTCGATCCGCGTCCCGGCCCGGCCGCCGATGCCCGAAAGGTCCGGAAACCGGAGCGGACCGCTCGCGCCGATCGTGTGGCAGGTCAGGCAGATCCCCTTGTTGGCCGCGATCTGCTCGCCGGCGACGACCAGGTCGTCGGTCGTCATGTCGGCGCGGATCACCGTCTCCTCGGGGGGCAGCACCTCCTTTTGCGGGACGAGCTGGCCGATGTAGGTGTAGAGCAGGGTCGTCCCCAGCACCAGGGCGGCCAGCTTGAGCGGCGGCGGAATCTCGATCTTGCGCATGTTGGCCATCGCCACGATCCCTCAGGCCTCGACGCCGAGCCCCGGAGTCTCGCCCGGAGTCTTGGCCGCGCCGGGCTCCGCGGCCGCCTCGGCGACCTCGCGCTCGGCCGTCGCGTAGGCCTTCTTGCCCGCCAGGCTCGCCAGCCAGAAGACGAAGCCGATCAGGCCGAAGAAGATCAGCACCGTCACCGACACGACGCTGGTGGCAAAGCCGAGGGTGGGAGTGAACGCGTCGACCGAGGTGTCGCGCACCACGCCGTAGACGTGCCAGTGCTGGCGCAGCCCGGAGCGGACGTAGCCCATCAGCCCCATCAGCCAGGTGAAGCTGACGGCGATGAAGATCAGGACGTATTGCGCGATCGGCGGGATCCGGCCCCAGATGATCTCGCCGGTCTTCTCGGCGCCCCGGTAGAGCACGATGTCGAGAGCCGTGATCAGCACCATCGCCACCAGCACCGACATCACCTGCGGGATCGAGAAGCTGATGCGGGTCGCGGCGTCGACGAAGTAGCCGTAGACGCCGTAGAAGATGACGATTCCGGCGGCGAGCGCGAAGATGCCGAACTCGGTGGCGTTGATCGCCTTGGCGTGCCGGTGCACCGAGCGCTTGCCGGTGCGCCGGTAGAGCAGGAAGCTCATGAAGGTCGACAGGATGAGCACGTTGACCGCCGTGTTCTTGGCCGACATCAGGCCCAGGAAGCCGAGCTGCGGGTGCGAGGAGCCGCCCATCGCGCGGATCTCGGTCACCGTCGAGATGATCGAGCGCGGCGTCGCCCACACCGCGAAGCAGAGCGCGATCGCGATCAGCAGGTACTTGATGAAGCGCTGGTACTGCTGCGCGCCTTCGAGCCGCCCCATGCCCAGCCACAGGTAGTAGTTGGCGGCGAGGAACAGGTTGCCGATCAGGGCCGCCTGGATGATGAACAGCCAGGAGAACGCGCCGCCCATCATCTGGATCCCGAGCGCCTGGTTGTAGGAGTAGATCTCGCTCGCCAGGTAGTAGCCGGCGAACGGCAGCGGCAGGAACGAGGCGATCGCCACGAAGTTGCCGACGTAGCCCATCCAGTCGTAGTGGGCGCGCTGCTCGGGGGTCTTCGCCTGCAGGTACTGGACCGCGGCGTAGGCCGCCGCCACCGACCCGCCGAAGGCGACGTTGGCGATGATGCGGTGGACGTTGATCGGCATCCAGGTGTAGTTGGTGAACGCGTCCTTGAGGCTGATCAGCGCGCCGCTGTCGGCGATCCCGTCCGGGGACATCATGAAGGTGAGCCACGCGTTGGCGATGAACATGATCGCCGTGCCCACCAGGTTGAGCATGAAGCCCAGGAACAGGTGCACGCGCGGGCTGAACTTCCCCCAGCCGTAGTAGTAGCTGTAGAGGAAGAACGCCTCGAAGAAGAACAGTCCGACGTAGGGCAGGAACGTCGGCGAGAAGACGTGCATCAGGTAATTGATGAACTTCGGGTAGAGGATGACCAGCGCGAAGGTCAAAAACGCCCCGAAGGTCGCCGTCAACGAGAACGAGACGCTGAGCAGCTTGGTGAACTCGTAGGCCAGCTTGTCGTAGCGCTCGTCCTTGGTCTTGTAGCCGACCAGCTCGATGATGAAGGCGAACAGCGGCACCGCGAGCACGAACGCCGCGAACAGCAGGTGGAGCTGCGCCAGCACCCAGACGGCGACGCGGCTGCCGATCACGGGGAAGGTCCGGTACTCGGCCTCCTCGTAGGGCTTGGCCATCGCCGCCGCCTCGTCGGCCTCGTGCTCGGCCTCGATCCCCTCGACCCGGGGCGTGGCCTCGACCGCGTCGGTGCGTAGCGGCTCGCGGTACTCGCTCGACACGAGGTAGTCGGCGATGCGCAGCACAGCGATCACCGACAGCAGAGCAACGACGCCGGCGGCGATGAGGAGCTTGCCTCTGCTCATTGCACCGTCCCCGGCGCTCGCAAAGCGGGCATCCTGACTCTCAATACGGGCTCCGGGACTCTCACGTCGCTGCTACTCCGCTCCGCCGGTGCGCGCGGCCAGACGCTCGAGTCGCTCCTGCTGGAGCCGGCGCATGTGCGCGACGATCGCCCACCGGTCCTCTGCCGGGATCGGGTAGGCGTAGCCCTGCATCAGGCCGAAGCCGTTGGTGATGACGTCGAAGTACTGGCCATCCGGATAGGCGAGCCGCTGCGCATCGTGGATCGACGCTGTCGGCACGCTGGCGTACTCCGCCAGGATGCCGGTGCCGGTGCCGCGCTCGTCGTGGCAGGGAGCGCAGTAGATCGAATAGCGGAGGGCGCCGCGCGCGAGGACCTCGTCGGTGGTCTCGACCGGGGATTGCGGCAGGAACTCCCCCGCCGCATCGAGTCCGGTGTAGAAGCCGACGTCGAGCCGGAGCTCACCGCGCGCCACCGTCCCGGGCACCGGCTCGCGCATCCCCTTGCCGTCGTAGAAGAAGGGGCTCGCCTGCTGCGCGTCGAGGCGCGGCTGATCGTCCATGTTCGGATTGACATGGATCGGCGGCCAGGGGGAGGGCATGCCGCGGCAGCCGGCGAGCACGGCGACGAGAGCGAGCCCGAAGACGCCGAACCTGGCGCATCGGACGATCGCGCGCCGGCCGCGTCCAGGTCCAAAGAGCGCGCTCATCCGTGTCCCTCCGCGCCGCCCGCCGCTGCGTCCGACTCGTCGCCGCCGGTGGCGCCGTGAGCGGGGTCCGCGCCAGGCGCCGCGGGCGGAGCCAGCTCGGCGCTCGGGTTGCGCAGCTTCGCCAGGTAGGTCGTGCGGGGCCTGGTGTACACGACCTCGTCGAGCATCCCGTAGTTGCGGGGGCTGCGCTTGTGGGTCGCCACCACGCTCCCCTCGTCCAGGATGTTGCCGAAGCTGATCGCCTGCGCCGGGCACGCCTGCTGGCAGGCGGTCCTGACCTCGCCGTCGGCGACCGGCCGGTCCTCGCGCTTGGCCGCGATCTTGGCGGCGTTGATCCGCTGTGTGCAGTAGGTGCACTTCTCCATCACGCCGCGCGAGCGCACCGTGACGTCGGGATTGTTGGCGAGCGCGACCACCTCGGGGGTGTGCTTGGTGAAGTGGTAGTAGTTGAAGCGACGGACCTTGTACGGACAGTTGTTCGAGCAGTAGCGGGTGCCGATGCAACGGTTGTAGACCATCGCATTGATGCCCTCCGCGTCGTGCACGGTCGCCGCCACCGGACAGACCTGCTCGCACGGCGCGTTCTCGCAGTGCATGCAGGGCACCGGCTGAAACACCGTCTCCGGCTCGTCCTCGGAGCCCGAGAAGTACCGGTCGAGACGGATCCAGTGCATCTCGCGACCGCGGCGAACCTGGTCGCGGCCCACCGCCGGGATGTTGTTCTCGCTCTGGCACGCGATCACGCAGGCGTTGCACCCCGTGCACGCGTTGAGATCGATCGCCATCCCCCACTGGTACACGGGGACGTCGACGGCGACCCGCTCCCTCACTCCGGGCGGCGGGTGAGAACCCTCCTCGTAGGTCCACTCCGACCAGAGGGTGGAGGGCGGCAGCGTGTGGACCATCTCGGCCGCGAAGTGGGGATGGTCGCGGAAGTGATCGAGCGCGGCCGCGCGCACCAGCGGCCGCCCCTCCATGCCGTGGTGGTCCTGGGTCTGGGCCACGAGGTGCCGACGGCCGGTCGAGCGCACCGTCGCGCCCTGAGCGTAGTCGAGCGAGCGCGACGTCCGGATCACGCTGGCGTTGGCGCCGACGCCGTCGCCCACGCGCCCGGCGCCGGTTCGCCCGTAGCCGAGCTCGACGACGACGGTCTCGTCCGCCTGCCCGGGCACGATCCAAACCGGCAGCTCGATCTCCCGCCCCTCGACCGAGACGGTCACGATCTCCTCGTTCTCGACCCCCAGCGTGCGCGCGGTCGCCGGGCTGAGCAGCGCGGCGTTGTCCCAGGTCATCTTGGTGATCGGGTGCGGCAGCTCTTGCAGCCAGGCGTTGTTGGCGAACCGGCCGTCGAACAGCGCGGGCGACGCCGCGAAGACGATCTCGAGCCCCTCACCCCCCCCCGGCGCCGGCGAGCTCGCCAGCTCCTGGAGCGCGCCGGACGAGACCGGCGCTTCGGCGGCGGGCTCGGCGGTTCCCTCGGCGACGCCGTCGTGCAGGGTCTGCAGCCAGCGTGACTCGAAGGACTCGGAGCCGGGCTCGCTGCCCAGCAGCCCGGACCAGGTCTGGCGGACGAGGTCGTAGCCGGAGCGGTCCTCGCCGCCGGCCACCAGGTTGAGCAGCTCGATCTCCGACTTGCCGTCCCACAACGGCGCGATCAGGGGCTGGACGATGCTCAGGGTGCCGTCGGCCGCGCTGGCGTCCGCCCAGGTCTCGAGCGGGTGCGCGCGAGGTACGTGCCACTTGGACGCAGCCGCCGTCTCGTCGACGTGGCCGCCCAGATGCAGGACGTTGGCCACCCCCGACAGCGCCTCGGCGAATGCGAGGTCGCCGGGCGCCGAGTAGACGGGATTGGCGCCCAGGATCACCAGCGTCTCGACGCGGCCCGCGCCCATCGCCTCGACCAGCTCGGCGAGCGTCTCCCCGCTCTCCTGCCGGTGACGCGGAATCCGGTACTCGATCGTGCGGCCGACGTTGCCGAGCGCTGCGTTGAGCTCGAGCACGGCGGCGTGGACCACGGGGGGCTGCCGGCGACCCGCGACGATCAAGCTCTCGCCGCGGTGCGCCAGCAGGTCGGCGGCCAGCACGCGGAGCTGCTCGGCGCTCACCCCTTCGACCGGGGACGCCGAGGCCGGCGCCGAGACGCCGAGACCCTGGCGCGCGAGCTCGGCGGCCAGCGCCGCGACGAAAGCGCCGATCCGGCTGCTGCGCACGCGGATGCGATGGTCGGCGTTGGCCCCCGTCAACGAGTGGATCCCCTCGGCGACGTAGAGCCGGCTCATCCCCGAGCTCGATGGCGAAGCGTCGTCGACCGCGCGGCTCGCCGCGTAACGGCGGGTGGCGAGCACCACCCCCGCCTCGGTTCCCAGGAAATCCGAGTCGACGGCGAGGATCACGCGCGCGCGCTCGTAGTGCGGGTCGGGCACCAGCGCGACGCCTGCCGCCCGACTCGCCCCAGCCTCGGCGTTGGCCTCCGAGATCGGCTCCCAGGTCGCCCAGCGCGCCTGCGGAAAACGCTCCTGCGCGTCGCGCTGCAGCCGCGCCAGGGTCGGCGACGAGAAGGACTCGGCGAGGATCGCGAGACCCTGGCCGCCACTCTGGACCAGCCCCGCCGCGATGTCGCCCCAGGCCGCCGTGAACGCCTCCCAGGTCGACGGCTCGCCGGCCGCCAGCAGCGCGCGCGAGCGATCGGGATCGTAGAGGTCGAGGATCGACGCCTGCATCCACAGGGACGACGAGCCGAGGGTCGAAGGATGCAGCTCGTTGCCCTCGACTTTGGTCGGGCGCCCCTCGTGCGACTCGACCAGCAGACCGAGCGCCTCGTGCCGGAACGGCAGGGTCGTCGCGTAGTGTCGAGGAATTCCCGGCACCATCAGCTCGGGAGCTTGCACGAAGGGCACGATGTGCTCGACCGGGCGGCGGCAGGCGGCGAGCGAGGCGAGTGAGACCGAGGCCGCGGTGAGCTGGAGCACCTCGCGACGGCTGAGCCCCTCCGGCGCCTCGGACGCCCCCTCGAGGAACTCCCTCTCGTAGTGGTCGCGCACCCGGGGGTCGTCGGCGCGCTGCTCGAGGCTGCGCCAGTAGGCGGGCGCCTCCCAAGCGCCCGGCGCGGCGGTCGAGCGCGCCACCGAAGGCTCTCCGACCGGCGGCTCCGGCCGGATCCCGCGCGCGCCTCCTCGGCGCTCGCGCGCGCTCAACGGTGGCACCCCGTGCAATCGGTCGGCGGCGCGATCCCGCGTTCCTCGATCGCCTGGCGCGCGAACTCGGCATGACCCTCGAGCGGGACCCATTCCATGTCGGTCACCGCCTCGAGCGGGCGCAGCGACGGGCCGGGATCGCGGTGACAGTCCAGGCACCAGCCCATCGACAGCGGCTCCGTCTGCTGGACCACCACCATCTCCTGAACCGGGCCGTGACAGCTCCGGCAACCGACGCCGGCAGTCACGTGGGCCGAGTGGTCGAAGAACACGTACTCCGGGAGGTCGTGGACCCGAACCCATTGCATCGGGCGACCGCTCGCCAGGCTGAACCGGATCGGCTCGAGCAGCGGGCTCTCCTTGAGCACCACGTGGTGGCAATTCATACAGACCTTGGTCGGCGGCACGACCGCCACCGCCGATTGCTCGACCGAAGCGTGGCAGTAACGGCAGTCGATGCGGAGCTGGCCCGCATGCAGCGCGTGGCTGTACGGCACCGGCTGTTTCGGCCGATACCCGACGTCGGTGTACTCAGGCGAGAAGTAGTACCAGACTCCTCCGACCGCGGCCGCTGCGAACAGCGGCAGGCTCAGTGCCAGGAAGAGAGGGATCTTCAGCGTCCACCTGGGAAAGGTCTGGGCCAAACTCCACCCTCGTCCAGTCGTTGCCTGAAGACCCTTACCAGCGCTGCGCCGCGAGGCCCCGTGACGGGGCCGTCAGACCTCGCTCGACGCGCCCCGAGAGCCACCGGACACGGCCGAGGGAGGCGGGCGGTGCACAGCGGATTCGATGGAGCATCACGTACGCGTCGTGGCGTTCGAAGCCGAGCCGAGAGGAGCGCCGCAGCAAACAAAGAGGCGGCGGCGACGGTGAACCAGAACCGAATTGCGCGGCAGTGTAGCCGCGGTCGCGGAGACAGGTCAAGGCGAGGCGACGGTCCGCGCCATAAGGCGCCGAAGGGCTCTCGAGAGGGCGCCGAGAGGCCGCCGCAGCCGAGACGTACCGCGGTGTTCGACTCCGTTCCTGCGACGTCCAAGGGGCCCGGGAAAGCCTCGAAACACCGGGATCTCTCGGCGCTCGCGGTCGTCACGCGCGGTGGCGCGTCGCCGCGCCGTCTCGTCCCGCCGGCGCCCCGAAACCGTCCGCTCCGAGCTGCTACGCTGGCCGCAATGCCTTCCCAAGAAGCGCCGCGCCGTCTTCTCCGCAATCCCTACCTCTGGGCCACCGTCGCCGGTCTCATCCTGGTCCCCGCGATGCGTCCCCTGCTGCGCTTCGAGCCGGCGCCGCCGCCGCTCTACGGAACGCTGCCCGAAACCCGCCTGGTCGACCAGAGCGGCGCCCGCATCGAGCTGGCGGCCGACGACGACGCCGGCACACGGTCCGGCGCTCCGGTCCTCGTCGTCGGCTTCTTCACCACCACCTGCGGCGAGGACTGCGAGCCCGTGCTCTCGGGTCTGTCGGAGCTGGCGGCTCGCCTGCATGCTGAAGACGCCGAAGACGCTGAAGACGCTGAAGACGCTGAAGACGCCGAAACCGTCGTCGTGGCCGCCATCACGGTGGACCCGGCGAGGGACACGCCCGAGGCGGTGCGGCGCTTCGCGACGGACCAGGGGCTCGACGCCGGCGAGATCCGGCTCCTGACCGGAGAGCCGCGAGCGGTCAGCCGGCTCCTGATCGAGGGCTTTCGCGCAGGGGATCCACGGGTCCTGCTCGCGCGCGCGGCCGGCTCCGCCCCCGCGAAGGGCGAGCCGTACGGCGCCGGCGACGTCGCAGCCGGCTCCGTCGCGCCCGACCTCGTCGGGCCCGGTCTCGCCGAGGTGGCACGCGAGGGACGCTTGACGATCGTCGACCGCTCCGGGGGTCTGCGCGGCAGCTACGGCGTCGACGCCGCAGGCCTCGACGAGGTGTACCACCGCACTCGGCACGTGCTCGAGGAGCGACGACCGCCGCGCGCGGCGCGATTGCCGACGCGACGGACCGACGGCTGAGACGGGGTCGTCCCGACGCCGTCGCTACAGCCCTCCGATCCGCAGCACCGACGAGAGCCTGCGCAGCAGGCGGGCACTGCGCGCCTGTCGCAGGTTCGCGCGCGCCGCGAGCAGGACCAGCACGACCAGCACCGCGCGCACCGGATCCCAGTTCGCCGCGATCGTGTAGAAGACCGCCAGCAGGACCGCCGCCGCGAGGTTCACGTACACCAGCGCCTCGAAGAGGCGCTCCCTGCGCGGCATCCGGCGGAGGTGCACGAGCTCCTCCTCGGCGAGGCCGCCGACGGGGACGCCTGAGCCCGCCTCCTCAGGCCGAACCGGCAACGGGTCTCCACCACCGCGCGCCATCCGGCCGCCGCCACTGGCCGCGACGGACGCCGGCCGGCGGGCCTGCGGCTTGCGGCGTCACCGCGCGCAGGGTAGATTGCGCCATCATGAAAAATTTCCTCCTCACGGCAGCGTACCTCGCGGGCACCGCGTGGTGGGCAGGAGAGGGAATGGTCCGCGCAGCGGCTGGAAGCTGGTGGGTCGTCCTCCTGTTCTTCGCGGTGCTGACCTTCGTCATCGTGCGGATCGGCTGTCTGAACGCCGACAAGAAGACCGCGGACCTGACCGGCGCCCTGTTCACGGCGATTACGACCGTGATGCTCCTCGTGCTCACGGCTCTCAGCTTCGCGGGCGGGGGGGAAGGCGCCGATGACGGCAACGGCACCGCAATCGTCAAGCTCGTCCTGGCGCTCACCTTCGGCGTGATCGCGTTCCTCGGCTGGCGAGGCTCCTCTTCCTCGCCCTCCCAGCTAGCGGGCTAGCCTCTGAATGTGCTGGTAGCACATTCGAGGCTAGTGATCATCTCCCCCCCAGCCCCCAAGGGGGAGCCTCACAGGCGCTTCGCGCCGTTCGGGGCATCGAAGCCCGTTGGCTCGCTCGACCGGCGCCGACTCCGCGTCCACGTTCGACCGCGATGCTTGCGATGCGCTGGTGAAGCGAAGGTCCCAAGGCCCCTGCGAGGTCGAATCCAGGAGTCAGCCGCTGGCAGGTGGTCGGCGCGACGCTGATGCCAGAATCGAGGCGGTCCGAGGGGGCGGCTGTCGGCACGCCTGCAGCCGCGCCTCTTGCTCGCTGACTCGCTCGGCCGTGCGTCGGGCTCACATCTCGCTCTGCCACACCGCGCGGCCGACGAAGAACGGTCCCAGGCGATCGAGGAACTCGGCGGTCTGGCGCGTCCTGCGCATCGCCTGCACCAGCTTGGAGAGCGGCGCGAGCTCGGGGCCGAGCAGGCCGATGACGAAGTCGTTGTCGTGCCGGTCGAGGCCGTGGCAGGAGAGGCGCACGTCGGCGACCACGCCAGCCTGGCCGAAGGCGCGCGCCACGGCGCCGTGCTCGGCCATGATCTGGTGCTGCTCGGCGCCGTCGAGCTGCTCGAACCTCGCGGCACGCCGCAGCGGGTACCAGATCGCCCACCGATTCGCGGGGTCGAGCACCCGCCGGCGTGGTCGCCCGAGCAGCGCCTCCTCGAGGTCGTCCTCGTACCCCAGCGAATACGTCCTCCCGATCATGGTCAGCTCGGGCCGGGCGACCAGCTCGGTGAAGGGATCCTCGTTGTAGAGCGGACGCAGCACCTCGACGAGGACCTCCGGGCGCTCGGCGAGCGTCAGCACAGCGACCCCGGCCGGGTCGGCGAGGTCCTCGTAGAGCACTGCGGATGCGCCGGTGCGCTCGAGCGCACCCCGCAGCGCAGCGCTGCTCCGAGCCCTGGTGAAGGCGAGGAGCTGGAAGAACAGGCGCCGGTCGAGCAGGTGGGTCTCGCCGTCGCGGGTCCGCGAGCGCTCGCGCAGCTCGAGCTCGTCCTCGGGCGGCCTCATCCGGCGCCGTCCCGCTCGCCGATCCAGCGCGCCGCCTCCTTGGCGTGATACGTGATCACCAGGTCGGCGCCGGCGCGGCGCAGACAGGTCAGCGCTTCGAGCACCGCGCTCCGCTCGTCGAGCCAGCCGCGCTCGGCGGCGGCCTTGACCATGCTGTACTCGCCGCTCACGTTGTAGGCGACCAGCGGCAGTCTCGGGTGGGCTTCACGCACCCGAGAGACGATGTCGAGGTAGGGCAGCCCCGGCTTGACCATCAGCAGGTCCGCGCCCTCGCGCACGTCGAGCGCCGCCTCGCGCAGCGCCTCGCGCACGTTGCCCGGGTCCATCTGGTGCGAGCGCCGGTCGCCGAACGCCGGCGCTCCCTCGGCCGCCTCGCGAAACGGTCCGTAGAATGCGGAGGCGTACTTGACGGCGTAGGAGAGGATCGCGACGTGCGGGAAGCCGCGGGCGTCGAGCGCGGCGCGGATGGCGCCGACCATGCCGTCGATCATGCCGGAGGGCGCCGCCACGTCGGCGCCGGCCGCCGCGTGCGAGACCGCGACTCTGCCCAGGATCTCGAGCGTCTCGTCGTTGCGGATCGCGCCCCGCTCGTCGAGCACCCCGCAGTGGCCATGGTCGGTGTACTCGCAGCAGCAGACGTCGGTGATCACGACGAGGTCGGGCGCGCTTTCCTTGAGCGCGCGGATCGCGCGCTGGACGATCCCGTCGTCAGCGAAGTTCTCCTCGCCCACCGGATCCTTGGCCGCCGGGATGCCGAACAGCAGGACCGCCGGGATGCCGAGCGCTCGCAGCTCGCCGGCCTCCCCCGCGAGCTGGTCGACCGTGAAGCGCGTCTGGCCCGGCATGGAGGAGATCGCTGCGCGCCGCCCCTCCCCGTGCTCGACGAACAGGGGATAGATCAGGTGACGCGGCCGCAGCTCGGTCTCGCGAACCATCTCGCGCAGAGGCGCGCTTCGCCGCAGACGCCGCAGGCGGACCTGCGGGAAGATGCCGTCGGTCACGACCTCGAGCCCCCGGCCGTGCGCCCCCGAACCGGATCGGCGTGCTCTGGCGTGCGAGCGAACCATGCCTCGAGCGCGGCGACCAGGCCGGGCACGGTGTAGTCCTCGGGCACCACCTCGGGAGAGAGTCCGAGCGACCGGGCCTCCTGGGCCGTCACCGGACCGATGCAGGCGATCGCGGAGTCCGCGACGATCCCCCGGTCGAGCCCGGCGTCCTCGAGGATCGCCAGGAAGCTCCGCACACTCGAGGGGCTGGTGAAGGTCACCGCGTCGATCCCCCGGCGCAGCTCCGCCAGCGCCTCGGGACCTGGTTGCGCACGCACCGTGTCGTAGATGGCGATCTCGCGCACGAGAGCGCCGCGCTCGCGCAGGGCGCGCGCGATCTCGGGGCGCCCGATCCGGGAGCGCGGCAGCAGCACGCGCCGGCCGGTGAGCTCGCCGAGGCACTCGACCAGCGCCTCGCCCCGGAACTCCTCAGGCACGGCCCGCGGCGCGATCCCGTGCTGCTCGAGCGCTCTGGCGGTGGCGTCGCCGACCACGGCGACTGCAGCCGAGCCACTTGCCAGATCGGCCACCGCGCCAGGACGCGTCTGCTCGAGCAGCGCGAAGAAGCGCTCGACCGCGTTGACGCTGGTGAGCACCAGCCAGTCGAGCCGGCCCAGCTCCGCGACGATCTCGGGCAGCTCGGGGGGCTCGATCGGCTCGAAGCGGATCACCGGAAACGGGACCGGCTCGGCGCCCAGCTCCTCGAGCCGCCGGCACAGGACCCTCGCCTGCGCTTCGCTCCGGGTGACGACGATACGGCGGCCCGCGAGCCCCTCACCCGACACCGAGGAGCCTCCCGGCACCGCGTTCGAGCGCCTTCTCGGCGAGACCGCGACCGAGCTCCAGCGCGTCCTCTCCCTCCCCCTCGACGCGCACCACCTCGCGACCATCCGCGGACGCCACCAGTCCGCACAGCCAGATCCCGGTCGATCCCGACGGCCGCTTGACCGTGCCGAAGGCCGCGATCGGCAGCGAGCAGCCGCCTCCGAGACCGCCCAGGAAGCTCCGCTCGGCCTCGACAGCGCGACGCACCGCCGCCTCGTCGATCTCCCGCAGCGCCTCGATCAGTTCCTCGTCGTCGGCCCGACACTGCACCGCCAGCGCCCCCTGGCCGGGAGCCGGCAGCATCGTGGCGAGGGGCAGCCACTCGCTCACCCGCTCCTCGAGCCCGAGCCGCCGCACTCCGGCAGCCGCCAGCACCACGCCGTCGTAGTCGCCGCGATCGACCTTCTCGATGCGGGTCTCGACGTTGCCGCGGATCGACGACACCTGGAGGTCGGACCGCCCGGCCAGGAGCTGCGCCTGACGCCGCAGGCTGCTGGTGCCGATCACGGCGCCGGCGGCGAGAGCGTGCAGGGGGCGCCGGTCGCGGGCGACCAGCACGTCGCGGACGTCCTCGCGGTCGAGGATCGCCGCCAGGACGAGGCCCGACCGCGGCTCGACCGGCAGGTCCTTGAGCGAGTGCACGGCGAAGTCGAAGCGCCCGTCGAGCAGACCCCGCTCGAGCTCCTCGGTGAACACTCCCTTGCCGCCGATCTGGGGCAGGGGCCGGGCGTCGCGGTCCCCAGCGGTCGACACCGTCTCGAGCCGGCAGCGCACCCGGCGCCCCGAGGCGGCGACCAGGCGCTTGACCACGTGCTCGCTCTGCCAGCGCGCGAGCGCCGAGCCGCGGGTCCCGACCACGAGCTCCCCGCGCGCCGCCCGCCGGGGGGAGCGCTTGGGGTCACGCGGAGGCACTGTCACGGCGCCGGCGGAGCTCGAGCCCGAACAGCCGGCGCAGGGCGCGCAGGTGCTCCTCGGTCGAGCCCCGAGCCACCGACTCGCGCAGCCGCGTGGTCGGATCGTGGAGCAGCTTGTCGGTGAGCGAGCGCGAGAACTCCTGGATCTCCCGCCAGGTCTCCTCGTCGAGGTCCCCCAGCGATCGGCGCAGCCGCGACAGCTCGCTCGCGCAAACCTCTTCGGACCACCGCCTCAGATCGCGGATCGCGGGCTCGACGGTGAGGAAACGGCCCTCGCGGTCGACCGCCTCGAGCTCGCGCGCCAGCAGCTCGCGCACCTGGGGCAACACTTCCCGAGGTCGGGACATCGCCTCGTCGGCCTCGACGCCCAGGTCGTCGGGCGCGTGCACGGCGACCCCCTCGAGCCGGCTCCAACCACGCTGCAGCTCCTCGCGCAGCTCGACGCCTGCAGTGCGGTGGTCGACCCCCAGGCAGAGCAGGGTCGGGCCGCCCGCGGGTACGCCCTCGGGGCCGATGTCGATGGGTTCCTCGGACATTGCTCAGGACAATCGAGCGCAGGACAGTCGAGCGCAGGACAGTCGAGCGCGGGGCATTCGGGCGCGGGACATTCGAGCCGCGAGCGCGTCGACGTGGATCGCGGATCAGACTATGACATACGGGCGGCGGGGTTTCGGAGCCCGGTTCCGTGTCGCCGGCAGCCCGTGGAGAGCGCGAGCACGAGCCGCTCGGGGACGGCGAAGGAGGCGAAGGGGCGACGCGTCTCGGGTCATCCTCCGCCCTTCTCCGCGACCTCTGCGAACGCGCGGCGCGCCGCCTCGAGGGTGAAGGCGATCTCGTCCTCTCCATGCGCCGTCGACAGGAAGGCCGCCTCGAACGGCGACGGCGCGAGATAGACGCCGGCATCGAGCATGGCGTGGAAAAAGGTACTGAACCGATCGACGTTCGACGCCTTGGCGTCGCGGTAGTCCCTCACCGGCTGCTCGCTGAAGAAGAATCCGAACATCGATCCGACACGCGACACCTGGAGCGGCACGCCGGCCGCCCGCGCCGCTTCCGCCAGCCCGCGGACCAGCTGCTCGCCGCGCATTTCGAGCCCCTCCCACACGCCGGCCTCCTGCAGCTCGAAGATGGTGGCCAGCCCGGCCGCCATCGCCACCGGATTCCCGGACAGCGTCCCCGCCTGGTACACCGGCCCCTCCGGCGCCACTCTGGACATGATGTCGGCGCGGCCGCCGTAGGCGCCGACCGGCAGGCCGCCGCCGATCACCTTGCCGAGCGCGACCAGGTCCGGCACCACGCCATAGAGCGCCACCGCGCCCCGAGGATGGACGCGGAAGCCCGTCATCACCTCGTCGAAGACCAGCAGCACCTTGTACTTGTCGCACAGGCTGCGGAGCTCCTGGAGGAAGCCCGCGACCGGCTCGACCAGGCCCATGTTGCCGGCGACCGGCTCGACGATGACGGCGGCGATGTCCTCGCGGAACTCGCCGAAGATCCGGTGCAGCGCAGCCTTGTCGTTGTAAGGCGCGACCATGGTGTTGACCGTCACCTGCGGCGGCACGCCGGGAGAGTCGGGAAGACCGAGGGTCGCCACCCCGGAGCCGGCCTGGACCAGGAGGTGATCGGCGTGCCCGTGGTAGTTGCCCTGGAACTTGAGGATGCGCGGCCGGCCGGTGAAGGCGCGGGCGAGCCGCAGGACGCTCATCGTCGCCTCGGTTCCCGAGTTGACGAAGCGCAGCTTCTCGACGTGGGGCATCGTCTCGCGGATCACCCGCGCGAGCTCGATCTCGAGAGGATTGGGCGCGCCGAAGCTGGTGCCGCGTCGAGCGGCCGCGCTCACCGCGCCGACCACGCTGGGATGGGCGTGCCCCAGGATCAGCGGGCCGTACGAGAGCACGTAGTCGACGTAGCGGTTGCCGTCGACGTCGATCAGCCAAGCTCCCTCTCCGCGCTCTATGACGGGCGGATCGCCGCCGACCGCCTGAAAGGCGCGGACCGGCGAGCTGACGCCCCCGGGCATGAGGTCCTTGGCCGCCTCGAACAGCGCGCGGGACCGCTCGGTCGGTCGGGGCCCGCTCCTTCGAGGCTCCAGGTTTCGAGGCTGGCCGTCTCGAGGCTGGTCGTCTCGAGTTTGGGGCGTGGTCTGGTCGTCGGTGGGCATCACGAGCTCGAGGAAGGCTCCGCAGCCAGCTCGACCGCAGGAGGTTGGTAAGGGATTCCGGCTCGGCCGGCCAGCCGAGCTGGCGGACGAGCTGCGGATCGTCGTCGAGCGCGGCCGGCCGTCCCCTCCGCAGCGCCCGCGCGGGCGATGCCGACGCGCTCGCGAGCGCGCCTCACGGCGGGGTCCGGATGACTCGGGCGATGGTTCACTGGCCGTTGGCTCATGCGATGAGAAGCGGGGGGCCGCTGCACGACCCGCCCCCCGGAGAGGGAGGATAGCGCGCCGCTCGAAGTGGCACGCTGCGTCAGCGGACCAGGCACGCCACCGACTCGATCTCGAGCCGCCGGGGAGCCAC
>DATKBT010000148.1:0-2282 GCA_035546295.1 Thermoanaerobaculia bacterium | reverse complement strand
TCGAGCGACAACCGGCCATCTCCCCCGATGGCAAGAGCGTCGTTTACAATCGCGATCGCGATCTCTGGCTGCTGCGCGTCGGCGGCAGCAATCCGATCAACCTGACCGCGGACTCGCCGCAGGCGGACTTCGCGCCCGCCTTCTCGCCCGACGGCCAGCTGCTGGCCTTTACCTCGCTGCGCACCGGCACGCCGGCCCTTTTCGTCATGGGGGCGACCGGCGAGAACGTCCGCCGCGTCGCCCCGGGCGGCTTCATGCCGGCATGGACGCCGGACAGCCAGGAGCTCGTCTACTGCCAGAACGCC
This sequence comes from Thermoanaerobaculia bacterium, assembly GCA_035546295.1. Lineage (GTDB taxonomy): Bacteria > Acidobacteriota > Thermoanaerobaculia > Multivoradales > Multivoraceae > DATKBT01. Next base: position 1,977 of record DATKBT010000148.1, on the reverse strand, counting down.
AACGACACCGGCTACGTCGGCGGCAGCGGTGAGGGGCTCGAGGCGGTCGAGCTCGCGAGCGGGCGGATCCGTACTCTCTGCGCCTGCGTCGCCAACGCGCCGGTCGTCTCGCCCGGTGGGAAGTGGGTCGCCTATTGGGGGAGCGATGTGACCGGGAGGGCGCAACGCGACCTCTGGCTCGTGCCGCTCGCCGGTCTCGAGAGCGGTCGAGCGCCGCTCCGCCTGACTGACGATCCTGCCCACGATTGGAACCCCGAGTGGTCGGCCGACGGTCGCTGGCTCTACTTCGTGAGCGACCGCGGCGGATCGCCCAATCTCTGGCGCCTACCGTTCGACGAGCCGGCCGGGAGCGCGCGCGGCGAGCCCGAGCCGGTGACGCTTCCCGCCGCCTACGTCCACTCGTTCCGCCTCGCGGCCGACGGCAGGACCTTCGTCTTCGCTTCCCAGTCGGGGGGGAGCGAGCTGGCGCGGATGCCTTTCGATCCGCGATCCGGCGCCGCGGGGCCGGCGAGCGAGCCGCCGCTTCGGCTCGGTGACTTCGTGTGGGGTTTCCGTCGGAGCGCGTTTTCCCCCGACAATCAGTGGATCGCCATGCAGACGGGACCGTCCGGAAACGACATCGCGCTCCTGAAACTCGATGGCTCGGCGGCGAGTACGCTCGTCGCCGCCGGCTCGAACCGCCAGCGCTCCCCCGCCTGGTCGCCCGACGGCAGGACGATCGCCTTCGCCAGCGACCGCTCGGGCAAGTACGAGATCTGGGGGATCGCTCCCGACGGCAGCGACCTGCGGCTGCTCCTCGCCACCGACCGCTTGCTGCTCGACCCGCTCTGGTCGCCCGACGGTACCTGGCTCGCCGCCGCCGAGAGAACCGCGAGTGACGGGTTTGGAACGGTTGTCCACCGGGTGAGCGAGCCGCCCGATCGCTTCGAGCGCCTGCCCGAGCTCCCCGACGGCGACCTGTTCAGCGCCGAGATCTGGTCGCGGCAGGGCGACGCGCTCGTCGGCCCTGGCTGGAAGAGCGGGATCTGGAGTTGGTCGCTCGGCGAGCGTGCCTACCGCGAGCTGTTTTCGACCGCGCCAGGGGAAGGTCTCGGTGTGAAGGCGGAGCTCCCCGGCGGCCGGATCCTCGTGTCTCGAGCCTTCTTCCCGGGCGTCCGGGTCGAAAGGATCGACCCGGCTTCTGGGAACAGGGAGCTGGTGCTCGAAGACGAGGCCAGCGCCGTTGCGGTCGCGCGCGATCAGCAAAGCCTCTGGCTGAACCGGTGGAAGCAGGAGGCCGACCTCTGGATCGCGCGGCTCGAGGAGCCTCCGCGATGACCCTCGCCGCCGGCGCCCGCCTCGGCCCCTACGAGATCGTCGCCCCACTCGGGGCAGGCGGCATGGGCGAGGTCTACCGCGCCAAGGACACGCGGCTCGGCCGCGAAGTGGCAATCAAGGTGCTGCCGGCCGAGGACCCGCTTCACCGGCAGCGCGCCGTCGCGCAGGAGCTCGCGCAGCGGCCTGGCGACGCTGGTGTATCCGGAGATCGAAGGCCGGCGGCGATCACGACGCGAGCGGTGAGGGCGTCGCCACCCCTGATGGAGGCCCCCTGCCGGGCTGCCCGCCTCTGTTCTCCAGGTGCGCGAGGATCTTGCGAATGACGCCTCCAATCTCCCCCACGCGCCCGGTCGCTTGTCGCCAATCGCAGGCCGCTCGTCGTCTGTGTCTGCTCCGCCGTACCTTGCCCCTCACGGGTTGGGCTCGGCCGGAGAAGGGTCCTGCGGCTCCACGATCGGCACGCAGAAAATGTCACAGGCCTGCTCCGTCTTGTGGGTGACGACGCACTGCTCGCCGCCGTTCTCGGAGTAGACGGAGCCCACCTCGCCACAGTCTTGGTCGTTCGGTACCCTCCGGGTTCTGCCTTCGACGGCGTGGCGATCGGCGATCTCGCGCAGCTCGGCAACGAGGCGGGCGCGTTCGGCAGCCTGACGCGTCTCC
>DATKBT010000147.1:0-6313 GCA_035546295.1 Thermoanaerobaculia bacterium | reverse complement strand
GGTGATCGAGCCGTGGCAGCTCGAGACGATCCGAGACGCACCCGAGGTGCCCGTGTGGGACACGGCCACGATGCTGGCGGCGCCGGCGGTTGGGCTCCTGTCGTTCTCGGCCAGACAGCAGGCCGCGGGGCGTGGCATCGCGCACGGAGAGCCGTAGCCAAGCCGCGCGCGACGACCCCACGCCGGAGGGCCGGTCCGGTGATGTGCAGGTGACCGTGCCCGGAGCCAGGTTGGCGGGGTCATCGAAAAGAACTAGTCCTTCTGCCCGCGATTGTTCGCCGTTGGAGAAGAAAGTGGCCGTAGTCTCTCCCGCGTAGATGTACCGAATGTTGGTGCTGGCGTCGTTGTTCCACATTTCCTAGAGCGGCCTGGAAGGAGGCCGCAGCTCCAAAGGAGCCGCTCGGATTGAGCCGCCACACCACCGAGCGCTGTTCATCGAAGTCGATCCACCTGGCGTTGCGCTCATAAACATTCATGAGGGTGAAGGGCTGCTCGACGCGGGTGTACCCAGAGGTTTCGAGAGCGCTCCCGCTCCCGGACACCCATGGCAGCGCTCCCCGGCGGGGCGTTCATGTTCCTGGCGCACCGCATGAGCATCCGGCCCCACGGCGCTCCCAACGCAGCCCACGGGGGTTCCACCACGGGCTGCTAGAGGCTGGCAGGGCCTGGCGTGCTGATCGCGCGGTGCAGGCGCTCGACGCCGAGAACCGGGACCTCGCCGAGCGACTCGAGGCGCTCGAGCGGCGCTCGAGCTCGTCGCCACGCGACGACCAGCCGCGATCGAGGTGAGTCCACCCCGATGGACCGGTCGCGTCGCCTCGCTCCGACAGAGCGTTCGAGGCGCTGGCCTCGTGGCTCCGATCGTCCCAACGTCAGGTCGACGCGCGCGCGCCGTTCCACTGGGCCGGCTTCAGGATGCAGGGCGGTTAGGCGGCGCCAGCTGCCGGACGACGAAGTAGGTCACCGCGAACCACTGCCGCGGATCGGTCCACCAGCGCTCGAGCTCGAACCCCGCGTCACCGGTGAGCGCAGCGATCTGATCGAGGTCGTACTTGTAGGACGACTCGGTCCAGATCGTCTCCCCGTCGGTGAGCTCGAAGCGGACCCCACGGACGTCGACCGCCTGCGCCGCCTGGCTGACCAGGTGCATCTCGACCCGCCCGGCCTCCCGGTCGTAGAAGGCACGGTGTGAGAAGCGATCGAGATCGAAGTCGGTGCCGAGCTCGGCGTTGAGCCGGCGCAGCAGGTTGAGGTTGAACTCGGCGGTGACCCCTTGGCGATCGTTGTAGGCGGCCTCCAGGACGTCGGGGTCCTTCTTCAAGTCGACGCCGAGCAGCAGCACGTCGCCGGTGCGGCAGTACGCCGAGAGAGTGCGCAGGAAGGCGCGGGCCTCGGGGTGCTCGAAGTTGCCGATCGTCGAGCCGGGGAAGTAGACCACGCGCCGTCGCACCGGACCGTCGACCGTGGGCAGCTCGATCGGCTGCGTGTAGTCGGCGCACACCGGGCGGATCTCGAGCCGCGGGTACTCGCGCGACAGCGCCTCGGCGGCGGCCAGCAGGTGCTCCCTGGAGATGTCGACCGGCACGTAGCCGGCCGGACGGTCGAGGTGGTCGAGCAGGATGCGTGTCTTCTCGCTGTTGCCGCTGCCGTACTCGACCAGCAGTACGTCCGGGCCGAGCCGCCGCGCGATCTCGCCGACGTGCGAGCGCATGATGGCGATCTCGGTGCGCGTCGGGTAGTACTCGTCGAGGCGGGTGATCTGCTCGTAGAGCTCGGAGCCGCGCTGGTCGTAGAACAGCTTGCTCGGCAGCCTCTTGGGCTCGCGGCTCAGGCCGGCGATCACCTCGGCGCGCAGGTCGGCCGCTGGCGGGTGGAGGTCGAGGAGCTCGACCGAGCCGGTGACGGCGTCGGCCGAGCCGGCCGCGGAAGAGGGGTTCATCTCAGTCGGGATCGCGGGCCAGGCGAATGCCGGAGAAGAACCAGCGCGCTGAAGCGGGCAGGAAGTTGCGGTAGGTGGCGCGGATGTGGTCGCGCGAGCTGTAGCACGCGCCGCCGCGCAGCACGAACTGGTTGCACATGAACTTGCCGTTGTACTCGCCGACGGCGCCGGCGGCGGGCCGGAAGCCGGGGTACGGCGAGTAGTGGCTCTGGGTCCACTCCCACACGTCGCCGTACACCTGCCGCAGCGCGCCGCGCCGCGCCGCGGGAGCCGGAGCGGGGTGGAAGCGCTCGTCGTCGACGAAGTTGCCTTCGACCGGCAGCTCGCGCGCGGCGACCTCCCACTCCGCTTCGGTGGGCAGTCGCGCCCCGGCCCAGCGCGCGAAGGCGTCGGCCTCGAAGTAGGAGACGTGGCACACCGGCTCGTCGTCGACCAGAGGCAGCAGACCGCCGAGCGTGAAGTGATGCCACGTGCTGTCGCGCTCGACCCAGTAGCGCGGCGCGCGCCAGCGCTCCGCCTCGACCGTCGCCCAGCCCTCCGACAGCCACAGCGGCCCGCGACGGTAGCCGCCGTCGGCGAGGAACTCCCGATACTCGCGGTTGGTCACCAACCGGTCGGCCAGCCGGTAGGGCTCGAGGTACACGCGGTGTCGCGGCGTCTCGTTGTCGTACGCGAACCCGTCGCCGCCGTGCCCGATCTCGCGCAGGCCGCCCTGGCAGCCCACCCAGCCGAGCTCGTCCCCAGGGGGTCCTGGCGTCGCCCTCGGCGCGGCCGGGCGCTGCTCGCGATAAGTCGGGAACAGCGGGTTCTGCGCGAGCAGGTGCTTGAGGTCGGTGAGGATGAGCTCCTGGTGCTGTTGCTCGTGGTGGAGCCCGAGCTCGACCAGCGCGCGCAGCTCCGCTGCCTCCTGCTCCGAGCCGCCGATCGTTTCGCCCCGATCGAGCGCGACCAGCAGCTCCTCCATCGCGCGGTCGACACGTCCCCGGTACTCGTAGGCCTCGGCCACCGTCGGCCGGGTCAGCAGCCCGCGGCGCGGCCGCTCGAAGCGCGGGCCCGCCTGCACGTAGTACGAGTTGAACAGGTAGTCGAAATGCGGTGGCGGCTGGTAGTCGGGACGCCCGCGCTGCAGCACGAACTGCTCGAAGAACCAGCTCACGTGGCAGATGTGCCAGCGCGTCGGGCTGGCGTCGGGCATCGACTGCACGACGTAGTCCTCGACCGCGAGAGGCGCGCACAGATCTTCGGTAAAGGACCGCACGCGCCGGTAGCGGTCGAGCAGTCGCTGCGAGACGGCATCGGGAGCGAGGCCTGCGCGGGTCATGGTCGAGCTCGACGTCGTCGGCGCACCCGAGCGGCACGATCGACATCGTCGAGCCCGACCCTAGCGGCCGAGGCCGGATAGGGCAACCCGCAGCTACGATAAGGGGTCCGATAAGGGGTCAGAGCATTCGTCAGGGCGCTGACTCGCGGAGCATTCGTCAGGGCGCTGACTCGCGGGGGTCGCGGAGGTTCCGCGGCGGCCGAGCACCGCTTCGCCAAGGCCGCCTCCGACGCTGGCGCTTGGATGTCGTCCTGGAGCTCGATGAGGCCGTCGCCTCGCCAGACGGCCCGGCTGTTGAGCGGCGCGAAGGGCAGGCGAGGCGGGAAGGAGCCCGGCGGGATCTGGCCTCCCGCGTGCCCTGCGCGCCGCGGCCGGCTTTCCGGTCACGGGATCCTCGCAGTCGTTGCGTTTCCTACCGGACGCGGAGGCTGCGGGTCAGCTCGACCTCCTCGGTCGAGAAGAAGGGCTGATAACGAAGCGAGAGAGTCAGGTCTCCCGCCTCTTCTGGAGTCCATTCGAAGTCGTAGGTCTCCCCGGTGTGGGTGCGGAAGGTGGCGTCGCGCTCGACCTGGAGAGCCGGCGGCAGATCGGCGCCGTCCTTGGCCAGCGGTCGCCACCGAGCGGGAACCTCCTCTCGCTGCAGCGTCACGTCGATGTCGGCGCCGCTGGTGATGTGGACGAACCGGAGCCTGTAGGTGGTTCCTAGGCGGAGCTCCTCGGGAGGCGCCTCTCGGCTGCCGTTGACGGTCACCGGATAGTCGCCCTCTTCCTGGCCAGCGATCAGGTAGACGCGATCTGTCACCGGGTCGAAGACTTCGCCGGGGTCGAGGACCAGGAACGGCCCCGCCATTCCCTGGATCAGCTGCTCCGTCTCGTCCAGGTGGGTGTGGTAGATGAACGTGCCGGCCCGCGGCGGTCGGATGCGCACTGCGAACGTGTCGCCCGGCGCGACGAGCGGCGCGATCCTGGATGAGGTGCGGCTCCAACCGGCGACTCCGTCATAGACGCTCTCGAGCTCGAGTCCGTGCCAGTGGATGGTGGTCGGCTCGCTCATCCGGTTGACGACCGCGATCTCGGTCGTCCGTCCGCGGGTCAGCAGGAGGGGCGGGCCTGGAATCGACAGCTCCTGGGAACGAGGACCGCCCGCGCGTTCGAGCGCGAAGCCTCGACGGGTGAGGCCGCCCTCGCCCTCCTCCTCCAGCGCCACCAGGCGCAGTCGCTCGGACGGCTGCTCCTCTTCGTTCCGGTCGCCCTCGTCGCGGATCGTCACGCCGAGGACCAGACCCCCCATCGCATCCAGAGCGTGCTGCTCGACGTCGTGGAGATCGTGGGCGCGATCCTCCTCGCTCCGCTCCATCGCGGGCACGACGTGGTCCTGGAAGTGACAGTGGAAGATCCAATTGCCGGCGCGAGTCGGCTCCCATTCCATGCGGAAGGTGCTGCCCGGAGTCATGTGCTCGGTGACGACGAGCGGAGCCTGGTCGTCGGCGAGGAGGGTCTCGGACTTGAAGTCGCCGCGGCCGACGAGCCGGTAGTGGAAACCGTGCAGATGCATCGGGTGCGACTCGAAGCTGGCGTTGATCCACCGCCAGCGGACTCGATCCCCGACGGCGTAGGTGAAGCGTTCCGGGTCGGGCCAGGACCGCCCGTTGATGGCTCTCCGGAAGTAGTCGGCGGGGGGGAGCCCGGAGTCGGGATCCGGGAGCTGATCGATCATGGTGATCACGAAGATCCGCTCGTTGGGATCCGGTGACGATCCCGCCGGATCGACGACGATCGCGCCGGCGAGGGATGCGTCGATCCCGGTCCACGAGCGGATCGATCGTGGCGAGGGGGTCGCCCAGTAGAAGTAGGTCCCCGGTCGGTCCGCGCGGTAGCGGATCTCGCCGACCTCCCCTCGCGCTACCCTGAGCTCGTCGTCCTCGGACGTTCCCGCCCGGAGCCCGCGAACCACGAGGACCTCCCCGGCCTCCGAGGTCATCCCCGGCTCCCGCAGAGACGGTCCGGGGAGGCCGATCGAGATGCCGTTCGGGATCGAATTTCGGACCCGGAGGCGCACCTCCGTCCCCTCGGGCACGCGGATCAGGGGTCCCGGAACGGTTACCGGGCCACCGTCGGCCGCGAACGCGAGCGCGGGCACGACCGTCGGATCGGCGGCGCCCTCGGTCAGGTTGCTCTTCTCTCCCTTCCAGCGAGCAAGGCGCGCCTCCAGCTCGAGCTCGAGGACGCCGTCGAGCATCACCCCCGCGGGATCACGGTTGGCATTGGGAACGACCAGCGGCGCGCGGTCGAGCGCAGTCTCGGGTGCGCGCGGCCCCTCTGGAGCCTGACAGCCCAGCACGAACGACGAGAGCAGCCAGAGAGCTGCCGGCTTCGATCGGCGTGGGCAGTGGGTCCGCTCCCTTCGCACCTCTTCCATCGACCTCGCTCCTGCTCCCGCTCTGACTCCTGCTCCGGTATCGCTCGAAGGGCCCTCCGGAAGGGCACGCCCGATCGATGATGGTCGGCGCTGCGGCGAGCACCCACAAGGCTGGATCCACCGGTAGGTTAGCGGACCTGAGCGTAGGGAGCAGATACGCGTGCGGCGAGAGCGTAGAGGTGCGCGCGATCCTGCCACTCCACTCGCTCGAGCCGCACCAGCTTGAAGTAGGCCTCGTGGACCAGGTCGGTCGGGGACAGGGAGTGGTCGGAGTGGTCGGCGCGCAAGCGGTTGCCGGCGAGGCGCCGGAGGCTCTCGTGGACCAGGGGCAGCAACGCGTCGAACGACTGCCGATCACCGCCGCGGGCCGCGATCAGTTGGCGCGTGATCTCGCCGCTCGGCCTCGGGCCGCCGGCTGGAGCGGGGACCCGGGTCCAAGGCCTCGTAGGCGATGCGGAGGCCGTCGCCGCGCCCCGGGAGACTCGGGGCCCGGGGAAGGCGATCGCGCAGGGGCTCGAGCGCGTCCCGGATCCAGAGGTAACGCCGACCCTTGCGCAGCGCGAGCTCGCCTCGGTCCCTGCCGGTCTCCAACGAGAGAAGCAGCATCGTGCGGTAGCTCTGCTCCGCGTCCAGG
>DATKBT010000146.1:0-10118 GCA_035546295.1 Thermoanaerobaculia bacterium | reverse complement strand
CGCGCCCGCTTGCGGGCTTGCGGCGCACGAGTGATCGGCTAGCGGGCTCGTGGGATGAGCTCGCCTCGCTTTCGCGGCTCGATGGGGAGTGGTAACCACCACGAGCCCGCTAGCCCTTCGCGCTCAACCGCTCGAGGTTGTTCTTGGCCACCGGGTCGTCGGGCCGCAGCTCGAGCACTCGCTCGAGCAGGGCGCGCGCCTCGTCCCCCTCCCCCAGCTCGATCAGCAGCACCGCCAGGTCGTTCATCGCCGCGGTGTGGTCGGGGGCGATCTGGAGCGTCGTCTCGAGCTCGCTGCGCGCTTCGGCAAGACGGTCCCGTGCCATGAGCACCGTCCCCAGGACGTAATGCGCGTCGGGGTTGTCGGGCGAGATGGCGAGCGCCTGGCGGGCCGGCGTCTCGGCCTCGGCGGCGCGGCCGAGCACCAGCAGTGCCCGCGCTTCGAGGATCGGCGGGCGCGGATCCTGCGGCGCCAGCTCGCGCTCGGAGCGGATCCCTTGCAGCGCCTCCTCGCCCTGGCCCTGCGCCAGCAGCGCCATCGCCTCGCGCAGCTGCTTGCCAGTGGGGTCCTCGAGGTCGCGCTCGCGCTGATTCATCGAGATCTCCTGCTCGCGCTCGGCGAGCTCGGTGAAGCGCGCCAGCGCCTGCTCGGCCTCCTCCCGCTCGCCGCTGGCCGCCAGGGCTTGGCCCAGGCTCTGCCAGGAGACCTTGTTGGTGGGATCGCTCTCGGTGGCGAGACGCAGGAACGGGACGGCCTCGTCGGCGCGACCGGCGCCGAGCAGAAGGCGCCCGTACTCGTAGGTCAGGCCCGAGACCAGGGCCGGCTCGAGCTGCTCGCGCCCCTGCTCGTTGCGCATCACCTCGGTGGCGAACGGCTCGAGGGTGGCGATCGCGGCGTCGAGCTCGCCGCTCTGGAACTGGGCGCGGGCGAGCTGGAGCGCGATCGTGGGGTCGTTGCCGACCTTGCCCTCGAGCAGATCGACCGCCTGAGAGGACTCGCCGACGGTGAGGTAGGCCGCGGCGAGGGCACGGTGGACCTCCCGGTCCATGCCCGCCGGCGCCTCGTCGAGGAGGGGCTTCAGATAGCCGATTGCGCCCCACGGATCCTCCCGCAGCAGCAGCAGCCGGCCCCACAGCAACCGCACCGGCGGATCGTCCTGCGCCAGATCGGAGAGCAGGAGCTCGGCGTCGGCGGCGCGCTCGAGCTGGAGCGCCCCGGCGGCGGCCGCGAGCCGGGCTTCGACGTCGTCGGGGTGCTCGAGCGCCCACGGGTAGAGCAGCGCAAAGGCGTCGCCGTAGCGGCCCTGCAGCCCACGAATCAGGCCGAGCTCGCGGCTGGCCGGGGAGACCGGAGCAGCCGCGGCGGCCCGCTCGAAGCTCGAGACCGCCAGCTCCGGATCGCCCGTGGCGCGCGCCGCGCGCCCGAGGTTGTAGAGCACTGCGGGATTGGCATCCGGGCTCTCGGCCAACGGACGGAGGAGGTCCAGCGCCTGCTGCATCCGGCCGGTCTCGACGTAGAGACCGCCCAGGATGCCGCGTGCGGTGGCGGGCGTGTCAGTACGCTCGATCAACGCTTCGAGGTCGGCGATCGCGCCCTCCAGATCGCCGGCCTGGAGCTTCTCCTGGAACCCCTGCAGCGCCGCCGCCAGAGCCGCGTCCTCGGGAGTCGCCGGCGGTGAGGGCCGAGGCGTCGTTTCCTGCGCGAGCGAGACCGCGACGAGCGCCAGGAGGAGGCAGGCCAAGACGGCGAAGTCGCGAGCGAGCCGAGATCGGCTCGGCGTTGGGAACGGAAAGCGGGGCTGGCAACGGAGCATTTGATGGAACTCCTCGGAGGGCGTCGGTGTCCGGCGGTGACGAGCCGGAGAAGCGAGGCTGCGGGCTCGGATCGTTGGAACAGCGCGTGACCGCTCGCCGCACGACGGCGAAGCCGCGGCCTCGCTACGGGTGAGCGTGCTGCGCGCGCGGCGGGCGCAGCCGGAAGGGAACGACCTCGAACTCGATGGCCTCGAAAGCGCCCGCCGCCTCGTCCACCCGATAGTAACGGTCGAGCGCCACCGCCGACGAGCGGGTGACAGCGCCGCTCGCGGGCCAGCGCACCTCGACGGCGAGCACGCGGGCGGCGTTCCCCAGTCCGATCTCGGCCTGCAGGCTGGAGCCGCCGAACGACCCCCCGGCGTCGACGCTCCGGTGGATCAGACGCCGCTCTCCCGCGGCGGTCTCGACCTCGACGCGGATCCGGGCTCCCACTCCGAAGCGGTTGGCCGAGGCGCCGGCCAGGCGCAGGACGATCCAGCGGTGGCCAGTGCCCGGGTTGGGATAGAAGGCATTGCCGTAGGTGTCGTAGGGGTACGCGCCGCCGAGCTGCTGGAAGATCTCCTCGTCGCCGTCGCCGTCGACGTCGCCGAAGGCGACCGCGTGCCCCTTCTGCAGGTGACCGAGACCGGTGGCGAAGGTCGCGTCGACGAAGCGCCGGCCCTGGACGTTGCGATAGAGCACGTTGGGGAAGATCGCCGAGAGGTCCGGCTGACCGGTGCCGAGGTAGAGATCGAGCCAGCCGTCGCCGTCGATGTCGCCGTAGTTCGCCCCCATGACCAGGAGAGGCGCACCGAACCCCACCTCCGAGGACACGTCGGTGAAGCGGCCATCGCCCTCGTTGCGGAACAGGAACGGGTCGCTGCGTTGCTGCTCGGCCCGCTCCCACTCCAGGCCGAGCAGGTGCGAGGCGGTGGCAGCGGGGGGCGCGTTGAAGGCGGCCACGAACAGGTCGAGATCGCCGTCGTTGTCGTAGTCGAAGAACCAGGTGGCGAAGGTCCCGCGTTCGCCGCCGCCGACGCCCGCCTCGGCGGTGACGTCGGTGAACCGACCGTCGCCATCGTTGCGATAAAGGCGGTTGGCGCCGAGGTTCGAGACGTAGAGGTCGGGGTCGCCGTCGTCGTCGTAGTCCCCCCAGGCCGCGCCCTTGCCGAAGCCGCGGTCGGCGACGCCGGCCGTGCGCGCCACGTCGACGAAGGTGCCGTCGCCGTTGTTGCGGAAGAGCTGGTTGGGATAGCCGCTCTCGATCTGCGAGCGGGCCTCGGTCGGGTCGACCACCACGAAAGTCGCCTCGTTGGCGACGAATAGGTCGAGATCGCCGTCGAGGTCGAAATCGGCCCAGGCGGCGCCCTGGGTCGGGTAGGCGGGATATGCGATGCCGGCAGCCGCCGTGACGTCGACGAAGCGCCCCGCGTCGCCGTCGAGCTCGTTGCGCAGGAGCGAGTTGCGCACTCGCCCGCCCTCCCCGAACCAGGCGCCGCGCAGCACCAGCAGGTCGAGCCTGCCGTCGCCGTCGAAGTCGGCGTGCACGAGGTTGAGGCCGCCGAGCTGCGCGTCGAGCCCCCAGGCCACCGTCGTGTCCTCGAAGCCGCCTTCGCCGTCGTTGCGGAAAGCCTTCATCGGCGCGCAGGGATCCCACGTGGTCGACACCAGGTCGAGCCGGCCGTCGCCGTCGAAGTCGTCGACCACGCCGCCCCCCGCGAGGTCGAGGACGTCGACACCGAGCCGCGGCGCCCAGTCGGTGAACAGCGGCAGCCCCTCGGTGCCGGGCGGTGGCTCGAGCGCCCGCTGCGGCAGGCGCAGCGGCTCCGGGACGCCCTCGGGGTAATCCCCCGAGAGCATCCGGGAGAGATTCAGCATCCACTGGGAGTTGACGTCGTCGGGGCTGATCTCGAGCACTTCCAGAAAGCGGTCGCCCGCGATGCGAACGTGCTCGGGGTCGGCGTGGATCGCGCCCTCGCGGATCGGCAGGATGCAGCTCGCCTCGTTGTGCATGGCGATGCAGTTGGCGTTCTCCCCGAGCTGGAAGTGTGCGATCCCGATCAGGCCGATCACCGAGCGCCGGAAAGCCGGCGGCCCGCCGCCCATGGCGTCAAGCTCGGTGCGCACGCGGCCCAGCTCGGTCAGCGCCTCCTGCTGGCGGCCGAGCCGGATGAGCTCGTAGCCCAGGCTCGCCCGCGCCTCGAGGTGGAGGCGGGGAACGTCGGTGGGCGTGGCGAGCCGTTGCCGGTAGCGCTCCAGCATCGCCTCGCCGAAGAAGGGATTGTCGCTCTGCCTCTGCCGCTGACAGACGGCGTCGAACTCGGCGCGGGTCTGCTCGGCGCTGGGGAAGGGGCTCGACGTCCCCTGCACTGGCAGTGCGACGGCCAGGGAGACAGCGGCGAGAGCGGCGATCGTCGGGGTCATCGAGGATCGATCATACGTGCCCGGCGTCGGCCTCCGCTCCCGTCTGGCGCGTGTGCGCGCCGGTGCGGGCCGCAGCCGGCTCGGCCCGGAGAGCGTCCAAACGGCCGTGCGAGGGAAGTTCAATCGTTTGGAGATGATGCCGGATGTTCAATCTTTCGAATCGGCCGGCGACGATTCGTTGGAGATCAGGCTCTTCTGGTTACGATCCTGAACCTACTGCTCGGTCCCTAAAACCGAGAGCAAACGGGCGGTTGCGACGCTGCGGAGGGAGCGGTAGCCAGTCTGGCACTTCGCTTGCTCCGTCTGGAGGGCGCCGGGCTCGCGACCACAGACACGCGGCTCGGAGCAGTTCGATCGATTGGAGCCCCCGCGTAGGGGGCGAAGTCGATCGAGCGCAACCGACTGCAGGGAGACTCACATGAAGAAACAGCGTGCAGTTTCGAAAGCGCTCCTCCTCGGTCTGTGCCTGTTGCTGATCGGCGGCCTCGCGTATGCGCAGTCGCCGACCGGCAACATCTTCGGCACGATCGTGGACTCGGATGGCCAGCCGCTTCCGGGGGTCACCGTGACCCTGACGGGCGTCGGCGCCGAGAAGACCCAGATCACCGACGCACAGGGTCAGTTCCGATTCCTCGGGCTGGATCCTGGCTCCTATTCGGTCCTCGCCGAGCTCGAGGGCTTCGGCGGCATCCAGTACCCGGACATCGAGGTCCGCGTCAGCCGCAACACCACGGTTCCGCTGACGCTGACGCCGGCGGTCACCGAGGTGGTCACCGTCACCTCCGAGAGCCCGCTGCTCGACGAGCGCAAGCTCCAGCAGGGCACCACCGTCTCGCAGGTCGAGCTCGAGAAGATCCCGACCGCGCGTGATCCGTGGGCGATCCTCAACCAGACCCCGGGCGTGCTCGTCGACCGCATCAACGTCGGCGGAAACGAGTCGGGCCAACAGGCTGCGTTCCGTGCGCAGGCGGTGGCTTCGGACGAGAACGACTTCATGGTCGACGGCGTCCAGATCACCGACATGCGCGCGATCGGCGCCTCCTCGACCTACTACGACTTCGACCAGTTCGCCGAGATGCAGTTCACCACCGGCGGCACCGACGTCACCAAGAACACCGCCGGCGTCGGCGTCAACCTGGTGACCAAGCGCGGCTCGAACGAGTTCCGCGGATCCGCTCGGTTCTACGGCACCAAGGCCGACGGCTACTTCGGCGGCGGCCTCGACCAGGCGGACGTCAACGTCGACCAGAGCGATCTGCCGTCGTCGAGCCTGTGCGAGGGCTGCAACACGCAGTACTTGCCCGAGAACGATCCTGGAGACGTCTCGGCGGCCCGCATCTATCAGGGCGCCGAGATCCGCGAGGTCGAGGACCTCGGCTTCGAGGCCGGCGGCGCAGTGGTGCGCGACCGGCTGTGGTTGTGGGGCTCCTGGGGTCAGAACGACATCCAGCAGAACGCCGCCTCGGGCACCGCCGACGACACGATCCTCGAGAACCAGTCGCTCAAGCTCAACGCGCAGCTCACCGACAGCAATTCGGCGGTCGGCTCGTGGAACAACGGCGACAAGCAGAAGTTCGGCCGTGGCGCCTCGATCAGCCGTCCCGACGAGACCACCTGGAATCAGCGGGGTCCGACCGCCGTCTACCGCGCCGAAGACACCCACGTGTTCTCGAACAACCTGTTCGTCACCGGCACCTGGTCGCACCTCGACGCGGGCTTCCAGCTCGCCGCTCGCGGCGGCGTGGGTCCGGACGCGCCGGAGTCCTGGATCGACGAAGATGGGATCTGGCACGACAGTTACCTGTCGGGCGCGGCCTCCAACCCTTCAGACGAGTACAAGCTCGACGGCTCGTACTTCTTCAACACCGGTAACGCCAACCACGAGCTCAAGATCGGCGGTCGCTTCCGCGAGTTCGAGAGCTCCTCGGCCTTCCGCTGGCCGGGCCGTGACGTCTTCACCGACAGCAGCGATGGCGAGACCACGTTCTTCGTGGCACATCGCGGCATCGCGCCGCCGGTGACCCTCGAGTACTTCTCGCTGTGGGCGCAGGACACCGTCACCTTCGGACGGTTCACGGTCAACCTCGGCCTGCGCTTCGACGATCAGTCGGGCGTCAACGAGGCGGCCTTGATCCCCGCGAATCCGGCGGTGCCCAACGTGCTGCCCGCGATCGACTTCCCGGGCTTCTCCGAGGAGTTCGACTGGACCACGATTCATCCTCGCGTCGGCTTCACCTACGCGTTGGGTGAGAATCGCGACACCCTGGTGCGGGCCAGCTTCGCGCAGTTCGCCGAGGCGCTCTCGGTGGGCAACGTGAACCGGACCAACCCGGCGGGTGATGCATACGCGTACTTCGAGCTTCCCTTCGAGAACGCTCCGTACACGGGTGCGACCGACATCCTGAACGATCCGAGCTCCTTGTTCTTCGCCTTCCCGAACGGCTTCGATCCGGCGAATCCGACATCGCTGGCGGATCCGGACGTCAACGATCCCGGGCTCGATCCGTCGGTGACCAACGAGCTGGTGTTCAACGTCGAGCACGCGCTGCTGCCCGAGTTCGTCATCGGGTTCACCGGGACCTACCGGCTGGTCGAGGACATCCTCGAGACCCGTGACTTCATCCGCGACACCGTCACCGGCGAGGTCCGAACGGCGACCGTCGAGGACTACGTTGCGGACGGAACCTTCACCGGGTTCGTTCCCGGCGGGATCACCGGCGGACCGGCGAGCAACGTCAACGTGCCCCTGTTCGCCCTCGACCCGCGCTTCGAGCTGACCGGCGGTCAGCTCCTGCTCAACGGCAGCCGTGAGCGCGAGTACCTGGGCGGCGCGGTGACCTTCACCAAGCGGCTCGCCAACCGGTGGATGCTGCGTGGCTACATCAACTATGGCGACGCCGAGTGGCAGATCGACGACGAGTACCTGTTCAACAACGACCCGAACGCGAACGCGATCACCGCGCTCTACGACGGTGGCGAGGTCGATGGCGACGTCTTCGTCGAGCGTTCGGCCGGCTCGGGCAAGGGTGAGCGGTTCCTCCAGTCGTCCTGGAGCTACAACCTCAACGGGTTGTACCAGGTCGCTCCGGATCGTCCGTGGGGCTTCAACCTCTCCGCGGCGGTCCAGGGCCGTGAGGGATACGCGATCCCGTACGCCGGTTCGGTCACGGGCTCGGACGGCATCGCTCGGACGATCCGTGCCGCGGAGTTCAGTGACGACTACCGGCTGGACGATGTGGTCACCGCCGACGTGCGTGTCGAGAAGGAGTTCGCGCTGACCAGCGCGGTCAACTTCACCTTCGGTATCGACGTGTTCAACGTCACCAACGAAGGCACCGAGCTGTCGCGTCTGCGCTCGATCACGTCGGGCAGTCGCTTCTTCCTGAACGACAACATCAGCCCGCGGATCTACCGCCTGGGCGTGCGGTTGGGCTGGAAGTAGCTCGAAAGCCAGCCATCGAGCTTCGGCTCGATGGCTGACGAACGGCGATCCCCGCGGCGTAGCCCGAGCTGGCTCGGGATGCACGCGGGGATCCTCACGCCGCCGTCCCGTCGTTGCGAGATACCGACGGCGGCGGTCTCAGGCCGGAGGCGCAAGCCCTCCGGCCTTTCTGTTTCCGGCCACCGGTCACGGGTCGAGGACTTGCCGAGGCCGCCCCTATGCGCCAGCCTGTCCCGGCCGATCGTGCGCTCCGCGATCGTGCAGCTGGGAGGCGAGAAGGACCCTCGGGTCGATCGCGATCAGCCGTCGCCCATGACGTTACGGCGACGCCGGCTCGACGACCAGAAAGCGCGAAGGCTCCGCGCCGTCGATCCCGGGTGGCCACATCCCCTCGACCGCGTAGGCGCCCGGGACCAGCGCCGTGGTGTCGAGGGTGAACAGGAGCTGCAGGCTCCCTTCCTCCTCCACGCGCTCGTCGAGCGCGAAGGCGTCTCCGGCAGGTGCGACCTCGCCGGTCGCGTCGAGGAGGCGCAGGCCGGCGACCAGATCGCTCGCCGCCGGATCGCCGGCGACTCTCCCGAGCAGCACCAGGGCGACGCCCAGCGCATCCCCCCGCTGCACCACCGGCTCGAGCTGCGGGACCTGCTCCTGCCCGCCGAGGCGGAAGGGGACCGTGGCCGGACCGTCGTCGTCGGGCTCGCGAACGATCAGGCGACGGCCCGCGGCCGCGACCGCCTCGGCGAACCCGGCGCTCGCCTGGTAGCGCGAGAAGCTGGACAGGCGAGAGCCGATCGCGAACGCCTCTTCGATCCCCGAGCCGCCCGCGGCGCCGCCGAGCTGAGCGCCGACCTCGTCGGCGAGGCCGGCGTCGACGCCGGCCGCGACCGTGGCCACCTCGAGATCGTTCGCGGCGACCAGCTGGTCGATGCCGTCGCCAAAGGCTTCCGAGGCTGCAGCGCCGTAGGCGTCGCGCGCTGCTCGGCCGTCCTCGGTCCCTGCTCGTCGAGCGCGCGGGCGAGATCGCGCGCTTCGCGCCGCTTGCGATCGGCGAGCGCCCGCGCCAGCTCCAGTGCCATCTCGATGCGATCACGGTCGGCCGTGAAGCCGGTGAGGATCGCGATCCTGCCCCGAGCTCCCAGCGCCACGATCGCGACGCGGTCCCGCGGGTGCAGCTGGGCGGCGACCATCTGGCGGGTGGCGTCGATCGTCTGTGCTACGAGCTGGGCCGCGTTGAACGAGTAGTCGACGAGCACGAGCAGGCTGCGCTGGGCGTCGGGGCGGTCCTCCTGAGCCGAGGCCGGCGCTCCTGGACCCGCGATCCCCAGGTCGATCACCTCGAAGTCCACGATCGCTCGCTCGACGCCGCGGTCGAGGACGGCGAAGTCGGTCTGGTCGAGACCCCGCACCGGGACACCGTCGCGAAGCACCTGGACCGGAACCTCCACCTCGAGCACCGCCAGGCTCTCGGAGAAGACCTGGTCGGCGATCTCCTGCGGCTGGGGGATGGCGGGTGCTGGGGCTAGCCCGAGGGCCGAACCGATCAGAAGCGCCGCGATCGTCGTGGAGCGCCGCGCGCCTCCGCGCGGGCATGCGAGGCCGTGCGTCGTACTGCTCATGGCTGCCCTCGAGCGCAGCGCCGCCCCTCGCTGGCTCGTGGTGCCTCGCTCTCGCCGCTCGTTGGGGAGCGGCGACCATCACGAGCCCGTTTGGGGCTTCTCGGGGTCCGCGCAGGGAAGGACTCTCCAGCCGCACCCGGCGAGCCCGTGGATGCGTGTGGCCGATGCTATCCGCTTCGCGGGACGGCGCGCGCGTGGAATCGCGCGTCGGACCACTGTTGCCGACACGACGTCGCCGGCATCCGATGCGCTGCGAGGTCGCTCTGCGATCCCACCGCGCCGAGATCTCGCTCCGAGACCTTGCTCCGAGACCTTGCTCCGAGACCGCCGTTCGGACGCCGACGGCGCGCTCAGGGCCGTCGTTCGGGTCGCAGCGCCGGCGCCGCCGGCTCGGCCGCCGCCGGTCGATGGGGCCGGTCCGTCTCGGCGCCGGGGCCGGCGGGAAGGCCCAGCTCGGCGAGCGTGCGCCAACGCTCGCCGGCGAGCCGGCACTCCTCGGAAGCAACCGCTCTCCTGAACAGGTTTCCCGGTTCGAGGTCGGCCATGATCCTGGTGGCGCAGCCCGCCGCGTCGGCGGCGTCGGGCAGCCCGAGCGCATGGCCGAGCTCGTGCGCGAGGTTGAGCGCCAGTGAGCCGCAGCTGCGGATCGATCGGTCGGAGGTGCGCGCCCAGCGGTAGAGCGTGATGCTGCGGCCGCGGAACGAGCCGCAGCGCTTGCTGCCGCTGTTGCCGGGCTCGAGCGTGACGAACAGGGTCGCGGCGGCCTCCCCGAGGACCAGCGCCGGGAAGTCCGCCCGATAGTTGGGGCAGGAGCGCCAGAGCGCGATCGCCTCCTCGATCACG
>DATKBT010000145.1:0-3862 GCA_035546295.1 Thermoanaerobaculia bacterium | reverse complement strand
ACGTCGGCGCGGTACTCGCCGAGCGGCATCGGCTGGAGCTCCTGCGTCTGGCCGACTTCCGAGGTGTAGTAGCCGGCGACCGTCAGCTCCTTGTGGAGCCGGAAGAAGCGCCGGTCGGTCTCGCCGAGGCTCATCGCGCCGGCGACGGCGACGTCAACGCCTTGGGCCGCGTCCTCCCGCGGGAAGGCGTTGTGGTCGAGCTCGGCCAGGAGCTCGTCCTGCTCGGCGAGTGCGCACCCGGCGAAGCCGTTGCCGCACCGATCTCGCGCCCGCCGATCGAGCCGGTCGAGCCCCTCGAGATACGCCCGCCGGTCCTCGATTTCGACGTAGCCGTCGAGCATCGCGTCGATGAACCGATCCACCCCGGCGTCGAGCGCTCCCGGCGTGTCGGTGCGCGGCAGGATCCGCTCGGCGAGCGCCCCCGCCAGGCGCAAGCGCGAAGCATCGAGCACGCGAGCCGCTGAGCCGGCGGGTGGAGGCCGGCAGCCCGCGAGCAGCCCGGAGGCGACGGGCGCCGAGAGCGCGCCCCCCATCAGGAGAGAGAGGTGCTGCAGGAGCTGGCGGCGATCGAGGAGCATGCACTCGGAGTCTACCGGGGCCGAGCGGCCAGACCGTTCGCCTGGCGAGGGTTGGCGTGCGCCAGGAGATCCCAGGAGTCCGTGCGACTCGAGCCGCGAACGTGAGGCGCCACGTTGCCTGGGCCGACAGCGAGCTCGGTCCCGGGCTGCCGGAGCACCAAGGACTCACCGTCTGGTGATCCCACACGCGTCCAGACGGTGACGACGGCCGAGCCCGGCCGCCGCTACAATCCGTCACGAACCCTCACCTCGAGCGACCGGAGGAGACCCATGACCATCGTTGCGCGACCGACTCCCGGCTTCCGCTGGACCGCCCTGGCAGCGCTCTCGGTGGCCTGCGTGACCTTCTTCCTCGCCGCGCCCGCGGCGGTCCGCGACGGGGTGGTCCAGGAGGGATGGGGGCTGCACCTGATCGACGTGAACCTCGCGATGGACAACCTGGTCGACCTGGTCGGCAAGCACGCCGACGAGTGGAGCGGTTCTCGAGCCGGCGCAGCACCCTGACCGATCCCGCCGCCTGCGACCCGGTCAAAGGGCCGCCCGCCGCACCGCCGGCTTCGGGTCCTTCGGCGCGACCTTCGGCGTCGCTTCGATCTTCGTTCTCGCCGGCGCCTGCCAACTTCTCGTCCCTCGGGTCTCGCACCACTTCCCGAGGGTGACGTCCGCTCATGGCGCTGCTCGTCACCTTCGTTCTCGTCGCCCTCGCCGTCTCGTTCCTGTGCTCCATCCTCGAGGCGGTGCTGCTGAGCGTGACGCCCGGGCACGTCGCCGCGCTCGCCGCGCGCTCGCCGCGCGGCGGAGAACGACTGCGGCGGATGAAGGAGGACATCGACCGGCCCCTCGCCGCCATCCTCTCCCTCAACACCATCGCTCACACCGTCGGCGCCGCGGGCGCCGGCGCCCAGGGAGCGCGGGTCTTTGGCGAGGCCTACCTCGGCCTCATCTCCGCCATCCTGACGCTGCTCATCCTCTTCTTCTCCGAGATCATCCCCAAGACGCTCGGGGCGGTGTACTGGCGCCAGCTCGCGCCGCCGGTGACGCTGATCCTGCAACCCATCATCTGGTCGATGTGGCCGCTGGTGAAGCTCTCCGAGCTGACCCGGACGCTGATCGTCCGCTCGCCGCTCGCGAGCGCCGTCTCGCGCGAGGAGATGGCGGCGATGGCTCGCCTGGGCCGCCAGGAGGGCGTGCTCGACGAAGGTGAGTCGCGGGTGCTCGAGAGCCTGCTGCGCTTCCGCACCCTGAGCGTGCGCGACGTGATGACTCCGCGCACCGTGGTGATGGTGCTGCCCGAGGAGATGCCGGTGAGCGAGGTGGTCTCCTCTCCGGCGCGGCTGCGCCACTCCCGCATCCCCATCTACCAGGAGTCCTTCGACTCGGTCACGGGATACGTGCTCAAGGACCAGGTGCTGCTCCAGGCGGCGGAGGGCTCCCCCGATACCCCCCTGCGCGAGCTGTCCCGTGAGCTCCAGGTGGTCCCCGAGACGCTCTCCCTGCCGCGTCTGTTCGAACGGCTCCTCGCCCATGGCGAGCACATCGCGCTCGCCATCGACGAGTTCGGCGGCGTGGCCGGAGTGGTGACGATCGAGGACGTGGTCGAGACGCTGCTCGGGCTCGAGATCGTCGACGAGGCCGACTCGGTCGAGGACATGCAGCAGCTCGCACGGGAGCGCTGGCGAAAGCGCGCGGAGCGGCTCGGGCTGCTACAGGACGAGGAGCTCTCGGAGCTGCTCGAGCCCTCCCCCGCCGAGCGTCCCGACGGCGAGGAGCCGCCGACGTGAGTCCATCGGCGCCCCCCTGCTTCGACAGGGATAGGGGATCGCGCGCGAGCCGCACGAGACCACGACATCGCTGATCGCACACACAGTCGATGTGCGAAAGTTCCAAGGATGCCCGCGAGCGCCTGGTGGCGCTCGACGATCCGGAGAGCCTGCGATGCGAGCGAGGTGGTCGAAGTCCCGGTCACGATGCAGCACCGTGACCGCATTCCGCAGAGCACACGCGCCGATCAGGCAGTCGACGCCGGAGCGCACGGTCAGCCCGGCCCGGCGAGCCGATCGGTAGAGGTCGACGGCGAGGTCGAAGACCGCGCTCTTCGTCGGGGATTCGACCATCGGGAATGCCAGCTTCCTTGGCGATGCCGTAGGCACGCTGATCATCGAAGCCCTGAAGCACCTCCTGAACGACCGGCAGGCAGGTGACGACCTCGTCGAGGTCGACGATCGCGTCGAGCTCGAGGCCGCTCGATCGGCGAAAGAACTCGATCCAGACCGAGGTGTCGAGGAGGATCAACGCCTTCTCGGGGTCGATGCGGAGGGCGTCTTCTCGGCATCGCGCCGCATCTCGCTCAGGTCGCCCTGCCACAACCCCGAATGCCCCAGCTCGAGAATCTTCCGAGCCTTGATTCGACGCACGAGTTCGTCGAGCGCGCGCTCGACCGTCTTCGAATAGATCCTCTCGCCACTCAGCCGGAGCCCTGCTCCAAGAGCTGCTCATCGAGCGTAAGACTCGTACGTTTCATGCATACACTGTCGCTGGCCACGCAGGAGGCGTCAAGGCCGAAGGGTCCACGCATCCCGTACGGCTCGGGACCCCTGCCGACCGACGTCGTGTGGCACTCCCCGAGCCGAGATCTTCGATTACGGCGATCTCCGCACCGCGTCCCGAGGATCAGCGGTCGCCCTGCACTCGCGTCGCCGCCTCCTCACAGCCGACCGTCACGACCGACCGAAGGTGATCGATGAAACCAGAGCCGAGAACCGGTTTGAAAGCGAGCGCTTTCTCCCCGTCCGTCCGCAGGCGGGACGCGCGGGCCGGTGAGCGAGACCCGAAAGGGCGTTTGTTCGGGCTATCCCCCTGGTGCCACCACTTCGGCCTCCGGAGCACTCCGTCAGGTCAGGTCGGCTAGGAAGGAGGTGCCAGGAAGAGGTGCCTGTCGATCCGTGGCTGGCGTAGCCGTGGCGGCGGCGGCTGGCCGTGCGGAGAGGAAGAGGTGCCCGTCGATCGTGGCCGTGGCGGCCGTGGCGGCTGGTCGCTACGTCTTGGGCACCCGGAGCTTGAGCTCCTGCTCATCACCGTCCTTCACCACGTCGACGATCCGGCGTTCGAGACCGCGGATCGCGGGCCCGTCCATGACCTTGCCTTGCACAGCGTCGAAGCGCGACCCGTGACACGGGCAATCCCAGGTCTGCTCGCCGGCATTCCATCGCAGGAGACATCCCATGTGCGTGCACGTCCCAGAGAACGCGTGCAGCCCGCCCCCTTCATCGCGGAAGAGCGCGATG
>DATKBT010000144.1:0-3622 GCA_035546295.1 Thermoanaerobaculia bacterium | reverse complement strand
GCCCGTCCTGTGTCACACTCACGGCCCCGGCGACCGCGTCGACTCCTTCGCCGGACTCGCCTTTTCCGTCCTCGAGGAACGCTGCGATGACCGTTCGTATCTGGCCGGGTCAGCCCTATCCGCTCGGCGCCACCTTCGACGGCACCGGCACCAACTTCTCGCTGTTCTCCGAGGTTGCCGAGCGGGTCGAGCTCTCCCTCTTCGACGAGCAGGGGAACGAGACCCGGGTCGACCTGCCGGAGACCTCGGTCTCCTGCTGGCACGGCTACCTGCCCGACGTCGCTCCCGGCCAGCGCTACGGATTCCGGGTGCATGGGCCCTGGCAGCCGGACAGCGGGCTGCGCTGTCTCCCCGAGAAGCTCCTCCTCGACCCCTATGCCAAGGCGGTCGAGGGCGGGGTCGAGTGGAACGAGGCGGTGTTCTCCTATCGGTTCGCCGACCCCGAGGGTGAACCGAACCGCGACGACAGCGCACCGTTCGTCCCCAAGGCGGTCGTCGTCGCACCGGTCTTCGACTGGGGCAACGACCGCCAGCCGAGGACGCCGCTCCACCAGACGGTGATCTACGAGGTCCACGTCAAGGGCTTCACCCAGCGGCATCCGGGCATTCCGGAGGAGCTGCGCGGCACCTACGCCGGTCTCGCCCACCCGGTGGCGATCGACTACCTCCGCAAGCTCGGAGTGACCGCGGTCGAGCTGCTGCCGATCCACCAGCTGATCCACCGCAACTTCCTGGTCGAGAAGGGCCTCGAGAACTACTGGGGCTACGACTCGATCGCCTACCTGGCGCCGCACAACGAGTACTGCTCGGCCGGGCAGCTCGGCCAGCAGGTGGCGGAGTTCAAGCAGATGGTCCGCGCCCTCCACGAGGCCGGTCTCGAGGTGATCCTCGACGTCGTCTACAACCACACCGCCGAGGGCAACCATCTGGGCCCCACCCTGTCGATGCGGGGCATCGACAACGCCGCCTACTACCGGCTGGTCGCCGGCGACCTCCGTCACTACAAGGACTACACCGGCACCGGCAACAGCATGAACATGCGGCACCCCCACGTGCTGCAGCTGATCATGGACTCGCTGCGCTACTGGGTGGTCGAGATGCACGTCGACGGCTTCCGCTTCGACCTCGCCGCCACGCTGGCCCGCGAGCTCCACGAGGTCGACCGGCTCGCCGCCTTCTTCGACATCATCCAGCAGGACCCGGTGATCTCGCAGGTCAAGCTGATCGCCGAGCCCTGGGACATCGGTGAGGGGGGCTACCAGGTCGGCAACTTCCCCACGCTGTGGTCGGAGTGGAACGGCAAGTACCGGGACACGGTGCGCGACACCTGGCGCGGCGAGGCCCAGACGCTCGCCGAGTTCGGCTCCCGGCTGACCGGCAGCTCCGACCTCTACGCCCACAACGGCCGCCGCCCCTCGGCGTCGATCAACTTCGTCACCGCCCACGACGGCTTCACGCTCGCCGATCTCGTCTCCTACAACGACAAGCACAACGAGGCCAACGGCGAGGGCAACGAGGACGGCGAGGACCACAACCGCTCCTGGAACCACGGCGTCGAGGGGCCGACCGACGACCCGGAGATCCTCGCCGCGCGGCGCCGCAGCCAGCGCAACTTCCTCGCCACGCTGTTCCTCTCGCAGGGCGTGCCGATGCTCCTCGGCGGCGATGAGATCGGCCGCAGTCAGGGGGGCAACAACAACGCCTACTGCCAGGACAACGAGGTCTCCTGGTTCGACTGGGAGAACGCCGACCGCGGCCTGCTCGAGTTCGTCACCCGGTTGATCGCCTTCCAGCACCGGCATCCGGTCTTCCGCCGCCGCCGCTGGTTCCTCGGCCAGGCGATCCACGGCGAGATCCACGACCTCGCCTGGTTCACTCCCGAGGGGCACGAGATGACCGAGGAGGATTGGGACAGCGCCGTCGTCCGCTCGCTCGGCGTCTTCCTCAACGGCGAGGCGATCGCCTCGCGCGACGAGCGCGGCGAGCGGATCCGCGACGGCTCCTTCTTCCTGTTGTTCAATGCCGACCAACAGGCCGTGGAGTTCGTGGTGCCCGAGCGCGACGACATGCCCGGCCGCTGGCAGCGCGTCCTCGACACCGCCGAGGAGAGCGGCTTCATCGAGAACGGGACGGTGACGACCGGCGGTCGGCTCGAGCTGGCGGCGCGCTCCCTGGTCGTCCTCCAGGCGGTCGGGGGCGAGGACTGACCCCGCTGGCGGCGGGCCCGCCTGGTCCCGAGGCGGTCGATCCGTTAGCCTTCGGCGACTCTCGCCCCGCCGGTCAGCCCGCTCCCCGAAGAACGAGGATCTCGCGATGAGCCCTTCGACCGTACGCTCCGCCCGCCCCGCCTCCGGATCGCCGTCGGGTGCCGCGACCGGCGCCGCCGGCCCGGTGTTCCGCGTCTTCCTCCTCCTGCTGCTCCTCTCCCAGTCGCTCGGGGCGGCCTCCGTGCTCGCCCAGCCGGCGGAGCCGTCGGGCGCGGACGAAGGAGCGTCCGGCGAGGCGCCGCGAGCCGAGCCTCTCGTCGCAACCGAGGATCCCGAGCCGTGGCTCTACCTCGACGAGCTCGAGCGCGATACGCCGCGCGGCGCGATGCGCGGCTTCCTCGTCTCCTCGCGTGCCGGCGACTGGCGCAGGGCGGCGCGCTACCTCGACCTCTCGCCGCTGTCCCCCGACGACCGCGAGGAGCAGGGAGCGGTCCTCGCGCAGCGCCTCAAGCGGGTGCTCGATCGCCGCCTGTGGGTCGAGCTCGACCGCCTCGCCGACGAACCGCGCGGCGACCTCTCCGAGGAGGGTGTCGCGGCCGACCGCGAGCGCGTCGGGGTCATCGCCCTGCCCGGTGGAGAGCGGATCGAGATCCTCCTCGAGCGCGTCCGCGAGGACGGCGAGAGGGTGTGGAAGGTCGCCGCCTCGACCGTCGAGCGTGTCCCGGCCCTCTACGACGCCTTCGGCTACGGGCCGCTCGAGGACTGGCTGCCGGCGCCCTTCTTCGAGCTCTCGCTGCTGTCGATCCAGCTCTGGCAGTGGATCGGGCTGGCGCTGCTGCTCGTCGTCGCCTGGGCGGTCGCCTGGGTGTTGTCGAAGCTGGCGCTCCTCGTCATCCATCCGCTGGCCCGGCGCAGCGACACCGACATCGACGACCGGCTGCTCGAGAACGGCGCGCCGCCGCTCCACTTCATGCTCGGCCTCGGCGTCTTCACGATCGGCGTGCTCGCCCTCCAGCTGGCGGTGCCGGTCGAGCGCTTCCTGATCCAGACGGTCCAGGCGCTGCTCGTCTTCTCGCTCGTCTGGCTGACCTTCCGCCTGGTCGACATCGGCAGCCACTGGTCGCAGCAGCGGCTCGCCGAGGGCGGGCAGGTGGCGGCGATCTCGATGCTGCCGCTGGCCCGCAAGGGCGTCAAGCTCTTCCTCGCCGCCCTCGGCGTGCTCGCCGTGATGCAGAACATCGGCCTCAACGTCACGGCGCTGATCGCCGGCCTCGGGGTCGGCGGGCTGGCGATCGCGCTCGCCGCCCAGCAGACGATCGAGAACCTCTTCGGCGGCATGACGCTGGTCGTCGACCAGCCGGTCCGGGTCGGCGACTTCTGCCGCTTCGACGGCGACAAGGTCGGCACCGTCGAGG
>DATKBT010000143.1:0-21041 GCA_035546295.1 Thermoanaerobaculia bacterium | reverse complement strand
CCCTCGACCTCCGCCAGCAGCGCGGCGCCTCGGACCACCTCGGCGCACAGTCGCAGGTCGTGCTCGAAATCCCCGTCGGCCTCGCGGTGCGGAACCTCGGCGCGCAGCGCACCGTGGGCGACCTCGACGCCGCGGCCGGGGCGCAGGGGGGCGCGGAAGTCGAGCGCCTGGGCCGCTGTGAACAGCTCGATGGCGATGACCTGCTCGACGTTGCGCAGCACGTCGTAGAGCTTGAGCGCGCTGATCGAGCCCATGCTCACGTGGTCCTCCTGGCCGAGCGAGGTGGGGATCGAGTCCACGCTCGCCGGATGGCAGAGCACCTTGTTCTCCGAGACCAGCGCCGCCGCCGTGTACTGCGGGATCATGAAGCCCGAGTTGATGCCGGTCTCGCGCATCAGGAGCACCGGCAGGCCGTCGTGGCCGCCGAGCAGCAGGTAGGTGCGGCGCTCGGAGATGCTCGCCAGCTCGGCGAGCGCGATCGCGGCGTAGTCGAGCGCCAGCGCCAGCGGCTGACCGTGGAAGTTGCCGCCGCTGATCACCGCCCCATCCTCGAACACCAGCGGGTTGTCGGTCACCGAGTTGAGCTCACGCTCGACGACCTCGACGGCGTGGCCGAGCGCGTCGCGGCTGGCGCCGTGGACCTGCGGCACGCAGCGCAGCGAGTAGGGATCCTGGACCCGGCCGCAGAAGCGGTGCGACTCGAGGATCTCGCTCCCTTCGAGCAGGCGGCGAACGTTGCGCGCCGCCGCCCCTTGTCCGGGGTGCGGCCGGGTCGCGTGGACGCGCTCGTCGAACGGCCGCGCGCTCCCGCGCAGCGCCTCCAGGCTCATCGTCGCCACCACGTCGACCAGGCGCACCAGCTCGAGCGCGCGCGCCAGGATCCAGGCGCCGTAGGCGCTCATGAGCTGGGTGCCGTTGATCAGCGCCAGCCCGTCCTTGGCCTCGAGAGCGATCGGCTCGAGCCCGCAGCGCGCGAGCGCCTCGATCGCGGGCTCGCCGTCGCGCCCCTCCCCGTCCCACACGCGCCCCCGGCCCAGGAGCGGCAGGGCGAGGTGCGCGAGCGGCGCCAGGTCGCCCGAGGCGCCGAGGCTGCCCCGGCTCGGCACCACCGGAACCAGTCCGAGCTCGTCGAACGCCAGCAGCCGCTGGAAGGTGCCGAGCGAGACGCCGGAATAGCCGAGGCCGAGCGCGTGGATCTTGAGCCGCAGCATCAGCCGCGTGATCTCGATCGGGACCGGCTCGCCGACTCCGACGGCGTGGCTCAGGATCAGGTTGTGCTGGAGCTGAGCGAGCTGGTCGCGCGGGATGCGCTGCGAGGCGAGGATGCCGAAGCCGGTGTTGATCCCGTAGTAGGCGTTGCCGTCGACCAGCGCCGCCTCGACGCGCGCGCGCGACTCGGCGACGCGCGCGGGGCTGCGCCGCAGCTCGGCCAGGCTCGTGTCGAGGTCGGCGGCGAGCTCCGCGATGCGCAGGTGAACCGGTCCGTCGCGGTCCCCGGCGCGCACGCGCTCGCTCACGGCTCGCCTCCGAGGAACGCAGCCGGCACGCTGACTCCCCTCCCCTGCCTCCTCGCCGGTGCCGCCCTCAACCGGGGTAGCCCGGCGTCTCCTGGACCTCGCGGATCTGCTTGCTGTGCCGGATCGTGTGGAGCGGCACGTAGATGAGCCACTGGTGCGCGTTGAGGGTGCCGAAGACGGGGAAGGGATGCTCCTGGGTGTAGCGCTTGAGCTCGAGCGATTCGTCGCCGATCAGCTTCTCGAGCGCAGCGCGCTGCGCGCGGAACATCGCGATCAGCTCCTCCTTGCTCACCCCGCCGGTGGGCCGGATCTCCTGCGGCGCCTGGGCGCGCCCGGAGCGGTCCGGCATCACGCGAGCGATGAAGTCGACCTTGCCGGCGGTCCTCGACGCCCACTCGGGGTCGGGCTCTCCGGCGAGGGCGGCCTTCGCGCTCTCGAACAGCGCCGCCTCGCTCTTGACGATGTGCTCCGTGCACTCGGCGACCGACCAGCGATCGGGCGCCGGCTTCCACGTCCAGGCCTCCGCCTCGACGCCCGCGATCAGATCCATCAGAGTCTTCTCGGACTCGTCGAGCCACTGGCGGAACTGCGCCCTCTCCTCGACGGTGAGCGTCGCCTCCTCGGCGGCGACGGGCGCGCTCTGCGCCGACCCGAGCGCTCCGCTCGCCAGGGCGGCGAAGATCACGAGCACGAAGATCGGGGATCGGAAGGGACGACGACTCATGAGCTCTCCTCCCGCGGCGGGCGCCGCAGCATCGGGAAAACGAACTCCGGCCACTGTAGCAGCGCCCGCCGCAAGACTCGACCGCTGGCGGCAGGGTCGGTCCGGGCGGGCATGGCCGTCTCGGCACCGGATCGAAACCTCGAGCGCACCGCGTCCACTCGCGGCCTTTGCGGCGATGAGCGCTCCGACGACGGAGCCTCAACCCGCCAGCCCGAGGCCGCCGTAGCCGCGTCCGGTGCTCGGGCCGCCGCGCTGGCGCCGGCTCCGCGAACCTCCACCGCGAGCTCGGCGACCAGGTTCGACGCCGTCACTCGCGCCGCGCGAAGCGCGATCGGACTGACTTCGCGTGAAACTCACTTGGCGAAGTCCAGGGACTCGTTGCTCTTCACGAGCTCCCTCATCTTCTCCTCGATGTCGCCCGCCTTCTTGCAGACGATCTTGACGGTCCGCTGGCCACGGTGCCGCTGGAAATGCATGCTCTCCGGCTCGTGCCGGCGTCCCCGAGGACCTTCGACAGCTCGGTCATCCCCTCGTTCGAGTCGACGCGCAGCACGAAGGTCTTCCGGTCGGCCAGCAGCCGGCGCTCGAGCGGCTTGAGCATCCGCAGGATCGCGAGGAGAGCGACCGCGGTCACCGCCGCCTCCTTGTATCGCCCGGCGCCCACCGCCAGGCCGATGGCGGCCGCCACCCAGATCCCGGCAGCGGTAGTCAGACCGTGGACGCCGCCTCGAGACTGGTGCCGGCGCCGAAGAAGCCGATCCCGCTCACGATCTGGGACGCGATGCGGCCCGCATCTCTTCGCCGCGAGGCCGATCTTGGTCGCGATGTCGAGGAGTTCGGCGGACATCTCTCGGCCTCTGTCCCTCCCGGAGCGGGCCCCGCTAAGCGCTCACCCCAGCATCCTCGTCAACTCCTCTGCGTGTCGAGCCTCGTCGGCGGCCTGCTCCTCCATCTTGAGCTGGAGCTCGATCAAGCCCTCCTCGGCCGCCTGCTCCGCGAGGTCGCGGTAGCCCTGGACGTCGACCATCTCCTGGTCGATGTCGAGGGCGAGCATGGTGCGAGGATTCTTCGGGGGCTTCTCGAGATCGGGGTCGAGGCTCGGCTCGCCGCCCAGCATGACGATCTTGTTCGCCAGGTACTGGGCGTGACCCAGCTCGTCCTGCACCTCGGCGGCGTAGAGGTCGCGCAGGTTCGCCCACTCAACGCCCTTGAGGGACGCGACCTGGAGCACATAGCGCAGGCAGGTCGAGACCTCCCGGTTGAGCGCGTCGTTGAGACCGCTGAGCAGGCTCTCGCTGGCGACCGTCCGTTGGCGATTCTCGTTCATCCCCGAATCCTCTCACTGATGCTCTCTGCTCTTTGATGCTCTCTGCTCTTTGATGCTCTCTGCTCTTTCGGCTCCTCGGATGGAGTCCCGACGGGCACACGCGCCCACAGGCGGACCACGCAAGGAGGGTGCCAGGCCGCAGGAGCCGGTCGATCCGGTCTCCGAAGACCGCCGGGGGAAGCTTTGTTGAGACGGAGCGGAGACGGACCCGCGCGTGCGGTGGCGAGCCGGCGGCGTAAGCGCTGCGGAAGCGCTGGTAGAAACTACCTGCTCCCGGCTCGGCCGCCCCTCCTCCGCAACGCGTCGAATGCACCGCGGACTTCAGGGTCGCCCGTGAGGATGG
Organism: Thermoanaerobaculia bacterium; assembly: GCA_035546295.1. Lineage (GTDB taxonomy): Bacteria > Acidobacteriota > Thermoanaerobaculia > Multivoradales > Multivoraceae > DATKBT01. The sequence continues at coordinate 17,130 of DATKBT010000143.1, read as the reverse complement.
CCGCCCGGCGGCTTCAGAGGCCGGCGACACGACCGGCCGCCACCAGCCACTGCTCGATCGCGTCGATCGCGCGCCGCTCGCGCGCGTCGCGCTCGGAGTCGGGATCGATGATCGCCCGCTCGATGGACAGTCGGCGGGAGTATGCGCCGTCCAGCGCGTGCTCCCTGGCTCCCGCGACGACCAGGTCCCGGTACCAGGTGTAGGGTCGCGCTCCCGAGTCGATCGCCGAGGCGCGGGCGGCGTAGAGAACAGCCGGGAGGAAGACCTCGGTGCGAGCCTCGCCTTCGATGCGGACCGCGACCTCCCGCCGCTCGTAGCCGTGGCCCTCGACCGCGTCGAGCTGCAGCAGCTCCTCTCGGCCCACCTCGTAGACGACGCCGTGAACGCATGGCTCCGCCGGTGGCAGCGCGACCGCCGGTCCGTCCGCCGTCGGCTCCTCCATCATGGCAGCGACGTCGCACTTCCCCGAGCCGTCGGAGCCGAGCTTGTGGAAGCGCAGCGCGAAGCCGTCGAGCCGACCGACTGCGACCTTGCGCGCAGACTCGCAGCGTCGCGGATGACGCAGCCGCCAGCTCAACATGTTCGAGCCGTAGGCGAAGTAGAAGATCCGATCGCTCATGGAGGCGGTTCCGCCACCGCGGGCGGCGAGGCCGAGATCGAACCCAGACCGAAGGTTCCGTGATAGGCGAAACCCTCCGCGACTGGACTCAGCGAGAGCCCGGGCTCGGCGCCCTCGCGCCCGCGGAGCCGAGCCTTGCCGCAACCGTCGGGATCCGGCTGGCAGATCCAGGCGGTGCCGCCGGAGGACGTCAGGTCGATGGCGACGACCTCGAGATCGTCGCGTCGTCGCATGAGGTGCAGACCCATCGGCACCAGCTCCGGATCCCACCGCACGCCGGCGACGACCCGCGCGTGGAGGTTGCCGGTCAGCACCAGGACCGGCCCCTCGAGCGGAGATGGGATTAGCTCTGCGAGCCGCCGGGCCATCGCCTCGTCGCGCGACCCTTGTGCCGGTTGCTGGTCGAACAGCACGACCTCGAGGCCGCCGCGCTGAGCGAGAGGCCGGAGCGTCTGGAGCAGCCCGGCCATCGCGCGGCTCGAGCGCCCGTCCTGGTAGGAGCGCTGCCAGAGCTCGCCGGCGAGCAGCGCGGTCTGCGCGGCGGTTCCGCCATCGGAGGCGAGGAAACGCGAGATGCGCTCCTGCTCGGCCGGCGGCAGCTCGAGCGCCACGATCGTCGAGGCTCCCGCGCCCGCGGCGCGGCAGGCCAGCGCACCGACCAGCCCGGGCGCCTGCTCGGTGCCGTGGATCTCGCCCAGGAGCACGACGCGCGCGGACGTGACCAGCTCGAGGACGGCCGGATCGTCGCCGCCCGGGAGCTCCGCGCAGTCGGCCGCCCGAGCCGCCGGCGAGCCGTGGGCGGCGAGCAGAAACATAGCCGTGAACAGAAACATGGCCGCGAGCGACCAGATCGAGGCCGCCCGCCGAGTCGGTGTCATCGCGCAGAGTGTGCCACGCGCCGCAGCAGAGCGGTCGGGAGCCGGGCCCGGTCGCCCCTGCCGGGGAGCGAGCGTTCTCGGCGCCGTTCTCGCCCTTTGGTGCACCGGCGGAGTCGCCGAACCTCGCGCTTGACAGCGCGACCAGGATCGTGGATGCTGTTGCAGCATATCACTGCGCACATCCACAGCACCGAGAACCACAGGCCTTTCGTGCCGGCAGTCCACCAGCCTCGGTCGGGAGATCCGTCGATGAGCAGCCCTCTGAGCACCTGCGCCACCCTCCGCCGTACCGCCCTCCTCCTCTTCGCGACCTCGCTGGCAGCCGGCGCCGCGAGCCCCGCGGTCGCACGTCCACCGGCGCCGCCGCCCGACTCCGTCCTCGGGCTCGCGACCGCGCAGAGCGGCGCCGCTCGCGGCCTGCAACGGCCGTCGCGCGGCGTCCGTCCTCAGGTCGCGCGCCCGCCCGCCGCCAGCGACGCCCCCGCCGGAGCGCTCCAGCCTCCCGGCTTCCAGACCGGCTTCGGACCCGCCGGCGGCGGCGGGCCGAGCGGAGGGCCGTCGGGACCGGATGCTCCCGGCGGACCCAGCGGTCCCGGTGGTCCGGGCGGTCCGGCGGGACCCGGCGGACCCGACGGCGGACCTTCGGGAGGACCCTCCGGGCCTTCGGGCGGCGACGGCTCGCCGGAGGGGATTCCCTCGGGCGGCCCCTTCTTCGGCCCGGCCTTCCAGCCCTGGGGAGGCGACTGCGGCGGCAGCATCGAAGACGTGGTCACCGTCACCGGCCTCGACCTCTCGGCGCGCGGGATCAGCCTGCGCTTCCCGGGCTCCGAGCTCGATCTCGAGTCGCTCTCGGCCCGCACACAGTGCCTGCCGGCGCCCGGCTTCACCGCGCAGAGCCGGGTTCTGGAACCGGTCCTCGCGGTCGACCGCTCGTATCGCAGCGAAGACGACGAGTGGCTCTGGTTGAGCCAGTATCCCTCCTCGCAGCGCACGGTCGACGCCATCTACCCCTACGGCGCGACCTTCTGGATCGACGGCACCACCTACGTGTACTGGGCGTGGGCGCCTCACTTCTTTCAGGGCGGACCGTCGGCCGACGACGATCCCACCTCGAGGCTCGTCGAGCAGGTGCTCGAGGACCTCGCTCCCGAGCTCGACCGAGCCTGCTTCTACCGCCAGACCAGCGGCGGCTTCGAAGATCTCGCTGCGCTCGGCATCGGCGACCCTCGCCCGGCGATCCCCTCCCCCTTCCAGGAGAGCTCGGTCTACCTCCAGTACTTCGAGGCGCCGCCGGCGGCCTGCGGAGCGCTCCAGATCGACATGCCCGTGCACTTCGGCGCCAGCTTCGTCGCCGGCGGAAGCTACTTCGGGGTCTGGGCGCAGTCGCGCTACGACGGCGGCGGCGTCCAGGGGCTCGGCACCCAGTTCGACAACTCGATGTGGTGGCTGGGTGAGCGCTACCAGTACAGCGTCTACGGCTGGGACGCCAGCGGCGGTTCCGCCACGGCCGACATCGTGCGCATCGCGACCACCGTCGACCCCGAGCTCGACGTCGACTGCCTGCGCCGGCCCACCCAGCTCGGCGCCGACGACCTGACACGGCTCGGTCTTCCGAGCGCGACTCCACCCGCGGGATTCACGACCCAGTACGGCGCGTTCCACGCCGAGCTGGTCCCCGAAACCTGCAAATCGCTCGATCCGATCTCCTCCAGGACCTTCAACCTCTACTGGTCGTTCCAGGACGCCGCGACGCAGCGCAACCTGTCGGCGAACGCCACGCGCGACCCGCTGTACCAGACCTGGGGCTTGCACGAGCCGTGGGTGAGCGATGGCACGATCTGGTGGCAGAAGGACGACGGCACCTCGTTCTACGTCAGCGGCTACGACGGCGAGGGCCAGCCGCTGACGCAGGAGCTGCTGCTCGAGGTGGCGCTCAGCCTCGACCCCGACTTCGAGCTCCCCTGACGCGACGCCCCCGCCGGGGGATCACGGCCTCGCCGCGCGACCACGGGCTGGCGCGCCGCGCAAACGAGAAACAGGGGGGCGTCGTCTCGAAGCCGCGCGCGCGAGCGACGCGCGCGGCGAGCGGCGAGGCGGGCACGTTCGCCTCGAGCCCTTCCCGTTGGAAGCGGCGGCGGTCACCAGGATGCAGCCGCGCAGGCGTCTCGGACGCGGTCTCGACGACGCGCCGGAAGACTGCTCCGGGAAGCAGCACCGACCGGATCTCGTTGTCGGTGGGCGGCCTGTCGCGCCTCCCGGCCCAGCGATCGAAGGCCGCCGATCGACTGTCGAGGTCGTTCGCAGGCCACGGCCGGGTCGAGCGGACGACAGCGCTCCTCCTGCAGCTTCCGCCCGAGACGCCAGGAGGGTCGGTCATACTCGTCGTTCGCCCGGACGTCCAATCACTCGAGATCAAGTCCCCCCGATGATCGATCCAAGATGCTTCGATCTGCCGCGCCGTCGTCCGCTCCGGCGTCGCGGATTCCTCGCGATCCTCGCCGCGGCGGCGCTGCTGCCGGCCGTGAGCGCCAGCGCCCAGACCAAGCTGCTGCGCTACCCCGACGTCCACGGCGACACCATCGTCTTCGTCTACGGCGGCGACCTCTACCGCGCCTCGGTCGAGGGCGGCGATGCGGTTCGCCTGACCTCGCATGCCGGGCGGGAGCTCTACCCCAAGCTGTCCCCCGACGGCAGCCGGATCGCGTTCAGCGCCGAGTACAACGGCACCCGCCAGGTCTACGTGATGCCGACCGCGGGGGGCGAGCCGACCCAGCTCACCTGGTACAACGACGTCGGCTCGATGCCCCCGCGCGGCGGCACCGACTACCGCGTGCTCGACTGGACGCGCGACGGTCGCTTCGTGGTGGTGCGCGCGAACCGCGTGCCGATGGGAGAGCGCGAGGGACGCCCCTACCTGGTGCCCGCCGACGGTGGCATGGAGACCCCGCTCCCGATCCCCGAGAGCGACGGCGGCATGCTCAGCCCCGACGGCACCAAGTTCGTCTACACGCCGGTCTCGCGCGACTTTCGGACCTGGAAGCGCTATCGCGGCGGCCGCGCCCAGGACGTGTGGGTGTACGACCTCGAGAACGACACCAGTCTCCGCCTGACGGACTTCCCCGGCACCGACCACCAGCCGGTCTGGGTCGGCGACACCGTCTACTTCGTCTCCGACCGCGAATACACCCTCGATCTCTATGCGATCCCTCCGACCGGCGGAGAGCCGCGTCGGATCACCGACTTCGACGACTTCGACGTGCTCTGGCCGAGCGCCGGTCCCGACGCCCTCGTGTTCGAGAACGGCGGCTCGATCTGGACCTGGCGCCCCGGAGACGCCGAACCGCGGGAGGTCCCGATCAAGGTCACCAGCGACCGCCCCGCGACTCTTCCGCACTGGGTTCAGGCCAACGAGTTCGTCGAGTCATTCGACGTCTCGCCGGGCGGCAAGCGCGCCGTGATCGGCGCGCGCGGCGAAATCTGGAGCGTCCCCGCCGAGCACGGCGAGCCGCGCAACCTGAGCCGCACGCCGGCGGCGCGCGAGATCGGCGTCACCTGGTCTCCCGACGGCCGCTGGATCGCCTACCTCTCCGACGCGAGCGGCGAGTACGAGGTCTACGTGCGACCACAGGATGGATCGGATGAGCCGCGGCGGCTGACCATGGACGGTCGCGTCTGGCGCTTCGACCCGGTCTGGTCGCCGGACTCGAAGAAGCTGATCTTCGGCGACAAGCGCCAGCGCCTCAACCTGCTCGACGTCGAGTCGGGCCGGCTGACCGTGATCGACACCAGCACCAAGGAGGACCTGACCACCGGCGTCTGGTCCCCCGACAGCAACTGGGTCGCCTACGTCAAAACCGGCGACTCGCGGAACTCGTCGATCTGGGTGTACTCGCTCGAGTCCGGGAGCACCACCCAGCTCACCCCCGACGAGACCACCGAGACCTCCCCCGCCTTCGATCCCGAGGGCCGCTACCTCTACTTCCTCTCCAACCGCGACTACAACCTGACCTTCAGCGCCTACGAGTTCAACTACCTCTACACCAACGCGGCGCGCGTCTACGCGGGCACGCTCGCCGCCGACGGCCCGGCGCTCTACGCGCCGAAGGTCGACGAGGTCGAGGTGGCGGACGACGACGAGGCCGGAGGCAACGGTGACGGCGAGGACGAGCAGAGCGACGACGGCGGGGCCGCCGAGCCCGGCGCCGAGAGCGGCGGCGCCGGAGATCAGCCGCTCCGCTTCGACCTCGCCGGCTTCAACCGGCGCGTCGTCCCCATGCGGGCGCCCTCGGGCAACTACCAGAACCTCTCCGCCAACGCGTCGGGCGTCTTCTTCGGGAGCGGCGGACCCCAGGGTCCTCCGTCGCTCCAGTACCTGGCGCTCGACGCCGACGAGCCGAAGACCGTCCTCAGCGGCCTCGGCGGCTACCGGTTGTCGTCGGACGGCCAGAAGATCCTGGTGCGCCGCGGCAACGACTTCTCGATCGTCGACGCCAAGCCGGAGGCGGATTTCGACGCCGGCAAGCTCGACCTCGAGCACATGGAGCTGCTGATCGACCCCGAGGTCGAGTGGCAGCAGCTCTACGTCGACGCCTGGCGCACGCTGCGCGACTGGTTCTACGACCCTGGAATGCACGGCCAGGACTGGGAGGCGATCCCGGCTCGCTATGCGCAGCTCGTCCCGCACGTCGCCACCCGCGCCGACCTCGACTACCTGTTCTCGGAGATCGCGGGCGAAGTGAACGCGGGCCACATCTACGTGCAGCCGGGTGACGAGACCGAGATCGAGCGCAAGGCCGGCGGCCTGCTCGGCGCCGAGATCGTCGCCGACGCCTCGGGCGCCTTCCGGATCGACCACGTCTTCCGCGGCGAGGAGTGGCGCACCGACGTCCGCTCGCCGCTCGACGATCCGGCCGTCGACGCCGGCGAGGGCGACTACATCCTCGCGGTCGACGGCGTGTCGACGAGCGAGGTCCAGAACTTCTACGAGCTGCTCGAGAACAAGGCGGGGCGCCAGGTCGAGCTGCTGGTGAACGACACTCCGAGCCCGCAGGGTGCGCGCACGGTACGGGTCGAGGCGATCGGGTCCGAGCAGGATCTCCGCTACGTCGACTGGGTGCGCCAGAACCGCGAGCTGGTCGATCGCCTGTCGGGCGGGCGCATCGGCTACATCCACGCACCGAACACGGCGGTGGAGGGCTCGCGCGAGGTCTTCCGCGGCATGGTCGCCTACGCCCACAAGGACGCGCTGATCATCGACGACCGCTACAACGGCGGCGGCTTCATCCCCGACCGGATGGTGGAGCTGCTCCAACGCCAGCCGCTCAACTACTGGGTCCAGCGCGGTCTCGAGCCGAACGCCACGCCCTTCCTGTCGCACCGCGGTCCGAAAGCGATGCTGATCAACCACTCCGCCGGCTCCGGCGGCGACGCGCTTCCCTACTACTTCAAGAAGCTCGGCCTCGGCCCGCTGATCGGCACCCGCACCTGGGGCGGGCTCATCGGCATCTCCGGCACGCCCTCGCTCGCCGACGGCGGCTCGATCCTGGCCGCCACCTTCCGGTTCCTCGACACCGACAACCAATGGGCGGTCGAGAACGAAGGCGTCGCTCCCGACATCGAGGTCATCGACCGCCCCGAGCTGATCGCGGCGGGCCGCGACCCGTCGATCGAAAAGGCCGTCGAGGTCCTGCTCGAGGAGCTCGAGCGCAACCCGCCGCAGCCGGTCGAGGCGCCGCCGCCCCCGACGGAGTTCCCGCCGCGGTGAGCGCGCCGGCGCGTCTGTAGCCGCTGGTCGCCCCGCTACGAACGCGCTCCTCCCGATCCCGTCACTCTCAGGGAGCGCAGCGACCGCGAGAGTCCCCGCCGCCCGATTCGATCGAAACGGCCGCAACGACCCGCCGTGATCAGCCGGGGATCACATGCCGCGATTCTCGCACCAGCGGCAAGAATCGTGGGATTCCGCGAAATGCGGTGTAACATGATCTCATGTCCGGGGCCGCGCGGTCGGAAGGCAGCAGTGTAAAACGACAGCGATCATCGGTTTCACATCGGCTCGCTTTCCAACATCCGTGGTCGCATCCGCTCGAGCCGCTGATCCACGACCTCGAGCTCGGGACCATCGCCCTGCGCCGGGGCCCGATGCTCGCCGTGCACGTCGAGGACGAGGACGGGGTCCGCGAGGGATCGTCAGCGGGAGTCGGTCGACACTCGATTTCGATGCCGTCGCATCCAAAGAGACGCCGCCCAGCCAGGACTCGCGAGGAGCGCCACGACATGGATCAGTCGCCACGACTCGAACGTACGACTCCAGGCCGTCTCGAGCACAGCGTCTCGTGCCATCGTCTACGTGCCGCGGCGCAGCCCGCTCTCGCCCGAGCCTCGAGGTGATCGCGCTGTTCATGGCCGCACCGCTCCTCATCGCGGCGGCCTTCACCGGCGCGCTCGCCGCGCAGGAAGCGGCCCCCACCATCCGCGGCACGATCGTCGGCCTCGACGGCAACCCAGCCAAGAACGTCCGCCTCGAGCTGCGCCGCTGGGCGCCCAGCCACACCCGCCGCCTGATCGACCTCGACCTCGCCGAGCCCGACATCGTGGTCGAGGCGCGCTCGGACGAGGCGGGCAGCTTCGCCGTCACCGCGCCAGCGATCGGCTCCTACGAGCTCCACGTCCTCGCCGAGGGCACCCGACTCCAGGCCACAGCGCCGCTGCGCCAGCGCTACCAGCCGCTGCTCAACGACGTCCAGGAGGGGTTCATCGAGCTGCGGCGTGCGAAGACGATCACCGTCACGGTGCGCGACGAGAAGGACGAGCCGATCGCGGGCGCGATCGTGATCGTCGACACGGCCACGCCGGACGTCCGAGGGCTCGACCGGGCGCCGCCCTGGGTTCCGCGCCTGAGCGCTCGCACGGACCAGAGCGGCCGCGTCAGCTTCCCCGCTCTCGACGGCGCCGACCGGGCCATCCACGTGGTCGTCGCTGGGCACCTGCGCTCCAGCCAGCGTACCGGCGCCAGCGACGTCGCGGTCGTGCTGCGCGCAGCACCGAGCCGCATTCTCGAAGTACGCGACGCGCGGGGCCGCGCGGTCGCCGGCGCCGTGGTGCGCGAGGGGGACGACCTGATCGCACGCGGCGTCACCGGCGCGGACGGGCGTTTCACGGTGCCGGTGGCGCCCGACGGCAGCTCGTACCAGGTCGAGGCCGCCGGCCTCGGCTACGGACAGGCGACGATCCGCGGCCCCAGCGACTCGGGCCCCGACGGCTCCGAGTCGAGGCCCGTGATCGTGGAGCTCGAGCCCGCGGCTCTCGTCGAGGGGAGAATCGTCGACGCGTCGACCGGCGACCCCATCGGCGGCGCCGCGGTCTGGGCGAGCCGCCGCTCCGAGGACCTGGTGTACACCTCACCGGAGGGAACCTACTCGCTGGTCACCTGGTCCGGCGAATGGGGGGTCGCGATCGAGGCGGCCGCCTCCGGTTACACGGCCGCCGACCTGCGGATCGACCCGGACCGGCTCGCGCGCCGCGACCCGCCGGTGCTGGCGCTGACGCCGGCGTTCACGCTCGCGGGGGTGATCGTGGATCCCGAAGGCGCAGCGGTGGCGGGAACGCAGCTCACGATCACCGCACGGCCGGGACCGCAACGAAACGTGCGCCTGACGAGGGCGAGCGCCGCTGCCGCCGACGGTTCGTTCCGGCTCCCGGGTCTCCCCTACGACATCCCCCTCGACCTGCGGATCGCACACGACGACTTCGCGGTGACCTGGCACGAGCTCGGCCCGTTCGAGCGCGACCGCCCGCCCGCGCCGCTCCGGCTCACGTTGACCCGCGGGATCACGGCACTCGGCCGGGTGGTCGACGCCCGCGACCAGCCGCTCGAGGACGCCACCGTCGAGCTGTGGCCGAGCGCGGCGAGCGGAGGAAATCCCCGGCGGGCTTCGGGCTTCGGTCGCGTGCCGGTCGGTTCGGCGACCTCCGATCGCGAGGGCCGGTTCCGGTTCGCGGCCGTCCCGGAGGGCGTCTACGACGTGGAAGCCCGTCGCGCCGGCTACGCCGCAGTCCAGGTGCCCGGGGTCGAGGTGGTGGGAGCCGAGGCGAGCGACGCGCGAATCCCGACCGACGATGCGCCCGCGGGCTCGGCCGAGGAGGTGGTGGAGATCGGCACCGTCGTGCTGTTCCCCGGCGCGCGGGTCGAGGGCAAGGTGGTCGATCAGGACGGCGAGGCGGTCGCCGGCGTGGGCATCGCCGCCGTCCCGCAGGCGAGCGGCGGCCTCCGCGTGCCGCGCCGCAGGGATCGCGAGCCGCGCGTGACGAGCGACGCGAACGGGCGCTTCGTCCTCGACGACCTGCCCCACGACACGCTGGTCCAGCTCTTCACCGTGCACCCCACTTACGGCGCCGCCGACCCGACATTCGTGCGCACACCGACGCCGGAGTTGGTGATCCTCGAGGTGGCGACCGGAGAAGCGGCCCGCCGTTTGCGCGGGCAGGTGCTGGGAAGCACCGGCGCTCCGCTCGCCGCCGCCCGGGTCTCGGTCGTCGTGCAGTCCGCCAACGTCCATCGCTCGATGGCGACGACGACCGACGTGCAGGGCCGCTTCGAGCTCACGCTCGAGAGCTCGGGACCGGTCGAGGTCTACGCCTCCGGTCCCGGCCACCGCCCGGCGACCGTCGAGGTGGAGGATCCGGACGCAGGCGACGAGGTGATCCTCCATCTCGAGCCCGGCGCCACGCTGGTGGGTCGCATCGTCGGCCCACGCGGCGAGCCCGTGATCGGCGCTCGCATCCTCGCCTCACCACGCGGCGGGATCACCGGCACGAACACGCAGCTCGGCGAGAGCGACGGCGAGGGCCGCTACCGGCTCGACGGGCTCGGACCGGGCCTCCACGACATCGAGGTGCGCCACCCGAGCTTTCGCCCCCTGCGCCAGGAGGTCGAGGTCGAACTCGGCGAGACCGTCGCCGACCTCGAGCTCGCGCCCGGGCTGTCGATCTCAGGACAGGTGGTCGATGAGCGCGGGACGGCGGTTTCCGGAGCGGTGGTGCGCGCCGTGCCGCGCTTCGAACAGCGCTCGATGATGGGAATGGGCTCTCCGTCCGGCGTCGATGGCGAAGGGCGCTTCGAGCTCGCCGGCCTGGCGCCCGGGATCTACGACCTGATCGCCGACCACCCCGAGCGCGGCCGCACAGCCCGCGAGGTGCGCCTCGAGGAGAGCGCTCTGCGCGACGTCGAGCTCCGGCTCGAGCCCGGAATCGTTCTCGAGGGGCAGGTCACGGGGATCGAGTTCGACGCCCTGGCGCAGATCCGCATCATCGCGTTTCGCAGCGCGGGATCTCCCTCAGAGATCGGCTCGACGCGCTCCTTCCGATCGTTCGACACGTCCCTCGATTTCGAGGGGCGCTTCGAGCTACGCGGGCTCTCGCCCGGGAGATGGATCGTGACGGCACGGCACGAGCCGGACGCGCGCACGGTGCAGGAGACGATCGAGCTCGTGGCCGACGTCGCGCCGGAGCCGCTGGTGCTGCGCTTCGAGGTCGAGGACGCCGTCAACCTCTCCGGCGTGGTCCAGCGCGACGGCGTTGCGGTCGCCGGAGCCCGGGTCGAGGCCAGAGCATCCCTGCCGTCGGGAGGAAGGCGCAGCACCGTCACCGACCACGTGGGGCGCTTCGAGATGCGCGACCTCGCGGCCGCCGAGTGGCGCGTCAGCGCGCAGTCCGCCGGCGCGGCCGCCTTCGAACAGGTGCAGGTGCGCGCCGACACCGAGATCGTGCTCGATCTCGAGGAGACCCGCGTCTCGCTCCTGGTGCTCGATGCCGCCACCCGCGAGCCGCTGGCGGATGCGAGCGCGATCATCGTCGGCGAGGCGGGGATCGTCGAGAGCACCCTGCGGCAGGTCACCGATCGCGACGGGCGGCTCGAGGTCGCCGCGATTCCCGGGGCGGTCACCGTCAACGTGGAGCGGGCCGGCTACGCGAAGGCGCACGCGAGGGTCGACCTCATGCCCGGCGAGTCTCGCGAGGTCATCGTCGAGCTCAGCGCCGGTCATCCCCTGACGGTCGAGATCCTGGGCCTCGACGACACGCCGTACGAAGGCCAGGCGTTCGCGATGCTCCGCTCGCCGGATGGTTCCGCCCCGTCGACCGGCCAGCAGCGTCGGAGTCCGGGGCGAATCGTGCTCGACGCGGTGCCGGCGGGCTCGTGGATCGTCGAGGTGCACGCCGAGGGATTCGCCCCGAGCCGAGCCGCCGTCACGACCCCGACCGACCAGCCGGTCCGCGTCCGCCTGGAGCAGGGCGGCCGCGTCCGCGTCTCGATCCCCGAGCTCGCCGGCGAGCAGCGGGCATTCGTCATCGCGCTCGATCCCGAAGCACGACCCACCGAGGAGACTCCCCTCCACCAGTACGTCCGAGCCGGCGCCCCGCTGGTAGGCGGCGAAGCCGTCCTCGGCCCGCTGCCCGCCGGAACCTGGAAGCTGCTGGTGCAGATCCACGACGAGCGGGCCCTCGCAGCCGGCGGCGACCCGATGCGTGCGCCCTCGACCCACGAGGGGATGGTGCAGGTGGTCGAGGGCGAGACGGTGGACGCGGTGATGGCGCGGACCCAGCGTTGACGATGCGCGGCGGGGCGTCAGACGAGAAGAGGTCTCGACGCTGCGACACCGGCGTCGACGCCGCCCAGGACGAGCCGCTCGACGCGGTGCTGGCGCCTCACGCGGAAGCGGGCTCCGCCGTGAGCCGTGGTAGCGATCGGATGCTGCGCCACGTGCTCGTACCGTGCCTCGTCGTGGCGTGCGCGCTGTCGCCCGAAGTGATGCTCGCGTCGTCCTCGTCCGGGCCGACGATCCGAGGGTCCCTGCTGGCGCCGGGAGGCGAGCCCGCCGCAGGAGCCGCCGCAGGAGCCGCCGTAGGAGCCACCGTAGAAGCCACCGTAGAAGCCACCGTCGAGCTCTGGCGCTGCTTCGACGCGAGTCACGAGCTCGAGGGCGCCCAGCTCGAGGCCACCTCGGCGATCCGCTCCTGCCCCGCCGAGCACGTCGCAACGGTGCACAACAACGATCGCGGTCTCTTCCAGGTCGAAGCGCCGCTCCCCGGCGTGCTCGCGCTGCGCGTGATCTCCGCCGACGCTGTCCCGCTGGAGCGAACGCTGGGAGCGACAGTCGAGGATCGTCGGCTGGGGCCGATCCGGCTCCACCGAGCAACGGAGCTCGAGATCCTCGTGCGAGGGAGCGACGAACCGATCGCCGACGCGCTGGTGGTCGTCGATCCGATCGCCGACACCGGCTCCGATGCGCCGGCGCCGGCGCGGCAGCTCCTGCGCACCGACTCGTCCGGGCGGGCTCGTGTTCCGATCGCCTCTGCGGGTCGATACCGCGTCCACGTCCTCGCCGCGGGCCAGCCACTCGCCACGGTCGAGCGGAACGCCTCCACGACGCCCGGGCGGATCGAGATCACTCTCGACGACGGCGCACCACGCACGATCGAGGTGCGCGACCGCCACGGCCGCACCGTCCGTGGCGCGCTCGTTCGGATCGGCGAGGCGGGGATCGCAGTGGGCCGCACCGACGACGAGGGACGCATCGCGCTCCCGCTCGCCGCCGGAGCAGCCGTTCCTTTCGCGATCGAAGCCGCGGCCGGCTTCGCGCACGGCGAGCTCGCGCCGCCCGTCGAGCTCGACGAGGCTGTCGGCATCGAGCTCGAGCCCTGGACGGTGCTCTCCGGGCGCATCCTCGATCGCGACACGTCGGCGCCGATCCCGGGAGCGCTCGCCTGGACCGCCAGCGGCCGCGTCGCCGGCGTCTCCGATCCTCGAGGCTCCTATCGCATCCTCCTTCGCGGCCCGCCACCTTCTACGATCTCGCTCGAGCTGGCGGCCCGTGGCTTCGTTCGCTCGCGCGCGAGCGTTCGTGCTCGAGCAGGAGCCGAGGTGCCGACGGTCGCGCTCGAGCCGGCGTGGACGCTCGACGGCATCGTCACCGATCGCGCCGGCTGGGGCCTGCACGGAGTCGAGCTGACTCTCGCGCGGGGACGGTGGCAACAGGAGATCACCAAGCTCGAGGCGATCAGCGAGACGGGCGGCCGTTTCCGCATCCCGGGTGTCGCCTACGGTGAGGAGCACACACTGCGAGCCCGTGGAGCAGATCACGCCACCGCCTTCGTCGACATCCCACCACGCACGCGCGGGTCGACCCGCGCCGCGTTGACCGTCGAGCTCGATCCAGGGGTGACCGTCATCGGGCGCCTGGTGACTCCCGACGGCGAGCCGCTTCCCGACGCCGAGGTGATGCTCTACCCCGGACGCGACCGCGCGCTCGAGCCGGTGGCTCTCTCGGCGTACCAGCGCAAGCTCATCGACCCGAGCCGCGAGACGACGGACGAGCAGGGCCGCTTTCGCATCACGGGAGTGACGGCGGGCTCGGCCGAGCTCTACGTCCACGTGCCCGGCTGGGCGGAGGTGAGCGAGCCGGACCTGCAATTGGCTCCGCCCGCATCGACGCCGGCGGCAGGAAGGAGCGCGACGAGCGCGACGATCGATCTCGGCGATCTCGTGATCGAGCGCGGACCGAGCCTTCGCGGCCGAGTCGTCGACCCCGACGGCATCGGCATCGGGGGTGCGCGACTCTGGTTCGGCCTCAGCGAAACGGCCCGCCGTAACGGCCACGACTTCCCACCGGACTCGCCGGCCGTGCTCAGCGATCACGACGGCGCGTTCGAGCTCGTCGGGCTGCCCGCGCACCGCACCTTCCTCCACGTCGAGCGGGAGGGTTGGCTCGCGCGCCCCCACCAGGTCATCGCGCTGGAGCCGCCGCACGAGTCCCCCCTGCGCGTCGAGATGGTGCGGGAGCGAAACCTGCGCGGAGAGGTGACGTGGCGCTCGGGGGCTCCGGCCGCCGGGGCCCGGGTGCGCGCCTGGATGCGACGAGCCGAGCGCGATAGCGGCGAGGTCACCGCGGATCGCGAGGGGCGGTTCGAGCTGACGGGTCTCCTCGCGGGCGAGCTCGAGCTCTGGGCCGTCGCCGACGGCGCCCGGTCGACGAGACTCGCCCTCGAAATCGGGCGCGACGAGCCGGCTCCCGAGGTGCACGTGGAGCTCGATCCGGGCGCCCACCTGAGCGGGATCGTGCTCGGCGCCGACGATCTGCCCGCGGTCGGCGCAACCGTCGTCGCGCGCACCGTCCAGGCCGAGCTGCCGGCGAGAGAGTCGCGGCAGGCGATGTCGACGACCGCCGCGGTCGCGGACGGCGAGGGACGCATTCGGATCGAAGGTCTCGAGCCCGGCGCCACGAAGCTGATCGCGGCGCATCCCGAGCACCTGCAGACCGAGCGCGACGTCGAGCTCGCCCTCGGGCAGAACCACGTCGAAATGCTCCTCGTGCGGGGCTACGAGATCAGCGGCCGGGTGGTCGGTGAGAGCGGCGAGCCGGTGGCGGGGGCGCGGGTCTTCGCGCGTCCAGAGCTGTTCACGGACGCAGCACCGGGAGCTCGCAGCCTCTCCAGCCATCAGGAAGTCCTCACCGACGACGACGGCCGGTTCGCAATCGCGGGCAGACAGCCCGGCATCTACGTGGTCACGGCGACCCTTCGGCCGCGCGGCGCGGGGAGCTCGCGCCCGGTCCTGATCGAGGACCGCTCGGTCTCGGGTGTCGACGTCGTCATCCCGGACGGGATCACGCTCACCGGCCGCGTGGTGGGCCTCGATCGTGAAGAGCTCCGCGACGTGGGGATTCAGACGCAGAGCCCCGGCTCGTTCTTCTCGCCCTCGACCTTCCTGGTCGAGGGCGATGGCAGCTTCCAGCTCGATGGGCTCTCGCCGGGAACGTGGACGATCCACGCGGTTTCTCCCACCGCGGGCTCGGCGAGCGCCACGGTGGAGATCTCGGACAGCGCTCCTCTCGAGGTCTTGCTCCGCTTCGTTCACGAGCCGTCGACGCTGCGCGGCGTCGTGCTCGACCGCGGTGAGCCCGCCGCGAGCGCCACGGTCATTTTCCGACCAGCGGGTCCGGGCGATCGGACGCTGCGAGGAGGCATGGCGCGAACGAACGCCGCCGGCCGCTTCGGCTTCGAGCGCGTCCCGCCGGGGGAGCTGATCGTGCGGGCCATCGTCCGAGACGGGCGAACCGAGCTCAGGATCGATCCCGAGGGCGATGCGGAGGTCGTGCTCGAGATCGAGCGCGCCGGCGCGATCCTCTGGGTGCGGGACGCGGAGACCGGCCTGCCGCTCGGCTCCGCACGCGCTTCGCTTCGGGAGCTGGGGAGCGGTGGAACGATGAGCTGGGGCCGCTGGACGAGCGACGAGACGGGCCGGCTCGCGATCGAACACTCGCCGGGGCGCTACACGCTGATGGTGGACCACGCGGACTACCTCCGCACCGAGATCGCGGAGCTCGAGCTCCGCTCGGACGAGACCGAGCCGGCACGCGTGGTCGACCTGCGCCCCGGAGCCGCGGTGCGGCTGCTCGTACTCGCTCCCGACGGAGCACCGCTCGCGGGCGCGCAGACACGGATCGAAGGGGCGCGAAGCCGATCGAGCTCGACCGGCACGACGAACGGGCGCGGTCTCGTCGAGCTGCGCCCCCTCGCGCCGGGAGAGCACGAGATCAGGGTCAGCGCCCACGGGCTCGCGCCGCGCACCGTCATCGTCGAGGCGGCGTCGGCGGCTCCGGTAACGGTTCGTCTGGGGCATGGCGGCAGCGTTCGCGTCATCGTCCCCGAGCTCCAAGCCTCCGGCGAGCCCGGCGTCCTCCGAGCGACCAGTCCCGAAGGAGCCGGCAACGGCTGGGCCGTGATCGACGGCGTCGGCGTCGCGACCGCTCTGCGGCCCGGCGAGGTCACCCTTCAGGTCCGCGTGCCGGGCAGCCCACGCCTGTTCGGCGCCAAGGCACAGGTCGTCGAGGGCGAGGAGACCTCGGTCGTCGCGAGGCCGCTGGAGGTCGAGGAGCCGCCATGAGCGGGCCGCGTGTCGAGACGGCGGCGCTTCTGCACGGAGCAGGAAGACCTGCTGCCGGGGGGCTGAGCCCGCTCCTCCCGCGTCGCTCCAACCTGCCTGCCAGCCGCCGTGGCCGTCGCATGCGCTGTCGTGGCCGTTCTGCTCAGGCTCCGTATGGCGAGGCTTCGCGGAGCCACGAGCTGAGAGGAGCTCGATGCAGCGGAACATATCTGACCCGGACCGAAGCGTCCGGCCAACCCAGCGAGTCGAGCGACCGAGCTCGACGGAGGGAACGTCGCGGTCCTGCACGTTCAGGAGGCAGACATGTCATCGGAATGGGAGAAGATGCTGAGGGGGGAGCTCTATGACCCTCTCGATCCTGAGCTCGTCCAGGCACGCAACCGCGCAAGGAACCTCTGTCAGGACCTCAACGCCACGCGTGAGGCGCAAGAGGAAGAGCGCCGGCGAATTCTGCGCCAGCTGTTCGGCCAGGGCGGCGACACGGTCTGGATGCAGCCGCCGTTCTTCTGCGACTACGGGACGAACATCGAGCTCGGCGATCGCGTGTTCTTCAACTTCAACTGCGTCGTGCTCGACGTCGCCCGTGTCGTCATCGGGGACTTCGCGCTCTTCGGTCCGGCCGTGCAGATCTACACCGCGACCCACCCGCTCGATGCAGAGCTCCGCCGCCGGCAGGAGCTCGCGAAGCCGATCGA
>DATKBT010000142.1:0-16479 GCA_035546295.1 Thermoanaerobaculia bacterium | reverse complement strand
GCAGCAAGGTCCTCGCCGGCGGCGAGCGGGGGCTGCTCAGCATCGCCTTCCACCCCGACTACCCGAGCCGTCCGTGGGTCTACGTCTACTACACGCGCCGGCCCGACGGGGCGGTGGTGATCTCGCGCTTCACGCTGTCGGTGAGCCCGGATCGCCTCGACGTCTCGAGCGAGGCGATCCTGCTGGTGCAGGAGGAGCCGTTCTCGAACCACAACGGAGGCCAGCTCCAGTTCGGGCCCGACGGCCTCCTCTACGCCGGGCTCGGCGACGGCGGCTCTGCGAACGACCCGCAGTGCTTCGCGCAACGCTCCGACTCGCTGCTGGGCAAGATGCTGCGCCTCGACGTCGACGCGAGCTCGGGCTCGGCCCCCTTCTACGGGATCCCGGCCGGGAACCCCTTCGCCGGTCCCGGCGACCCGCCCGACGAGGTGTGGGCGTCGGGCCTGCGCAACCCGTGGCGGTTCTCGTTCGACTCGGCGACCGGCGACCTGTGGATCGCCGACGTCGGGCAGAGCGATTTCGAGGAGGTGAACGTCGAGCCGGCGGGCTCCTCCGGGGGCCTCAACTGGGGGTGGAAGTACAAGGAGGGCAACGCCTGCGTCAGCACCGGCTCCGGGTGCCCGGAGACCGGGCTGCTGGCCGACGGCTGCGACGATCCGGACCTGAGCGATCCCGTCATCGTCTACGACCACTCCACCGGCGACTGCTCGATCACGGGCGGCTACGTGTACCGCGGCTCGGCGATCCCGGGGCTGGTCGGCGACTACCTGTTCGGCGACTACTGCAGCGGCAGGATCCGGCGCGCCAGCGGCGGTCCGTCGAATCCGACGGTGGTCAGCACCGGGCTGGTCCTGCCCGAGCTCAGCTCCTTCGGGGAGGACGCCGACGGAGAGCTGTGGGTGACGAGCCTCAACGGCACCCTCGCGCGGCTGGTGGCCTCCGGACAGGCCGAGCCCGGCACCGTGCAGCTCGCGGTCACCGAGGTGTCGTTCTCGGAGACCGCCGGGGTCGTCGAGATCGCCGTCGAGCGCACCGGCGGCAGCACCGGCTTCGCGGCGGTTCGAGTCCAGGTCGTCTCGCCGTCCCCGGGCGCGAACCCCGCCACCGAGGGCGCGGATTTTCGGCTGCTCACCGAGCTCGTCGAATGGGGCGACGGCGAGGAAGGGGCGCGCACGATCCGGGTCGAGCTGATCGACGACGGTGAGCTCGAGCAGGACGAGACCTTCGCGCTGCGCATCAGTCTCGCTGCCGGCGACGTCGCGCTCGGCGCCGCGCGGGAGGTCGTGGTCGCCGTGCTCGACGACGAGCGGCGGCGGGTCGGCGGGTGCGAGCCGGACGCCGACACGCTCTGTCTCAACGACGGGCGGTTCCGCGTCGAGATGACGTTCGCCGACTTCGAGGGGCAGTCGGGGGTGGGGCAGGCCGATCCGCTGACCGACGACACCGGCTCGTTCTGGTTCTTCGACGCGGCGAACGTCGAGGTGGTGATCAAGGTGCTCGACGCCTGCGCGATCTCTGACCGCTACTGGGTGTTCGCCGCCGGGCTCACCAACGTCGCGACCCGGATCGAGGTCGTCGACACGGTGGCGGGTGAGCTGCGCATTTACGAGAATGCCCTGGGGGAGGCCTTCGCGCCGGTGCTGGACACCGGGGCCTTCGCCACCTGTCCCTGACGGCTCGCGCGGGGGCCGGCTGGGGGTCCCCGCGACGTAGAGCCCACCACCCGCGAAACGAAGGACTCGGGACACGCGAGCGAAGCGACGCCACTGCAGACGCGCGATCGACGAGACGCAACGGGAGAGGTCATGGAGAGCAAGCTCGATCCGGGACGCATCATGGAGACGGCGACCGCGTTCTGGGCGTCGAAGGTGCTGCTCACCGCCGTCGAGCTCGACCTGTTCACCACGCTCGCCGCCGAGAGCTCGTTGACCGCGCCCGAGCTGGGCGAGCGGCTCGGGCTGCATCCGCGCGCCTGGTACGATTTCTTCGACGCGCTGGTCGCGCTGGGCTTTCTGGAGCGTGACGGCGACGGACCTGAGGGCCGCTACCGCAACACCGCCGAGACCGACGCCTTCCTCGACCGCTCGAGCCCGCTCTACATCGGCGGCATGCCCGAGATGCTCAACGCACGGCTGTTCGGCTTCTGGAATCACCTGCGCGAGGCGCTCGAGACCGGTCAGGCGCAGAGCGAGGCGAAGGTCCACGGCAAGCCCATCTTCGAGGAGCTCTACGCGAACGAGGCGAAGCTCGGAGAGTTCCTCGAGGCGATGAGCGCTTTTCAGGCGAGCAATTTCAGCGAGCTCGCGGTCAAGTTCGACTTCTCGCAGGTCGCCACCGTGACCGACGTCGGTGGCGCGCTCGGCCTGCTGTCGCGGATCCTGGCCACCCACCACCCGCACCTGACGTTCCACACCTTCGACCTGCCGCCGGTCGCGTCCCACGCGCAACGCCACATCGACGAGGCCGGACTCAGCGATCGCATCACGGTGGTCTCGGGCGACTTCTTCGTCGATGACTTCCCGAAGGCCGACGTCGTGACGATGGGCAACATCCTCCACGACTGGAACCTGGAGAAGAAGAAGATCCTGATCGCAAAGGCGTTCGAGGTGCTGCCGCCAGGAGGAGCGCTGATCGCGATCGAGAACCTGATCGACGACGCGCGGCGCGAGAACGCCTTCGGGCTTCTGATGTCGCTCAACATGCTGATCGAGCTCGGCGACGGCTTCGACTACACGGGCGCCGACTTCCGCGAGTGGTGCGGCGAGGCGGGCTTTCGCCGCTTCGAGATCCTGCCGCTGGCGGGACCGACCAGCGCGGCGGTGGCGTACAAGTAGGGCGGCGGGCGGCCGTCCCGCGGTGGGTGAATCCACGAAAGCTCGCGACGACGATTGCGTCGAGCTCCTCCAGTGGGCGCTTCCTCGCCTCGGCCTGCGCTGGCGGGGCTTCCGCAAGGTGCGGCGCCAGGTCTGCCGCCGCATCCGCCGGCGCATGAACGAGCTGGAGGAGCGAGACGGGCTCGGCCTCGACGGCTTCGGCGACTACCGCGCTCTGCTCGAGACCGATGAGGACGAATGGGCGACGCTCGAGCGTCTCTGTCGGGTCACGATCTCGCGCTTCCTTCGCGACCGCGAGGTCTACCGCCGCCTGTGCGAGGAGGTCCTGCCGGAGCTCGCCGAGCGAGCGGCGGCCCGTGGGGCGCGGAGACTTCGAGCCTGGAGCGTCGGCTGCGCCTCCGGGGAGGAGCCCTACAGCCTGTCGCTGGGGTGGCGGTTCGGCGCGGCGGCGGTGCATGGAGCGCCCGCTGGGCTGTGGGTCCTGGCCACCGACGTCGACCTCACGGTGCTGGCGCGGGCGCGGCGACGCTGCTACCAGGCGAGCAGCCTGCGGGAGGTGCCCGCGGACTGGCGCGAGCGCGCGTTCGAGCGCCGCGGCGAGCTCTGGTGTCTGCGCGGGGAGCTCGCGCGCGACGTCGCCCTCGCCGCCTGCGACGTACGCGCCGCGCTGCCGCGCGGGACGTTCGACCTGATCCTCTGTCGCAACCTCGTGTTCACTTACCTCGACGAGGCGGAGCAGGTGCGGGTCGGCCGCGCGCTGCTCGAGCGCCTCGAGCTCGGCGGGGTCCTGGTCGTCGGCAGCCACGAGACGGTTCCGGCGGAGCTCCAGCCCGCGGGTGTGGAGCCGTTCGGCCCCTGCGTTTACCGCCGCCGGATCGAGACCCGGCCGGCCTAGGCGGCACCCAGATGTACGCCGCTTTGATTGGCTCACCCTTTGATGCCCCGGCTCTGCCGGGGGAGCATCAATCAACCCGTTCTCGTGACCGTCTCGAGACGAGAACAAAGATGCTAAAATGCTTTTGTGCGAACCACGGTCGACATCCCCGACGAGCTCTTCCGGCAGGTCAAGGCCAGAACGGCCCTCCGAGGCCTGAAGCTGAAGGAGTACGTAGCCGAGGCCTTGAGGGCCTCGCTCATCGACCAGCGACAGTCGTCGGAAGTCCGAGAGGCAGAGTCCCTCGACCGCGAAGACGTGATCGAGCTTGGGGAGGACTGCGTCCTTCCGCAGATCTCGGGCGAGACGAGCGAGGTGCTCCGTTCGATCACGGAGCAACGGATCGAGGAGATCCTGGAAGAGGAAGAGCTCGACCGTGCGCTTCGTCCTGGCGGACGTTAACGTCTGGCTCGCGACCCTCGTCGTCGAGCATCCACACCACGGTCTCGCGATCGGATGGTGGCGCGATGAGCTGCTGCCCTCCGAGGAGCGCATCGCGTTCTGTCGCGTCACGCAACTGAGCCTGTTGCGCCTGCTGACGAACGAGCGAGTGATGGGTCCGCAGCGCAAGACGATCGAGGAGGCGTGGGGGCTCTACGGCCGGATCGTCTCTCGTCGGCCGGTGGTCTTCGTCTCCGAGCCCGAAGGCACAGAGACCTTGCTCGCCGAGCACTGCCGACTCGGCGGGTCTTCGAGCGGATTCTGGATCGATGGCTACTTGGCGGCGTTCGCTCGTGCGGGAGGGCTGGGGCTCGTGACCTTCGACCGCGGCTTCCGGCGCTACCGGGATCTGGACCTGAGGCTCCTCGGCGGAGCGTGAAGGGGCACCGAAGCGGGCAGGGGCTGCGAGACGGCGGATCGGACCCCTGCGGCCCCGCCCGCAATCACCACACCTGAGCCCCCTGCGTCTCGACGTACACCGAATACAGCGACTGGCTGGCGGTCATGAACAGCCGGTTGCGGTGCAGACCGCCGAAGCACAGGTTGGCGCAGATCTCGGGGAGGAGGATGCGGCCGATCCGCGTGCCGTCGGGGTGGTAGACGTGGACGCCGTCGTAGCCGTCGCCCGCCCAGCCCGCACTCGCCCAGAGGTTGCCGTCGACGTCGCAGCGGATGCCGTCGGCGAAGCCTGGGGACGTGTCGCAGAAGACGCGGCCGTTCGCCAGCCGGGAGTCGTCCTCGACGTCGTAGACGCGGATCACCTGCGGGTGGCCGGGCCGGTGCGAGGCGCCGGTGTCGGCGACGTAGAGGCGATCGAAGCCCGGCGAGAAGGCGAGGCCGTTCGGGCGTCCGAGCTCGGTCGTCGCCACCGTCGCCTCCTCGCTGTCGGGGTCCAGCCGGTAGACACTGGTCGGGAGCTGGAGCTCCTCGGGGATGCCCTCGTAATACCCTCCGCTGCCGTAGCCGGGGTCGGTGAACCAGATCGAGCCGTCGGGATGGACGACGGCGTCGTTGGGGCCGTTGAGGGCTCGGCCCTCGAACGCGTCGATCAGGACGGTGACGCTGCCGTCGTGCTCGGTGCGGGTCAGGCGCTTGCGCTCGCAGGTGATCAGCCGGCCCTCGAGGTCGCGCGTGTTGCCGTTCGAGTTGTGCGAGGGGCTCCGGAAGGTGCTCACCTCGCCGGTCTCCTCGACCCAGCGCAGCATCCGGTCGTTGGGGATGTCGCTCCAGACCAGGTAGCGGCCGTCACCGAACCAGGCCGGGCCCTCGGCCCAGCGGCACCCCGTGTAAAGACGTTCGATCGCGGAGTTGCCGACGCGGTAGCGAGCGAAGCGGGGATCGAGGATCTCGACCCGCGGGTCCGGATAGCGGACCGGCTCCTGGGCCCGGCCCCCTCGCCGCACGAGCATCAGGCCGGCGCCGGCGGCGGCCGCGGTGCCGAGGAATCGGCGTCGGTTCATGTCTCTCTCCCCGGTGGCTGGTGTTTCGGATCCGCGCGGCGAGCGTCGCCGCTGCGCTCGGGTCGCGGTGCGCGGCGCAGCACGGCTGCGTGCCTCGAAGGTCGGGCGCTCGGCTAGACGGAAGGGCCGATCTCGAGTCGGTCGTCGAAGCGAATGCTACCGCTCTCGGGCGCCCGGATCCCGCCGGCGTCCTCCAGCTCTCGCCGCCGGTCAGTTCTTCGCGGCCGGCGCCGTCGAGCCGAGGGCCCAGAGCTTCGAGGGCGTGCGCACGTAGAGCACTCCCTCGGAGACCGCGGGGGTCGCCATCAGCGGCTCGCCGAAGTCGTGCACCGCCAGCTCCCGGTACTCGGGGCCGGCCTCGACGACGTAGAGCAGGCCCTCCTCGGTGCCGGTGTAGATCCGGCCGTCGACCGCGATCGGCGAGTTGGTGAAGGTGCCGGCTCGGCTGAAGCGCGCCTTGTAGACGGCGTCGCCCGACGACGCCTCGTACGCCACCAGTCGCCCGTTGTGGTGGACGACGTAGAGGAGCCCTCGGTAGAGCAGGGGAGTCGGCATGTAGGCGCCGCCACGCTCCTGGCTCCAGGCGAGCGCCGCGTGGGGCTCTCCCGGCTCGACCTCGACGTCGCCGCGGATCGTGGGCTTGACGGCGTAGATCGGCTTGGCCGGCGGATAGCCGGCGCCGACGTAGACGACGCCGTCGCCGATGACGGGCATCGACACCACCTGCACGGAGCTCGGTCCCAGGCTCCACAGCTCGCGGCCGTCGCTCGGGTCGTAGCCGTGGATGAGCGAGGCGTTGGTGACGATCTGCGTCCCCGCGGGGGTCTCCCAGACCGCGGGCGTCGACCACGAGGGCGCGACCTCTGGGCGCTCGGTCTTCCACAAGAGCTCTCCGGTCTCGAGCTCCCAGGCGGCGAGGTAGGGGCCGTCGTGGACGTCGACCTGGACGATCACCCGGTCCTCGAAGATCGTCGGCGAGCTGGCGTAGCCCCACTGCAGCGTCGGATCGTTGAAGCCGCCGGCGTTGAGCCCGCCCAGCTCGTGCTTCCAGTGGATCTCGCCGTCGAGGCCGAGACAGGCGAGCCCGGCGGTCGGGAAGATCACGACGAGGTGCTGGCCGTCGGTGGCCGGCGTCGAGTTCGCCTGGGTCGCCTTGAAGTGGCGCCGGGTCAGCGGCACGCCGCGCCCGACCTCGGTCTCCCACAGCTTCTCGCCGGTCCGTTTGTCGAAGGCGAGCACCAGCCAGCGGTGCTCGGTCGCCTCCTCGACCTCGGTGCCGGCGCCGGTGAGGCCGGTCTCGAGCGCCACCGAGCCCCCTTCGGCGACCGCGCTGGTGACGAAGACCCGCTCGTTCCAGATCACGGGGCTCGAGTTGGCGAGCCCGGGGAGGTCGGCCTTCCACGCGACGCCCTCGCCGGTCTCGAGGTTCCACGACACCGGCGCCGCTTCGCCGTCGCCGATCCCGTCGCCGTTGTCGCCGCGAAAGCCCGGCCAGTTCACGGTCCTCCGAGCCGGGTCGCTCGCCGCCGCCTCGGCGCGCACCCGGCGTGCGGCATCGGCCACTGGATCGGCGACCGAACGGCGGAGGGTGACGGGAGCCGTGCCGCTTCGCGCGACGCGCAACCCTTCGACCGTCCCGGCGCGTCCGAAGAAGGCGACCGAGACGCCGCCGGCGCCCTGGAAGAGCTGCTCGCCGGCCGGCTCGAGCGCGACCGGGTCGGCGTCGTCGAGTCGCAGCGAGAGCCGGTCGGCGCTCAGCTCGACGACGGCGAGCGCATCGTTCTCCCACCCCTCGAAGTCGCCGGTGAACGTCGCGAGCTGTTCTCGCGAGTAGCTCGGCGGCGGCGGGTCGGGGACCGTCGCGAGCCGATCGAGGAGCGTCTTCCACTCGCCGCCGCGCCCGCCGTGCCGCTCGACCAGCTCCTGCTTCTCGGAGACGCTGACCGGACCGCCCTCGGCCGCTGCGCGCGCGAGATCCAGCTCGTCGCGTCGGGCGGCGAGATCGAAGACCTGGGCGCGCTGGTCGGCGCCGGCGCCCAACAGGCTCGCGGCGATCTCCGTGTGCCCTTCCATCAATGCCGAGTCGAGCGCCGCGCCCCCGAAGAAGCTCTCGCGGAGGTTGGGGTCGGCGCCTTGCTCGAGCAGCCAGCGGACCGCTTCGGCGTGGCCCTCGGCTGCGGCGAACGCGAGCGCGGTCTTGCCCCAACGGTCGGCGGCGTCGAGCGGCGTGCCCTCGCGGTGGAGCCGCTGGATCGTCGCGAGATCTCCCTGGCGTGCGGCCGCCCGCAGCGCTTCAGCCGAATCGCTCGCGGCCAGCGAGCCGGCAGCCGCGATCGGCAGGACGGTCGCGAGCACAACGAGACGGAGGGTCCTGTGGTGGCGTGCTGCCGTCATCGGTGGGCTCCTGTGTTCGGATCTGCGCCCCGACTCGGGGGCTCGTTTCGGGCGTGCTCCGGCTTCGCTCCGGGGCCGGTCTCCGGCTGGCTCGATCGCTTCGATGCTCGGCTTCCGATTCGATCCTGCGGACTCTCTGCTCGAAGCCGTCAGCGGCATCAAGCCCACATTCAGAGCGGCATTCCAAGGGGCATCAGAACGGCACCTCGACCGCTTTGCAGAGGTAGCTCACGAACGGTCCTGCGGAGCGACAGAGCCCGGCGTAGCCGTCGAGGAAGTCTCCGCTCGTGACCTCCTTCTGGGACAGCCGGGCGAAGCAGGTGAAGTCCTTGCGCTTGAGGTCCTCGATCAGGGGATGCTTCGGATCGAAGCCGCGCGGCGGCAGCTTCAGGCGCTCGTCGGCGACCTCGATCCTCTCACCGAGCGTCCTCGCGGAGGTGGCGCGCTGCCAGCCCTCCGGGTTGGCGACGAGCTGGTTGCGGATCTTGCGCAGGGTCGCGGAATCGGGGCGCCAGATGCCGGCCCCCATGAAGCACCTGCCGGGCTGCAGATGGAGATAGAACCCCGGGGCGTGGGCATCCTTGTGGCGCGCGTGCCGGAAGTGGATCCCCAGGTGCGTCTTGTAGGGAGACTTGTCCAGCGAGAAGCGAGTGTCCCGGTGGATCCGATACAGCGAGCCGCCGGCCTTGCGGGGGACGGCGAGGAAGTGGGGCGAGATCGGCTCGAGCTTGGAGCCGAAGGCGGTGATGAACGCGAGCGCGGGCTCGAGCGCGTCGGATTCGTACTGTTCCTTGTGAGACTCGAACCAGCCGCGGTCGTTGTTGGCCGCGAGCTCGCGGAAGAACGAGAACAGAGCGGGACGGAAGAACGGGGTGCTGGAGGAGGACGCCATTGGCGCAAGGTACAACAAACCGGCAACGCCGCCGAAGAGTCCGCCGACCGAGAGGTCGGCTGCTCCATAGGTTTCACATTCGGCTGCTAGACGAGGAGCCGGTCGACGTCGAATCGGCGTTCGCGCTCGTGGACCTGCCTCTCCCCCTCCCAAGCGCGCACCACGTTGGTCACGTGAAATCGCTCCGCGTCGCACGTCATGTCGCTTTCGGTCTCGCCGCGCACCCGCCAATCTCCGCGGCGCAGCTCGAATCGCCGGCTGCAGGTCACCCGCGCCGACAGCGGATCGCCCTCGACGATCGAGTGGATGTCGTGGCCCACCCGCTCGGTCTCGAGCTCGAGCGAGAGCCAACGCACGTGGCCGCTGTCCGAGCCGGTCTCGAGCGTCTGCCGGCGCGTCGCATCGTCGAGGACGAGCCGGCGGTCGCGGCTCCCCGGGCGCAGCAGCACGCGGGCGATGCGGGGGGCTCCCTCGGCCGGGCCGAAGGGAGCCAGCTCGTCGTCCTCGCGGCGCGGCGCGCGCCGGGGGAGCCGGAGGCGGCAGCCCGGACCCGCGAGCACCGTCAGCGTCACCAGCTCCGGCGCGGGCCAGACGATCGGCCAGTAGGACGGCGCCAGGGCGAGCCGCCAGCGGTGGCCGGCCGGCATCGACCACGCGATCGCGTCGAGGCGCAGCGCGACGTCGACGGGGCGTCCCGGCTCGAGCGGTCGCGGCTGCTCGTGACTGTCGCGGTGGGTCAGGTTCGAGACGCCGCGCGAGACCAGGCGCGAGGTCCCGTCGGGCGCGACGTCGCACAGCCGGACGGCGACCTGGGCGACGGGACGATCGGCCGCGACCCGCAGCCGCAGCTCGGGGAACCCGAGGATCTCGGTGCGTTCTCGCACCGGCTCTCCTTCGAAGCAGCACGACCGCGCATCGTCGCCGTGCTGATCCCCGGGCGCCTCGCCGGGGGCGCCGTAGGAGCACCAGGCGCCGGCGTCGGCGCCGTGGTGGAGCACCGTCGCGATCTCGATCGCGCGCTCCATCGGGTTCCCGGACCCGGATCCGGTCGCGGGCGCCAGCTCGCCGCCGGCGGTGAGGAGCAGGTCCTCGGGCTCGCACGCCTCCTCCGGCGGCCACGCTGGCTCGGCGATCCATCGGCCCGGGACCTCGAGTCGTTGGGGATCGAGCGGCCCCGGCTCCTGCATCCAGGCCCTCAGCATCGGCTCGTCCATGACGCCGGTCTCGCGCTCGAGCAGCCAGCGGTCCCAGAAACGGAGCGCCTCCTGCAGGAAGCCGATCTGGGGCCCCGGGGTCGCGAAGTGGGGGTAGGCGTGCGCCCACGGCCCGATCAGGCCCTTGCGCGGCCCGGCGAGGCCGGCGAGCAGGCGCGGCACCGCGTTGGTGTAGCCGTCCTCCCAGCCACCGATCGCGTAGACCGGAACCTGGATGCGCGAGAAGTCCTCGCACACCGAGCCGTGCTTCCAGTAGTCGTCGCGCGTCGGGTGCGAGAGCCAGGCCTCGATGAACGGCGGGCTGCCGTCCAGGCGCTCTCGCCACAGCTCGCGCCAGGTCTCGCCGACGAAGCGTGGGTCCGGCGGCTCGGCGTTCGCGGCCAGCATCACCGAGGCCCAGGGCAGCGCGTCGGCGGCGAGCAGGCAGCCGCCGCGGTAGTGCACGTCGTCGGCGTAACGGTCGTCGGTCGAGCACAGCGACATCACCGCGCGCAGCTCGGGCGGGCGTCGCGCCGCCACCTGCAGGGAGTTGAAGCCGCCCCACGAGATCCCCCACATCCCGACCGCGCCGTTGCACCAGGGTTGGTGCGCCATCCAGGCGATGACCCCCACCGCGTCGTCCTGCTCGGTCGGCAGGTACTCGTCGAGCAGCACGCCGTCGGAGTCGCCGCTGCCGCGCATGTCGACACGCAGGCAGGCGTAGCCGTGCGCGGCGAGGTAGGGGTGCATCGTCGAGTCGCGCACGGCCGTGCCGTCGTTGCGGCGGTAGGGCAGGAGCTCGAGGATCGCGGGAACCGGGTTCTCCTCGGCGTCGGCCGGGCGCCAGAGCCGGGCTGCCAGGCGCAGGCCATCGGCCAGGGGAATCCAGACGTCGTCCTGCTGGATGACGGGCCGCGGCAGGTCGGTGCGCTCGATCATGAGCTGGCGCGGGACTCTATCGGTCGCCGTCCCGCCGACGGGATCGTCGTCCGCACGCCGATCGAGCCCCTGGAGCGGGCTTTCTCGTTCGCTACACTGGGATCGATCTTGCGATTCCCACCTCCGCGACGACCGAGCACCCGCCACGATCGACGCGACTTCCTGCGCCTCGGGGCGGCCGCCCTCGGCGCCGCGGCGCTGCCGGCGGGCTGGTCGTGCACGACCGAGCGCTCCGGGCGCCGCGTGCTCCACGCGACCCTCTACGCGCCGCCGACGACCACCGATCCCGCCTACGGCCTCGGGGTCGCGGACACGGTCGTCCACCGGCTGCTCTACAGCGGGCTGACCCGCTATCGCACCGGCGGTGCCGAGTGGGGATGGCGGCTCGAGGCGGCGCGCTCGCTCGACCCGCTCGACCCCACGCACCTCGCCTTCGAGCTGCAGCCCGGGATCCTCTTCTCGGGCGGCTACGGCGAGATGAGCGCCGAAGACGTTCGCTTCTCGCTCGAGCGGATCGTCGACCCGGCGATGGGCTCGCCGGAACGAGCCGCCTGGGGACCGCTGTCGCGGGTCGAGGTGACCGGCCGCTATTCGGGCGTCATCGTCCTCGACGAACCCTTTCCCGCGCTGCACATGGTCGCCCTGCCGGGAGGCAGCGGCTCGATCGTCAGCCGCGACGCGCTCGCCTCGATGCCGGGCTCGCGCCTGCGCTGGGAGCTGCCGGCGGCGTCGGGCCCCTACCTGCTCGGCGAGTGGCGCGAGGGACATCGGCTGGTGCTGGTGCGCAACGCGGAGTGGCGCGGCAGTCCTCCGGCGTTCGACGAGATCCAGATCCTCCAGATCTTCGACCGGAAGGTCCAGGAGCTCGGTTTCGAGGCCGGCGACCTCGACTTCACGAACGCCAGCGAGAGCTCGTGCGAGGTCCTGCGCGAACGCCCGATTCTGCACTCCACGCTCGAGGTGCGCCCGAGCCTCTACTACTCCTGGGTGGGCATGAACACCGAGCATCCGAAGCTCCGACGTCGCGAGGTGCGCCAGGCGGTCCAGCACGCGATCGACGTGAGGGAGGTGGTCGCCGCGGCCAGCTTCGACACCGCCGAGCCCGCCACCGGCCTGATCGCCCCCGGCATCCTCGGCCACCGCGAGCGCAGCCTGGTGCCGCCGGAGGGCGATCTCGAGCGGGCGCGGGAGCTGCTGCGCTCTGCGGGAGTCGACGGAGGGCTGGAGCTGACGCTCGACGTCGAGGGCACGACGTTCTGGCTCACCGCGGCGCAGGCGATCCAGGCGAGCCTGGGGCGGGCCGGGATTCGGATCGAGATCCGCGCCCACGAGAGCGCATCGTTCATCACGCTGGGCGACGAGAGCGCGGGAGACCGGTGGCGCGACATCCAGCTCTTCCTGCAGCGGTTCTCGATGCTGCCCGACCCCTTCTATGCCACCACCTGGTTCACGTCCGACCAGGTGGGGGTCTGGAACTGGGAGCGCTTCGCGAGCCCCTCCTTCGACGAGCTGCACCGCCGCGCGACGGTCGAGCTCGATCCCGAGGTCCGGGGCCGGCTGGTGCGGCGCGCGCAGGACCTGATGGAGGAGTCCGGCGCCTACCGCTTCCTGACCCATCCGGCCTTCCCGGTGCTGTTTCGCAACCATCTCCGGCCGGCGCTGCGACCCGATGGCCAGCCCATGCTGCGCGAGTTCGAGGTCGCCTGACGTGTCCCGCGAGGTCGGCTGAGCCGTCGTGCTGTCCTTCACCCTGCGACGGCTCGGCCTCGCCGCCGTCATCCTGGTGGTCGCGGTCTCGGCGCTCTACGGCATGATCCACCTGGTGCCGGGGGATCCGGCGAGCGTGGTGCTGGGACCGCGCGCGACGCCGGAGATGAAGGCCGCGATCCGCGAGCAGCTCCGCCTCGACGATCCCTTTCTCGTGCAGCTCCTGCACTTCTTCGGCGATCTGCTGCGCGGCGATCTCGGGACCGACCTGTTCACGGGCCGGCCGGTGGCGGCCGTGGTCTTCGAACAGCTCCCCCACACGCTGGTGCTGATCGTCTGCGCCATCGCCTGGGCCGCGGCGTTGGGAGTGCCGCTCGGTTGCGTTTCGGCGCTGCTGCGCGGCTCGCGGGTCGATCGCTTCGCCGGCATCGTCTCGGTGACCTGCATCGCGCTGCCCGCCTTCGTCGTCGCGCTCGCCGCCCAGTACCTGGTCGCGGTGCGCTGGAAGCTGCTGCCGGCGCTCGGGGTGGGCGAGCCCGGGGACCTCGCCTCCCAGCTCCGCCACCTGGTACTGCCGGCGTTCGCCCTCGGCCTCGGCTGGGTCGGCTACGTCGCCCGGCTGCTGCGCGCCTCGATGGTCGAGCAGCTCGGCTCCGGGTACGTACGCACCGCCCGCGCCTTCGGGCTTCCGGAGCGCCGCGTCGTCGGCCACGCGCTGCGGGTGGCGGTGCTGCCGACGGTGACGATCCTGGGCGCCGGGATCGGCGGCCTGCTGTCGGGCGCGGTCCTCGCCGAGATCGTGTTCGCGCGCCCGGGGATCGGCAAGCTGATCTACGACGCGGTGTCGACGCGCAACTATCCCGTGGTGATGGGGGGAGTGCTGGTCAGCACCGCGTTCTTCGTGCTGTCGACCGCGCTCGCCGACGGGCTGAACGCGCTCCTCGATCCGCGGCTGCGGAGCCCCGAATGACGGCGGAGCCCGAGCGCTCCAGCGGGTCGCGCCGGGGCCACGCCTTCGAGCGCCGGCCCGGCGTCCTCCTCCGCGGCGCCCGATGGGCGGTACGCACGGCTCGCGCCGCGGCCGCCCAGCCGCTCGGCGGCGCCAGCCTGGCGCTGGTCGGCCTGCTCCTCGCCGGCGCGATCCTGGCGCCCTGGCTCGCGACCCACGACCCGGTCGCGATCGACCTCGAGGCCCGGTTCGAGGGCCCGTCGTCCAGCCACTGGCTGGGCACCGACCAGCTCGGGCGCGACACCTGGTCGCGCGCGCTCTACGGCCTGCGCGTCGCGCTGCACGTGGCCCTCTCGGCGACCGCCGTGGCGCTCGCCGTGGGTCTTCTCCTCGGTCTGCTCGCCGGGCTCGGCCCCCGTTGGGTGGGCGCTCCGCTGGTCCTGCTGTTCGACACGGTGAGCGCGTTTCCGATCCTGCTCTTCGCGCTCGCCGTCGTCACCCTCGTCGGGCCGTCGACCGGCACGGTGGTCCTCCTGGTGGCGATCTCCTACGCTCCCTCCTACGGCCGGATGGCGCGCACCCAGGCCTCGGCCCTGCGCCGGGCCGAGTTCCTCGAGGCGGAGCGCTCGATGGGCGTCGGCCTGCCCCGCCTGCTGCTGGTTCATGCCCTGCCCAACGTCGTCGGCCCGCTCCTGATCGTCGCCAGCATGGACGTGCCGGTGGTGATCACCATCGAGGCGGGGCTCAGCTTCCTCGGTCTCGGCGTGCAGCCGCCGACTCCCAGCGCCGGCAGCATCCTTGCCGACGGCTACGCCTACATCCGCAACACGCCCTGGCTGGTGCTCGCCGGTGCGCTGCCGCTGGTGCTCGCCACGCTCGGTTTCACCTTCCTCGGGGAGGCGCTGCGCGACGCGCTCGACCCCCGGCTCGCGAGGTCGCGAGGGTGATCGGCGAGGCCACGGCGCGGAGGGACGCGGGGACGCCGGCGCCATCGCCGGCGCCGGCGCTCGCGATCCGCGGCCTGAGTGTCGAGTACCGAACCGACCGCGGCCGCCTGCGCGCCCTGCGCGACATCGAGCTCGAGATCGCTCCCGGGCGGGTGCTGGGCGTGGTGGGGGAGAGCGGCTGCGGCAAGTCGACGCTGATCGCTTCGGTCTTGCGGCTGCCCGCCGCCAACGCCGAGGTGACGGCGGGCTCCATCCGGCTGGAGGGACGCGAGTTGCTGGAGCTCTCCGAGCGCGAGATGCGGGCGCTGCGCGGCGACCGCGTGGCGGTGGTCTTCCAGGACCCGACGGCGGCGCTGCATCCGGTGCTCTCGATCGGCGCCCAGATGCTCGACGTCCAGCACCGCTCCAGCGCCTCTCGGCGCGAGAAGCTAGAGCGAGCCGCCGCGATGCTGGTCCGGGTCGGAATCGCCGATGCTCGGACTAGCCTCGAGCGTCACTGCCATCAGCTCTCGGGAGGAATGCGCCAGCGCGTGGCGATCGCGATGGCGCTGCTGGCGCGCCCGGCTCTGTTGATCGCCGACGAGCCGACGTCCGCGCTCGACGCCACCACCAAGGCGCAGATCCTGGCCCTGCTGCGCGAGCTCCAGGAGGAGGTCGGCTGCGCCGTGTTGTTCGTCTCGCACCATCTCGGTGAGATCGCCCAGATCTGCGACGACGTCGTCGTGATTTACGCCGGCGAGGTCGTCGAGCGAGCCAGCGTGCGCGAGCTGTTCGCGCGCGCAGCGCACCCGTACACGCGAGCTCTCCTCGAGTGCGACCCCGCCCGGCGCCGGCGCGGGGAGCGAGTGCTGCCCACCATCCCCGGGTCGGTTCCCGATCTGGTCGAGCTGCCCTCCGGCTGCGCCTTCGCGTCCCGCTGCCCGGAGGTCTTCGACCGCTGTCGGCGCGAGGTTCCTCGAGGGGTCGAGGTGGTCGCCGGTCGCGTGGCAGCGGAGCACCGGCCGACGGGGCACGGCGCGCCGCGTCACGCCGATCGCGCCGGCACCGATCGCGACGGCGGCGATCACGCCGCCGCCGCTCACGCCGCTGCGTGCCATCTCCTTGATCCGCCGGAGCGCCGCCGATGAGGGCGCCCGAGCGCGCTCCCCTGCTCGAGGTGCGCGACCTGTGCGTGCGCTTCCCGGTCAAGCGTTCGCTCGCCGCGCGGCTGCGGCGTCGCCCCGGCTCGATCGACGCGCTCTGCGACGTTTCGTTGCGCATCGAGCGCGGGCAGACCGTGGCGTTGGTGGGGGAGAGCGGCTCCGGGAAGTCGACGCTCGCCCGCGCCGTGCTCGGCCTGGTGCGCGCGCAGGGGGGCAGCATCGGGCTCGACGGGCGCGAGCTGCGCGGCGCGCCGTCGGCCCTGCGCGAGGCGCGGCGCAAGGTGGCCATGACCTTCCAGGACCCGGTGGGCTCACTCAGCCCCCGCCTCAGCGTCCGCTCGCTGCTCCTCGAGGCGCTGCAGGTGCGCGGGGTCCCGGCGGCGGAGCGTGCTGCACGCGTCGTCGAGCTGCTGGAGCTGGTCGGCCTCGGCCCCGACTTCCTCGGCCGCTTCCCGCACGAGCTCAGCGGCGGCCAGGCGCGCCGCGTCGGGGTCGCCCGAGCGCTCGCGCTCGAGCCCGAGCTGTTGCTCGCGGACGAACCCACGTCGGGGCTCGACGTGTCGGTGCAGGGGGAGATCCTGAACCTCCTGGTCGATGTCCAGAAGCGCCTCGGCCTGGCGCTGCTCCTGATCTGCCACGACATGGCC
>DATKBT010000141.1:0-3423 GCA_035546295.1 Thermoanaerobaculia bacterium | reverse complement strand
GGCGGCTTCGGCGTAGCGCCCCTGAGTCCAGTACACGCCGGCGAGGTTGTTGCGGACGCTGGCGGTCTCGGCGTGCTCGACACCGTGTACGCGCTCCATCGCCTCGAGCGTCGATCGGAAGAGGTCGGCGGCCTCCTGGTAGCGCCCCTGACGCCACCAGGCCAGGCCGAGCTGGTTCGCGTGGGAGAGGGTCTGCGGATGCTCCGGTCCGAGGCTCGACTCTGCGCTCTCGAGCGCCTGCTGGTGCGCTGCCGCGGCCTCGTCGAAGCGCCCCTGGCGCCAGTAGACCGTGCCGAGGCTCTTCATCGCGTGCAACGTTTCGGGATGGTCGGCGCCAGTGGTCGCCAGCCGCTGGTCGAGCGCCTCGGCGAGCAGCTCCTCGGCGGGCTGGTAGAGCCCGAGCTCACGGTAGGCGAGGCCCATCGTCTCGAGCAGCGCGGCGCGCACCTCGGGCTGACCTCGGAGGGTGGTCTCGATCTCCTCGGCGGCGCGATCGAGCAGCTCGCGGGCGGTGACGCTGTTGCCGCGGGCAACGCTCGGATCGGCAACGCGAAAGACGTCGGTGAGGAAATCGGCGATGGCGTTCGCCCGGCTCGCCTCCTGCAGCGCGCGATCCCGCTCGTTCGCCACCCGCAGCACGAAGATCACCGTCGCCATCGTCAGCGTCAGCACGGCGACCACGGCGACGGTGACGGGCGCCCGGTGACGCGCCGCGAAGCGGCGAAAGCGGTAGCCCAGCGAGTCGGGCCTGGCGGTGACCGGCCGATCGTCGAGGTACGCCTCGAGGTCGTCGATCAGGGCGCGCACCGTGGGATAGCGGCGCTCGGGCTCCTTGCGCAGGGCCTTCATGACGATCGCGTCGAGATCGCCCCGGAGCGCCCGCGCCCAGCGCCTCGCATCGCCGATCCCCCCGGCCGAATCGTCGAGCACCGCCGCGCTCGGCGTGGCCGGGGTGTCGGTGAGGATCGCTTCTTGGAGGAGGGAGGGGGTGGTGGTGCGCTCCCCATAGGGGCTGCGCCCGGTGACCAGACGATAGAGGAGATGACCGAGCTGGTAGACGTCGGAGGCGGTGGTCACCGGCTCGCCGCTGACTTGCTCGGGGCTCGCGAACTCGGGAGTGAGCAGTCGGTGCTGCGTCGCGGTCGCGGCGGCGCTCGCACTCACCAGCTTGGCGATCCCGAAGTCGAGCAGCTTGACTTCCCCGGACTCGCTCACCAGCACGTTCGACGACTTGAGGTCGCGGTGGACCACCAGGTTGCGGTGGGCGTAGGCGACGGCCTCGCAGACGTCGAGGAAGAGGCGGGCTCGCGCGCCGAGATCGAGCCCCCGTTCACGACAGAAGCTCTCGATCGGTCGACCGTCGACCAGCTCCATCGCGAACCACGGTTGCCCGTCCACGGTCTCGCCGCCATCCAGCAGGCGCGCGATCGCGGGGTGCTGGAGCTGCGCGAGGATCTGACGCTCCTGCTCGAACCGGCGGCCGAGGTCGCCGGCATCTCCCCCCGCACGCACCAGCTTGAGCGCGACCCGCTGGTCGAAGCCTCCCTCGCTCCGCTCGGCCAGGAACACGCGCGCCATGCCGCCCCGCCCGATCTCCTCCAGCAGCCGGTACGGGCCGGCGCGCTCCGGGTGCGGCTCGCCATCGAGTGAGCTCTCGAGGACCCGGAAGACCGGGCGCCGGATCGCGCCCGCCGGGTCGAGGAAGCCGGTGTCCTCTTCCTCGCGGAGGATCGCTTCGAGCGCCGCGCGCAGCTCCGCGTCGGCGACCTCGGCGTCGAGGAAGGCCCGCCGGCGGTCGGCCGGAAGGTCGAGCGAACGGTCGAGCAGCGCTTCGGCGTCCGGCCAGCGGGAGAGGTCGCTCATCGCGTCACCCGGGGGCGGGCTCGCTACCTGCAGCGAGCTCGCGGCGCAGCCAGGCCCGCGCCTTCAGCCAGTCGCGATGGACGGTCCGCCGGCCGATCCCGAGGGCCGCGGCGGTCTCGTCGGCGGTGAGGCCCGCGAAGTAGCGGCACTCGACGACCCTGACCTGACGGGGCTGCTCGAGCGCCAGCTTGTCGAGCGCCAGGTCGAGGTGGAGGAGCTCGCGGGCATCGGTGGCGATCGCGTCGGTGTCCTCGTCCAGCGCGAGCGTGGGCAGCTCGCCGCCGCGCTTGAGACGGGTCAGGTAGCGGGCGTGGTCGATCAGGATCTGCCGCATCGCGGTCGCAGCGACCGCGAAGAAGTGCGCACGGCTGCGCCAGTTCGCACCCCGTTGATCGACCAGACGGAGGTACGCCTCGTGGACCAGGCCGGTGGTGTCGAGGGTGCGACCGGGGCGCAGCCGCCGGAGCTGGATGCGGGCGATCTCGCGCAGATCGCCGTAGACCAGCGGCACCAGACGATCGAAGGCGCCCTGGTCCCCCTCGGCGTAGCGAAGCAGCAGCTGAGTGATGTCGCCGCTTCGAGTCGTCGAGCTCTGCTTCTCTCCCGCGTCGTCGACGATGGGCTCCCGGAATCTGCCCCCCTTCATTGCGAGCTCGTTCAGCCTAGCAGCCCGGCGGCGGCGCCCTCGCCACCCGCCCTCGAGCTCTCGACGCGGCGTCGAGACGCCGGCTGCCGCCCGTCGTGCAGCAGAGCTCGTCTCGATCCCGCGCTGAAGAAGGGTCACGGTGAGCTCCGCCTGGTCGAGGTCCTGTGGGGTCGTGCTCCTGTCTCTCGGATCACGCTACGGGACCACGTCGACGTCGAGGGTGGCGTCGTCGTAGCCGGAAGCCTGAGCGATCAGCTCGGCCGCCCCCAGGCTGCGTCCCGAGATCCAGATCCGGCCGGCGGTCGTACCGAACACCCCGGTGAAGGTGACGGTGCTGCCTCCTTCGGACCCGCTGTCGGCCGAGATCGTGACGATCGACGGCGCGGTGCTGGTGACGGTGACCATTACCGGCTCCGGCGGAGCCCGTTCGAGGCGCACGTCGACGGCGATCTGCTGGTCGATGCCGACCGCCACGGCGGAGCTCGAGTACGAGAGGTCGGGCGCGCGCACCGTCAGGTCGATTCGCGAGCGGTCGATGCCGTCGAAGTCGGGGCGCACGAAGCTCGCCGGCGGCACCACCTCGAGCTGGGTCGTTCCGGCGACGATCGGATCGACGCCGGTCGCGACGGAGGTGGCCGGGAACGCGAGCTCGACCGGGCTGGCCGTGGTCGCAGCGACCGACGGATTCGAGCTCGTGACCTGCACGGTCACCGGCGGATGGCCGGGGCGCAGGCGCTGTCCGGAGCGGCAGCGCACGAGCTCGGGAAGGCAGGTGAAGGTCTCGATCGCGAGGGCGCGGTCGGGATCGAACGTCGTGAGCTCCAGGGTCGGGATCGGCGCGGTGCGCAGGAGCCCGGGAGTGGAACCGAACTGGAGCCCGGCCGGGGCCACGATCACCGGGACGGTCGCGGTCT
>DATKBT010000140.1:0-3422 GCA_035546295.1 Thermoanaerobaculia bacterium | reverse complement strand
TGGACCGTCGAGTACGGGCGGTCGCGCGCGGCTGGGGCGGCCCTTCCCGAAGCGGCCCCGTCCAACTCATGGGGCTGGACGGAGTCCTGGCTCCCGTCGATGCTGGCCACGCTGCGCGCGAGCGCGCAGCCGGCCATGGCGCAGCTCTCGGATCGGCTCGGCGAGGCGCTGCGCACCGCCTGTGCGGGCGGTACGACCGACTGGAGCGCTCTCGCCTCCTGCTGGGACCCATCCAGTCCTCGCCCCGTCTTCGGAGAACGCCTGCAAGGCTCTGAACGGCGCGCGGAGCGAGGTGTCGCGGGAGACGCGGGGACGTAGGGAGCTCGGCGCCCGGGCACCAGGTCATGACGACACGATCTCCTCACGACACCATGTCCTCACCACCCCTCCGCCCGGCTGGTAGGGTGGTTCCCGGCGATCGCCCGGGGGCCCGGGAGCTCAGTCGAACGAGTAGACGAGCGTGGACGCCAGCAGCCCCATCGACCCGAGAGTCCGAGTCGGCCACGTTCACCTGAAGGTCGCCGATCTCGACCGGGCGATCCGCTTCTACCGAGACGTCCTCGGCTTCGAGGTGACCCAGAGGATGGGGAGCCAGGCAGCGTTCCTGAGCGCCGGCGGCTACCACCACCACGTCGGGCTCAACACCTGGGAGAGCCACGGCGGATCTCCTCCGCCGCCCGCAAGCACCGGTCTCTACCACGCCGCGTTCCTCTTCCCCACTCGACCTGCCCTGGCCGCCGCGCTGAAGCGCGTGCTGGATGCCGGGGTGTCGCTGGAAGGAGCCTCCGATCACGGCGTCAGCGAAGCTCTGTACCTCCGCGACCCCGACGGAAACGGCATCGAGCTCTACTGGGATCGCCCCGAGCCCGACTGGCCGCGGAGCGCAGACGGTTCGATCGCGATGTACACCCGGCGTCTCGACCTCGACTCACTGCGGGCCACTGCAGAGGAGGACGGCCCGCGAGAAGGTGGATGAGGCTCGAGCTCGAAGCCCGCCGAGCGGACGCGATCGCGGTCGCCGCGCACAGGATCGACCCCAGGAGCCGAGCCTCCGAGAACGTGCCCCGCTGAGTGCGCGCCCTCTGCGATCGCCGTCGACCGATGATCTCGGAACCTCCCTGAGCGGCGTGCCCATGCACCGGCCGCTCTCGCCGGCTCCAGGCGCGCGCGCGGCCGGCTAGCCGCCCCGCTCGAACCCCTCCTGGCACTCGAGGCAGAACGGGGCCTCGGGGAGCGCCTCGAGCCGCGACGCGGCGATCGGCCTCCTGCAGTGCCGGCACAACCCGTAGATCCCGCTGTCGAACGAGTCGAGCGCCGCTTCGATCTTGCTCAGCGCCAAACCGAGCTGGTGGCGGTTGAGCTGCGCCATCGCCTGCATCTGGATGGCGTCGATGCGGGTCAGCCTGCCGATCGGCAGCTCGAGGTCCACGGGGCGGACGTCGGCCACGGTCTGCTCGAGCAGCGCCTTGGCCGCCACTCGGGCGGCGGTGAGCTTTCCTCGGAGCGCTTCTCGCTCCTCGTCGGTCAGGTGGTACAGGCTGTCCTCTCCTGTGGGAAGCGGCTCCGTCTCCCCGCCTGCGCGTGTTCACCTATACTTTACAAGTGAGCGCTACGGCCACCAACAGCGCCTTCAGGACATCGCCTGGCCTTCGCGGGGCGTGCTCTGCACCTCGACCCCGGGGCTCCGACAGACTCCCCGAGCCGAGCACCTTCGGCGGACCAGACAGCATCAGAGAGCATGTCGACCAGCACCCACACCGGCATCGGAGAAACGCTCCAACGGGTTCGTCGTGAGCGGGGGCTCTCGCTCCGGACCCTGGCGTCCCGCGCCGGCTTCTCTCCGAGCTTCGTCTCCCAGGTCGAAAACGGTCAGACCTCGCCTTCGATCGCATCGCTGGAGAAGCTCGCGGCGAACCTCGACCTGCGGCTCGTGGACTTCTTCGGAGAGCTCGCGTCGTCGCACGAGCCGACCGAGTCGACGAGGCGCCGGCAGCTCGAGAGCGCCTGGTCGAGATCCAGCGTGGAGCCGGTGCTCCCGAGGGACGCGCTCCAGCGGCTCGACGCCCTGGAGATCACGATCGCCAGCGGCGGCCGCAGCGGCAAGAAACCGTCGCCGGCCTGGTCCGAGCAGCTGGTTTACGTGCTCGAGGGTCGCTTGACCCTGGAGCTCGAAGGACGCGAGCTGGAGCTCGGCCCCGGGAATGCCGCCGCGATCCCGCTGGGCAGGCCGTACCGTTGGCGGAACGACGGCGCGGAGCGAGCGCGAGTGCTCCTGGTCAGCGTGCGCTGACCGGACTCGCAGCCCGCGACAGGTGCGACCCCAACTGGACGGGGTCTCCGTTGGTGGGGCGGCCGATGAGCGGCGACTCGTTGCGGAGAATCGTCTCGAGCCCGTCACGCAGGTCCTCACCGTCCGACGGCACCTCCGGGAGCTCGGCGTCGAACCTGCCGTGGTAGGCGAGGCGACGACCGCGGTCGAAGATGAAGAAGTCGGGCACGCGGCGGACGCCGAAAAGCCTGGTGACCCTCTGATCGGGGTCGACGAGGTAGGGACACGACCACGCGGCGTCGTCCGCGACACGTCTCATCGTGGCCATGGCTTCCTCGGAATCACCGTCGGCGGTCGGGTTGACGATCAGGGTCACCACTCCTCGTCTCCGATACTCCCGGGCCAGATCTCCGAGCGCGGTGTGGATGCGGCGACAGGCCGCAGAGGTGGGATCGACGAATCCGACCACCAGAGCCGGCGCCTCCCGCCAATCGCGGACGGCGACGGTCTCGCCCTGCGCGTCGACGAAATGGAGGTCGGGCAGTGGGTCGAACAAGATGAGGCGCTCTTCGCTGGTCGTGACGGACATGGACGTTTTCCTCTCTGGTCCTCTCTGGTTTTCCTCTCCGAGTTCGGGCGTGGGGCCCGCTTTGATCGAGCGTAGTGTACAGTATGACTGAACACTCTCCCTGCAACGCCGGCGAGACTGGAAGTTGGCGGCCCGACCGGCCGCTCGGGGGAAAGAGGAGCGCATGAAACTCGACCGCCACGGCGTCACCCTCGAGTGCTTCTACGGGGACATCGCCGACCAGCCCGATTGCGCAGCGGTGGTGAACGCCGCCAACGCAGAGCTCCTCCCTGGCGGCGGCGTCGCCGGCGCCATTCATCGCGCCGCTGGCCCGGAGCTCGCCCGCGCCTGTCGTCCACTCGCGCCGATCGAGCCGGGCCAGGCCGTGCTGACGGACGCCTTCGGACTGCCCAACGACCAGGTCGTCCACTGTCTCGGCCCGGTCTACGGCGTCGACGAGCCGGCCGCCGAGCTGCTGGCATCGTGCTATCGGGAAGCCCTGCGTCTGGCCGAGGGCTACAGCCTCGCCTCGATCGCGTTCCCCGCGATCTCGACCGGCGCCTTCAGGTACCCGCTCGCTGAGGC
>DATKBT010000139.1:0-4014 GCA_035546295.1 Thermoanaerobaculia bacterium | reverse complement strand
GTTGCTCGGCACCCTCCAGCGACGGGACGGCTCGACCCAGGTCACCTACGGAGGCTGGCCGCTCTACACCTACGCCCAGGACGCCGGTCCGGACTCGATCGAGGGGCAGGACGTGCACGGCTCCGGCGGTGAGTGGTACCTGGTTTCACCCCAGGGAGAAAGGATCGAGGCGACCGAAGCGGAGGGCTGATCCGAGGCCGGCCCACTGGCACGGACGCAACAAGCTCCACCGGTTTGGTGGCTGATCACGGCCGACCTGGACAATGGGCCGACCTGCTGTTCGGCGCGGCGGTCGCTGCCGACCAAGGCGATCCAAACGGTCTGAATCAACGGTTCAGGCCTAGGAGCCCGTGGCTTGACCGCGCGACGCTCTCGCGACTCGTTGGGAGTGGTGACAACTACGAGCCCGGCCGCCGCCTGCTCGAACGGCCGGTCGACTCGAGCGCCGTCGAGCGGCCCAAGATCCCTCGAATCTCGCCTGAAGCCCCGGCCAGACCAGCAATTCGACCCCTGCGATTCCTGCCGGCGTGTCGAATTCCCCCCTCCCGTTCGACGCATCCATGAGAAGGGCAGAATCGGGAGCGCGTCCCGAGCCCGGAACTCGAGAGGCTCGAGCAGAACACGAAGACGCTGGAGCGAGCGAAGGAGAGGAGAGCAGGCATGCGATTCATGATGCTGGTGATCCCGAAGGGCTACGAGACCGCCGAGCCGGGAACGGCGCCGGACGCGGAGGCGGTCGAGAGGATGATGAAGTACAACGAGGCGCTGCAGAAAGCTGGGGTGCTCCTGGCGCTCGACGGCCTGCATCCGCCGTCGATGGGCTTCCGCGTCTGGTTCGAGGGCGGTAAGCCCAAGGTGACCGACGGCCCCTTCGCCGAGGTCAAGGAGGTCGTGGGCGGCTACTGGCTCATCGACGTGAAGTCGCGCGAGGAGGCCGTGGAGTGGGCGAAGCGCGCCCCCATGGGAGACGACGAGATCCTCGAAGTCCGCCAGGTTCAGGAAATCGACGACTTTCCCGCCGACGTCCAGGCCGCGGCGAGCGGCTTCGACGAGATGGGGAAGCCGTCGAAGGAAGGGAGGCGAAGCTGATGCGCTACCTCTGCCTGGGCTACTACGCCCCCGAGCGATTCGACGCACTCTCCGAGGCCGAGCGGCAGGCGCTGGCCGAGCGCTGCCGGCCACACGACGAGGCCTTCAACGCTACGGGCAAGGTCGTCACGGTCGCGACGCTGGATCACGGGGCGGGAGCGCACATCCGCCCCACTCGCTCCGGCCCTTCGGTCACCGACGGGCCCTTCGCGGAGGCCAAGGAGGTCGTGGGCTCCTACTTCCTCCTCGAGGCCGACGACCTCGACGAGGCGGTGAGGATCGCGTCCCTGCACCCAGCGGCCCGGATCGGTGAGGAGTTGGGCTTCTCCATGGAGGTGCGACCGATCGAGCGCGTCTGGGTGGAAGACGGAGTGTTCGGCGGGCCCGAGGCGTGACGACACCCGGCGTGCGACGGACGGTCGAGGCCGTCTGGCGCATGGAGTCGGCGCGGATCGTCGCCGGGCTGGCCCGCCTCGTCGGCGACGTCGGGCGGGCCGAGGATTTCGCCCAGGACGCGCTCTTGGCGGCGCTCGAGCGGTGGAGCGAGTCGGGCGTTCCGGACAACCCCGGCGCGTGGCTCGCCGCCGTCGCCCGGCGCCGTGCGATCGACCAGCTCCGGCGTCGGAGCATGGCCGAGCGCAAGCACCGGGAACTCGCGGTCGAGCTCGCGCAGGCGGGGACCTTCGAAGCGCCCGACGCGGAGCCCGGTGAGGCCATCGAGGACGAGGTCCTGCGCCTGATCTTCATCTGCTGTCATCCCGTGCTCTCCACCGAGGCGCGGGTGGCGCTCACCCTCCGGCTCGTGGGCGGCCTCACCACCGAGGAGATCGCGCGGGCGTTTCTCGTACCCGTTTCGACCCTGGCGCAGCGGGTCGTGCGGGCGAAGCGCACGCTGCGCGAGGCGCGGGTTCCCTTCCAGCTGCCTCCCGAAGCCGAGCTGCCCGAGCGCCTGGCGTCGGTGCTCGAAGTCGTCTACCTCGTCTTCAACGAGGGGTACGCGGCCACTTCGGGCGAGGACTGGATCCGCCCCGAGCTCTGTCGCGACGCGCTGCGCCTCGGCCGCATCCTGGCGGAGTTGGCGCCGGCGGAGCCCGAGGCCCACGGGTTGGTGGCGCTGATGGAGCTCCACGCCTCGCGCCTCGCGGCCCGCATCGGGCCCGAAGGCGAGGCCGTGCTCCTCATGGATCAGGATCGCAGCCGCTGGGACCGGCTCCACATTGGGCGCGGGCTCGACGCTTTGCGCCGCTCCCAGGTGCTCGGCGGGGGGCTCCGCGAGGCGCTCGGTCCCTACACCCTGCAAGCGGCCATCGCCGCCTGCCACGCCCGCGCCGTGACGCCAGAGGAGACCGACTGGGTGGCGATCGCCGCTCTCTACGACGCCCTCGCCCAGCTCGTGCCCTCCCCGGTCGTGGAGCTCAACCGCGCCGTGGCGATCTCGAGAGCCTTCGGGCCCACGGAAGGGCTCGAGCTCGTCGACGGGCTCGTCGCCGAAGGGGCGCTCGACGGCTACCACCTCCTGCGCGCCGTGCGAGGAGACCTCCTCGAGCAGCTCGGCCGGCAGGACGAGGCGCGAGCCGAGTTCACGAGAGCCGCCGAGATGGCCGGGAACGAGCGAGAGCGGGCGCTGCTGAGGCAGCGAGCAGGCGAGCGCGGACCCGGGAGGGTGTGACGCGCCGGGTCGCACGGCCTGTGCTGCACTGCGGTAGAGAGGCAGGAGCAAGAAGCCGTCCAGATCGACTTCGACGGGCTCGCCGCGCGCGTCGTGCGCCTGCCGATCGAGGCCGACAACCTCGGCGCGCTCGCCGCCGTCGAGGGCAAGCTCGCGTACTCGGCCTCCGGCGAGCCCTACTACGGGCGAGCGAGCGCGTGACGGCGTCCTACGACCCCCCTCCGTTCAGCCGCTCGATCTCGTCACTCGGAGCCCCGAGCCCGCAGGAGCTCACCGATCGCCGCGCGGGCTCGTTCGAGCGGCTCGGGGTCGGACAGCTCCGCGCCCGCGAGCTGCCCGACGGCGACGCTCAGTGCCGCCTCGGCCTCCTGCCAGCGCTCGAGCGCGCTCAGACAGATCCCGTGCTCGGTGGCGAGCGCGCCGACGAGCAGGACTTCATCTGGCAGCGACGCGCGCGCCCGCCCGAGCGCCTCCGCCACCAGCGCTTCGCCTTCGCCGGCGTCGCCGTAGCGGCACAGGAGGCGGCCGAGATCGCGCCCGATCTCGAGGGCGGCGCGATGGTCGGGCCCCTGCGTGCGAAGGTAGGCGTCGAGGGTCCGTCGGTAGAGCTGCTCGGCCTCGGCCGCCTGGCCGGTCTCGGCGAGCACGCGGGCGAGCACGTGGCTGGTGAAGAGCGTCTGGGGATGCTCGAGCCCGAAAAACTCCGCGCGACGCCCGAGCGTCTCGCGATACAGCCTCTCCGCCTCGTCGTGATCGCCGAGCAGCCAGTTGGTGGAGGCGAGATTGTGCATCGAGCCGAGAGTCTGGAAGTGATCCTCGCCGAGCACCCGCCGGCGGGTTTCGAGCAGCTCGCGGTGGAGGC
Source organism: Thermoanaerobaculia bacterium (assembly GCA_035546295.1). Lineage (GTDB taxonomy): Bacteria > Acidobacteriota > Thermoanaerobaculia > Multivoradales > Multivoraceae > DATKBT01. The sequence continues at coordinate 394 of DATKBT010000139.1, read as the reverse complement.
GCTCGGCTTCCTCCAGCCGCCCGATCTCCGCATAGAGGGAGGCGAGCCCGCTGACCGAGCTGAGGGTCGAGGAGTGCTCCTCGCCGAACACCCTCCGCCTCCTCTCGGCCGCGTCGACGAAGAGCGGCTCGGCCTCCTGGAGGAGCCCTTGGGCCTTGAGCGAGAGGGCGAGGTTGTAGAGGGAGTTGAGAGTCAAGTGGCTGTCTTCGCCGAGGAGGCGGCGGTTGACGGCAAGCGCCACGCGGTAGAGCTCGGCGGCTTCGGCGTAGCGCCCCTGAGTCCAGTACACGCCGGCGAGGTTGTTGCGGACGCTGGCGGTCTCGGCGTGCTCGACACCGTGTACGCGCTCCATCGCCTCGAGCGTCGATCGGAAGAGGTCGGCGGCCTCCTGGTA
>DATKBT010000138.1:0-28964 GCA_035546295.1 Thermoanaerobaculia bacterium | reverse complement strand
CGTCAGCGCCAGCAGGTCGCACGCCACCACCGCCAGCGCCCCCTGCTGGTGGAGGCGCTCGATCACGGCGCGCAGGTCGCGCACCTGCCCGCTCGATCCGGGATAGGACAGCAGCGCCCCGAAGACCTGATGCTGCGCCAGTTCCGCCGCCGGATCGCCCACCACCACCTCCCAGCCGAAGGCGCGCGCCCGGGTGTGGATGACGGCCAGCGTCTGGGGATGGGTATCGGCGTCGACGAAGAAGGCATTGGCCTTGCTGCGGCTCACCCGCCGCGCCATGGCCATGGCCTCGGCGGCGGCGGTCGCCTCGTCGAGCAGGGAGGCGTTGGCAAGCGGCAGCCCGGTGAGATCGGCCACCATCTGCTGGAAGGTCAAGAGCGCCTCGAGGCGGCCCTGGCTGACCTCCGCCTGGTAGGGGGTGTAGGCGGTGTACCAGCCGGGGCTCTCGAGGACGTTGCGCTGGATCACGGGCGGCGTCACGCAGCCGGAGTAGCCCATGCCGAGGAAGGAGCGGAACAGCCGGTTCTTGCGTCCCACGTGACGCAGCCGCTCGAGGGCGGCGCGCTCGGTCAGGCCCTCGTCGATGCCGTCCCCGAAGGCGAGCGCGCGTCCGAGCCGGATCGCCCCCGGCACCGCCTGGTCGATCAGCTCGTCGAGCGAGCCGAGACCGAGGGTCTCGAGCATCTCGACGACCTGATCGGGGCCGGGACCGTTGTGCCTCCGTTGGAACGGGATCTCCTCGCCGGCGCCGTGGGGACTGGCGGAGCTGCGCGAGTTGCGGGAGGTCTTCGAGTCGCCGTGGGTGTGCGCGACTGGGCTCATGTCAGGAGATCCTGAGTCGATCGGTTGAGGCTTGTGTTCTGCGTCCGCGCCCCAGCTCCGTCTCGCTCGCGAGCGCCTGCCCTCGGCCTGGGTTCACGGACGGGCTGCTGGGCTGGTCTCGCGGATGCTTTTTTGGCTGGGGACGATCCGTGGGTGTGATCGGCGGGCGTGTCTCGCGGGGCTGGCCGTCGGTCTGGCGGCCGGTCGACGAACGACGAGCTGCGGGATCGGTCGATCGAGGTGAGGACCGTCGGGTCGCGATGGAGGCCGAGAGAGAGCGTGATCCTCGGAGGCTGCGGCTGGAAGCTACGCGCCGTCCACGCCAGCTCGTCGTGACTCGACGAGAATAACCGAAAGGCCCCGTTCCCCGAAGGCGCCGCAGCTCCTTCGGGCCAGGCAGCCGGTCCCGGCGCGAACGGAATGCCGGCGGCGCTCAGGCCTCGGCCGCTGAGCCCTGGACCGCGAGGTAGCCGATGTAGACGAGGTAGCCCAGACAGAGGAGCACCCCCTCCCATCGGGTCAGCGTTCGGTCTCGGGCGAAGAACACGACGACGGCGACGCTGAAGCCCACCATCACCAACAGGTCGACGCCGAAGCCGCCGAAGGAAACCGGGAAGGGCCGGATCAGGATGGTCGTGGGCAGGACCAGCAGCGTGTTGAAGACGTTGCTCCCGATGACGTTGCCCAGCACCAGGTCGGTGTGCTTCTTGGCGGCGGCCGCCAGGCATCCGGCGAGCTCGGGGACGCTGGTGCCGAAGGCGACGACGGTGAGACCGATCACGCGTTCGCTGACGCCGAAGCCGCGCGCCATCTCGACCGAGGCCCAGACCAGGAGCTGAGCGCCGCCGATGAGCAGGGCGAGGCCGGCGACCGAGCCCAGGAACGAGAGCAGCGCCGAGGTCTCCGGCGCCTCCTCGTCGAGGTCTTCGGGCACCGCCGAGCCGCTGCGCAGCAGCGTCCAGAGGAAGAGCGCCATCGCCGCGAGCAGGACGATCGCTTGCCAGCGCGTGAACCGGCCGGTGAGCACGAACGGGATCAGCAGCGCGCCGGTGGCGAGCATGAACAGGACCTCGCGGCGCACGAACTCTCGAGCCGCGACGAGCGGAGTGATGACGACGGTGAGCCCCAGGATCAGCCCGATGTTGGCGATGTTGGAGCCGATGACGTTGCCGACCGCGAGCTCGGGATGGCGCTGCACGGCCGCCAGCACTCCCGCCGCCAGCTCCGGCGCCGACGTGCCGAAGGCGATGACGGTAAGCCCGATGACCAGGGGCTTCACGTTGAGCGAGATCGCCAGAGCCGTCGAGTAGCGGACCAGGATCTCGCCGCCGTAGTAGAGGATGCCGACGCCGGCGACGATGGAGAAGAGCTGGATGAGCACGGAGCCTTCGAGGCTGCGGGGCGGCGGGCAGGAGGGGTGACGCCCTCGGCGAGGCGGCGGATCGATGGAGGGAAAAGCGCCGAGCGACGATACGCGGGGGTCTGCGGGAGGTCAACCGCATCTCCGCCGCGCCGGGATCGCTGCGCGACGTGGGCGCTCGTGGTATGACAGCGCCGTTGCCGGCGCCGTTTTCCGCCGGCCGTTCCTCCGCGACAGGAGCCAAAGCCCCGATGACTCCTCCCGACGAATCCACCGCGCACCGGGAGCACCCCTGGCGGTTTCCACCGCCGGGCCGGCTGATCGGCCGCGGTCACCCGGCCGGCGACTTCCTCGAGGCCCACGACTGGAACCTCGAGCACGAGGGGGACGGCGAGCTGGTCGTGCTGGCGCATCTCCCCGATCGCGCCCGCAACCCGCGAGGTCAGCTGTTCGGCGGCTTTACGCCGACCTACGTCGATCTGATGGCGCTGCTCACGGTGCGCGCCGGCCAGGAGCGCACCGCGGCCCCCCGTTGGCTCGCCACCACCAACCTGCGCGTCGACTACCTGGCGCCGGTGCTGGGGCCGACCTTCCGCATCCGCAGCCGGCTGGTGCATCGCGGCCGCCGGTCGTACCTCGTCGAGATCCGGTTCTTCGATCTCGAGGAACGGCCCCTGGTGTTCGCCTTGACCACGATGCTCGAGGTGCGCTCGAAGGGGGAGCTGGGGGACGCGTAGCTCTGAATGCGCCGGTTTCTCTGTCTGCGACGAGCGCGCCACTACAATCCGCCTATGGTGCGTCGTGACGCGGAACCGATGGCCGACCGGAACGCGAAGCCCGAGGCAGAGCGTCGAGAGCGCGGAGATCCCGGCGCTCGTGGTGTCCCGGAGGAGCGTGTGCGCCGAGCCGTGCAGGAGATCGCGGCCGCGCTGGCCGAGCGCATCGCCGCTCATCCCTGGCGCCGGCACCTGCGGCCGCAGGACCACGAGGTCGAGCTCGCGCTGCGCATCCCGCTGGGCTCTGGGCGCTCGCTCGAGGAGGCGACGAGCCGGGCCGAGGACGCCATCGCCGATGCGATCGCGCGGCTGATGGCGCAGCACTCCACCTTCAGCCCCGGGCGCGTGCTCTGCCTGCGCTGCGGCGCGACCGGGTGCGAGCACGCCTCTCCGACCAGCAGCCGTCAGGTCTTCGCCGGCTATGGAGCGACCGGGCTGCCTCGCTTCGTCGACCTCCAGCAGCTCCTGGTCGAGCTCCGCGACCCGCGGGTCGACCGGCTGTTCGCCAACCCGCCGCGGATCCTCACCCTCGGGCTCGACGAGGAGACGCTGCATCGCGAGCTCCTGCCGTCGTACCGGAGCCTCGGCGGCGGGTTCCGACTCCTCGGGCAGGTGTGCGCCGGGTGGTACGAGCTGCCGCGCGGCGACGGGCCGGGGAGCGAGCTCCTCGCCCTGAGCTTCCAGCTCCTGTCCAACGGCGTCCAAGGCGGCGAGCGCCCGGAGCGAGCGCGGGAGGCGGTGCGCCTGGCGATCAACGTCCTGGGCGTCGGACCCGACGCCGGCCCTCTCGAGCACGTCCTCGATCGCTTCCCCGCGGCGATGCCGCCGTGGGGGGAGGCGCTGGGCTGGGCGCACAAGGCGCTCGCCGACGTCGAGCGCGGCGCCCGGCTCCATCGACGCGACCCGGGCTCGAGCAGCGCTGCGAAGGACGAAGGCGCGACCGGCGCCGAGCCCATGGAGCGCAGCCCCTGGGAGCAGCGCGCGCTCGGCGTGCTGGCCGGTCTCGAGCGCCGGCTCCAACGCCGCGAGCGCTCGACGCGGCGACGCACCGTCCACGCCGAGGAGCGGCGCCGGGTGCAGCGCCCGGTCGGGCGCGCGATCGCCGAGCTCCAGGGAGCCCGCCCCGAGGACGTGCTGTGGGATCGCCACCGCCAGACCCTGGTGGTGCTCGGCGAGCGCGGCCGGGCGCACGTCTGGAGTCCCGAGGGGCGGCTGGTCACCTCGATCCACTTCACCGCCGACGCGGTCGAGCGGCGCAAGCGACGGGGCCGCTGGCGCCAGGCCCCTCGCGAGCAGGTCGAGACCCTGCGCGAGCGCGTGGCGGGAGGAGCGGAGGGATGAGGTCGCCCGGCAGCTCCCGTCGCGAGGCGCCGTCGCCCGCCGGCCGCAAGACGATCGCGCAAACGGCGGGCGCTCGGCCGGTGGCCACGATGCTGCTTGCGGTGGCCGCGATGCTGCTCGCGGTGGCGGCCCTGCTGTCGGCGTGTGCGGGCGGCGACAGTTCCCGCGCTCCAGACCTCGCGCCGGCGCCGCTCGGCGCAGTGCCCTCCACCGCAGTGCCCTCCACCGCAGTGTCCTTGACCGCAGTGCCTTTCACCGCCGTGACCGTCGACGACGGCTTCTGGGCGCCGCGGCTCGAGCGCAACCGTGAGGTGACGATCCCGCACGTCTTCGAGCAGAACCGCATCACCGGACGGGTCGCCAACTTCGAGCGCGCCGCCGGTCTCGCCGCGGGACCGTACGAGGGGCGCCGCTTCAACGACACCGACGTCTACAAGGCGATCGAGGCGGCCTCCTACTCGCTCGCGCGCGAGCCCGACGAGGCGCTGGAGCGCGAGGTCGACGCGCTGATCGAGCTGATCGCGGCCAGCCAGACCGAGGACGGTTACCTGTTCCCGGCCTACACCATCGATCCCGAGAACGCGGCGCCCGGGGTCGGGACCGAGCGCTGGATCCACGTCGCCGCCGGCTCCCACGAGCTCTACAACGCTGGACACCTGATCGAGGCGGCGGTGGCGCATCACGCCGCCACCGGCAAGCGTTCACTGCTCGACGTCGCCATTCGCTTCGCCGACCGCATCGACGCCGACTTCGGGCCCGACGCGCGGCGCGACATCCCCGGCCACGAGGAGATCGAGCTGGCGCTGGTGAAGCTCGCCGACGCGACCGGCGAGCGACGCTGGCTCGAGCTCGCGCGCTTCTTCCTCGATCAGCGCGGGCGCGAGCACGACGGCGAGGGCTACCCCGCCGAGAGCGACTTCGCGATCTACAACGACCGGCCCTACAAGCAGGATCACCTTCCGGTCGCCGAGCAGCGCGAGGCCTCCGGGCACGCGGTGCGCGCGACGTATCTGTACACCGGGATGGCCGACGTCGCGGCCCGCCAGTCGCTCCTGGAAGAGGGAGTCCCCGAGTACGTGGAGGCGCTGGAGGCGATCTGGCGCGACGTCGTCGCGCACAAGCTCTACGTCACCGGCGGCATCGGCTCGCGCGGCACCTTCGAGTCGTTCGGCGAGCCCTACGAGCTCCCCAACCGCACGGCCTACACCGAGAGCTGCGCCGCGATCGGCAACGAGATGTGGAACCACCGGATGTTCCTGCGCTCGGGAGATCCTCGCTTCCTCGACGTGATGGAGCGCACGCTCTACAACAGCCTGCTGGCCGGCGTCTCGCACGCCGGGGACGCGTTCTTCTACACCAACCCGCTGGCGTCGGAGGGCGGCGTCGAGCGCTCGGCGTACTTCGAAGTCGCCTGCTGCCCGGCGAACCTGGCGCGCGCGCTCGCCCAGCTCCCCGGTCTGGTCTTCGCGCAGCGCGGCGACGAGGTCTGGGTGACGCTCTACGTCGGCAGCGAGGCGACGCTCGAGGTGCCGGCGGGGGAGCGGGGGGCGACCAAGGTGCGCGTGCGGCAGGAGACCCGGTATCCCTGGGATGGCCGCGTCGCGATCACGGTCGAGCCGGAGCGCGCGGCCGAGCTCGCGCTGGTGCTGCGCATGCCGGGCTGGGCGCGCGGTGTGCCGGTGCCGAGCGACCTCTACCGTTTCTCCGACGCGAGCAGCCCGCAGGAGGAGCTCTCGTCGGTGCGGGTGGTCGCCGGCGGCGAGCCGGTCTCGGTCGCCTCGGCCGCGAACGACGGCGTGGTCGCGATCCGGCGTCGCTTCGAGCCCGGCGAATCCGCCGCCAACACGATCGAGCTCGAGCTGCCGACGCCGGTGCGCCGGGTCGTCTCGCACCAGGCGGTCGAAGGCAACCGGGGTCGCGTCGCGCTGCAGCGAGGGCCGCTGGTGTACGCCTTCGAGGAGGCCGACAACGGTGCGGGAGTCGGCGAGCGGCTGCTGCCGGGCGACGGCGCGCTCGAGGCGCGCTGGAGTGAGGACCTGCTCGGCGGAGTCATGGCGATCCAGGTCACCGGTGTCTCCGGCGGTCGTGCGGGGAGCGGGTCGAGCGACGCGCCGCTGCGGCTCGCCGTTCCCTACTTCGCGTGGGCGAATCGCGGCCCGGGCGAGATGGCGGTGTGGGTCCGCGACGGCTCCGCCGCCGGGAACCCTGTCGCCGCGAGCCCTGTCGCCGGGAGCCCAGTCGACGCCGAGGCCGAGGCTCCGCGGTGAGCGAGACCCAGCCCAGGGAGCCTCCGGGGCTGCGTCGAGTCGGCGTGGAGCGGCGAACGGCGTCCGGCGGCACGCGCCTGCGGCGAGTGTCGCGGGAGCCGTCGTCGGATGTGGACGACCCCGTGGGGCGCGAGGACGACTGGGCGGTGGTCGAGGAGCCGCTCGAGATCCGCGTCCAGGGGCGGCCGCTGGCGGTCACCATGCGCACTCCCGGACACGACCGCGAGCTTGCCTACGGCTTCCTGCGCTCCGAGGGCATCGTCGAGCGCGCCGGCGAGGTGCTGGGCTGCACGCGACCGGGTCCGGAGGACCCGCAGCGCGCCGATCGGCTGCTGCTCGAGCTGGCCCCCGACGCGGTCGAGCGCTGGGCCGAGCGCGCGGTCGAGCGCGAGTTCCGGGCGACCAGTGCGTGTGGCGTCTGCGGCAAGCCTTCCCTCGAGGACCTCGACCAGCGCCTGCCCGAGATCGAGCCGATCGCATGGGAGCTCACTCTCGCCCACGAGCTGCCGGCGCTCATGCGTCCTCGCCAGGCGCTGTTCGAGCGCACCGGCGGCCTGCACGCCGCCGCGCTGTTCTCGCCATCGGGCGAGCTGATCGACCTGTTCGAGGACATCGGCCGCCACAACGCGGTCGACAAGCTGGTCGGCGCCCGCCTGCTCGCTGGGGATCTCTCGCTCGCCGGCAGGCTGCTGGTGGTCAGCGGACGCGCCGGCTTCGAGATCGTCCAGAAGGCCGCGATGTCGGCCTGCCCGGTGGTGCTCGCGGTCGGCGCGGCGTCGAGCCTGGCAGTGGAGCTGGCGGCGGAGGCGGGGGTCGAGCTCTGGAGCTTCGTGGGGGAGGAGCGGGCGAACCGGCACCTGACGAGCCTCCGGTAGGCTGGAAGCTCGCCATCGACGGCGCTAGCCCATGTTCCCCGCCCAAGCGCCGCAAGCGGCGCGGGCTCAGGTCGACTAGGCCTGAAGCCGCTGATTCCAGGTCGTTGGGTGTGGCTTGATCGAACTTTGACCACTGTCTGAGCCTTGGTCTCGCGCTTGCGCGAGGCCAATGACCGCCGCCTGCCGCAGGCAGGCAAGAACTCCACGACGGCCTAGTCGACCTAGGGCGAGAGGAGCCGACCGGCTGTCAGGGTCGAGGGTTTGCGCCTTCGGGCTGTCGGGCGTTGTTCAGCTCCCTCCCGATGGCCCCGACTAGGGCCCCGAGGTCGCTCGTCACGTTGACCATCGCGAAGCCCTGCTCGATCCGCGCCTTCGCTTCCCGCCCGCTTCGGCAGTAGATGGCGGCCGGCAGGCCGGCGTCCTGGCAAGAGCGGAGGATGCACGCGATCGAGTCCTCGACCTCGGGGTGGTCGATGTCGCCGAAGTGGCCGAGCGATGCGGCGAGGTCGTTGGGGCCGACCAGCGCCGCGGTGAGGCCCTCGACGGCCGCGAGATCGGCGCAGCAGTCGACGGCCGCGCGCGACTCGACCTGGACGACGACCGCGACCCGTTGATTGGCGTGGGGAAAGTAGTCCGCGCGCGTGCCGTAGCCGGCGGCGCGGTGCGGTCCGATGCCGCGGCGGCCGGCCGGCGGGTAGCGGCAGGCGGCCACCATCGCCGCCGCCTGCTCGGCGCTCTCGACCCGGGGGACGATGATGCCGTCGGCGCCGGCGTCGAGCACGCGGGCGGCGAGCGAAGGGTCGGCGGCGGGGAGGCGCACCAGGGCGGTCACCGGCGAGCACACCGCCTGGAGCTGCGCCAGGCAGGCGCCGGCCGAGATCAGGCCGTGCTCGCCGTCGAGCGCGATCCAGTCGACGTCGAGCGAGCTGATCGCTTCGATGGTCGCCGTCGAGTCGAGCACGCACCAGACGCCGAGCGCGGGCTCGGCGGCGCGCAGCTTCTGGTGGAGACGAGGGAGATCGGTGCTTTCGGTCACGCCGATCCGGCTCTGGTCGCTGCGGCCCGGCTCGATCCCGGCCGACGCGCGGAAGATGACGAGCCAGTCGACCGCCTCAGTACCTTGCAGGTGGTCAGTGCCTTGCAGGTGGTCGGTGCCGTGCGAGTGGGTGGTGCCCCCGTTCGGCCGGCAGGGACGCCGGCCGCGACGGCCCAACGGGATCGAGAGCGCCGGGGCTCGGCTGTGAAGCGAGAGGTCGAGCTCACCCGCGTGGTCCGCGCACGGTGTACTCGCGCTTCACGTCGGCCGCGATCGAGCCCTCGTCGAACAGGATGGGCCGCCACTCCTTGCGCGAGAACAGCTCGGTCTGGTCGGTGAAGTGCTCGGAGTCGGGATCGCCCGACTGCGAGTAGGTGAGGAACGCTTCGGCGTGAGGACCCTCGTCGGTGTACTCGAGCGCCATCAGGAAGCTCGAGCCGTGGACGACCGGGTAGCCGTCCTCGGTGAGGAAGCGGCTCCCTTCCACCCGCGGGGCGAGCTCGAGCGGCTCGAGGGTCGTCGTGTTGACGCCCCCCTGCTGCATATTGAGCAGGCCCTCGTAGGCGCCGTGGCCGCCGTGCAGGGCGATCCGCGCGGGCAGCTTCGACGGGGCGTGCTGGAGCTCGCCGAGCTCGACGTCGAGGGGGAGCCCGCGACCCTGGAGGATGCGTACCGCCTTCGCCAGGTTCTCGAGAGCGCGACCACCCTCGGCCAGGCCGCGCGGCGTGTTCACCGGGTCGGCCGGGTCGTAGTCGATCGCGAACAGCTCACCCTTGCCGACCAGGTCGCCCCCGTCGTACTGGCCGATCCACTCGCGGAACAGGACCGCGCCGCGACTGTCCGTGTCGAAGCGATGATCCCACGCCGCGAGCACGCCACAAGCCTCGCCGAGTTCGACCCGCTCGCCGTCGAGGTCGACCTCGGGCCGGGCCTTGCAGCGCTCGACCAGCTCGGGGAGCAGCAGGTCGGCGGTCAGGCTGCGATTCGAGAGGATGGCGTTCTGCATCTCGTCGAGGCTGAACTTGGCGTTGTCGCCGGCGGGTTGGTCGGGGGTCGCGTTCGAGAGGTGCAGGTCGTTGTTGCGCGTGCGCAACGAGCGTTGGCTGCCCTGCTCGCCGTGCAGCGGCGAGTAGTCGCCTTCGAGCAGCGCCTGCGAATTGGCGAACCAGAAGCTGTCGTTGGCATTGAAGGCGTAGTCGGTGCGCTCGATCTGGGGCATCTCCTCGAAGGGGACGAGCCCCGGATCGCGCGCCCCCGGGTCGTCCTGCCACTCGAAGCGCGGATCGCTGCCGTCGAGCGCCACGATGCGGCTCGTCTCCCACATCTGTGAGGTGAAGGGATCGCTCTCGCGCCGCTCGAGCCAGAGCGCGATCGCCTCGTCGCTGAGGTTGGGGGTCGAGGCGCTGTCGGTGTACCAGGCGATCCCCTCGGCGCTGGTCGAGATCGTGTTGACCCAGGGCATCCCCTGGTGGTCGGCGTGCGCCTTCTGGAGCTCCGCCATCGATTCGGCGCGGTTCATGGCCATCCACTGGACGCGGCCCTCGTCGTTGAGCTCGTTGACGTCGCGGATGGCGTAGGCGCGCTGCTCGCTCCAGTCGAGCCCGCGCATCGCGACCACCGGGCCGTAGTGCGTGAACCAGACCCCGCGCTCGACCGGCTCGGCCTCGTCCTTCACCTCGACCGCGACGTCGACGCGCGTCATGGCGCGCTGCTCGGCGCCGTAGCGGTAGGTGGTCGGGCTTCCCGGCGCCAGGTCGAGCGAATAGAGCGTGAACCGCGTGCCCGCCGAGACCGTGTGGGTCCAGGCGACGGCGTCGTTGAACCCGATGGCGACGCCCGGGATGCCGATCAGGCCCACGCCGTAGACGTCGAGGTCGCCGGGCACGGTGAGGTGCTTCTCCCAGAAGCGGTTCGAGCCCACCCAGGGGTAGTGGGGGTTCGCGATCAGCATGCCGCGTCCGCTCTCGGCGAGGTCGCGCCCGAGCGCCCAGCCATTGCTCGCTCCGAGGCCGGGATCGAGGCTCGCGAGCGGGCCGCCGGCGGTCGAGTCGGGCGCGCCGCCGCTGGGCGGAGCCGGCGGCTCGGCGGCCGCGATCGCGTCGGCGAACCGCGACGAGATGAGGGTGACGACCCGGTGGTAGGCGGCGAGGTCGGCGGCCGTGATCGGGAAGACCCAGGGCTCGCCGCCACACCATCCGGCGACGTTCTCGGCGCCGGTCTCCTCGAGGTAGTGGTTGTAGCCGGCCACGTACCCTTCCATCCACTCGCGCAGCTCCTGCGGCATCGCGGCGTGATCCTCGGCAGCGCGCTCGTGGACGCGCAGCGCCTTCATCCCGACGTCGCTCGCCAGGTGCCGGTCGTCCTCGCCGCGCCCGAAGTACTTGGCGCGCTCCCCGCGCGCCAGCACGACCTGGTCGGCGACGGTGCACAGGTGGTCCTCGGCCTGGGCGTAGCCCTCGCCGAAACCGAGGCTGCCGAGGTCGGCGGCCTGGATGTGGGGTATGCCGTAGCTGGTGCGCCGGATGCTGGCTTCGTACTGCGAGGACGATGGCGACGTGGAGACATCGCCGCCGCAGGCGAGCATCAGGAGCGCGGCGAGGGGCGCGAGCGCGGCGCACGCCGGCGCGAGCGGCGGGCGGCGCGAGCGGCGGGAGGTCGTGTCGAGGACGAGCTTGTTCATGGCGGGCTCCGATCGGCGTGACGGGGTCGGATCTCCCATTGTACGCCCCGCCCGCTTGCTCGTCGGGCCGGTGCGGCGGTGGGGAGGGAGGGCCGCTCGGCAGAGCCCGGGGGAGAGCGTGACGCGCGCGGCGAGCACACGGACCGAGGGCCCAAGCTGGCGGTACGGGCCTGACGGCTGCGGATTGAAAGGTCTCGCGGCCCTACGGTGACTGATGGACCGAGGCGTGCCGAGAGCGATGCATGCCGGAAGGAGTCCGACTTGAGCCTCTTGATCCTGGTGACCCTGATCTGGCGCGGGCTGCTGGCGCCGACGCTGTTCGGAAGACGCGGCGGATTCGTGGCGTCGCGGCTCGGGACGGACCCGCCCGCCGCGATCCTCTCGGCGGCAGCCGGGGCCCTGCTGCTCGGAGCGCTGACGCTCTCCGCCTCGGCCGATGCCCAGCAGGCCGGCGCGCGCGGGGGGCCGCCCCTCCTGCTGCGTGACGCGGTCGTGATCGATGGCAGGGGCGGCGCGGCCGCCCCCGCGAATTCGGTCATCGTCGCCGAGGGCGTGATCGCGGCCATCGGGCCGGCGCGCGAGCTCGAGGCGCGGTACCCGAGCGCCGAGGCGCGCGACCTCCACGGTCGCTTCCTGGTGCCGGGGTTCGTCGACGCTCACGCTCACGTCACGCTCGGGCCGGTCGAGGTCTCGGTCGAGGGGGGCGAGCCCGCGGTTCGCGTGCTCGGCGATCCGCAGGTGGCGCCGAGGTCGCTGCGCACCCTGCTCGCCCATGGCGTCACCAGCGCGCGAGATCCCGGCGGCGCGACCGCCGAGACGGTGCGCGTGCGCGACGCGGTGGCGAGCGGGGAGCTGCTGGGGCCGCGGCTGGTGGTCGCCGGGGCGGTGATCGACCGCACGCCGTTCGAGGGTCTCACCACGCGGGTCGAGAGCGCGGAGGAGGTGCGCGCGGAGGTCCGCCGGCAGGCGGCGGCCGGCGTCGACCTGATCAAGCTCTACGCCTGGCTCGAGCCCGAGCTGATCCGCGCCGGGGTCGAGGAGGCGCGCGCCCACGCGCTCCCCGCGGTGGCGCACCTGATGCACACGACCTGGACCGAGGGCGCCGAACTCGGGCTGCACTCGGTGCTGCACATCGTTCCGGGCTCTCCCGAGCTGCTCCCCGAGGCCGAGCGCGCGGCGTATCGCGAGGAGATGAAGACGACCGCGTTCTTCGCCACCTGGTTCGAGCGCGCGGACCTCGACGGATCCGAGATGCGCGCGGCGATCGCGGCTCTCGCGCGCAACCGGACCTTCCTCGACCCCACGCTGGTGGCCTTCGAACCCGCCTTCTTCGGCGACCGACCGGAGCAGACGACGGCGCGTTTGGGTCTCGAGCTCGCCACGCCGTCGCTCGCCGCGAGCTGGCCCGGCTTCCGCTTCGATCTGGGCTGGAACCCGCAGACCTACCGCCGCGCCCAGGACGCCTGGCCGAAGGTGCTCGAGCTGACGCGCCGGCTCCACCGCGCCGGCGTGAGGCTCACCGCCGGCACCGACGCGAACAACCCGTGGACGGTCCCCGGCCCGAGCTTCCATCGCGAGCTCGAGCTGCTCGCCGAGGCCGGCATCCCGCTCGCCGACGTGTTGACCATCGCGACCCGCAACGGCGCCGAGGCGCTCGGGCTGCTCGCCGAGACCGGCACGATCGAGGAGGGCAAGCGCGCCGACCTGGTCGCGCTGCGCAAGAATCCGCTGGAGCGGCCGGGCGCGACGCGCTCGATCGAGTGGGTGATGAAGGACGGCGTGCTCCACCGTCCCCAGGAGCTGCTCGAGGGTCTCGTCGCGAAGCGACTTCCGGGCCCGGGCCAGCCGTGAGCCGATCCGTTGGAGGCGTTGCGGTCCAGGCGCGGGCGGCCGCGGACCCTGTCACCGACACCGCCTCGACACCGACACCGACACCGTCGACGAGAACCCTGGAGAACCAGAGACTGCCGACCCGGAGACGAGCGGAGGAGGCCAACCGGTTTGCCGCGGTGCTCGAGGAGCACGGCGCTGCGCTGCGCCGCGCCGTCGCCTCCTACGAGCGCGACCCGGCGCTCCAGGAGGACCTCTACCAGGACGTCTGCCTGGCGCTGTGGCGGGCGCTCGCTCGCTTTCGCAGTGAGGCCTCGCTGCGCACCTTCGTCCTGCGCATCGCCCACAACCGCGGGGTGAGCCACGTGGTGCGCCAGGTCCGGCGAGGCGCGGTCGACGAGCCGATGGCCCCCGGGCAGGAGGCCGAGCTCGTCGCGCGCCAGCGGGGGCCCGAGGACGAAGCCCTGGGACGCGAGCGCGCCGAGCGCCTGCGCGCGGCGCTGCGTACCCTGCCGATCGGGTTGCGTCAGGCGGTGACGCTGCGTCTCGAGGGTCTCGCGCACCGTGAGATTGGCGAGGTGCTCGGGATCAGCGAGAACGCCGTGGCGATCCGGCTGAGCCGGGCGCGATCGCGGCTCGAGGGGGCGCTCGTTCAGGGCGGTCCGGAGGGGCGCGACGCTGGACGGGGCGGGGGTGAGGACGGCGGAACGACGCGGTCGACGCGGGATGCGTGCGGGATGGTCGAGGAGGAGGAGCGATGAGCGCGGACGAGTCGGCGAGGTTCTGGGACGAGCTCGAGGCGAGCTGGCGAGGTGGCGAGACCGCGCGCGCCGATTCGACGACGGCGATCGACGAGCTGGGGGCGCGCGTGCGGCGCCAGTCGAGAAGCCTGCGACTGGTCGCTCTCTCCGAGACGCTGGTGAGCGTCGCCTTCCTGGCCGTCGCCGCGCGCATGGTCGCCGCGCCGGGAGCCGGGCTGTTCGAGTGGATCACGGCGATCGGCATCGCGCTCGTGGTCGCGATCGCGGGGGCCTTCGCGCTGGTCAACCGGCGCGGGATGTGGCGCAGCGTCGCCCAGACGCCGGAGGCCTACCTCGACCTGCTGCGCCGCCGCAGCGCGGCTCGCCTGCGCTCGTTGCGCTTCGGCGGATGGCTCCTGCTGACCGAGACCCTCGCATTCTGCGCGTGGATCCCCTTCGCGGTCGACGCGGGAAACGACGTGTTGGGGCGGCTGCTGTTCGGATACGCCTTCCTGGCGGCGTGGAGCGGGGGCGCGCTCATCCTGGTGCTCGTGCTGCGCCGGCGCGCGGTCGCTGAGCGGGCGGCGCTCGAGCAGCTGGCCTCGGATCAGCGGTAGCCCGCCGCCTGGAGCGAGAACAGCTCGGCGTAGCGCCCGCCCAGCGCCATCAGCTCTTCGTGCGTGCCCTCCTCGGTGATCCTCCCGCTGCTCACCACCGCGATGTGGTCGGCCATGCGCACGGTCGAGAAGCGGTGCGAGATCAGGATCACCATCTTGTCGGCCGCCATCGAACGGACGTGGTCGAAGACCTGGGATTCGGCCTCGGCGTCCATCGCGGCGGTCGGCTCGTCGAGCACGAAGACGTCCGCGCTCGAGCGCATGAAGGCGCGCGACAGCGCCACCTTCTGCCACTGTCCGCCCGACAGCTCCCGGCCTCCCTTGAACCAGCGGCCGAGCTGCGTGTGGTAGCCCTCGGGCAGGCGCTCGAGGAAGTCGCGCGACAGCCCCCGCTCGGCGGCGTCGCGCCACGCATCCTCGACCAGCACCCGCTCGACCTCGCCGACGCCGATGTTCTCGCCGGCGAGGAGCTGGTAGCGGGAGAAGTCCTGGAAGATCACGGCGATCCGGCGGCGCAGCACGTCCGGGTCCCACTCCCGCAGGTCCGTGCCGTCGAGCAGGATGCGCCCCTCCGAGGGGTCGTACAGGCGCGCGAGGAGCTTGATCAGCGTCGTCTTGCCGGAGCCGTTGTCGCCCACCAGCGCGAGGGCGCGGCCGGGCTCGAGGCGCAGGTCGATCCCTTCGACGGCGGGCCGCTCGGCGCCGGGGTAGCGGAAGGTGACGCCCTCGAAACGGACGCCGTCTCCGGGACGAGATCCGAGGCGCGCCGTGCCGCTGCGGCGCGCGACCGGCTGCTCCAGGTACTCGTACAGGTTCGACAGGTAGAGGTTGTCCTCGTACATGCCGCCGATCGCCTGCAGCGACGCCGACACCGCAGCCTGCCCCTGCTTGAAGAGCAGCAGGTACATCGTCATCTCGCCCAGCGTGATCCGTGCGAGCACGGTCGAGACGCCGATCCACGCGTAGGCGCCGTAGAAGGCGAGGGTGCCGATCAAGCCGAGGGCGAACCCCCAGGCGCCGCGCCGCAGGGTGAGCGCACGGTCCTCGGCGTACAGCCGCCGGAAGATCTGCCGGTAGCGGTCGAGGAACAGCGGCCCGAGGCCGTAGATCTGGACCTCTTTGGCGTAGGCGTCGTTGGCGAGCACCGTCTCCATGTACATCTGCTTGCGGCTGTCGGGCGAGCGCCACCGGAACAGCCGGAAGGCGTCGCCCGAGAACTTGGCCTCGGCGACGAACGCCGGCAGCCCGGCGAGCACCAGCGCGACCACCGCCCACACCGAGAACTGCACCAGCAGCAGGGCATAGCTGGCCAGCGACACGAAGTTCTGGATCAGCCCGAAGGTCTTGACCACCAGCGACAGCGGCCGGCTCGACGCCTCCCGTCGCGCACGGGTCAGCTTGTCGTAGAACTCGGAGTCCTCGAAGTGCGCGAGGTCGAGGGTGAGCGCCTTCTCCAGGATCATTGTGTTGACCCGGTTGCCGAGCTGCGCCTGGAGCAGCGACTGGCAGACGGTGAGGAGGCGCTGCGCGCCGGCCAGCCCCACCATCACCAGCCCCTCGATCGCGATCCAGCGCAGCGCCGGAGCCGCCGCCACGCGCCAGGGCGCGCCGTCACGCGAGACCTCGATGCCGGCGACCACGGAGTCGACGATGTGGCGCCCGACCCAGGCGGCGGCGGCCGGGAGCAGGCCCGCGATCAGGGTCGCGGTCGCGAAGATCAGCGTCAGGCGGCGGTTGGTGGTCCACACCAGGCCGAGCGCGCGGCGCCCGTACCGGAAGACCCCGAGGAACCGGCGCGGGTCGAGAGAGGTCGCATCCTCGGCCATCGGACCGGCGAGCCTACCCCGGAGCCGCTGGTCGCACGGGGATGGCTCGCTCGGCGCGGTCCAGTCGATCCCTGGCGCGCCGTTCGTTCCGCGTGGCGGAGCGGGTGCCGCCTCGAGCGGTCCGCTCGGCCGGACTCGCGCGCCCGCTCGAGATCTACTCGGTGCGCAGCGCGGTCGCCGGGTCGACGCGGCTCGCCCTTCGCGCGGGGAGCCAGCTCGCCAGCAGTGCCGCCAGCACCAGCACGGCGGTCGCCGCGACGAAGGTGACCGGGTCCCACGCCGCCGTCTGGTAGAGCACCGCCGCCATCAGCCGCGAGAGCCCGAGCGCCGCGATCACGCCGCCGGCGAGCCCGACGAGGACGAGCCCGAGCCCCTGGCGCACGATCATGCCGACCACCGACGAGCGCTCGGCGCCGAGCGCGACGCGCACCCCGATCTCGCGCCGGCGCTGGGTGACGGCGTAGGCCAGCACGCCGTAGAGGCCGACGCCGGCGAGCACCAGCGCGATCGCGGCGAAGGCGCCGAGGAGGAGCGCGCTGGCGCGCTGCGGGGCGACCCCTTCGCCCACGATCTGCTCCATCGTGCGCACCGCGCTCACCGGCAACGAACGATCGAGCTCGCGCACCTCCGCCAGCACCGGGTTGATCAGCGAGCTGGGATCGGTCTCGGAGGCGACGACCAGCTGGAACTGGCGACCCCACGGCGAGCGTACGTTCGCCGCCATGTCGAGCTCGGCGTCCGCGAACTGCTGGTACGGGACGTACACGTGCGGGTTCGGCTCGGAGCCGAGCGGTCCGTCATTGACGTCGGCGACCACGCCGATCACGGTCAGCCAAGCATTCTCGGAGCCCGGCATCCGCCAGCGGATGCGCTGCCCGACGACGTCCTCTTCGGGCCAGATTCGCCGGGCCAGGGTGCGGTTGACCAGCACCACCTGCTCGCCATCGGCGCGCTCCGAGCCGTCGAACAGCCGGCCCTCCTCGAGCGGGATGCCGAGTGCCTCGAAGAAGGGTCCATCGACCCAGGTCACGGTGACGCTGGGTCGGACCGCGGTGGGGTCGGCGCCTTCCGGATAGAAGGACCTCCGCTCCCCGAAGGTCAGCGGCAGCGAAGTCGTCATCGAGGTGTGCTCGACACCGGCCAGCGCCGCCACCCGCTCGCGCAGGGTGCGCACGAAGCTGCGCACGCCCTCTGCCTCGGGGTAGGCCTCGGGCGGCAGGGTGAGCGCCATGGTGAGCACCCGGTCGGCGTCGAAGCCGGCCTCGGTGCCGATCAGCCGGTTGAAGCTGCGACCGAGCAGTCCGGCGCCGACCAGCAGGACGAGCGCCAGCGCCACCGTGGTCACCACCAGGACGCGCTGCAGGCGCTGGCGTGCCGCCGAGCCGGTCGAGCGGCCCACCGCGCTGCGCAGCAACGCCTCGAGGCGCCGCCGGCCCGCTGCGAACAGCGGCGCCGCGCCGCACAGGACCGCGGTCAGCACCGTGAGCCCCAGCGTGAAAAGCAGGACCGGCAGGTCCAGCCTCACTCGCTCGGAGAACGGGATCGCTCCGGGGAGCAGCCGGATCGCGAGTCTCACCGCGAGCTGGGCGAGCGCCACGCCGAGCGCAGCGCCGAGGCCGGCGAGCAGCAGGCTTTCGAGCAGCAGGCTCTGGATCAGCCGGCCACGACCGGCGCCGATCGCCGCGCGTATCGCCATCTCCGATTGGCGCGCTGCCGCACGCGAGAGCGTCAGGTTGGCGACGTTGGCGACCACCACCAGCAGGACCAGCCCGACCGCGCCGAGCAGGAGCAGGAGCGGAGTCCTCACCTCGCCGACCACCGCGTCGCGCAGCGGCGTGATCGGGAACGAGAGCTCGACTCCGGGGGCGCGACCGGCGGCGCCGTAGGCGTCCTGCACGCGGTCGGCGATCGTCTCCAGATCGGCGCGCGCGCGCTCCAGCGTCACCCCGTCGGCGAGGCGCGCGATCGCGCTCAGGTTGTGCATCATGCCGCGGTTCTCGAGCTGGAAGGGCTCCCAGGCCGTCGGCGTGAACAGGCTCGCGGGCTGCCCGTTGACCGGCAGGCCCCGCGGCGGAAAGTCGAACGACGCCGGCATCACGCCGATCACGGTGTAGGGATCGCGGTCGAGGCGGATGGTGCTGCCGAGGACGTCGGGGGAGCCCGCGAAGCGCTCCTGCCAGAAGTCGTAGTCGAGGACCAGAACGTCGTGCCCGGGAGCGTCCTCCTGTGGGCTCCACACGCGCCCCAGGGCCGGCTCGACGCCGAGGGTCGTGAACAGGCTGGAGCTCATCGACGCGGAATCGACGGTCTCCGGCGTCTCGACGCCCGACAGCTCGACCCGCTTCACGACGAAGGCCCCGAGGTCGGCGAACACCTCCTGCTGCCGTTCGAGGTCGAGGTAGTCGGGCGCCGAGAAGGGGAAGATCGGGAAGTTCATCGCCGGCAACGACTCGTGCATCAGGACCAGACGATCCGGCTGTTCGAAGGGCAGAGGGCGCAGCAGCACCGCGCGCACCAGGGTGAAGATCGCGGTGTTCGCCCCGATGCCGAGCGCCAGGATGATCACCGTCACCAGGCTGAAGACGGGGGCGCGACGCAGCGCGCGGAGGGCGTGGCGGAGGTCGAAGAGGATCGAGCGCACGGTGAATCTCCTGAAGTGGGTTCTCTCGCTCTGGCTCGAGCGGGCGGCGAGGCGCCGCTGGTCGTAGGGGCTGCGCCAGACACGCCAGTGCTCGCGGGGCACGGCGCCGGCCAGATCGAGCAGGATCTCGCTCCAGCAGCGGATCCAGCCGAACAGCGGCCTGCCGCGCGTCGCCTCGGACAGCAGGGTCTCGAAGTCGGCGCTCAGGTCGTCCGCGAAGCGCCGCCTGAAGGAACCGGGGAGGAGCCGCAGGAGCAGGCGGTACGACCGCGTCGACCAGGGGAAGCGTGGGCGGGGGCGGCCGACGCCGATCTCCGAGGCCAACTCAGCCCTCCTCGGGCAGCACGCGGCGATCGCGCACCAGCTCGGCGAGCCGGGTGAGCCGGAGCGCCTCCGCCTCGAGCGCGGTGCGACCGGCTGGCAGGAGCTCGAAAGAGCGGCGGCGGCCGTCGCTCGGAAGCGCCTGCACCAGGCCGACGTCTTCGAGGCGCTGGAGGGTCCCGTAGATCGTGCCGGGGCCGACGCGGCGGCCGCCCTCGACGTTGTCGCGGACGTTGCTCATGATCGCGTAGCCGTGGCGGGGACCGTCGGCGAGCGCGAGCAGGACGTGGAAGACCGCCGGCGTCAGCGGCTTGGCCGAGGGCTCGGCCGGAGCGGATCGACCTTCGCGCCGTTGGTCTCGATGGCCGGATGTGGATTGTGGCGGCGTCACGACGGTTCGGGATCGAGCGAATCGGCCGCGACGGCTCTATTACCGCAGCGGTAATAGAAGTACGCCGCTCGCCGGCGAGTTGTTTCGCTCGATTCCCAGCGACGGGAGCACAGCTCGATGCGTCACCTGCGGTGCCGGAATTGGTCGAGCGGATCTGGCGGAGCGGATCTGGTCGGCTCCGGTGGCTCCGAGCGGCGCCCGACCCTTCCGAGTCGGGCGCCTTGCGAGGCTTCCCCTTGGCGGTCCTCGAGCGCCTGGGCGCTGACTCCCTGGGCGCTGACTCAGGGTGCCATGGGGCCGCGGTACTCGAGCTCTCGGATCGAGCGCGCCCACAGGCGAGTGCCGCTTCGCGCGTCCACCTTCTGCAGGCTCAGGGGCTGCTCGACGAGGCCTTCGGCGGTATTGACCAGCCCGGGAGGATGGACGAACACCACGCCGTCGCGGTCGACCACGAACGGCGACATCGAGATCGCGCTCTCGAAGCTGCCGACGAGATCGCCGGTCCTCTCGTAGATGCTCCAGCGATAGACCGACCAGGGATCGGCCGGCTGCTCGATCCGCTGGCTGACCAGCACGTGCCGCCCGTCCGCCGACATCAGTTGCCGCCCGTCGACGTCGGGGAGGAAGGTGCCGGCGCGAACCGTGCCGGCGCCGACGGCGCCGGCGGCGGCCCGGAGCCGTGCCCCGGGGGTGGTGACCGTGCCGGTGGCGAGATCGATCCGCACGGCACCGGTGCGCTCGACGATCTCGCCGCGCTGTCCCGCGCCGAGCCGCTGCTCGTCGCCGTCGAGCGTGGGAGCGAGCCCTTCCTGCTCCGAGGGGAGGTAACCGCGCAGTGCGCCACCCTCCGGGGCGGTGGTGTGCGACCACGCGAGCACCACGCCGCCGGCGGCGTCCGCGGTCGCGCTCGACCGGAAAACCGAGGCTGGACGATCTTCGACGCTGGCCCACAGGTCGGGCTCGATGGCGACGCTGGTCTCGGTGCGGATCCGGCCGGACCCGGCATCGACGAGCGCGAGGGCCAACGATCCCTGCTCGGTCGGAGTGCGCTGCGCGAGCAGGGTGCCGGAGGCCGCGAACAGCGGCTTGGCCGCCTCGTCGGTCGCCCAGCGCGGCTGGCCCGAAACCAGGTCGATCGCCTCGACGCCGCCGTCGCGGCTGGCGACGAACGCCCTGCCTGCCGCGGCGTCGACGACGACACCGTCGCGCAGGGTCACCGCGCCCGGCGGCTCACCCCCGGGAGGTTGGGTCGCGGCCCTGACCGTTTGCGAGAGGACCGGCGCCGGCGCCAGGGCGGCGACCATGAGCGCGAGGAGCGCGAGCCGGACGAGGGGACGGCCGGCGCTCGAGCGAGCGCTCACCCCGCGAACCGTGGCTCGAGGGGACGTTCGGCGAACGGTGGCCGGACTGCTGGGCTCCCGATCCGTGCGGCGGTGTTCAGTCCCGGGTCGTTGAGTTCGAGGTCGTTCGGTCCACGCGGTCGAGTGAGACGAAAAGGACGCCTTCAAGAGGTGTCTCCTAGCTTGATGCGTCAACGCTCTCCACAGCTCTGAGTGAAGTCGCCTTGACTCGACAACCTAGCGGCGCTAGCTTGCCGAGTCAAGCTCTGAGTTGCGGATACACAGCTCACGTATTCGCTCCTTCGTTGCTCTTCCTTGGCCCAGTCGACGATCGTCGGTTTCCCCGCCGGGGCTAGGCGGCTCGAGTGCCTCGAGCTCTCGTCCGCCCCGTCTCCGGCGCCCCCGAACTGTCGACGTTCTCCACCACGAGTGGTCGCCGAAGCTGTACGTCTCGCGGCTGGTCGCAGTGCGGCCGCCGGGCGGCGTTCAGCGCAATCCGAACCCTGGGGCGCGGATCCCTCCGCGCGCTCGCACACGCTCCAATCTGTCGCAGAAGAAGCGAGGTCTGAATTGCAATCGACGACGCACCATCGAGTGGACGCGGCCCGTGACGTGCAGCCGCGAGGAATCGGAATCACGACTGGCAGACCCGACGGCCGCGGTCAGGACACCCCGGCGCCTTGGGTCAGCCGCTCCGGCGCACTGGTCCTCGCGCTTCTCGTCGCCGGTCTGCCGGCGCTGGCGGGCAGCTCCCAGGCGCAGGGGTTCGGCGGTCGCTGGCAGGCGCAGGGACCCGCGCCGCTCGAGTTCGCGCAGATCGAGAACGTGGTCCCCGACAACCAGGCGGAGGGCGCGATCCACACCGTCGTCGCGCATCCGAGCGATCCCGACGTGGTCTACGTCGGCACCGTCAACGGCGGGATCTGGCGCACCACCAACGCGACCGCCCTCGAGCCGAGCTGGCGCCAGCTCACCGACGCTCAGGCATCGCTGTCGATCGGGGCTCTCGAGTTCGACCCGACCGACCGCCGGAGCCGCACCCTGGTGGCCGGGGTCGGCCGGTGGAGCTCGTTCGGCCGCCTCGGCGGCCCGCGCACGGGGCTGCTGCGAACGACCAACGCCGGCAACCACTGGAAGCCGATCGACGGCGGCGGCGTGCTGCTCGGCAAGAACGTTTCGGGAGTGGCGGCGCGGGGGTCGACCCTGGTGGTCTCGGTCGACGTCGCGGACGCCTTCACCTTCGGCAACATCGGGATCTTCCGCTCGACAGACGGCGGCGCCAGCTTCGAGCGGATCAGCGGCGCGGCCGGCTCGGGGCTGCCGCTCGGCGTGGCCTACGACCTGGTCGGTGATCCGAACGACCCGAGCCGTCTCTACACGAACGTCAACTTCGCCAACCTCCTCGGACTTCAGAACGGCGTCTACCGCAGCGATGACACCGGCGCCACCTGGACCAAAGTGAGCGATGCGGCGATCGACTCGCTGATCCTGGGGCTACCGACCAGCAACATCGAGATCGCGGTCGGGCAGTCGAACAACGTCTACGTCGTGATCGCCAATAGCGGGCGCCTCGCCGGGGTCTTCCGCTCCGGCGACGGCGGCGGCACCTGGCAGGCGATGGACCTGCCGGGGACCGTCGAGGACGGGGTGTTCATCGGCATCCACCCCGGCGGGCAGGCGTCGATCCACATGTCGATCGTGGCCGACCCCACCGATCCCAACATCGTCTACGTGGGCGGCGACCGGCAGCCGTTCGCGGCCGAAGGCTCGGGAAACCCGGCGCTGCCGCAGTTCCCGAACTCGATCGGCGCCTTCAACTTCTCCGGCCGCCTGTTCCGCGGCGATGCCTCCCAGCCGTCGGGCTCGCAGTGGGCCCACCTGACCCACCGCGCCGATCTCGGAGCTCCGGGCGGCGGCACGGCCTCGTCGAGCTCGCCGCACGCCGACAGCCGCGAGATGGTGTTCGATGCCTCCGGCAACCTGCTCCAGACCGACGACGGCGGCATCTACCGCCGCACCGCTCCGCGCAGCGCGGCTGGAGACTGGTTCTCGCTCGCCGGCGACCTACAGGTCATCGAGATGCACAGCTCGTCCTACGACGCGCTCTCCGACATCCTGTTCGGCGGCACCCAGGACAACGGCAGCGAGGTGCAGGACGTCCCGGACGCCAAGAACTGGTTCCTGCTGCTCAGCGGCGACGGCGGCGACACCGCGGTTGACGACTTTTCGAACCCGGCCTTCTCGACCCGCTACAACTCCGCCCAGGGGCTGCAGGCGTTCGTGCGGACGTTCTGGAATCCGAGCAACGGGTTCCTCGGCTTCACCTTCCCGGCGCGGACGCTGGTCGGTGGGGGAGCGCCTCCCGTCTACCAGTTCGTGACGCCGGTCGAGATGAACGCGGTGAACCCTTTCAGGCTGATCATCGGCGCCGCCAACGGCGTCTACGAGACCTTCGACCGAGGCGACACGATCCAGGCGGTGGGCCCGGGGATCCTGGTCAACGGCAGCGGGCGCGACGCCGTCTCCTACGGCTCGCCGGGCAACCCGGACGTGGTCTACGTCGGCTCGAACGACACGATCTTCGTGCGCACCGGGGCGTCCGGCACGCCGTTCGTGCAGTCGCCGACCTTCCCGGGCAACGGCACGGGATCCACGGTCCGGGACATCGTGATCGATCCGTCGGACTGGCAGCGGGCGGTGGTCTGCAACACGGCCGGCCGGGTGTTCTCGACTGCGGACGCCGGCGCCACCTGGACCGAGCTCACCGGTGACCTCGGGGACAGCGCCGCCGGCATCTGCTATGCGATCACCTACGTCGAGCGGCTCGACGACGACGACCCGGGGGAGAGCAACGACGCGATCATCGTCGGCATGAACAACGGCGCCTTCGTGGCGCGCGAGAACCGCGGCTTCACGTCGTGGAAGCCGATGGGGACCGGTCTGCCCACCGTCCCGGTGTTCGACCTCGACTACGACGCCTCGAGCGACGTGCTCATCGCCAGCACGCTCGGGCGGGGCAGCTACAAGCTCGGCGGCGTCGGCGCCTCCGACTGACCTGACCCGGTCGGGGAGGAGCCCCACCGGGCGGCTCCTCCCCGGCTCGCCTCTGGCGGCGATGGCCGGAGAGGGTCGATCCCAACCGTGCAGCCGAGCGAGCTCGCCTGTGCTCGTGTCCACGCGTCGAAGCGCCTGTCGAGCCAAGCGTCGACAGAATTCCGGCTTAGGAGGCTTCCGAGTCACCGTCGGTGTACGCAGCAACAGTCGCTCGGTTCTACGGCTGTCCGCGGCGACGCGCCGGAGGCGCCTGGAGCCGCGAGAAATCGCTAGCCGGAGATCTGCCATAGCGCGCGCAGCGCGCCCAAGCAGATCGGAGGCTACCCGGTGTTGCGCATCCCCTGCGCCAGACCGTTGGTCACCGTGCCCAGGATGGCGTCGATCGTCTCGAGCTCGGGGTCCTCGTCGTCGAGCCCGCGCTTGCGCCGCAGGAGAGCGACCTGGAGCAGCGAGAGCGGGTCCACGTAGGGGTTCCTGAGCTGGATCGACGCCTGCAGCACCGGCTGGTCGTCGAGCAGGTAGTCGCTCTGGCGAATGGTGCGCAGCGCCTGCACCGTGCGCAGGTGCTCCTCCACCAGGCGCTCGAACAGCTCGCCGTGGCCGTCACCGAGCGTCTCGACGTAGAGCCTCGCGACGTCGAGGTCGGCCTTGGCGCAGACCATCTCGATCTTCCCCAGCAGGTCGTCGAAGAACGGCCACACCGCCGCCATCTGCCTCAACGCGGCGAGACCGGCCGGTCGCGCCGCGATCGCCTCGAGCGCCGAGCCGACGCCCAGCCAGGCGGGGAGCATCAGGCGCATCTGGGTCCACCCGAACGTCCAGGGGATGGCGCGGATGCCGCGCAGGGTCTCGGAACGATCGGCCCCGCCGCCGCGCTCCCGGTAGGCGGGGCGCGAGCCGAAGTGGACGTGGGCGAGCTCGCGCACCGGTGTGACCTCGAGGAAGAAACGATAGAGCGCCGGGTCGCCGTAGACGAGGTCGCGATAGATGGGGAGGGCGAGACCTGCGATCTCGTCCATCAGCTCGCGGAACCGCTGCTCGGCGCCGGCCTCCAGGTGCTCGCGCCAGTCGCTGACCGAGGTCATCAGGGTTCCCGTGAGCATCACCTCGAGCGAGCGCACGGCGAGCGGCGCCAGCCCGAACTTCTGGGAGATGACCTCTCCCTGCTCGGTGATCTTGATCCGGCCGTCGACGGTGTCCGGCGGGATGGCGGCGAGCGCGCGATAGACCGGCGATCCGCCGCCGCGCCCGACCGTCCCGCCCCGGCCGTGGAACAGCGTCAGCTCGACCCCGGCCTCGCGCGCGGTGACCGCGAGCTCCTCCTGAGCCCGGTAGAGCGCCCAGGCCGCGGGCAGGATCCCGGCGTCCTTGGCGGAGTCGGAGTAGCCGAGCATGACCTCCTGGCGGCGCTCGCGAGCGGCGAGCTGGCGCCGGTACACAGGATCGCCGAACAGCTCGCGCATCACGCGCGGCGCCGCCACCAGGTCGTCGAGGGTCTCGAACAGCGGAACGACGTCGAGCCGGGAGCGCGGCGGATCGCCGGCGAGATCGACCAGCCCGGTCTCGCGCGCCAGCAACAGGACGCGCAGGAGATCGTCGGCGCTCCTGGCCATCGAGATCACGTAGGTCTCCACGGCTTCCGGGGCGAGCTCGGACTGGAGGAGACGGGCGGCGTCGAACACCGCGATCGTCCCGCGCGCGGTCTCGGCGAGACGCAGGTGCGGGCCGAGCAGCGGGCGTTGACCGAGCAGCTCGCGCCGGAGCGCCGCGCCGTCGAGCGGGCCGACACCGACCGCTTCGCCGAGCTGATCGAGGGCCTCGGTGTGGACCGCGGCGTCCTGGCGGAGGTCCATGCGCAGCCCGTAGAAGCCGTGAGCCCGGATGCGCGCGAGCAGCGGATCGATCAACGAGAGCAGCACCTGGTCGGCGCCCGCTCGGGCCACCGCTCCCCTCACCACGTCGAGGTCGGCGAGCAGCTCTTCGACCGCGGAGTAGGCCGCGGGATGCTCCTCGGCCCTCCCCGCGTCGGCGGCCGCGATCCGGGCGCGGGTGGCCTCGAGGCGGGCGTCGACGAAGCTCAGCTTGAGCCGGACCGGCTCGGCGACGTCCCGCCGGCCGTCGCGCTCCCACACCTGGGGCAGGAGGATCCGGTCGTCGGCGATCGACTCGACCAGCTCGGAGGGCGCCGGCGTGATCCGCGTGGAGATCGAGAGCCGTTCGACCAGCTCGGCGACCTCCTCGCGGTAGTGGCCGAGGATCCGGTGCGCGGCGCGGCGGGCGGCGGCCAGGGTCACCTCCGGGGTCACGAAGGGGTTGCCGTCGCGATCGCCGCCCACCCATGTGCCGGAGCGCACCGGGGTGAAGCGCGCGGCGCCGAGGCCGAGCGGCCGCTCGTACTCTTGCTCGAAGGCGCGCGCGAGGTCGCGCGCCGCCTCCTCGGCGGCGGTCACCAGCCGCTCCTCGAGGTACCAGAGGACGCCCGACACCTCGTCGAGCACCGACGGGCGATCGGGGCGCAGCTCCGAGGTCAGCCAGAGCAGCTCGACCTCGGCCTCGAGCCGCTGCTCGATCGAGTCCCGATCGACCCCCTGGGCCTGGTCGCGCTCGAGCAGCAACTCGGCCACGCGCGACTGCAGCATCAAAACGGTCTGCCGGGTCGCCTCGGTGGGGTGGGCGGTGAGCACCGGCTGGACGCGCAAGCGGCGCAGCAGGCTCTCGGCCTGGTCGGCGCCGATTCCCCGCGCGCGCATCCGGCGCAGCGCCCAGCGCGGCGAGGCCGGTTGCGGCGGGTCCCCCGGGTAGGCGCGCCGTCGCCGCACCCGGTGCACCTGCTCGACGGTGTTGATCAGCAGGAAGAAGAGCGTGAAGGCGCGCGCCACGACCGCGGCGGTGTCGAGCGGCAGGTCGGCGACCCGATCGAGCAGCCGCTCGAGGCTGGCCGCCTCCCGGTCGTCGCGCCGGCGAGCCCGGCACGCGACGCGCAGCCCCTCGACCGCTTCGAAGGCGGCCTCCCCCTCGAGCCGGGCGATGACGCGCCCCAGCGCGCTCGACAGCCAGCGCACGTCCTCGTGCAGCGGGCGATCCTGCGGGCGGGTCGCGATCGGAGGCAGCGTCGCGGTCATTCCTGCCCCTCGTCCGGCGAGCGGCTTGGCGGTGGCCGGCCGTCTGGGCGCTCAGCCGAGACGCGCTGAATCGAGATCGAACGCCGCGGCCCGATCGTGACCCCCTTCGGGCGCTTTCCCGGAACGAGCTGTTCGTCGACCCGTGGCGGCCGGTCTCCGCGCTGGCCGACTGCCGGCATCGTCATCCTGTTGCTGTGCAATGAGGACATCTGACCGCAGGACGTGCTAGGTGCACATCGGTTGCCGGCGAGCGTGAAGGAGCCGAGAGTGGAACGGGCGTGGTCGGTTGTGTCGAGGCCCCGAGCGGCGCCCGTCGCTTGGGACGGGCGCCTTGCGAGGCTCCCCTTGGGGGGTTTGGGGGGGAGAACATCTGACCGCAGGATGTGCTACCTGCACATCCGAAGGTCAGAGCGACCAGCCCTTGCGGTAGGCGGCGCCGATCAGCTCGTTGGCGGTGGCGGAGCCGGCGGTCATCTTCTTCGAGTCCCAGCGGATCGTCTCGCCGGTGCGCACCGCGAGGTTGCCGAGCAGCACCATCTCGGTGAGCGGCCCCGCGTGGTCGACGAAGTTCGAGCCGGGCGCCGTGTCGCCCCCCTTGCAGGCCGCGATCCACTCCTCCATGACGCCGCCGGTGCGCGGGTACTTCTGCGGCGGCGGCGAAGCGGTGGCCTCCTCCATCAGCTTGGCGGGGTACAGCTGCGGGTTCTCGCCGTAGGTGCCGCCGATCAGCAGACCCTTGGAGCCGAAGAAGGCCGATCCGCTGGTCGCGCCCGGCCAGGGCAGCCTCCCGTCGTAAGAGGGGTGCCTGGGAGGCAACAGGCCGCCGTCGCGCCACACCGCCGTCATCGCCGGACGGCCGCCGCTGGCCGGGAACTCGTAGACGATGCGGCAGGAGGCGGGGGGCGACTCCGGGTAGAGCCGCGTGGTCTCGGCGACGATGGTGGACGGATCGCGCAGGTCGTAGGCCCAAAACGCCGCGTCCATGATGTGGCAGGCCATGTCCCCCAGGGCCCCCGTGCCGAAGTCCCACCATCCGCGCCACGAGAACGGGTGGTAGTAGTCGGGGTGGTAGGGGCGCTCGGGCGAGGGGCCGAGCCAGAGATCCCAGTCGACGTGCTCGGGAACGTGGTGCGCCTCGGTCGGTCGGTCGACCGCCTGCTTCCAGATCGGACGGTTGGTCCAGAAGTGGATCTCGCGCACGTCGCCGATGAGGCCGGCCTCGAGCCACTCGCGGATCTGGCGCGTGCCCTCCATCGCGTGCCCCTGGTTCCCCATCTGGGTGGCGACTCCGGTCTCGCGCGCGACGTCGACCAGCTTGCGGCACTCCTCGAGGGTGCGGGTCAGCGGCTTCTGGCAGAAGACGTGCTTGCCCCGGCGCATCGCCTCGAGCGCGATCACCGCGTGGGTGTGATCGGGGGTCGACACGGTGACCGCGTCGATGCCGGGCTCCTCGTCGAGCATCACGCGGAAGTCCGCGTAGCGCTTGGCGTCGGGGTACTCGGCGACCGTGCTCCGCGCATGCTCGAAGTCGACGTCGCAGAGAGCCACGATGTTCTCGCCGGCGCAGCCGTCGATGTCGCTGGCGCCCTTGCCGGCAGCGCCGATGCCGGCGATGTTGAGCGTGTCGGAGGGCGCCTGGTAGCCGCGGCCGAGCACGTGGCGGGGCACGATCGTCCAGCCGGCCGCGGCCACCGACGCGGTCTGGACGAAGCGGCGACGGGTGACGTTGGCGGCGCTCGCGGGCTCGGGCTCGGGACTCGGCTTCATGGCGTGGGCTCCTCTGAGAGCGGATGGGGCGGTGGCAGCGTTGTCCGCGTGGCCCGAGGTTTCCGGTGCTGGTGCCGCGGGCTCGCGCGCTGCCTTCGATCGTCGGGGGCTCGTTGGTCGATTGTAGCGGGGGCGTCGGTGTCGGCGGCGGCGGTGTC
>DATKBT010000137.1:0-2727 GCA_035546295.1 Thermoanaerobaculia bacterium | reverse complement strand
GCTCGTTGGAGAGTGGTGACCAGCGCGAGCCCGACAACCTGTCGCTGGCCTGTGCCAGCGCAGGCTCAGAGGAGGCTACGGTGCGACCTCGACCGCCACGTCCTGCGCGGTCGCCAGCGCACCGTCGGTGGCCAGGCAGCGCAGCACGTACTCGCCCGGCTGAGAGAAGCTGGCGGCCACCTCCCACCGCCCGTCGGCAGGAGGCTCGGGCGCCTGCCAGAGCGGCGCCCACGGCGAGTTGGCGCCGGTCCGGCTGTCCTCCCAGACCTTGATCTGCGCGGGCTCGAAGTCGACCTCGCCCGCGCCCCGGTATTGATAGCAGGTCACCCAGTGTCCGGTGGCGCTGTCGACGGTGACCTGGCGCGGCGGGATGAAGGCTGGGTCGAGGGCGGCGCCGGAATCGCGACTGCGCGCCGCGAAGAAGGCGGCCTCGGCCTGGCGGCGTTTGACCTTCGGGACGCCGTCGTCGGTGGAGTGCAGCACCAGCTCGAGCGGCTCATCCACCCGGACGGTGCGGCGCGCTCCACCCTCGATGCGCAGCTCGGGCGCCCGATTCGAGCGGATCACGGGATCGCTGGTGCCCGCGCCGAGCGCGCCCCGCTCCGAGGCCTGCACCAGGTCGTCGACGAAGTAGTCGAGTGCGAGCGTCGCGTAGGCCTTCTCGGTCTTGCCGCGGGTGGTCAGGGTCCAGACCATCTCGTCCTCGGAGCCGAAGCCCGCCGGAACGGGTACGCGGAAGACGAAGCGGTTGCGGCGCGGCAGGAAGTGCGTCGGCTGCCCCTGATCGGTAGGGCCGGGCTCGAGGAAGTTGTCGGCGCCGACCGGGACGTCGACCTCCTCGAGCCAGTTGCGGTTCATGTAGCCGAACAGGAAATAGCGCTTGCCGTCCTCGTCCTGCTCCCACCCCTCGTACGCGGGAGCCACGGTCTGTCCCCGCGAGTAGGTGAGCTGCGCGGCCGCGATCTGTGCTGCGATCAGCAGGCCGAGCGCGCTCACGGCGAAGCTCGCGAGCCGCTTCGAACGAGCCCTCCACCTCCCCGACGCCATCGCTCGACCGGCTCGGGGTCTACTGCCCGGTTCGTCGAAGATCACGTCGGGCTCCTCAGCTGCCGCTGCCGGTGTCGTCGTCGCCTGCCGGCGCGGACGCGGGCGCCTCGGCAGGTTGGTCACCGATCACGTTGCACAACGGACAGCCGAGGATGTGATCGTTGGGCCCGACGTCGAGGCTCCGGCGACGCTCGCGAACCTCCTCCATGAACTGCTCGTCACTGAGCGCGACCCCGTGCCCGAGATCGATGAACATGTTCGACACCGATCGGTTGCCCGAGCCCTGCCAATTGCGCGGATCGGGGACGTTGCGATTGGAAGGCGAGTTGTCCATGAATCCCGTGATGTGGAGGATGGCGCCCTTCGGCAGCAGCGGCTCGTAGTCGTCGGCGTACTCGTAGCCGAGCACCCAGTTGTGATCGTAGCCGCTGCAGGTCAGCGTCTCGATGTGGGTGCCCCAGATGAACTCGAGGCACATCCTGGCCCCCGGGGCGTGCAGGTGGGGCTCGAAGCTGGTGATCTTGGTGTGCTCCGGGAGCACCAGATAGGCGTGGAGCTGCTGGTTCGAGTCCATCGCCGCGATGTCGATGTCGACCGCGTCGCCGAAGCTGCGCAGGGCCCGCCGGTACTTGGGCTCGTAGCCCTTCGGATGGAACTTCCAGCCGATCTCGAGGTGCGACGTGGTGTCGCGCCCGTTCGAGTGCAGGTGGACCGAGTTGGAGACCACGGTCGAATTCGCCGCCAGCAGGCGGCCCGCCTCGGGATCGAAGACGTCGGCGTTGCGCCCGACCTCGTGAACGGGCCAGCTCGTGAAGCTCGCGCTGTCGCGGCGCTGGGGGTCGTCGCGCAGGTCGTCCTCGCTGTCGGCGACCACGGTGCTCCAGATCATGTGGTGGAAGATGAACCGGCCGCCGACCGTCTTGCGCTCGGAGCCGCCGCTTCTGGTCAGGACGTCATTGATCTCGCGGATCTCGACTGCCGCGACGTAGCGGTCCTCGGTGTTGCCCACCGGTACCGGGGGGATCTCGCCCCACCAGTCCGGCGCGTCTCCCTCGAGCGTCACCTCGCCGAGCACCGTGATCAGGTCGGGCTCGCCGATCGTCCACTTCGTGGAGTCGTCGAGCGGCAGCGGCGGTGGCAGGTCGGCGGGATCCCCTTCGGGCGCACCGTTCTTCACCCAGGTCTCGATCTTGGCAAGCTCCTCCTCGCTCAGCGACGGGTCGTTCTTGTACTCCTGGATGCCGATGTCCCTCTCGATGAACCAGGGCGGCATCACGCCGGCGACCGGCCCCATGTGGGTGCGGCGCAGGATCGAGCGCGCGTAGGGGCGCACCTGGTCGTAGCTCATCAGCGACATCGGCGCCACCGAGTCGGGCTGATGGCAGCGCTGGCAGCTTCGCTGCAGGATCGGAGCGATGTCTCTGGAGAAGGTCACCTCTCCGACGTCGACGGCGTTGACGGCCGCCAGCGCGGCCGAGGCGCAGAGAGCGACGACGGCATGAGCGGCGAGCCGGCGAGCGAGCGCCAGTGACGAATCGGCGGCGACCGAGCGGCGTCTGGGTCCGGGGACGGGCTTCATGTTGGCCTCCCTCGCGGCTGAGAGTCCGCCGTGCGATCTTCGTCTTCTGGATCGGGGCAATCGCCGATCCCTGTCGTGGAAGCGGACTCCGAGGCACTGTA
>DATKBT010000136.1:0-21933 GCA_035546295.1 Thermoanaerobaculia bacterium | reverse complement strand
AGGCGAGCTCATACCACGAGCCCGCTAGCCGATCACTCATGCGCCGCAAGCCCGCAAGCGGGCGCGGCTGGGTCGACCAGGCCACCAGCCGTTTTCTCTAGGCGATCGCAGCGGCTTGATCGAACTTTGACCGTTTTGTGAACTTCCCACTGGCCTAGTCGACCTAGCAGAGACCTCGGTACGACCCACCCGGCAAGCCGATGAAGGTATCGTCGTCGATGCTCGAGCTCGTGACCAGCGCACGTGCTCCTGGGAGCCTGCCTTTGCTCGACCCGCAAGCGCTCTACGTTCTCGCCACCTTCGTCGTCGGCATCGCCTGCTTCTCGACCGTGATGGTCCTGGCGCGTCGGCGACGGGATTCCCTCGCCTTCTCGTTCCTCGCCTTCTACGCGGCGCTCAGCGTGCTGGTGGGAGCGACCCTCCTGCTGGCACTCGCGGGCGGCGGGGACAGAGACCCATCGTGGCCGCTTCTCTTGCTCCAGTACCTCGAGTCCTTCGTCGGCACGTACGGCGTGATGCTCGCGCTGCCGTGGTTCGCCCACAGCGTCTATGGACCGCGCAGCCCGGTGAGGAAACGCCTCCTGGCTGCGATCGTGATCGCGGCGGCGGTCGCCCAGCACTTAACCGAGCTGGTGCTCGGCGATCCGTGGGACACCCGCGGCGACGTCGCAGAGAACATCCTGTTCGCGGGGATCGTCGGCTACACGATGTGGGTCGCCGCGAGCCGCTGGCGGCGGGTGGACGTGCCTCGCCCCCTCGCGGGCCGGTTCCTGGCGCTGCTGGCGATCGGCGCTCCCGGCATCGTTCACGACCTGCTGATCGCGGAGCGCACCGGCTGGCCCCTCTATCCCCTCTGGTACTGCGTGCTGAGCGTCGTGCTCACCGCCACCCTCCTCGGGCCGCTTCGGGTGCGGAGGGTGACCCTTCCCGCCGAGTGGCGGCTGAGTGAGCGGGAGGGCGAGGTCGCCGGCCTCGTGCTGCGTGGTTACAGCAACGCCCAGATCGCGGACCGGCTCCACATCTCGCCGAACACGGTGAAGACGCACGTCCGCGCGATCTTCGACAAGAGCGGCGCCCGGTCGCGCTTCGCCCTGGTCTCGGCGGTGCTGGTGGGCGGCGGTGGCGTCGAGAGGGACGGAGATCCCCCTCGCCCTGAACCGAGCGACGCCTGACCGCCAGATCACCCGAAAGGATGAGGAAGATTCGCCCTGGCGGGCGATGGCGCTCGGGGCTCGGCTGCGCCGATCATGGCGGGGTCACGACCCGGAGACCTCGCATGCACGCCACCGCCCCGCGATCCGCGTCCCGTTCGCTCCTCTGGCTCCCTCTGGCGATCCTCTCGCCGCTCCTCACCGCGCTCCTGGTTTCGCTTGTCACCCTGTTTCTCCCCCTGGCGCTCGCGTCGGCGGCCCGGGCCCAGGAGGCGCCGCCTTCGACCGCGGGGCGCGACACGGCGGACTTTCCCGCCCGCGTGCTGGTCACCAACGACAACGGCATCGACGACCCGAAGATCGCGGCCCTCGCCCGGGCCCTGTCGGCGGTCTCCGAGACCTGGGTCGTCGCGCCCGATCGCGACCGCAGCGGCTCGGGGAGCACCCTTTCCGTAGTCCGCGAGGCAAGGGTCACCGTCGAGCCGCGCGACCTTGGTCCCTCGATCCGCGCCTACGCCGTCGACGGGTTCCCCGCCGACTGCGTCGTCCTGGCGCTCACCGGCTTGATGAGGGACGCGCCCCCCGACATCGTGGTCTCGGGCATCAACGGCGGCCCCAACCTGGGCTCCGACTGGATGTTCTCGGGGACGATCGGGGCCGCGCGCGTCGCAGCGTTCGCGGGCGTGCCGGCAGTCGCTCTCTCCGGCGTGGACGACGACATCCCCGGCGCCCTCGATGCCGCAGTCGAGTGGGTCGTCCGGCTGGTCCGGAGCGAAGCGGCGCGCCGGATTGTACCCCCCGACTTCCTGTCGGTGAGCTTCCCCGCCGTCCCGCCCGGTCAGATCCGCGGCGTCCGACTCACCGAGCGCGCGCCGCTGCGCGAGATTCCGCGACTGAGCCTGCAGCCGCCGGGAACGTGGCGCATCATCGGGTTCGAAGTGCTCGACGTTTCCGTGGCGTCCGACTCCGACGTGGCGGCGTGGGAGGCCGGATTCATCGCCGTCGTGCCGATGCGAGCCGACGAGGTCGATCAAGCCCGGCTCGACCGTTGGCGGCGACGAGATCCGGGGCTGCCGGAGTGGCGTGGCCCGAGAAGGTGAGAACGAAGGCGTCCCTTCGGAGTCGGGCCAGGTCGCCCTGCTCGGTCACGGGCCTGGCCGGCTCGCCGAGGCCGCGATCAAATCATCGACTCGCTGATCGCCTGGTCGAGGATGGCCAGCCCCTCGTCGATCTGGGCTTCGCTGCAGGTGAGCGGCGGCGCGATCCGCCAGACGCTGGCGAGGCGGGGCAGAGCGACGATGTTCATCGACAGGCCGAGCGCCAGACAGCGCTGCGTGATCTTGGTGCCGAGCGGGGCATTCGGCGTCCGGCTGTGGCGGTCGGTCACGAGTTCGACGCCCCAGAGCAGGCCCCGGCCGCGCACGTCGCCGATCACCTCGTAACGCTGCTGCAGCTCGCGCAAGCCCGCCTCGAGCCGGGCGCCTAGCAGCACCGCGCGCTCCGCGAGCCGCTCGCGGCGCACCACCTCGAGCACCGCGAGGCCGACGGATGCCGGGAGCGGGTCCGACACGTGCGATGTGATGTGCACGAAGCCCTTGCGGTAGCAGTCCTCCTCGATCTCCGGGCTGGTGATCGTCGCGGCGAGCGGAATGCCGCCTCCCAGTGTCTTGGAGACGGCCAGGAAATCCGGTACGACGCCATCCTGCTCGAAGCAGAAGTTCGCGCCCACTCGGCCGAAGGCGGTCTGCGCCTCGTCGATGATCAGCAGCATGCCGCGCGCCTTGCACAGCTCCTCGAGCCGCGGAAAGTAGCCAGCCGGCGGGACGATCACGCCACCCGTGCTGATGATCGGTTCGGCGATCGCCGCCGCGAGCGCGCCCGTGCTCTGCTGGTCGACCTGCTCGAAGCCGACCTCGAGGCAGGCGAGGTCGCAACTGCCGTTGCAATGCCGAATCGGGCAGCGGTAGGCGTTCGGCGCAGGAATCGACAGGCTGCCGGGCAGAGCCGGTCCGGTGCCGCTGCGACCGACCGAGTAGGTCACGGCGCCCGCCCCGCCCGTCAGACCATGGAACGAGGCGCTGAGCCCCACCACCTCGTAGCCGCCCGTCGCGAGCTTCGCCATGCGCAGCGCCGCCTCGTTGGCTTCGCTGCCGGTGTTGAGCAGGATCACCTTCTGGAGCTGCGGCGGCAGCAGGGTGGCGAGCTCACGGCAGAGCTCGACCACCTCCGGCGCCAGCAGCCAACTGAACAGATGAAGCGACCGATCGCAGCTGCGCTGGATCGCGGCCACGACCTCGGGGTGATTGTGGCCGAGCGTCGCGCACATCTGGCCCGAGGTGAAATCGAGGATCCTCCGCCCTCGATCGTCGTAGATGTAGGCGCCCTCGGCGCGCTCGATGAAGAAGCGCGGAAAATCGCCGATGTAACGGATCAGGTGCCGGTCGACGGCCTCCTCGAGGGCCAGTCGCCATTCGCTCGCACCGCTCGGTCCGTTGTCGGCCACCACGTTCCTCCACTCCGAGATCGTCGCACTCTACGGCAGGGCGGCCCGCGTCGGCGGAGCGGGCCGCCTCCGAGGCCCGCCCAGCCACCGGCCTGCATCCACCTGGCAACCTGTCTCGAGTCCCTGCTCACCGTCTCCCGGACGTGGGCAGGAGCGGCCGAACCGGTCAGTGCGCACGGCCCCTCTCGGTGTTTTCTCCGTCTAGAGCAGGCAGTGGTTGATCGACCCAGTCCTGGTCGTGGCGCTCCAGGAAGTCGAAGGCGGCGTGCCGGAGCTCCGACGAGCTCTCGCGCCGGGAAGGTGGATCAGCCGGCAGCGGCGCCTTGGCCGAGAGCGGGTCGGAGTGCTCGCGCGCTCGAGGGCGCGAGCACGCCTCGTTCTTGGCTGAGCCTACGAGACGATCCCGCCCAGACGCAGCGACTTGCCCGTCTCGTGCCGGGCGAGGCGATACCTGGTTGCCCTCAGAAGCACTGGAAGACCGGGAAGGCGTGCGATGTCTGAGCGTGGATCTGCCCGTTCCTGATGACGTAGGTGTCGATCCCGTCCGGAACGATCACGCAGGGAGTGTCGATCGTGAACAGCAGCCGCACGACGTGCGTTTGCGAGTTCAACGCGGAGATCGAGATCTCCTGAACGACCATCGGCTGGACGCCATCGAAGATCCGGAGGAAGAACGCCAGCGAGGACTTGATCGCCTCGCGTCCGATGTCGATACCTCCGTCGCTGATCACCGTGGCGTCGGCGGCGTAGTTGCAATCGACGGCGTCGAGATCGCCGGCGGCGAGCGCCGCGCGATGGTCTGCCAGGACCTCCTCCGGGGTGCGGAGACGCGTGTGGGGAGGACAAGGGTCGGTCGCCGCCTGTAGAGGCAGGACCAGGAAGAAGCAGCCGAGGATCGTGAGCAGAGGGACGCGAAGAGTCATGTCGAGTCTCCCGGTTGCCGGGCCGGTCCAATCCGGCCTCGGTCTTCTCGAACAGATGCAATCCGGCGCTCGCCACCGTCACGGCCTCGTTGCCGAGGAAGAGGCTGTCGCAGGAAGTGGTGCCAAACCGGCCGCCCGCCCGTCGCCCGCGACGCCATGTGCTCTTTTCGCGCGCGCTCGTTGTCCCTTGCTGGCGTTGGCCGTGATCGGCGTGTGGCTGGCGAAGGGGGGAGCAGGGCGCGGCTGACGTTCGGCTCGCCGGGAGCGACGAGCTTCGACCGAGGAACCCCAACACGGGGATCCGGCCCCGCCGAGGCCGCCGCCATGGCGGCATGGCAGCCAGGAGCGGCGGCATCTGGCCTCGAGAGAGATCGAGGCGAGAGCCCTCCCTCTCCCGGCAGCCGACTTGGCTTCGATCGGCGGTCTACCTCCACTCCGGGAGACCAAGAACAGTCTCTCCTGCGTCCCCATGCGCTTCTGCCGCTTCTGCCGGATAGCATGCTTCCATGGCGCCGGCGGCGAAGATCGTGGTGCTCGGCACCGGCGACCTGGCGATCCCGGTTCTCGAGGCCGTCACCAGCGAGCATTCCGTCGCTCGCATCGTCTCGCGGCCACATCGCCGCGACGAGGATTCCGTGCTCCCCGAGGAACGACGGACCGCCGCCCTGCCTGAATGGGCGCGGGAGCACGACATCGCGATTCGGCGGGAGGCTCAGCCGAGCGGTGATCGTCTCCGGCGTCAGCTCGAGGAGCTGTCGCCCGAGCTCGGGCTGGTCGTTGCTTACGGGCGCCGGTTTCCAACCTCGCTGCTCGGCGTCCCGAAGCGCGGATGGTGGAAGGTGCACTTCTCCCTGCTGCCCAAGAATCGGGGCCTGAATCCGATCCGTTCGGCGCTCTGGTTCGGGGAGGCCAAGACCGGAGTCTCCGTGATTCGGGTCACCGAAGAGCCCGACGCCGGACCCATTCTCAGCCAGGAGAGCCTCGACATCGGCGCCGACGAGAGCTTCGGCGACCTCGCGCCGCGAGTCGCCGCGCTGGCGGCAGAGATCGTCGGGCCGGCGATCTCGCGCGTCCTCCGCAGCAAGAATCCGACGACGCGGCCGCAGAACGAAAAGGTAGCCAGCCACACCCCCCGATTCGATCAGCGTCATCGACGTGCGCCCTGGTGGCGCACCGCGGATGTCGTCTCCCGGCGGCTGCGCGCGCTGTCGCCGGAGCCTGGCCTCAGGACGCTGATCAAACGGCAACGCGTGCGAATCGTGGCGGGCGCACCCGCCAACTACCTCGACACCACCCCGGGTGAGAGCGGCTCGTTCATCGGACTGAGGTCCGGGCAGATGGCCGTCCTCTGCGGTGAGGGAACGATCTTCGGCATTCGCCGGGTGCAGCTCGAGAGCGGCGAAACGGTGAGCGCCTCGAGATTCGTGCGGGAGATCGGGCTACGGGCGGGCGACGTGATCGTCTGAGGGTCCTCCCCTCGGCTCAGTGGTTCGGCCAAGTGGTTCGCCCAAGTGGTTGCAGGCGCTCGTCGAGAGCGACCAGGTGGTTCCAGGCGCTCTCTGGGGCAGGTCGGGGCTCGGAGCAACCCACGCTCGTCGAAGCCGGGCAAGAGCTCGACGAGCCGGTCGCGCACATCGAGGAACGTCCTCGAAGCGAGTCAGAAGACCGACCACGAGCAGGTCGCCGCCAGAGGTCGTCTACACTCCTCTCGACTGGACCTCCCCACGTCGACATCAGCTGCGTGATCTTCGACGGCGACGGGTCCCTCGCCAGGGGCGAAGCAGCGCCTGCAAGACCTCGACGACTCCCCGCTGCTCACCCCCTTCAGATGGAGCCACGGGATCCGGTCCTCCGCCGTCCGCGTCTCGCGATAATACGCCTCGACAGCTCCTGAAGCCTTATGCCACCAGCCGCCGGCGAGCACCTCGGCCGCTACACGCTGATCTCGCCGCTCGGGAAGGGCGGGATGGGAGAGGTGTGGCTGGCCGACGATCCCCGGCTCGACCGTCAGGTCGCCATCAAGGTCCTGCCGGAGGGCTTCGCGGCCGACCCGACGCACCTCTCGCGATTCGAGCGCGAGGCGCGTCTGCTGTCACGTCTACGGCACCCGCACGTGCGCACGGTGTTCGACGTGGGAGATGAAGATGGGCAGCGCTTCCTGGTGATGGAGCGGCTGCTGGCCGAGAAGCGCGGAGGCTGAGGCGTAGTCGACCAAGAGGTTCCCACCAAGAGGTTCGTTTCGACCAAGAGGTTTCGAACGCATGGAACCTTACTGGCTGGTGCCCTCCGTTCTCGCGCTGGTGTACCTGGCGTTGTTTTCGGTCGAGAGGCTCGCTCCGCTGCGGTCCGCCGTCCGTTCGCTGTGGCCGCGGGTGTTGGTGAATCTCGTCGTCTCCGCGCTCGCGTTCGCGGCGGCGGCGGTCACCGTGCGCCCGGCGGTGTCTCGTGTGCTGGGGCTCGCGCCCGAGCGAGAGATCGGCCTGCTGACTCTGTTCGACTGGCCAGTGGCGATCGAATTCGGTCTGGCATGTCTGCTGTTCGATTGGTCGTTCTATTGGTGGCATCTGGCGAATCACCGCGTGCCGCTGTTGTGGAGGTTCCACAACGTACACCACGTCGATCCCGATCTCGACGTGACCACGGCCTTCCGATTCCACGCGGTCGAGATCGGTTTTTCCGCGGCGTTTCGCGTGGTGCAGGTCGTGGTGATCGGCCCTGCCGCCTGGATGTACTTCTCGTACGAGCTCGTGTTTCAGGCGGCGACGCTGTTCCACCACAGCAACGTCAAGATGCCGTTGCGGGTCGAACGGGTGTTGAACTGGCTCCTCGTCACTCCCCGGATGCATGGAATCCACCACTCGCAGTTCCACGACGAGACCGACTCGAACTACTCGACGGTGTTGTCCTGTTGGGACCGTCTGCACCGATCGCTGCGGCTGAACGTGCCGCAGCGGGAGATCGAGGTCGGAGTCCCCGGCTACTCGCTGCCCGAGGACAACCGCAACTGGACGCTGCTGAGCATGCCGTTCCGCAAGCAGCGGGCCTACTGGCGGCGTCCGGAAGGGACCCCGATGGAATCCCGCCCGGTGCGGCCGCCGGAAATCGAGCCAGTCGATCGGATGCAGGAATGACCCGACCCGCATTGTGGTGTTGTGGATGCCGACGATCAGGACCTGGCGCGAGCTCTGGAGGTCCAACCGCCGAAGACCGCGCTCGGATCGAACAGGTTCTGCCCGTCTCGGCGTAGAGCCAGCGCTCCAGATGCCCACCGGAGCTCCGCACGAGGCTGACCTCAACGGCCTCGCGTAGACGTAGCCCTTCTCGGTGACTCGGACGAATGTCGAAGTTCGTCGTCGCGCTCTACCGTCGCCCACGACTGGGAGCTGCAGCAGTTTGCCGACTGCCTGCGAGGCAAGCACGCAGCGTCCAGCCCTGTGTGCGTAAAACGCCTCATTCAGCCCGCTACCCTGTGCCGACTCTCCCTACCACTCGAGGCGTTTCAGGTCCGCGACGGCGTCGAAGTGAGTGTCGTGTGAAACCACCGGCAGGGCGTGTTGCCTCGCCAAGGCGGCGATCCAGACGTCGTTCTCCGGGATCGGGCGGCCGGCTTCACGAAGCTCGCTCCGGACGACAGCGTAGGTCGTGGCGGTCACGAGGTCGATTCCGAGGACTCGTGATTCCTCGATCAGCGTGTCGAGGAGCGGCTCGAGCTGTCTCCTGAGCCGAGAGCGCCGGATTCCGTAGCGATACTCACCGATCACGACCACCGGGAGGTAGAGGTCCTCGAGGTTGTCCAGCAGCGTCGCGAGGAGTGGGCTGCCCTCGAACAGCGCAGAAAGGGCGTTGGTGTCGAGGATCGCGGACCGCGTCACCGCCAATCCTCGAGATCGACGTGCTCGAGCTCGTCGTCGAGAACCGAGTCGACCTCCCGGACTTCGTCGGCGCGCGCGCGGCCGAAGACCTTGCGCCAACCGGGCTCCCGCGGGGGAGCCGAGCCCTCACTCTCGAGTCGTGCCTGGAGAGCATCGCAGACGTAGGTCTTGAGGGTCTCGCCGCGAATGGCGGCGCGAGCCTTGGTGGCGCGGAACAGCTCATCCGGGATCTCAAGAGTGGTTTTCACGCTCCCCATATTACCGTATTTACGGGCCGACGACGCGGTGTCGGTGCTCGCAGAGGTTCCGCACCTCTGTAGGGGTCAGGATCGCGGTGATCGTGGGGCCTCGCCCGAGCTGCCGTCCCCGGGCGGGGCGACGACGGGGAAGCGACCCCGGCGGCGTGCGGGCGGTCACGCTCCCTTGAAGTGGAGGGCCTCGTAGGCGACGTGTGGGGCGCCGTAGCTCAGGTTGAGGTCCTCGACCTCGGGCCGGGCGAAGCGGTAGACGTGCTCGTGGAAGAGCGGCAGCATGCGCAGCTCCCGCTCCAGCATCTCCTCCAGCCGGCGGTAGAGCGCGTGGCGGGCGGCCGGGTCGGACTCGGTCCGCCCCTCCTCGATCAGCCGGTCGAGCTCGGGTCCACCGCAGGAGCGGCCGAGATTGCCGCCGACGGTGTGAATCACCCAGGCGAAGGTGTCGGCGTCGGGGTAGTCGGCGATCCAGCGCCCG
This sequence comes from Thermoanaerobaculia bacterium, assembly GCA_035546295.1. Classification (GTDB taxonomy): domain Bacteria; phylum Acidobacteriota; class Thermoanaerobaculia; order Multivoradales; family Multivoraceae; genus DATKBT01. Next base: position 12,755 of record DATKBT010000136.1, on the reverse strand, counting down.
AGGTAGAGGTCGAACTGCTCCCCGGAGGCGTCCTTGACGGACGCCGCCGTGGGCACGCCGCGGGTGGTCTCGAGCACGATGCCCGCGACCGCGAGAGCCTTGGTCAGCTCCTCGGCGAATCCCCGGTACTCGGTCGCGAAGACGGGATTGACCAGCGCCCGGAGGGTCAGCTCCCCTCCGGCATCCCGCCTCGACGGCGGTCTCGCGGGCCGGGAGGCGGGGCGGGTCGGGTCGTGGCCGAGGAGGCCCGGAGGGATCAGGCCGCGCGCCGGCAGCGCTAGTCGCCCCAGGGTCTGGCGCACCAAGCGCTCGACGTCGACGGCGCCGGCGACGCGCCGCCTCGTCTCGAGGTCGGCGAGCGGACCCGACCGGGTGTTGAAGGCAACGTAGTAGGTGCAGAGTCGGGGCGTCTCCCGATAGCCGGCGGCGAAGGCAGGCTCGCGGCGGAGCGCCTCGACGTCGGCCGGGAACAGGTCGGCCGCGAGCGTGAACAGGCCGTCCCTGAAGCCGCGCAGGATCTCCTCGGGGGAGACCCCGAACTGGAAGCTCAGGCTCTCGCAGCGCGGCAGACCGGGCTTCCAGTAGCCCAGGTGTCGGGCCAGCTCCAGCCGCCGTCCGGGCTCGAAGGCGACCACCCGGAACGGGCCGGTGCCCACGGCCTCGGCGGGTCGCCCCGGCGCGATGGTCCCGGTGCCCTCGGGCACCACGCAGGCGTTGGGGCTGGCGAGCAGGACGGGGAAGAAGGCCAGCGGCCGCTCGAGCTCGATGGTGAACTCGGTGGCCGAGTGGATCACGAACCCCGCGAGGTCGCCGCTGCGCCCCGCGATCAGCTCGCGAGCGCCCTTGATCATCGCGAACAGCACACGCGCTTCGGCCTGCTCGTTCAGCAGCAGGCGCTCGAACGAGAAGCGCACGTCGCGTGCCGAGAGTCGACGGCCGTCGTGGAACACCACGTCCGGTCGCAGGCGGAAGCGGTAGCTGCGACCGCCGTTCGCCACCTGGAGATCCTCCGCCAGCCAGGGCTCGATGCGAGCCTCCCCGACGTCGCGCACCAGCGGTTCGAAGACCGGGCTGAGGCTCTCGACCTCCTCGACCCGACTCGCCGTCATCGGATCGAGGCTGGTGACGCGACCGCTCATCGGGATGCGCAGGACGCCGCCCCCCAGGAGCGGCTCGGCGGCGATGGAAGTGACCGACTCGATCTTGCCGAGCTCCGAGTAATTGACCTGAGGCTGGATGCTGCGCAGGGAGAGGCCGCGCACTCTGGGTCCGGCGAGGCGGTAGCCGATGTCGCTGAAGAGCGGAACCAACACGTGCCGGTCGAGCAGCCAGCTCTCGAACCGCCGGTAGAGCACCTCGCGCGCCTGGGGCCGGCTCTCCTGCCGCGCTTGCTCGAGGATCTCGTCGGTCTCCGGAGAGCAGAAGTAGGCGCGGAACTGACCCTTCGTCGAGTGGAAGAGGGTGTGGGTACAGGCGTCGGGATCGTCGATGTCGGGCATCCAGCGCGTGACCATCAGATCGATGCCCTCGTTCTGCTGCCAGGACGCGAGGTAGGAGTCCATCTCCCTGGTGGCGATCTCGACTTCGAAGCCGAGCTCCGCCCACACCTCGAGCAGACCCTCGAGCAACGAGCCGAAGCGGTCACGGATCAGCGGATGGACTGCGGCGCGCAGCTTCACGGTCTCACCGGGGACTCCCGCGCCTGCTTCGGCGAGCAGCGCCCGCGCCTCGTCCCGGCCGAGCGGATGCCGCCTGCGGCCGGGGTCGTGGCCGAGGATCCCAGGGGGAACGATGCCGACCGCGGGTGCGGCGAAACGACCGAGCGCACGCCACACCAGGTCGCGCGCCCGCACCACTCCGGCCAGCGCGTGCCGCACGCGCTCGTCTCCGGCGAGCGGGCCGGTGCGGGCGTTGAAGAGCACGAAGTAGGTGAACTTCTGGGGCCGCTCGACCAGCTGCGACTGGTAGAGCCGGCGGTCGCGCAGCAGCTCCTCGAGGTCGGCGGGCAGGAGATCGCGCGCCAGATCGAGCTCGCCGCGCTCGAACTCGGTGGCGATCTGCGCCGAGGGCAGCCCGGCCCGGAACTCGACCGCGTCGAGGGCGGGCGGGGTACCCCGCCAGTACGCCTCGTGTCGCTCGAGGACGACCCGGTCGGGGGCGTGGGCGGCGAGGAGGAAGGGTCCGCTGCCGAGGTGGAGGCCTCCGGCCTCGGTTGCGGGCTTGGAGATGCCGGTGCGCGGGTCGGTCAGGAGGGTCGGGTAGATGGGCAGCGGCTCGACAAGCGCGATCTCGAGCCCGACGTCCGAGGTCACGGTGATTCCCGCGGCCTCCTCGGCGGCTCCCGCCGTCAGCTCGGCCGCTCCCCGGATGGCTGCGAAGGCCGGGGGCAGGTCGCTCTTCGCCTCTCGGATCGCGCGCTCGATCGAAGCCTTGACCGCGCCTGCGTCGATTCGGGTGCCGTCGTGGAACCTCGCCGACGGGCTCAGGGTGAAGCGGAACATCCTGCCGCCGTCGAGCCCCTCCCACCGCTCGCAGAGCAGTGGGCGCAGGTTGCCCTCCTCGTCGGTACGCAGGAGCGGCTCGAAGACGTTGCTCAGAACCTCGAACTCCTCGGTGAGGTGCATGTCGACGGGCACCTTGGCGCTCACCTGGTTGGCGAGAGCCGCGATCAGCCGTCCGCCCCGAGGAATCTCGTCCGCCGCGGCGGTTCGGTCCTCGCTCTGACGCAGCCGCGACGCCTCCTCGAGGTAGGCGCTGCCGCGGGCGTACTCGCCGCGCAGGTTGGCGAGGGTGGCGGCGAGCGACAGGAACTCGAGCAGGTGCTCGCGGTCGTCCTCGACCCGCGCGAGCTGGAGACCGCGGTCGACCCACGAGCGCGCTTCCTCGCTCTGGCGCGCCTGCCACGAGGTCTTCGCCACCTGGAGGAGCGCCGAGATCTGGCGGGCGGGCTCGGCGGTACGCACGAAGACCTCCACCGCTGCGGCCAGCTCGCGCAGCGCTCCCTGGAGGTCGCCTCCCAGCCGGTGGCCCTCGGCCAGCAGGAGCCGTGCCTCTCCCTCGGTCGTCGGGTCGCCCTCCCAGTCCTCGTCGAGGAACTCGAGCGCGGTCTTGCACGCTCGGACCACCTCCTCGGGGCTCCACGACTCGAGCGACTTGCGCGCGTGGAGGAGCCCGTACTCGACCGTCTTCTCGGGATCGTCGCCCTCGTAGAAGTGGTACAGGAGCTGGGGGTACACGCGCTCGAGCCGATTCGCCTGACGTTTCTCGAGCCGCTGCGCGTACTGGCGGTGGAGCGAGCGACGCCGCCTGCGCGGCAGCTCGGAGTAGAGAACCTCGCGCACCACGACGCTCGAGAACGACAGCCGATCGCCCCGCGACTGCCGATCTTCCTCCAGCAGGCCCTCCTGGATCAGCCGGTCGACGTGGTCGTCGACCTCCTCGCCGACCAGCGCCTCGAGGTCGTCGTAGTCGAACGACCGGCCGAGCACCGCGGCCACCGAGAGGATGCTGCGCAGCTCGTCGGGCAGGCGCCCGATGCGGGTCTCGACGGCTTGCTGGATGGTGGCCGGCAGCGCCTCCGAAGAGATCTCCGCGCCCGCCAGCGACCAGGCCCCGGTCTCGTCCTGGGCGATGCTGCCGGAGTCGAGGAGGGAGCGGATCAGCTCCTTCGTGAAGAACGGGTTGCCCTCGGTCGCCTCGAACAGCTTGAGGGCGAGCTCCTCGTCCACGCTCGAGCCTCCGGTCAGCGTGGCGACGAACTCCTGGTGGTCCTCGGGACCGAGGGGGCCGAGATGGATGGCGCCGAAGCGGCGGTCCCCCTGGAAGCTCTCGATCATCTGGCTCAACGGGTGGGCGCGGTCGACCTCGGTGGAGCGGTAGGTGCCGGCGATCATCGTGGGCGTCGGGCCGAGGCGACGGACGATGTACTGGAGGGCTTCGATCGAGGCATCGGCGCCGTGGAGGTCCTCGAGCAGGAGCATCAGGGGGTGGCCGTCGGCGAGCCGGATCAGGGTGCGCGCGAGGAGCTCGAAGATCTCGGTGCGGTTCTCGGCCGCTCGTGAGCCGGTCGCCTCGGTGATCACCGAGGCGCCGGTGATCGCCGAACGGATGGCCTCGATCTCGGAGAGCATGGGAAAGAGCGCCACCAGATCGGCGGCCAGGTCGGAGAGGTCGAGGGTGGCGCCCCCCGAGCTGCCGAGCTCCTTCTGGCGGAAGTACTCCTGGATCGCCTCGCAGAAGCCGTGATACGGGAAGGCGCCGTGCTGCTCCACGAAGCGGCCACGCAGCACGCGGATCTGTCGCACCTCCGCCAGGGTCGCCAGCTCGTCGAGCAGGCGGGACTTCCCGACCCCGGGTTCGCCGCCGATGAGCGCGATCTGGCACTCGCCACGCAGCGCCGCGTTGAGCGACTTCTGGAGCTGCGAGAACTCGTCTCGGCGACCGACGAAGGGCGAGAGCGCCGGGCGGGGGGCCGTCATCGTGCGCGTCATCACCATCGTCTGCATCCGCTGGCTGTCCCTCAGCTTGCCTCGGTAGGCGCGCAACCGCGTCGCGAGCTCGCCGCCGGTCTGGGGGCGCTGGCGCGGGTCCTTCTCCAGGCAGGCGAGAACCAGGTCCTCGAGCTCCTGGTCGATCGGGCAGCCGAGCGAACGAGGCGACTGCGGTACCTCGTGCGAGATCCGGTAGAGCAGGGACTGGACCTCGCCGGTGAAGGGCACGTCGTGCACCAAGCACTCGTAGAGGACGCAGCCGAGCGAGTACAGGTCCGCGCGCCCGTCGACGGTGGCGCCGCCGACCTGCTCTGGGCTGATGTAGGACATCGTGCCCATCAGCATGCCCGTCTTGGTCAAGCTCGAGATGTTGGTGCCGCGGGCGAGCCCGAAGTCCATCAGGCGTACGCGGGTGGTGTCGCCGTGGAAGGACACCATGATGTTCTCGGGCTTGATGTCGCGGTGGATCACGCCCCGCGCATGGCTGTAGTCGAGGGCCTCGGCGCAGCCGGTCCCGACGTCCATCACCTGACCGAGGGGGAGCGACCTGGCGCGCAGGAGCTCGCGGAGGCTCTGACCCTCCACGATCGGCATCACGAAGAAGAGCGAGCCGCCATGGTGCCCGAAGTCGAAGATCGAGACGATCGAGGGATGGTCGAGCTGGGCGACCACCTGGGCCTCGGTCTGGAAGCGGCGCTCGGTCTCCGGGGTGAGGACGGAGGAGGCGATGACCTTGATCGCCACATCCCGGTTGAGCATCGGATCACGCGCCCGGTAGACGACGCCCATCCCGCCGCGTCCGAGCTCGGACTCGATCAGGTACCGGTCGGCGAGTTTTTCTCCGATCATTGGAACCCCGATGGGCAGGAGTGAGGATCGGCAGGATACGGAGAGCCGCATCCGCGGTCAAACGTGGAGGGAGGGGTCGGCCAGGAGAGCCTCGTCGCGAACGACGGCCTCTGCGCGCACTCTCTCGGAAGAGGCCGGCCCTCGCCCCAACAAACCTCCACTGACCGATCTCGCCGTCCCGTCTCGGCCACGACCGGTCGGTGCGACGGCGTGTTTGGCCTCACCCCTCACTCAGCTCGCGAAGAAATACCCGATCCCTCCGGAACGCTGGTCTATGGTCTCAGGCCGCGGATCGCCCCGACCAGCCCGGCGAAGCGCCGTTGGACGTCGCCGGGGCCGTCCGGCACGAGCCGGCCCTGAATGGACGGGCGTACAGCGAGCGGCCGTGGCCGAGCACCCGAACCTCGAGCTCGATCCCGGACCTCCGCCCAAAGGTTTACCGGCAGGCTGGGCAGGTCCGCCGCGATGATCGCGTGGATCTAGCCTTGGAGATCACTGGCCGCCGTCGGGCGACAAGCCGAAGGACGGGACGCGTGCAGGGGGCTCGCGGGCGCTGTGTTCGCGGGGACTGGCTCGTGGTGCGGACGAAGAGCGACCGCCATGATCCGCCCTGGTCCGCCCCATACTCGGCACTGGTGTGAGTTATGGTAAATTTGGCGCATGGATGCCGCCCGGAAGATCACCGTCGAGATCCCTGAGGATCTGCTGGAAAAAGCACAACGGGCCAGCGGCACCGGCGTGACACAGACCGTCCGGGCCGGCCTGCAGCTGCTCGCGGCCTCGCAGGCCTACTCGCAGTTGCGCCAGCTTCGCGGCAAGGTCAAGTTCAGTCGAACGCTCGCGGAGATCAAAGCGGACCGATGATCGCCGCCGATACCAGCACATGGATCGCCTTTCTCTCCGGCGCCGGGGGGGAGGACGTCGAGAGGCTGGACGACGCGCTGCAGGATCGGGTGGTGATGATGCCGCCGCCGGTGTTGAGCGAGCTGCTCAGCGACCCGAAGCTGTCCGCGGATCTCGAAGCCACTCTCCGCGAGGTACCGTTCCTCGACACCTCTGACGGCTACTGGGTACGCGCCGGCCGGCTGCGCGCCACCGTTCTGGCCAGACGTAGGAAAGCCCGTCTGGGCGACGCCTTGATTGCGCAGAGCTGCCTCGATCATCGCCTGCCGCTCCTCACCCGCGACCGCGACTTCATGGCCTTCGCCGACGCGGCCAAGCTCGACCTCGTCGTGGGGCACTAGGAGCGCGTGTTGACAGTCAGGATGCCCGCATTGCGAGCGCCGTGGGTCCAGATGCAAGGAGGAGCGACGGAGGCGATGCGGGGACATCGTCGAGGAGGTTCAACCTGAGGCTGAGCGCAGCGAAGCCGACGAAGAGGACCAGCTGCCGCTCGCGGCAGGTGGTCCTCAACGCAGCCGATGGGCCCGCGCCGCCGCCTGCCTGAGCCGCGAAGCGGCGACGCCGGTGAGGGGCGCCGAGCCTGCGAGGCGGGCCGAGCCCAGCCGAAGGCCGACAAGGACTTGCAGCGGAGCCGGCGGCGAGAAGCCGACCGAGGCCAGGCGTCGACCAGCAATCGTTCGAGCGGTTTCTTGGCCGCCGGCGGAGCGGAACAGCCGGCAGGCCGCCGCCGACACCGATCATGGCGAGCCTCTTGCGGCCACACGGCACCGGCCTCCTCGTCGGTGGCGGGTTCGCGATCTCTCCCGACGGGTCCCTCCTGGCGTTCTCGGCGCGGGACGAGGCGGGGATCGATCGGCTCTGGCTGCAATCTCTGCAGGACTGCGCTCGCCGGGGCGGCGCAAGAGGAACAGGCAGCGGGCCCCGGCTCAGTCGCCTGACGGGCAGCCGGTGAGGACCGGCGGCTCGCCGCGCGAGACCACCACCGCCGCCGCCAGGTCGCCGCTGACGTTGAGCACCGTGCGGCACATGTCGAGCAGCCGATCGACGCCGAGCACCACGCCGATCGCCTCGACCGGGACTCCGACCATGCCCAGGATCATGGCCACCACCGGGATCGATCCGGACGGAACGCCAGCGGTGCCGATGCCGCCGAGGATGCAGACCACCACCACCAGGAGCTGCTGGCCGAGCTCGAGCGGCACCCCGTAGAGCTGCGCGAGGAAGAGCACGGTCACCCCTTCGAACAGCGCCGTGCCGTTCTGGTTGGCGGTCGACCCGATGGTCAGCACGAACCGCGAGACGTGAGCGGGGAGCCGGAGCTCCCGCTCGGCGACGCGCAGTGCGGTGGGGAGCGTCGCGTTGCTCGACGAGGTGGCGAAGGCAACCACCATCGCCGCGCGGATGCCGCGGAAGAAGCGCAGCGGGCTCATCCCGCCGAACAGGCCGACCGCCAGCGAGTACACCACCACCTGGTGGATGGCGAGGCCGGCGATCACCACGTCGACGTAGCTCCCGAGCTGCACGACGATCCGCCAGCCGAGATCGGCGGTGAGCGTGAACAGCAGCGCTGCGACGCCGAACGGCGCGACCGCCAGCACTATCCCGATCAGCCGCATGCTGACGTCGTAGACGCCTTCGATCGCGCGCTCCAGCTGGCGCGTCGCCTCGGTCCGCGTGAGGGCGAGAGCTATGCCGAACAGGAGCGAGAAGAACATCACCGCCAGCATGTCGCCATCGGCGGCGGAGCGGATCGGGTTGGTCGGGACGATCTGGAGCAGCAGGTCGAGGCCCCGGCGGGGCTCCGGCGCCGCCGTCAGACCGGCGGCGCGCTCCGCGGAGCCCTCGACGAGACGCTCGACCAGCTCGGGCTCCATGCCCTCGCCCGGGCGCACGACGTTCACCAGCAGCACGCCGAGGGCCACCGCGATCGACGAGACCGCTACGGTGTAGGCGAGCATGCGCCCGCCCACCCTGAACGAGGCCGCGGAGGTCGCCGATGCTGGTCACGCCCAGCACCAGCGCCGAGAAGATCAACGGCACGATCAGCATGAACAGCAGGCGGAGGAACACCTGCCCGACCGGCTGCGCCACCCAGCGGACGAACGCTTCGAGCCCCTCGCTCTCGGACAGCCACGCGTGGCTCGCGAGCCCCGAGATGGCGCCGACCGCGAAGCCGATCAACATCCGGGAGTGGAGCGGGAGCCCTTCCGGGAGGCGGATTTCGCCGGCATGCCGGCTCGCGGTTCGGTACCCTGAGGGGGCATCGGCGGAAACGACGCGACTTCGAGTGGGGCCGACGAGCGGTCTCGACACGCCTCCACACGACTGAGGAAGAGGTGATCGATGGACTGGAGGACGACCCGCCCACCCGGCAGGCGGATGGCCGCTTCGCTGAGCGTCGTTTGCGCCTTGTCCACTTCGCTGGCGCTGCCACCGTCCTTGCCAGCCCTCCTCGGTCCACCTGTGAGCTCCGGCCTGACCGAGGGCCGCGCGCAGGTCGGCTGGACGCAGACGGTGACGAGCGGCGCGAGGGGCACCCGGATCCGGCTCGAGGTGGAGCGCCGGGGCGCGACCGAGCGATCGGTGAGCGTGCGCCTCCGTGTGCTCGCCCCGATCGGTCGACCGCCGGGCCCGGGCCTTCAGCTCACCGACGAGTGGATCGACTGGCGGCGCGGCGAGGAGGGAGCCAAGAGCGTGTGGCTCGACCTGCCGGACCCCGGTGCCGGTGCGCCTGTGCAGCCGATCCAGATCGTCCTCGAGAGCCGCGACGCCGAGGTGGAAGGAGGACCGTTGCGCGTCACGATCCTCGAGAACGACGCCTTGCAGGGCGGCGCGCAGACCGGTGACGAGTTCGGCATCCTCGGCTCGCCCTCGCGCGACCAACCGAATTCGCCGCTCAGCTCCTTCCTGAGCGGGTTCGCGCTCAAGGCCCGAGCGCGGGGCCAGCGGGTGCTGGCCTACGACATCGCCTGCTCGGCGCTCGCGACGGACTGCGTCGATACCGCCTTCGTGCGGCTGTTCGCTCCGGACGACTCTCCGCTGGGCCCTCCGCTGGAGCTCAACCCCGCCCGGAGCGGCGACGAGAGCGAGGCCCAGGCGACCTTTGCCGGCGACGGCACGATCGCGGCGGTGTGGCGGGAGGTGCGCGACTCCGGGGTGCAGTCGATTCTCGGCCGCCTGCTCCGCGAGGACGGGACCCCGTTGACGCCCGTGACGGTCATCGACCAGGCCCGCGACCAGCTCGAGAACCCGACCATCGCTGGTGATGGCACCGGAGGCTTGACCGTCTTTTGGCGACGCGGCGACGAGCTACTGACCGAGCGGTTCCGCGACGGCGGGTCCGTGCGGCGGCGCGTCGCGACCTCGAGCCAGGTGGTCCGGCCGCTCACTCGTTCCACCGGCCTCGGAGAGTCGGTGGTGATCTGGTCTCAACGCGGCGGCCTGTCGGCGGCGGCAGGGCAGGAGTCGGCAGGCTCGCCCCGCATGGGTTCGGCCGCCGGCCAGAACAGCATCGTGTCGAGGCGCTTCACGCCCAGCGGCGAGCCGATGGGCGAGCCCGTCGTTCTGATCGAGACCGAGAGCGAGGACTTCGACGCCGCGGTCGATGAGGCCGGCGATGTCGTCGTCGTGTACCGCGATCCGGGGACCGGCGGGATTCGAGGTCGAAGACTTCCCCGAAACGGGCCCCCGAGCCCGATCTACGACGTCACCGAGGAGCCGGGCGAGCGGCGGCGCCCGCGCGTCTCGGCCAACGCCGGAGGGAACTTCGTCGTCTCGTGGGACGAGGAGCAGGCCGACGAGACCGAGGTCCGCGCGCGCCTGTTCAATCGGCGTTCCGTAGCGCTCACCGGCGTTGCCGTGATCGCGGACCGGGTCGAAGGTCTCCTCGATCCCGAGGACGCCGCCGTCGCGGTGTCGGACACCCAGGACGTGGCCTTCGTGTATCGGCGCGGTCCTTCGCTCAACGGGCGCACCGTTCCGGCGGCAGGCCCGTCCGGCCCGTGCCTGCCCGACGGCACCAACCTCTGTCTCGAAGGCGAGCGTTTCGACGTGCGCGTCACCTGGGCCGCGGCGGACGGCGCCGGCGGACCCGCGGGCGCCGCGGCCCTCACCGGCGACACCGGCTACCTGTGGTACTTCGATCCGGGCAACGTCGAGGTGGTGGTGAAGGTGCTCGACGGCTGTGCGGTCAACGGCCACTACTGGAAGTTCGCCGGCGGCCTCACCGACCTGCAGACGCAGCTCCTGGTCACCGACACGACGACCGGCGAGGCGAGGCGCTACCTCAAGCCGGACTTCTCCCGCTATGCGCCCGTGCGCGACCTGGAAGCGTTCGCGTGCGCCCCGGGCGATGGAGGCTCGACCGCGATTCTCGCCACGGGCGCCGAGCTCTGACCGCGGCACGACCCGTCGGCGCCGGCGTCCGGCCGGCTTCTGGCGGCCGGAACCGCGCCTGGAGCGAAGCCGGGCCCCGCGAACGGCGACACGAAGGGCGTCGAGCCGAGCGCCGCGGACGAAACCGACCGCCGCGTGATCGCCGGCGGGGCCGTCGCCTGTCGCACGCGCGAGAACGTCCTCTGTCTCGCTGGCCGCTACAGGGTGAGCGTCGAGTGGGCCACGGGGACGGCTGGCGGCTCGGCGCCCGGTCGCGTGCTGAGCGAAGACTCGGGCTTGTTCTGGTTCTTCGATCCGGAGAACGTCGAGGTGTTCGCCAAGGTGCTCGACGCTTGCGCGATCAACGACTATTACTGGGTGTTCGCGGCCGGCCTGACCGACCTCGAGGTCCGGCTGCGCGTGACCGACTCGATCACGGGCGACACCGAGTTCTTCCGGAGCCCCGCCGGCGAGCTGTTCGAGCCGGTGGTGGAGCTCGCCCGCTTCCCGTGCTCGTAGCGGCGGGCGGAAGGTCTCCTCGGCAGACCGAGCTCTGCAGGCTCGGTTCGCGTTCGGCGATCGTGCTCGAGTTGACGATCCAACGCGTCGTCGACTCAGCGACGACTCGTAGGGAGTGGCCGCGCTCGACGATGCGGGGCGAGGGCTGAGCAGACAGGGCTCCGCAGGCGGGACTCAGTCGATCGTCCAGCCCGCCCGTACCTGGTCGGACTCGGTGTCGGTGAAGAACGACGTGTCGTAGACCACCAGGTGAGCCTCCCAGCCCGGCTCTCCTTCGGCCGTCCTCATGGTGACCCAGCCTCTCGCGCACTCGCCCGCTTGCAGGTCGTCGATCACCGAGGGGAGGGCGGGGTCGGGCGAGTCGGCGATCGGATCCGGAGACGACCAGTAGACCACGCGTTCCGGGTTGGCGCTCGTGCCGCTCTCGACCAGCGACTCGCAGAGCGAGAACGCGTCGCGGTTTGTGAAGGGAGCGCCGAGTCGCCGCGTGCCGGCACAGAGCTCGACGTCCATCAGAGCGGCATGCATCTCGGTGCCGAGCTGCTCGTACGTCTCCCCCGGCTGGAAGTCGTGCAGCGTGACGTGGCCGCCGTCCGGCAGCTCTGCGGCCTCGCCGATCGTGAGCGGTTCGAGGCCTTCGGCACAGGTCTCCTTCGCGTCGCTGCTGTCCACCCTCTCCGCCTCCATCGCCGCCCCCGACTCGTCGGGACCGGCCGAGGCGCCGCCGCCCTCGCCGCAGCCGAAGGCGCCGAGGAGGAGCACGGCCAAGGTGATGACGACCGTCGGGCAAGGCTGGTAGCCGTGACGCGAGGGCCCGCGCCCTCGAGACGGAGCGCGCTCGAGGCCTCGAAGAGCGCGAGGAGCTCGAGGAGCGAGTTGCGAATCGAATCTCGATCGGTCCATTCGTCATCCCCCGGTACGAGGCGACGCCGCGTCTCTGCGGCGCGTTGCGCTGAGGTGCGACGACGCACTTCCCTCCAGCGCCCGAACGATGGTAGCGCAGCCCGCGAGACGATCCCGATTTCAGCGCGGACGAGCCCTCCTCCCCGCGCGCGCCGGACGACGGCGCGGGTCTCCTCCGAGCGCCTCGGGCCGATCGTCGGGCCGATCGTCGAGCCGGAAGAGAATGCTCCGCGTCCCCGCGGTGACCGCGCGGTCGACGCTGAGCGACGTCCACACTCCGCGGTCCTCGTCAAGGCGCGCGTGCGCCGGCCATCGACGCGGTCAGAAAGGGGTTGACTCGAACCGGTGTCGGACGAGACCCTTAGGGCTGAAGTCGCAGCGCCGATGAGCCGGTCGGGCGGTGGAACGCGCCGATCGGGGTGGGAGAGGAGCCCGGCCGGCGCTCGTGGCGCCGCGCGGGTCGGCTCCCGGGCGCCTCCGGCGAAGCGGGAACAGGAGGATCTGTGATGAAGACCCCGAGACTGCCACTGCGACTGCGACTGCCGCTCCATTCCCTGCTCGTCGTGCTGCTGGCTCTCGTCGCGAGCGGTGCTACCGCTCAGGCGCCCGAGACATACCTCGCTGTACGAACCGAGCACGGTCAACCCGATCTACAGGGGACCTGGGTCGCGAGCTTCCTGACCATGCTGGAACGTCCACCGGGAGTCGAGAGGCTGG
>DATKBT010000135.1:0-11662 GCA_035546295.1 Thermoanaerobaculia bacterium | reverse complement strand
CGGTGCTCCTCGCGGAGCTCGCGGTGGCCCCCTCCGACGAGACGCTGGAGACGCTCGTGCAGCCGCCTCGGGCGGTGATCGGGGCCATGGCGCCCCGCAGCGAGGTGAGTGAGCTCCTCGAGGAGCCTCGGCTCACCAGCTTGCCGGTGGTCGACGTGCAGGGGCACCTGCTCGGAGTGATTCGACAGGACGCCCTCCTGGACGCCGCCCGGGAGGAGGCGGTTTCCGATCTGCAGGCGATGGTCGGCGCGAGCCGGGAGGAGCGGGCCCTCTCCACCGCCGCCTTCGCGGTGCGAAAGCGGCTGCCCTGGCTGGAGATCAACCTGTTGACGGCCTTCCTCGCCGCCGCGGTCGTCGGCCTCTTCGAGGACACCATCGCTCGCGTCACCGCTCTCGCGGTGCTGCTGCCGGTGGTCGCCGGCCAGTCGGGCAACACCGGCGCGCAGGCGCTGGCGGTCACCATGCGCGGTCTGGCGCTGCGCGAGGTGCGCACCCAGCAGTGGCTGCGGGTCGTCGTCAAGGAGTTGCTCGCGGGCGCCGGCAACGGTGTTGCGGTCGCCGCCACGACCTCGCTCGCTGTCTACCTGTGGAGCCGTTCGCCGGGGTTGGCGCTGGTGATCGGCAGCTCGATGGTGCTGTCGATGACCATCGCCGGTTTCTCCGGAGCCGCGATCCCCATGATCCTCACCAGTCTGAGACAGGATCCGGCGCAGTCCTCCTCGATCTTCCTGACGACGGTGACCGACGTCGCCGGCTTCTTCAGCTTCCTGGGCATCGCGACCCTGCTGATGAGCAGGCTGTAGCGCCGCCGGCGGGACCGACCAGAGTCGCCAGGCGAAGCGATCTCGCGCCCGGCGGCTTCCACCAGCGGGCTCGTGGTTGTCACCACTCCCCAACGAGCAGCGAGGTCGCAGCGCGGTCATACCACGAGCCCGCTAGCCGATCACTCGTGGCGCCGCAAGCCCGCAAGCGGGCGCGGCTGGGTCGACCAGGACACAGCCGTTTTCTCTGGGCGATCGCACCGGCTTGATCGAACTTTGACCGTTTTGTGAGCCTTGGTCTCGCGCTTGCGCGAGGCCAACGACCGCCGCCTGCCGCAGGCAGGCAAGAACGTCCCGCTGGCCTAGTCGACCTAGGAGCGCGGAGTCGCCGGGGCGCGCACCGAAACGAGCACGCCCGAGAGCTCGCGAGGCCTTCGCGTCATCGCCGCCGGCGTCCTTCGCCGATCCTTCGCCTCCGAAGGACCTGGCAGCACATCTCCGGCTCACGGCCCCCACCCCGTAAACTCCGACCGATGACCGGACGGATCTTCCACCCCGACCTCGGCGAGCGTGGCGGCGGTCCGTCCGCGGGTCACTCGCCACGCGACACCGTGAGCGCGGGCGACCTCGAGCGAAGCCTCCTCCACCTCCGTGCGGGAGTCGACGAACCTCGCAAGGGCCTCTACGGCCCGGACTCGAAGCTCTGGGAGGTGAACCGGGAGGCGGTCCTGTTCCTGGGGGGCGGCCGGGCCGCGCTCCTGCAGCTCGCCCACCCCTCCGTCGCCGACGCCATCGCAGCGCATTCGAAGACCGAAGCGGACCCGTGGGGACGCTTCCGCCGGACCTTCCGCAACGTCTTCGCGATGGTGTACGGCGACCTCGACGCCGCGTTCGACGCCGCGCGCCGCGTCCATCGCGTCCACCAGCGGATCACGGGGCGTCTCGCCGAGGACCTCGGCGAGCACCGGGCCGGGGACCCGTACCAAGCCAACGATCCCGAAGCCCTGCGGTGGGTGCACGCCACCCTCTGGGACACCTCCGTGCTGGTGTTCGAGCTCATCGTGCGACCGCTCGCCGCCGAGGAGAAAGCCGTCTACTACCAGGAGACCCGCCGCTTCGCGGCGCTGTTCGGCATCGAGGACGACCACCTGCCGCGCACCTGGGAGGAGTTCCTCGAGTCCAACCGCTCGATGTGGCGCTCCGGGCGGCTCGGCGTCGGTCGGGCCGCGCGCGAGACCGGCGCCTTTCTGTTCTGCCCCCGCTCTCCGTTCTCGAGACCCCTGATGAGCTGGCTCCAGACGATGACTGCCGGGTTGATGCCCGAGCCCCTGCGCAGCGACTTCGGACTGCGCTGGGGTCCCGGAGAGCAGCGCCTCTTCGAGCGCTCCATCGGCCTCCTCCGTCGCTCCAACCGGTTCCTGCCCCGAAGGCTGCGCTACGTCCCCGCTTATCACACGGCGCTGCGACGACTGCGCGGCGTCGAGGGTCGCGACCCGCTGGGCGAGCTCCTCACTCGGCTCTGGCTCGGCGCCTGAGCCCGTCGACGCTCGGACGTCAGCCGTCCTCCGGCGACTCGACCGCGAAGCCTCGGAGGCCCGTCGCGCTGCCGCCCCCCGAAGCTCGCCCATCTCGCTCGCGGCCAGCTTCCTCCGTTGCGACCCCCGGAGCCTGAGGCGCCGCCGGCTCGATTCGACGACGATCTCGAGACGCCGGCCGTCGCAGGACGCTGCGAACCGACCGGGGACCTCAGCGCGCCAGCATGGTCGCCAGGCCGAGCAGCAGGCCCATGCTCACCACGTCGGTCGCGGTGGTCAGGAAGATGCTCGAGGCGGTCGCCGGGTCGGCGCCGAGGCGCTTGAGCGTGAGGGGGACGAGCGTGCCCGCCAGGCCGCTCGCGACGCACGAGGCCGCCATCGCGCACCACACGATGGCGCCGAGCACCGCCGGGCTCGCCGCACCCTGGGAGCGGGCGTAGAGCCACATGCCGGTGCCCGCCACCAGTCCGACGATCGCACCGTTGAGGAAGCCGACCCACGCCTCCTTGAGCAGGATGTGGCGCGGCCTGATCGCGCGCAGCTCGCCGAGCGTCATGCTGCGCAACGTGACTGCCAGCGCCTGACAGCCCGAGTTGCCCGATTGTCCGGCGAGCACTGGGAGGAAGGCAGCGAGCACGACGATCTTGTCGACGGTGTCCTGGAACACACCGACCACGGCGGCCGCCACGAACGAGGTGAGCAGGTTGAGCTGCAGCCAGGGGTGCCGGAAACGGAAGCTGCGCGACCATGGCGTCGCCGCTCGCTCCTCCTTCTCGACGCCCACCATGCTGCCGGGCTGAGCGCTGATCTCGAACGCCTGCCGCTCGAACAGCGCTGGCCCGCGCACCATCCCGACCAGCCGCCCCTCGTCGTCGGTGACTGGGTAGGCCGGAAAGTGCCGGGTTACCGCCGACTGCATCGCTTCCGTCAGCTCGGTCTCGGGGCGGAACGAGAACATGTCGGCCTGCATGACCTCGTCCAGCCGTTGGTCCGGTCGCGCGAAGACCAGGTCGCGAAAAGCGGCCACCCCCACCAGCCTGCGCTCGTCGTCGGTGACGAAGATGTAGGTGATCAGCGCCTTCTGGACCAGCTCGCGCAGGCTGGCGACGGCGGCGGCGACCGTGGTCTCGGGCCGGTAGACGGCGAGCGGACGCTCCATCAAGCGGCCCACCGTGTCCTCGTCGTACTCGCGGTGCAGCAGCCACTCATCGCCGCGCCCGAGCGGCACGGCGGCGACGATGCGCTCACGCCGCTCGACCGGCAGGTGCCAGAGGACGTCGATGACCTCGGCGTTGTTGAGCAGCGCGAGCGCGCTCGCCGCGACCTGGTCATCGGGTTCGTGCTCGACGCGCTCCGCCGCCTCGAAGGGCGGTAGAGCATGGATCTCCTCGCTCAGCTGCACGATGCGCGCCGCGTTGCTGAGCACCACACGCTGGTCAGGGAGCGGCAATCGACTACCTCCGGCGGAAATGGTGCGGGACCGTATCGACGAGACCGGCAGGTTGCGAGAGGCATTCTTTCGGACCCGAGCCCCGTCCGTCTGCGAGCTCGGCCAGCGCCATCAGGGGCAGCCCGCAACCGCCGGACCGCCCCACTGTGCAGCAAAAGTCGCGGGAGGGGGCGGCGAGCAGCGGGCGTGAGGCGCATGATGTCTTGTTCGAAGGGCTCCTTCCTTCACGAATCCGGAGGACACGGGCTCGCGGCGACGCATCGCTATACTGGCGGCGGATGCCAACCGGTGAGATCACCCGCTACCTGCAGGCTTGGGGGGACGGGGATCCAGAGGCGATCGACCGGCTCTTCCCGTTGGTGTATGCGGAGTTGCGCCGCCTGGCCCGCTCTCGGCTGCGCGGCGGGCGGGGGGGTACCCTGTCCTCCGCCGCGCTGGTCCACGAGGCCTACCTCAAGCTGGTCGACCAGACCCGCGCCGACGTCCGCGACCGCAGCCACTTCTTCGCCATCGCCTCGAAGGTGATGCGGCGGATCCTGGTCGACCAGGCGCGGCGTCGCGGCGCACGCAAGCGGGGCGGCGGCGACACCCGTGTCGAGCTCGACGAGGCGCGCGTGGCAGCCGCCACTCCAGCGCCCGAGGTCGTGGCGATCGACGAGGCGCTCGAGCGGCTGGAGCAAGTCGATCCGCGGCTCGCCCAGACCGTCGAGCTGCGCTTCTTCGGTGGCCTGTCCGTCGAAGAGACGGCGGCCGCGCTCGGCATCTCGGAGGCAACCGTCAAGCGCGACTGGAGCAAGGCGCGCCTGTTCCTCTACGACACGATCGCCGGCGTTCCCGGATGATCCGATGGACGCCGACCACTGGCAGCGCATCTCGCGGGTGCTCGACGAGCTGGTCGCGCTTCCCGAGGCCGAACGCGCCGCCCGCCTGACCGAGATCTGCGGCGGCGATGTCGCGCTGCAAGCCGACGTCGAGCGTCTGCTTTCGCACGAGGAAGCCGCGGCGAGCCTCTTCGACGGGGACGCCGCCGACCTGCTGGGACTGGCGCCGGAGCATGAGCGCGAGGAGGGACCGGACCCGATGCTGGGCTCCCGTCTCGGCGCCTGGCGCCTGCTCAGCCGCCTCGGGCGCGGCGGCATGGGCGTGGTCTACCTGGCGGAGCGCACAGGCGACGGCTTCGTGCAGCAAGCAGCCGTCAAGCTGCTCCGGATCGAGCTCGACGACCCGGCGAGCCAGGCGCGCTTCCGCCGCGAGCAGCGCATCCTGGCCCGCCTCGAGCACCCGGCGATCGCCCGGCTCATCGACGCCGGCGTGGCGGAGGGCCGCCCTTACGTGGCGATGGAGCTCGTGGAAGGGGAGCCGCTGGTCGCCGGTTGCGACCGCCGCGGCCTCGGCATCGAGGAGCGGCTGCGGCTTCTGCAGGAGGTGTGCGCGGCGGTCGGCTACGCGCACCGCAACCTCGTCGTCCACCGCGATCTCAAGCCCGCCAACATCCTGTTGACGCCCGAGGGACGAATCAAGCTGCTCGACTTCGGGATCGCCCGTCTCCTCGGCGAGGAGGGCGACGAGCCCGCCGTGACCCGACGCGGCGAGCGGCTCTTCACCCCCGCCTACGCGGCGCCCGAGCAGCTGCGTGGCGAGCCGGCGGGTGTGACCACCGACGTCTACGGTCTCGGGCTGGTGCTCTACGAGCTGCTGTGCGGGCGACGCGCGCGGCGGATCGCCGGCGACTGGCGGGAGGAGCTCGTCGAGACCGCCGCGCTCGCGCTGCCGCCTCCGCCCTCGAGCGCCCTCTCGATGGCCGGTGAGGCCGACGACGATCCTTCCGCGACCGCCGCCGCGACCGCGGCCGCGATCGCGGCCGACCGCCGCACCACCCCCGAGCGCCTTCGCCGCCGCCTGGCCGGCGACCTCGACACCATCGCTCTGATGGCGCTGCGGCCAGAGCCGGAGCGGCGCTACGGCTCGGCCGAGGCGCTGGCCGCCGACCTCGAGCGGCACCTGGGCGGCCACCCGGTGACCGCCCGTCCCGCTGGCGCCCTCTACCGCGCCCATAAGCTCGTGCTGCGGCACCGCGTCGGGCTCGCTGCTGCGGCGGCGCTGCTGGCGGTGCTCCTCGCCGGGCTCGGAACCACCGCCTGGCAGGCGCAAGAGCGCCAGCGGGAGGCGCGACGCGCTGAGCGCGAGGCCCAGACCGCTCACGAGGTCACGGCGTTCCTGGTGAGCCTCTTCACCGCGGCCGATCCCGCCGCCGCGCAGGGTGCGGAGGTCTCCGCCCGCGAGCTTCTCGAACAGGGCGTGGCGCGGATCGAGGGGGAGCTGGGCCGCGCACCTGCGGTCAAGGCGGACCTGTTGCTGACGCTCAGCGAGATCGCCGAGCGGGTCGGGCACTACGAGCGCAGCCTCGAGCTCGCGGAGACGGCCCTCGAGCTGCGCCGCAGCCGTTTCGGGCCGGAAGACCCGAGCACCGCGGATGCGCTGCGACGCAAGGGATCGGCGCTGATCCAGCTCGGCCGCCCGGAGGAGGCGGAGAGGGCGCTCCAGCAGGCGCTGGCGCTGCACGAACGCCAGCTCGGCCGCGACAGCCTGGCGGCGGCGAGCGATCTGGAGCAGCTCGCGGTGCTGGCCTTCCAGATCGAGCAGCCCGAGAGAGGGGATGCACTGCTGGCCGAGGCGCTCGAGACCCGCCGGCGGCTGCAGGGGAACCGCCATGCCGACGTGGCGCGGAACCTGGCGCAGCAGGCGGTGCTGCGCCGCCAGCAGGGGGAGCTCGCCGCGGCCGAGGCGTTGTACCAGGAAGCGCTCGCGATCCTGGCTCCCGACCTCGGCGCGCACCACCCCGACACCGTGATCGCGCGCAACAACCTCGCCGCGCTGCTCGTTCACCAGGGCCGCTTCGTCGACGCTACGGATCTGCTTCGCCGAGTCTTGGCGACGCACCGCCGAGTCCACGGCGACGACCATCCGCTGACGGTCACCGCCCAGAACAACCTCGCGGTGGCGCTCTTCAAGCAGGGACAGGCGGACGAGGCGGAGGAGCTGTTCCGGGGCGTTCTCGACTTCTGGACGGAGACGGCCGGGTCCGATCACCCGAACGCACTGGCGACGCGCCTCAATCTGGGTGCCTCGCTGCGCGCGGACGACCGGCCGGAGGCGGCGGCCGTGCTCTACGCGGAGGCCCGTGACGGCTTCGAGCGCCTCTTCGGTCGTGATCACCCGCACGCCGCCGCGGCCGTCTCGCAGCTCGCCGCGATCGCGCTCGACCGGGCAGAGCTCGAGCGGGCGCGACGGCTGGCGGAGGACGCGCTCGCTCGGCGCCGCGCCAGCCGCGGCGACCGGCACCCCGAAGTGGCGGCCTCGTTGCAGCAGCTCGGCGATGTCGCCCGCGCGATCGGAGACGTGGAGCGCGCCGGCGAGCTGTACCGCCAGGCCTGGGAGCTGCGTCGCGACCTGCTCGGCGAGGAGCATCCGGACACGCGGGCCAGCAGCCTGGTCCTGGAGGCCCTGGGCGCTGCCCGCCGCGAGCCCCCGTAGCCGGGGCGCCGGAGCAGCGGGCCACGGGGTCGTGGACCGCGGTGACGCCTGCCGACGCCCCTGTTCGAGAGCGGCTCTCTCGAGGACGGCTCGCTGGTGACCGCCGGCGAAGAGCACGCCACGTCTCGGAGGTGGCCGCGGCTCAGCGCTGGCGCTGCCGTCAACGCCTCACCCGGCCTCATCCGGCCTCACCCGGCCTCACCCGGCCTCACCCGGCCTCACGCTGGGGCATCATCCCCGGGACGACCCGACCGGGATTCAAGATCCCCTTCGGATCCAACGCCCGCTTCAGCGTCCGCATCATCTCGATCTCGGCCGGCCCCCGGCTCCACGAGAGGTACAGCTGCTTCTCCAGCCCGATCCCGTGCTCGGCCGACACCGAGCCGCCGCGCTCGCGCAACGGGCCGTAGACCCGTGCCTCGACCCGGCGGCGAACCTCCGAGCCCGACTCGCCGACGGCGACCGTCGGGTGGAGGTTCCCGTCGCCGAGGTGGCCGAAGACGATGCAGTGGACCTCGCGGTCGGGAAACTCCTCCGCAAGGCCGGAGCGCAGCTCCTCGACGTACGACTCCATCCTCGCGATCGGGACGCTGACGTCGAAGGTGAAGATCGGAGCGTAGCGGCCGAGCTGCTCGACGTCGTCGCGGATCGCCCAGATCGCTCGGCGCTCGGAGCGCGAGCTCGCGAGCACCGCGTCGGCGGCCCAGCCCTCCTCCACCGCCTCCCCGAGCAGACCCTCGAACCGCGCGGCGTCGCTCTCGGGATGCGAGCCCAGCATCTCGACGATCGCGTAGTAGGGGTGGCCGTGAGGCAGCGGCGGGCGGCTCTTCGCCGGCTCGGTGGTCGTCGTCCGGTAGTAGTCGTCCCACATCACCTCGAAGGCGGTGAGGTCGCCGCCGAGGTGCTCCTCGCTCGCACCCAGCAGGCGGATGATCCCGCCGAACGAGTCGACGGCGACCAGCGCGGTGTTCTCGCTGCGCGGGCGCGCACGCAGGCGCAGCACGACGCGGGTGACGACGCCGAGGGTGCCCTCAGAGCCGATGAACAGCTGCTTGAGGTCGTAGCCGGCGTTGTTCTTGAGCATCTTGCGCAGATCGTCGATCACGGTGCCGTCGGCCAGCACCGCCTCGAGCCCGAGCACCTGGGCTCGGGTCATGCCGTAGCGCAGCACATGATTGCCGCCGGCATTGGTCGCCACGTTGCCGCCGATCGTGCACGAGCCGCGAGCTCCGAGGTCGAGCGGAAACAGGCAGCCGGCCTCCTCCGCCGCCCGCTGGATTCGTTCGAGGGTGACACCGGCCTGCGCCGTCATCGTGCGCCCAGCGGCATCCACCTCCTCGATCGCCGTCATCCGCTCGAGCGAGAGCGCGATCTCCTCGGGACGAGCCACGGCGCCGGCGACCAGCCCGGTCATGCCACCGTGCAAGACGACCGGTTGGCCGGCGGCGTGACAGAGGCGCAGGACCGTCGAGACGCCCTCGGTGTCACGCGGGCGCACCACGGCTCGAGCGCGGCAGGGGTCGCGACGGCCCCACCCGTTGCTGCGCAGCGAGACCTGCTCCCCCTCCAGGACCGCGTCGGGATCGAGAACCCTTCTCAGCTCGTTCACGATGCCCATCGATCCTCCAGTCGCCTCTCGCGGTACACGATCCGGCCCGAGCACACGGTGCGGACTCGCTCGTTTCGCGCGGTCGGCCCGACGACCCGGGCGCGACGTTCTCGGCAGCCGTCTCGAGCCGGGAGGATAACCCGCCTCCGCGCTCCCGAAACAACCGCGGCCTCGCGCTGGTTAGAGAGCGGTCTCCTTCCTCTGCCGCTCCTCTCGCCGGCGTCTTCCGCGGCGTCGTCCCCGCGTACGAAACCGTCGATTCGAACGCGGGGTACAGGCTGCGCGAGGACTGGGAGCTCGGCGTCAACGTGTCCAACCTCCTCGACGACGAGGCCTACCAGATCTTCGGCGGGGATCTGTTGGGGAGGCGCGCGTTGGCCTACGTGAAATTCGACTGGTAGGAGCGAACGGGTCGGTGGTGGCCGGCGCCAGCGATCCGGGTCGACCTCGTCGCATTCCGCGAATCGTTCCGATGAGTGCTCCGGTCTACTCCGGTGACGCCTGCCCGTGCTCGGCGAAGCCGATGAGGTTACCGGCAGGATCGCGGACGAAGAGCTCGCGCGCGCCGTAGAACGTCGTGCGCTCGGGGACGGCGACGTCGAAGTCCCCGGCGCGAGCGATCAGCTCGTCGAGGCCCGTGACCTCGAAGTAGAGGAGCGCGCGAGGAGGCTCGTCGATGGCGAGGCCGGCGTTGTCGGCGCGCATCGAGTCGAGGGTCTGGAGCATCACCTCGACGCCTTCGCGTTGGAAGATGGCGAAGCCGAGACGATCCTCGTGCGGGACCTCCACGGTCTTCTCGAATCCGAGGCTCTCCCAGAACGGAATCGAGGGCTCGATCTCGGCGACCTCCAGGATGGGGGTGAGCTTGCGAAACGACAGGTCGGACATGCGGCGTTCTCCCTTCTGGTGTCGGTCGGCAATCAACGCGGCCTGGCGAGCCGTCGCTGGAACGCGGACCCTATCGAGCGCAGCGCTCTTCGTCTTGAAGAAATGGTGCGCTGCGGCGCGCGACGGCGCGCCGCCTCGTCGAAGCGTTCAGGGAGAGCGCCGCTTGGCGAGCAGTCGAGTCGGCGGCTCCCCCGCCAGCTCACGAAGCTCGGCGCACAGGTGCGCCTGATCGCTGAAGCCCTGCTCCAGCGCCAGCTCGGCCCAGTCGATCGGGCCGGCGCGGTCGATGCGCTCCACCGTCGCCCGTAGCCGGACGACCCGGGCCAGCATCTTCGGTCCGACACCCACCTGCCGGCGAAAGCGACGCGCGAGCGTCTGGCGCGAAATCCCGAGGCGAAGCGCGAGCTCGCCGGCGCGGACCCGCCCTTGGCTCTCGAGGATCCAGCGAACGGCCTGCCGCACCGCCTGATCGGGAATGCAGGATCTCCTCGGAGACAGCTCGGCGACCAGCGCGCTCGACCACTGAGCGGGGCGCTCGCTCTCGGCGAGCCGCCCGAGGAGCCGCTCGACGGCGGCGCGCGGCCAGAGCTCGGTGAGGCCCACCCGCCGATCGACCAGCTCCTCGAGTGGCGCGCCGAGGAACGGGTACCCGGCGCCCGGATGAAAGCGGATCCCGATGAGCGTGGAGCGGGGCGCCAACTCGGTGTCGAGGGGCTTCGTCATGGTGCCGACCGCGATCGCGCGCAGCCCGTGGACTCCGCCGCCGGTGAGCCCACACTCCGGCGAGACGTCGAAGATCAGATCTGCGCAGCCGTCGGGCAAGACGCGGCTCCGGTGCGCGGGACCCCCGCCGGTGCGGCGGGTCCAGACACACTCGATCGCCCACTCGAGGCCGGCGGGCGGCGCCCACTCGGAGTAGCCCAGCGGCGCACTGCGCGCCGACCGGCCGCCCGACGAGAAGCCGTTGGCGATCACGGCCTCGGCCACCAGGCGCCGGCCTTCACCGTCCGCTCACCACCGGTTCAGGTGAAGCACGTCGTCGAGGGGCCTGCGCAGCGCAGGCTCGAACTCCCTCCCCCTGGTGTAGGCAACCGGCGACATCGCCACCTGCGTCACCAGGTCGTAGGGGATGCCGAGGACCTCGGCCGCCTCGCGCTCGAACATCAGGTGCAGCGTCGTCCACGAGGTGCCGATGCCGCGTTCGCGAGCAGCGAGCATGAAGCTCCAGGTCGCCGGTAGGATCGATCCGTAGAGGCTCGCCTGAGCCAGGTTGGCGAGGTCCCCGCTGGCGCCGTCGGCGCGGCCCTCGACGCAGGGGATCAGGAGCGCCGGTGCGCGCTCCATGTTGGCGGCCAGGTACTCGGCAGAGGAGACGACACGCTCCATCTGGGAGTGCTCGTCACCCTCGCGCTTCTCGGCGAGCGCGTGCGCCGAGATCGGCATGTCGCGGTAGACGGCAAAGGCGCGCCGGTAGATCTCGCCGAGCGCCCTGCGCTTCTCCGCGTCGGTGACCAGAACGAAGTGCCAGCCCTGCGCATTGGATCCCGAGGGCGCCTGGAGCGCGATCTGGAGGCAGTCGCGGACCGCTTCGAGATCGACAGGGCGATCGAAGTCCAGCCGCTTGCGCACCGCGCGCGTCGTCGTCAGCAGCTTGTCGGCGTCGAGCTCGAGCTTCATCGGGCCTCCCAAAGGCGCGAGTGTACTCGTTGGGATGCCCGGCTCGGCCGTCAGGGACAGGCGAACGCCTCGACGTCGGTGATCGTCGCGAACGCGCTGCCACCGGGATGGCTGTAGCTGCGCCGCGATCCGCTGACGGTGTCGGTCACGGCGATCTCGACGCCGACGTCGGTGAGCCCGGCGGCGAAGACCAGTACCGGCCGTTGAC
>DATKBT010000134.1:0-16734 GCA_035546295.1 Thermoanaerobaculia bacterium | reverse complement strand
TTGCGGCTCGAGCCCCGCGACCTCGCGGACGGCGAGCGCCGAAGAGCCCCAGGAGAGGCTGAGCCCGCCGCCGCCGTGGCCGTAGTTGTGGACGACGAGGTGATCGTCGAGGCGCTCGCTCCTCACCACGAACCCCGAGGGCCGGTAGGGGCGATGCCCGACGACGACCCGGATGATGTTCTCCATGGCGATCCGCGGCGCCACGAACGGCCGTCGCGAGTAGCCGCGCACGTAGCGCGTCCGGCGAAGGGAGGTCGCACAGGAGCCGAGAGGCGCGAGCAGCGCTGCGCCGCCGAGCGTGCGCAGGAGATCTCGACGAGTCCGCTTGCCGATCGCGGGAGCGCTGCTCATCGCGGGAGCTTTCTCAGGAACATCAGGACGGTAGGTCTCGCCGCCGCGAACGATCCTACCCGCCGGGCCTAGAGCTTCCTCGAGTGCGGCTGGGAGTCGGGCTCGGTGACCTGCGGCAGGGTCGTTCACTGCCAGCC
The DNA here is from genome assembly GCA_035546295.1 of Thermoanaerobaculia bacterium. Lineage (GTDB taxonomy): Bacteria > Acidobacteriota > Thermoanaerobaculia > Multivoradales > Multivoraceae > DATKBT01. Next base: position 16,246 of record DATKBT010000134.1, on the reverse strand, counting down.
GGCGGTCCGTTCGAGCCTTTCGGCTTCGACCCTTGCCCCGACCACCGACGACCGACGTAGACTGTCTGCGACGTGATCGACATCGATCCCTTCCATCTCCGGTCCGCGCTCGAGCTCGGATCGGGTGACGCCGTCGGCGCGAGGACGATCTCGAGATCCGCCGACAGGCCCGCCGCGGCGAGCCCAGGTGCCTGGCGTCGTGCTGGCCTCGGACCGCAGCCGCGCGCTGGTGGAGGAGCCGTTGTGGAGCGCCTGCTCGCGCTCTGGATGGGAGGGCTGCTGGCGCTGGCGCCATGCGCTCTCGCTCAGACGCCGGCGAGCGATCCGCTGCCGCTCGACGTCGCCCTCTCGCTGCGCGGCCACAACGGGCGCTCGCCCGTGAACCTGTCTCCCGACGGCGAGTGGGTCGCCCACACCGTCGAGTCGGCGGACACGGTGCCGCGCGGGGCGAGCTCCGCGTACTCGGCGACCGGTTTCCCGTTCGCCGAGGGCAACGCGCGGATGGAGGCGACCCTCTCGCGCGTCGACGGCGACGAGGTGATCCGGCTCGGAGGGCCCGACAGCTCGAGCTGGGCGCCGGTGTTCTCTCCCGACGGAGAGCGCGTCGGCTTCTATTCCGATGCCGGCGGCGAGGCGGGGCTCTGGATCTGGACGCGGGAGACGCGCGAGGCGCGACGGATCGAAGGCGTCGTGGTGCGCCCCTTCTTCGGCTTCGAAGGCGTTCGCTGGGCGCCCGACTCCCGGCGCCTGCTGGTGAAGCTGCTGCCCGAGGATCTGACCCTCGAGGAGGCCAACGCCCTGCTGCCGGCGCCGCAGGCCGAGCCGCCGGCACCCGAGCTCGATCCCAACGAGGCGTCGGTGGTGGTGCGGCGCTCGACAGCGTTCGAGTCCGAGCGCTCGAGCGGGTCCGACGACCGCGATGCGCCGCCGGCGAGCGATCCACTCGCCGAGAGGATTGCGGGCTTTACCGCCGATCTCGCGGTCGTCGACACGACGACCGGTCGGGTCGAGCGGATCGTCGAGCGTGAGGCGGTCCGGATGTACGCCTTCTCCCCGAACGGGACGTCGATCGCCTACACCGTGCTCAGCAGCTATGCGCCGAACACGCAGCAGCCGCTCTACGAGCTGCGGCGTCACGACCTGAGCACGGAGAGCGACCACAGCCTCGCGGAGGATCTCCGGCTGAGCTACGGGATCGAGTGGAGCTGGTCGCCCGACGGTCGCTTCATCGCCTACACCGACTCGGGCCAGCTCGGAGACGGCTCCTTCGCCGTCGTCGACGTCCGCGACGGCCCGGCACGGACCCTCGAGAACGAAGCTCCGCCTTTCGCGGCGGGCGAGGGGGAGGTGCCCCCGATCTGGAGCGGCGACGCCCAGCGGCTCTACGGCGTCGCCGAGGGAGCCTTGTGGGCGGTCGACGTCGCGAGCGGCGCCGCGCGCGAGGCCGCCGCGATCGACGACTGGCGGATCCGCGTGCTGCTGACCCCGAGCTGGAACTCGGCGACGGCGTTCTCGCGCGACGGCGGCGAGACGCTGTGGGTGACCGCCCGCGAAGAGGAGAGCGGTCGCTTTGGGCTCTTCTCGGTGAGGGTGGCGAGCGGCGAGACGCGGGCGGTGTACGAGGAGGAGGCGTCGTGGTCTCACCTGTTCAGCCTGGCGGCGAACGAGATCACCGGTGACGCAGTTTACGTGTCGAGGAGCCAGCAGCAGGTCGGCGAGCTCTGGGTGGTCGACACGGCGACCGGCGAGCCCCGCCAGGTCTCGCGGATCAACCACGCGCTCGACCGGTATGCCTTGGGTGAGGCGCGGATCCTCGAGTGGCGCAGCGCGAACGGCGAGCCGCTGCGTGGAGCGCTGCTGCTGCCGCCGGGCTACGAGCGCGATACCGGGCTACCGCTGGTGGTCTGGGTCTATGCCGGAGCCAACGGCTCCGACGCCATCCACCGCTTCGGGCTGTGGGGCGCGATGCCGACCTTCAACATGCATCTGCTTGCCACGCGCGGCTTCGCGGTGCTGTTTCCGGACGTTCCGGTTCGCACCGGACGACTCACCGACGACCTGGTCGCCTCCGTCCTGCCGGCCGTCAACGCCGCGATCGAACAGGGCTACGCCGATCGCGAGCGCCTGGCCCTGATGGGGCAGAGCTTCGGCTCGTTCAACGTCCTCGCTCTCTTGACTCGCACCGACCGTTTCGACGCCGCCGTGATCACCGCCGCGGTGCTCCACCCGGACCTGTTCGCCGACTACCTGAGCGGCTCGTCGACCGGCTACTGGGAGCAGGGGCAGGGGAACATGGGCGGTACGATCTGGGAGCAGCCCGAGCGCTATCGGGACAACTCTCCGCTCTTCGATTTCCCGGAGATCACGACACCCTTGCTCATCGGCCAGGGGGACCAGGACGGCGACCTGGTCCCGGTCGACGCGATCTTCAATGCCCTCGAGCGCCTCGACAAGAAGGTCGAGTACCGGCTCTACCGAGGCGAGAGCCACGTCATCAGCCGCCGCGCCAACGTCCTCGACTTCTGGAACCGCCGCCTCGAGTTCCTCGCCGAGCATCTCGACCTCGAGGTGGAGGAGAACGGCAGGGTCACCGTCCCTCAGGACTCACCGTAGGAGGGGCGTCGCGCACGCCGGCGCGCGGCCGAGCGCGGCGTGACCGAGCTCCACGTCGCGGGTGAGGGCGTGCCACTGCATCAGCGGCAGGAGATCGCGATCTCGTCAGCGTCAACCCTGCGAGAGCTGGACCTCGATGCCGTCGGGATCGTCGAAGTAGATCCGTTGTCCCCGCAGCTTCGGCTCGATGTCGACCGCGCGCAGCCGCTCGGCCGCGTCACTCTGCGAGTAGCTGGGAATCGAGTAGCTGTAGTGGGCGAGACCGGGCTCCTGACTGCGGAACAACGCGACGAACTGGGGCCCGCAATCGAGGAACGCGGAGCTCGACGACTCGCTCGTCGTGCGCAGCCCGAGGTGGCGCTCGTAGAACGCCTTCGAACGCGCGACGTCGGTGACCTGGAGCGCGATGTGGTTGAGGCCGATGGCCTGAAAGGTGCTCTGCCGACGCGGCAGGGCGGCTGCGCCGGCCATACCACCGAGGCCGCTCAACAGCCCCGTGATCGCCAGCGCCAGCTCCCGCCGGCTCAGCTCCCCGCGGTCGTACCGATCGAACAGCGCATCGATCTCCATCGCCTCGCCTCCGATTCCTGGTCTTGGTCCTGGTCCTGGGTCGACGTCGAGCGCCCACCGCGCTCTCTCGGGATCACCATACACCCCGACGGCGAGGCACGCGCGACGTTCGAGTCGTTCTGTCGTCGCGGGAGCAGGGCTCCGATCATCCACAGGACGAAGCCGCGACGATCGCGGCTCCGGCGCTGTTGGAGCCGCGACAGGACGCACTCGGCCGAAGGTTTGCCCGGCGGCGGGAAGCGCGCTCATGGTGGTGGTGACGCCTCGTCGGAATCCGCGATCTCGAGCCCGATCAGGTCGAGCTCCCGGCCGCGCACGAGCCGGGCGGTTCCCCCGCCACAGGCTGGGCAGCGCAGAACGTGGATCGAGGGGAGCTCGTGCTCCTCGTCACAAGCGGGGCAGTGCACGGTCGCCGGCACATGCTCGATCTCGAGGCGCGAGCCGGCGAGCACGGTCCCCTCGGTGGCCACCTCCCAGCCGAATCGCAACGCGTCCGGCATGACGCCCGAGAGGCGACCGATGCGGAGGTGGAGCGCTCGGACCGGACCGAGCGCGCGCCGCTCGACCTCACGGCTCGCCGACTCGACCAGGCTCAGGACGATCGACAGCTCGTGCATCGGTGCGATCGGACGCTCGGGGTGAGGCAGAGGAAGGAGCAGCGGTGGATGATTGGTGTGTACGGGCGGGCCGTGAGATCCTCTGATAGTGGCACGACGGCTCGCGGCCTCTCGGTGAACCGCGCAGCCCAGCAGAGGAGAGAGCGACGATGGCCGCAGGATCGGGCTCGACGTGCCGGTCGCCGGGCTTCGGTGAAGCGGGCGGGAACGTGGGCGGGCTGCTGGCCGCGTCTCGGTCGAGGCGGCCTGATGACGTGGCCGGTGGCCGCGTCCTGCGCTCCCTGTAGAGTCGAGATCCGGCGATGACGACCTACGACTCCACCGACGGCGAGTGCACGGTGTCGGTCTATCGCGAGGGAGCCCTCGCCGCACTGGGTCACGACCTGCGTCTGCGGGTGACGTCGTGGTCGATGGAGGTCGACGGCGACTCGCCTGCCGTCGAGGCCAGCTTCGACACCGGCTCGATCGAGGTGGTCGGCGTGATCTCCCACGGCGAGGTCGACGAGTCGAAGCCGAGTCGATCCGATCGCGACGAGATCGAACGACGGATCCGAGAGCGGGTCCTGGAGAGCCGGCGTCACCCCGTGGCGGTGTTCGTGGCGGCCAGGATCCTGGAGGATGCCGAGGGCGCTCGGCTGAGCGGGTCGCTCCGACTCCACGGCGTGGAGCGGCCGCTCGAGGCTCGGATCTCGACCGACGGTGAGCGGGCGAGCGCCGCGGTCGAGCTCGATCACACGGACTTCGGGATCGCGCCGGTCAAGGCGCTGCTCGGCGCGCTGCGAGTCAAGCCCGAGGTGGAGGTCGCGCTCTGGATCCGCCGGCGCGAAGTCCAGGAGGAGCCCCGGACGTGATCTCGATCCTCGTCCTCGGGTTCCTGATCGGCATGCGCCATGCGCTCGACGCCGATCATCTCGCCGCCGTCGCCACCATGGCGGCCCGGCATCGGGGCGTGCGCTCGGCCGCCTGGAGGGGAGCGGTGTGGGGCCTCGGTCACACGCTCACTCTGTTCGTCATCGGCGGCGTCTGTCTGCTGCTCAACGCCGAGATGCCGGCGCCGCTGGTGCGCGCCGCCGACGTGGCCGTCGGCGCGATGCTCGTGCTCCTCGGCGCCGAGGTGTTCTGGCGCATGCGCCGGCAAGGCGTTCACGTGCACGCGCACGCCCACGACGACGGCGTCGTCCACATCCACGCCCATGCGCATCCGCCCGAGATCGGGCACGAGGCGGACGACGCCCACCGACACCGCCACCGCGATCGCTTTCCGCGCCGCGCTCTGGTGGTGGGCCTGGTCCACGGCATGGCGGGCTCGGCGGCGTTGCTGCTGGTCACGCTGCACGCCACCGGGTCGGTCTGGCTCGGCCTCGCCTATATCGGCGTCTTCGGGATCGGCTCCATCCTGGGCATGGCCATGCTCTCCAGCATGCTGGCGATCCCCCTGCACGTGTCGACCGGGCTGCTCGAGCGCCTCCACGTCGGCCTGCAGGTGGGCATCGGCGGCTTCACCATCGCCCTCGGCGTGTGGATGCTGGTGCAGGCAGCGGGCAGCTGAGGCGTGGACGCCTCGCCGAGCCCCCAGCAGCCCGTGGTGAAACTCAGCACGCCCGCACGACACGGTCTTTCCGCTCCGCCGACGGCCAAGAAGCCGGTCGTACGAGTGCGGGAGCTGGCTTTCTCTCGGTCGGCTTCTCGCCGCCGGCTCCGCTGCAAGTCCTTGTCGCCCTTTGGGTTGCGGCGGCGCAGGCCCATCTGCTGCGTTGAGGACCACCTGCCGCGAGCGGCAGCTGGTCCGCTTCGTCGGCTTCGCTGCGCTCAGCCTCAGGTTGGACCTCCTCGCCGATGTCCCCGCATCGCCTCCGTCGGTCCGCCTTGCATCTGGACCTGCGGCGCTCGCAACGCGGCCATCCTGACTTTCACCACGGGCTGCTAGGCGAAGGCGCGGTCCGCCAGCTCCTCCATCTGGCGCCCGATCCACTCGTACCAGCGGTCGAGCCCGTCGCCGGTGGCGACCGAGATCGGGAGCACCTCGGCGTCCGGGTTCACGTCGCGGGCGTAGCCAATGCAGCGGTCGAGGTCGAAGGAGAGGTGCGGCAGCAGGTCGATCTTGTTGAGCAGGATGAGGCTCGAGGCCTGGAACATGTGCGGGTACTTGGCGGGCTTGTCCTCACCCTCGGTCACCGACAGCACTGCGACCTTGGCGGCCTCGCCGAGATCGAACAAGGCAGGACAGACCAGGTTGCCGACGTTCTCGACCAGCACCAGCGCGCCCGACTCGGGTCGCAGCACCTTGAGCGCTTCCCACACCATGTCGGCCTCGAGGTGACAGCCGGCGCCGGTGTTGACCTGGACGGTGGGAGCGCCGGTCGCCCGGATCCGTTCGGCGTCGAAGGTCGTCTGCTGGTCCCCCTCGATGACGGCGATCTGTCGGTCGGCGCCCAGGTCGCGGATGGTGCGCTCGAGCAGGGAGGTCTTGCCGGAGCCGGGGGAGCTGACCAGGTTGAGGGCCAGGATCTGGCGCCCGGCGAGCCAGGCCCGATTGCGCTCGGCGAGAGCGTCGTTCTTGGCCAGCACGGCGGTCTCGAGCCGCACCATCCGGGTGCCGGCGTCGTGGGGATGGGGGTGGTCATGCGGATGCGCGTGCTCGTGGACGTGGCCGTGCTCATGAGCGTGGGCGTGGGAGTGGTCGTGATCGTGAGCGCGGTCGTGGTCGTGCGCGTGGGAGTGCTCGGCGCCGGAATTCTGGTTGCCGGGAGCAGAGATCTGGCCGCCGTGGGCGTGGACCGAGCGGTGGGGGGGCTCGGCCTCGGCCGTGCGATGCAGGTGGACGTGGCGCCCGCTCGCGAGGTCGGTGACCGTCGCCTTCACGTGGTCCGAGCAGCCACAGGTTCGACACATCACGCTGCCTCCGATTCTCTCGTCGCGCCCGTCGGGGCTTCGCTCATGTCTCCACCCTACCGCATGCTACGGTGAGCACGGGACCGGCTCGCGAGGAGGTTCCCCATGTGTCTCGCCATCCCAGGACGCGTCGTCGAGATCGACCAGGAGTGCCAGCTCGCCACCGTCGACGTCTCCGGCGTGCGCCGCAAGATCAACGTCCATCTGCTGTCCGAGCAGGGGCTCGCGAACGACGACTGGGTGCTCATCCACGTCGGCTTCGGGATGAGCAGGATCAGCGCCAAGGAGGCCGAGGAGCAGATGCGGCTCCTCCGAATGCTCGGCGAGGGCGAGGAGGCGATGAAGGAGCTCGAGGGCTATCGCTTCCAGTGAAGCCCGAGAGGAGTGCCCGATGCGCTACGTCGACGAGTTTCGCGATCCCGAGCTGATCCGCTCGACCGCGGAGGAGGTGAGGCGGCTCGCCCGCGGTGACCGCCACTACCGCGTGATGGAAGTGTGCGGCGGCCACACCCACGCGATCTACCGTTTCGCGCTCGAGGAGTTGCTCCCCGACAACGTCGAGCTGGTCCACGGCCCCGGCTGTCCGGTGTGCGTGCTGCCGATGGGGCGCACCGACGACGGGCTGGCGCTCGCCGGGCGGCCCGACGTGATCCTCACCGCATTCGGCGACGTCATGCGCGTTCCGGGAACGGCGGGCAGCCCGCTCGAGCACCAGGCGCGCGGGGCCGACATCCGCATGGTCTATTCGCCGCTCGACGCGCTCGAGCTGGCGCGCGCCAACCCCGATCGCGAGGTCGTCTTCTTCGCCATCGGCTTCGAGACCACGGCGCCGTCGACGGCGCTCACCGTGCTGCGCGCGCGAGAGCTCGACGTCCCCAACTTCTCGGTCTTCTGCAACCACGTCACCATCATCCCCGCCATCCGCGCGATCCTCGACTCGCCCGGCATGCGACTCGACGCCTTCATCGGCCCCGGCCATGTGTCGACCGTCATCGGCTGCCGGCCGTACGAGTTCGTGGCGCGCGACCACGGCAAGCCGCTGGTCGTCTCGGGTTTCGAGCCGCTCGACCTGCTGCAGGCGATGGTGATGGTGCTGCGCCAGCTCCGCGAGGGGCGTGCCGAGGTCGAGAACCAGTACGGGCGCGTCGTCCCGTGGGAGGGCAATCGCGCGGCGCTGCGCGCGATGGCCGAGGTCTTCGAGCTGCGCCCCTACTTCGAGTGGCGCGGGCTCGGCTTCATCTCCCAGTCCGCGCTCGGGCTGCGCCCCGAGCTCGCCCGTTGGGACGCCGAGGCGCGCTTCGAAACCCCGGGCGTCCGCGTCACCGACCCCAAGGCGGCGCAGTGCGGCGAGGTGCTCAAGGGAGTCCTCAAGCCCCATCAGTGCAAGCTGTTCGGGCGCGAGTGCACGCCCGAGAACCCGATCGGCGCCCTGATGGTCTCCTCCGAGGGAGCCTGCGCCGCCTACCACCAGTACGTCCACCGGCTGACCTCTGAATGTGCTCGTTAGCACATTCGAAGCCAGCCACGTCTTCGCCCCCCAACCCCCCAAGGGGGGCCTCGCCAGGCGCCCGCTCTGGAGAGACTGGGCGCCGCTCGGGCCATCGAGTCTGGCGAGCAGGCCCAGCATGATCCGCTTCGAACGTGCGCTCGTCGACTCATTCCGTCGAGGCTCTTCGGGCATGGCTCCCGACGAGCTCGTGGAGACGCCGAGCACCCCATGACGGTCGAGACTCCGCGGGCCCGCTTCCAGGACCGGCAGATCGAGATGGCGCACGGCGCCGGCGGCAAGGCCAGTCGCCGGCTGGTCGAGGGGCTGATTGCGGCGCGCTTCGGCGGGGGTCTGAGCTCGGCGCTCGAGGACGCCGCGGTGCTCGACCTCGACGGCCGGCGACTGGCCTTCACGACCGACTCCTTCGTGGTTCGACCGCGCCGCTTTCCCGGCGGCTCGATCGGGTCGCTGGCGGTGCACGGGACCGTGAACGACCTGGCGATGGCGGGCGCGCAGCCCCTCGCCCTGCTGTGCAGCCTGATCGTCGAGGCCGGGCTCCCGGGCAAGGAGCTCGAGGACGAGATCGACGCGATGGCGCGTGCCGCCGAAGCGGCCGGGGCGCCGATCGTGGGCGGCGACACCAAGGTGGTCGAGCACGGCAAGGCCGACGGGCTCTACGTGAATACGGCGGGGATCGGTTTGGTCGACCCCCGGGTGCGCTGCGACGCTCGATCGGTGCAGCCCGGCGACCAGGTGCTGCTGTCGGGGCCGATCGGCGACCACGGCGTCACCATCCTGCTCGCGCGCGGCGACCTCGACCTCGACGCCGACCTGGTCTCCGACACCCGCTCGGTGGCGCCACTGGTCGCCGCGCTGCTCGACGCCTGCGCCGAGGGGGTGCGCTGGATGCGCGATCCGACGCGCGGCGGCGTGGCGACCGCGCTCAACGAGCTGGCGCGCGACGCCGGCGTCGGTGTGGTGATCGAGGAGGAGCGCGTGCCGCTGCGCGATCCGGTGCGAGGCGCCTGCGAGCTCCTCGGGCTCGACCCGCTGCACATCGCCAACGAGGGGCAGTTCGTGGCGGTGGTGGCGCCCGAGCACGCCGATGCCGCGCTGGAGGCGATCCGCGCCGCGCCGGGCGGCGAGCGCGCGGCCCGCATCGGCGCGGTGCGCGCGGACTCCGCCGGCGCGGTGGTCGCCACCACGTCTTACGGCGGCGGCCGCGTGGTCGACATGCTGGTCGGGGATCCGCTGCCCAGGATCTGCTGAGACCATGCCCGAGGCCTTCGACTTCGACCCGCGAGTCTTCGTCGAGGAGCGGCTGCGCACGCGCAACGAGGTCTCGGCCGCCTTCTTCGCGCGGGAGGCCGAGCCCCTGGCGGAGACGAGCCGGCGGATGGCGGGTCGGTTTCGCCGAGGCGGCCGCTTGATCGCCTTCGGGCGGGGGCCGTACGCAACGGACGCCCAGCACGTTTCCGTCGAGTTCGTCCACCCCGTGATCGTCGGCAAGAGCGCGTTGCCCGCGATCGACCTGTCGCTCGCGTTCGGTGATCGCCTGCCCGCGATCCTGCGGGCCGAGGACATGGTCATGGGCTTTTCACCCCCCGCGGGCGACGACGAGATCGCGGCCGCGCTCGACCTCGCGCGTGGCCGCGGGGCGCTGACGTTCGAGCTGCCGGCGCGCGACGCGGCGGCGGTGGCCGGCGCGGGCTATGCGGCGCCGGCCGCGTCGGAGGAGGCGTTCGTGCACCAGGAGATCGTCGAGATCCTGTACCACACGCTGTGGGAGACGGTGCACGTCTTCTTCGAGCATCGTGAGCTCGGCCACGACGTCGGCGAGTCAGCGTTCCTCTACCCGTTCCTGGGCAGCGCCGAGCAGGACACGAGCAGCGTGGTGGCGGAGGTCGCGGCGTCGATCCGCTCCAAGGCCGCCGAGGTCGAGCGGCTGCGCTCGGAGGTGGCGCGCGACCAGACGGCGGCGCTGGTCGCCGCTGCCGCGGCCCTGCGCGAGCGCGTTGCGCGCGGCGGCACGCTGCTGCTCTTCGGCAACGGTGGCTCCGCCACCGACGCCAACGACTGGGCGATCGACTGCGCGCAGGCCGAGGGCGAGCGCGGACCGATTCCGGCGGTCTCGCTCGCCATGGAGCCGGCGAACCTGAGCGCGATCGCCAACGACGTCGGGACTGATGCGGTCTTCCTGCGCCAGCTCATCGCTCTGGCGCGGCCCGAGGACGTGGCGATCGGGATCTCCACCAGCGGCGGCTCCAGCAACGTCGTCGAGGCGCTGGTCGAGGCGCGGCGTCGCGGGCTCGCGACCCTCGCGCTCCTCGGCTACGACGGCGGCGAGATCGTGCGCCGCGGGCTGGTCGATCACGCGCTGGTGGTGCGCAGCGACTACGTCCCGCGCATCCAGGAGGTGCAGGCCTCGATCTACCACGTGATCCTCGAGCTGCTGGCGGCAGCCGGTGACCGAGAGCTGGCTCGGGCCGGCGACGGCGAGCGCCAGGCGCGGCCGGCGCCGGGCGACGCGACGGCGACGCACACGAGCACGCGGCTCGAGCTCTACGGCGACACCTCCTGTCCGTTCAGCCGTGACCTGCGCGAGGACCTGCTCTGGCGCGGCGAGCGTTTCGTCGAGCACGACGTGGACGTCGACGCCGGGGCGCTGCGGCGACTGATCGAGCTCAGCGGCGGGGAGCCGCGGGTGCCCACGCTGGTCGAGGACGGGCGCGTGCGCGAGGTCGGCTGGCGTGGCCGGAGCTGCACGATTTCGTCGGGCGGAATCTCGCCTGGCGGAAACTCGCCTGGCGAAATCTCCTCGGGCGGCAGCTCGGCGAGCGGCGGGGTCTGCGACCGGCGGTGAGCGCTCGAGCCGCTCGTCGAGTCCAGGTGCGGGGCGCCGTGCAGGGGGTCGGATTCCGCCCCTTCGTCTATCGCACGGCGCGTGATCTCGGCCTCGACGGCTGGGTGCGCAACGGCGGGGAGGGGGTCGAGGTCCACCTGGAGGGAGAGCCCGCCGCGATCGAGGCGTTTCTCGAGGCTCTGTCGACGCCGCCCCCGGCCGCCGTCGTCGCCCGCGTCGAGCACGAGGCGGTCGAGCCCCTCGGTCTCGGCTGCTTCGAGATCGAGACCAGCAGCGAGGGCGAGCATCCGACGGTGCGCATCTCGTCCGACCTGCCGGTGTGCAACTCGTGCCTCGAGGAGCTCTTCGACCCCGAGGACCGGCGCGCCGGCTACCCGTACCTCAACTGCACCGACTGCGGCCCGCGCTACTCGATCGTCCTCGGCCTGCCCTACGACCGAGCGCTCACCACCATGCGCGACTGGCCGCTGTGCGACCGGTGCGCGGCCGAGTACGAGGATCCGCTGCACCGCAGGTTCCACGCGCAGCCGACCGCCTGCCCGGCCTGCGGCCCGACCTACGCGCTGATCGAGAGCGGCGGCGAAAAGGTGCGGGGCAAGGCCGCGATCGAGGCCGCGGTCGCCCGCCTGCGCGCCGGGCACATCCTGGCGATCAAGGGGATCGGCGGCTATCACCTGGCCTGCGACGCGGGCGACGAGCGGGCCGTGGGCGAGCTGCGCACTCGCAAGTTCCGCCGTGAGAAGCCGTTCGCGCTGATGGTCCCGGACCTCGACGCCGCGCGTCGCATGGTGCGGCTCGACGCCGAGAGCGAGCGGCTGCTCCTGTCGAGCGCGCGGCCGGTGGTGGTCGCCGAGGCGATCGCCGAAGCGGTCGCCGGCATCGCGCCCGAGAACCGCGACCTCGGCGTGATGCTGCCCTACGCCCCGCTTCATCACCTGCTGTTCGACCGCGGAGCGCCCGAGGTCCTGGTGCTCACCAGCGCCAACCGCTCCAGCGAGCCGATCGCCTACCTCGACGCCGACGCCTTCGAGCGGCTCGCCGGCGTCGCCGATGCCTTCCTGCTCGGCGAGCGGCCGATCGCCCGCCGGGTCGACGACTCGGTGGCCACGGTCGGAGCCCTGGGCCCGATGATCCTGCGCCGCTCCCGCGGGCTCTCCCCGGGGGTCGTGGCGAGGCTTCCCGGCGGGGAGCCGGTGCTCGCCGTGGGCGCCGACCTCAAGAGCTCGATCACGCTGGTGGTCGGCGGCGACGCCTTCGTCAGCCAGCACATCGGCGACCTCGAGCAGCACGCCGCGGAGCTCGCGCACCGGCAGACCGTCCGGGACCTGCTCGACATGTACCGGATCGACCGCGAGCTCCTTCTCGTCGTGCACGACCTGCATCCCGAGTATCGGTCGACGCGCATCGCCGAGGAGTTGGGCGGAGCGCGTCGCGTCGCCGTGCAGCACCACCGCGCCCACGTCGCGAGCGTGCTCGCCGAGCGCGGATGCTTCGAGGAGCGGGTCCTCGGAGTCGCCTTCGACGGCGCCGGCTTCGGCGACGACGGCTCGATCTGGGGAGGCGAGATCTTCGCCGGCTCGCTGACCGAGGGTTTCGACCGCGTCGGCTGCCTGCTGCCCGCAGTTCTTCCCGGCGGCGACGCCGGCGCCCGGTTCCCGGTGATGGCGGCCGCGGGCTTCCTCGCCGGGATCGAGGACCTGCCCGACCTGCGCGCCGTCCCCTTCGTTCTGCCGGATCGCTACTTCGACGCGCGCCGTCTGGTCGAGGCCGGCGTGCGCACCTTCCCGACGACCTCGGCCGGACGCCTGTTCGACACGGCCGCCGCCCTGCTCGGGTTCTACCGCCAAATGAGCTTCGAAGGCCAGGCCGCGATGTGGCTCGAGCAACTCGCGCGACGAGCGGGCGCCACGCGCGTGTCGCCGATGCCGTTCGACGGCGGCCGGCTCGACTACCGCCCGGCGCTGGTCGAGCTGATCGGACGGCGTCGACGAGGCGGGGAGCGGGAGGCGATCGCGCGGGGGTTCCACGAGTCGCTGAGCGCCGGCCTTCTCGGCGCCCTCGAGCGCCTCGCGGAGGAGCATCAAACCCGCGTCGTGGCGCTCTCGGGCGGCGTGCTCCAGAATCGGCTGCTGGTGTCGCTGCTGGCGGAGGGCGCCGCGGAGCGCCGGCTCGAGCTCTGGGCGAACCAGCGGGTGCCCGCGAACGACGGCGGCGTGAGCCTCGGTCAGGCTGCGCTGGCTCGGTGTCGAGCACGGGAGTGACCGACGGCGCGGGCGCGGCGACAGGCGGTGGAGGAACCGCCGACCGCTGCGTCTGCTTCACTCCTGGCGTGCCGAGATCAGGTTGACGAAGAGCCGATAGGCGCCCGCCACGCCGGCCGGCAGCTCGCGAAAGAACGACAGTCCGGTGTAGACGTAGACACCCTCGCCGTAGCGCGCCACCAGCAGGCCGCCGGCGAGGTCCTCCTCGCCGGGATCGTGAGAGGCGAGTGGCGCGGCGTAGCGTTCGTCCCAGCTCCCCGCGAAGTAGAGGCCGCGCTCCTGCACCCAGCCGTCGAAGTCGGCGGCCGTGATCCGGTTCGGCCCGGCGAGCACCGGGTGATCGGGCAGCAGCATGGTCACCGGCGCCTCCTCGACCGAGACCCGATCGCGCGAGAGCTCGAAGGGGTAGGGGCCGATCCCGTCGGGCCCCTCGCCACGTCGAGAGACCGTGTTGTACTGGACGACCAGGGTGCCGCCGCGCTCGACGTACTCGAGTAGACGCGGGTTGTGGCGCCTCACCGCGGGGCGTGCGTTGTAGGCGCGAATCCCGACGACGATCGCGTCGTAGCCCGAGAGCTCTCCGGCCGCGAGCTCCTCGTCGGAGAGCAGGGCGACCTCGTAGCCGACCTGGCGAAGCGCCTCGGGGATCTCGTCCCCGGCGCCCATGACGTAGCCGATGCGGTCGCCACGGCGCTCGAGGTCGAAGCGCACGACCCGGCCGTCGGCCGGCGGCAACAGGGTCTGCACGGGGATGTGGGGGTAGTCGATGATGCGTACGCGCGACGTCATCGGATGGTCCGATCCAGCGAGCGAGGCGATTGCGCTCGCGGCGCCGGCCGAGCTGGTGGACGGAGGCGCGACGGCGAAGTCGATTCGCTGCTCCGCTTGGGGTTCGAGGTTGAAGACCGCGGAGGCCGGCTCGACTCGCCATCCGTCCGGCAACGCGAGGTGCAGCGAGCCGCTCGCCGCGGGGCCGGTGCTGCGAACCACGACCTGGACGGGGAGCTCGGTGGGCTGCGTGAAGATGCGCACCGGCTCGGCGAGCTCGAGCGAGACCGGTGGCAGCACCTCGAAGGCGCGGTGGAGCTCGCCGCGCACCGGATCGCTCGAGCGGTGGAGCAGCGGAACCTCGAGCTCCATCGGGCGCCCGCCGATGTCGAGCTCGAATCGGGCGGTGAGCGGCAGGTGCTCGGGGAGGCCGATGAGCCCGGGGTCGTCCACGTCGTAGAGGGCGCCGTCGGCGGGGCGTTCGAGCCAGTAGGGTCCGGTCGTGGGCTGGTCGGCCGGGATCCTCACCTCGAGCGACAGCGTCCACTCGACGTTGTCGCCGAGCGCTGCTCCGATGGCGACGGTCTCGTGGAAGGGGACTCTCACACGCTCGAGGCGCACTGGGACCGCCGAGCGGTTGATGGCCTCGAGGCGCAGGGCCACATCGCCGCCCGGAGTGCCGGTCGGCGCCTCGGCGAGCGCCGCCAGCCACAGACCGCAGACTCCCCGCACCACCTCGCGCAGCTCGGCGAGCTTGACCTCGGGCCAGACGCTTTCGCCGCCGCGATCGGCGAGCGCGGTGAGGCGCTCCTCGGCGGCGAGCAGGAGCGGCAGCACCTCGGTCGGGTTCGCCGGCTCGAAGCGCTCCGCCGCGTCGAGCAGCAGCCCTCCGATCTCCTCTCCCCCGGGAACCCGCCCCCAGCTCACGTCGACCCCAGCGAACAGATCGTCGCGGTCCTCCCCCGCGCGGTGCTCGAGCCGGGTGACGACACTGCCGCGTGAGCCGGCGCTGCCGAAGCCCTGGCTCTTGTGCATGCTGCGGCTCTCTGCCGCGACCTCGGTGAACGACCTGCCGAGCAGCGGGCTGTAGGCGCCGAGGTCGAGCGCGGGCCCCTCCTCGCGGACCTCGCCGCCGAAGAAGCGCGAGGCGTCCCACAGCAGCCGCTCGGCCTGCCAGACCTCGAGGGTCTCGGGCCCCCGCAGCTGCTCGGGAAATCGCGACGGATCGGCGGCGGCGTCGAAGGCCTCGGCCGCCAGCACCGCGGAGGCCGTATGCTGTCCGTGGCCGCCGCGGCCATCCCCCGGGAAACGCATGACGACGACGTCGGGCTGAAAGCGCCGGAAGATCCTGACCACGTCGCTCAGGACCTCGGCGTGCCCCCACTTCCCGAGCGCTTCCTCGACGGTCTTGGTGTAGCCGAAGTCGAGGGCCCGGGTGAAGAGCTGCTCGGCGCCGTCGATCCGGCGCGCCTGGAGCAGCTCCTGCGTGCGAATCACGCCGAGCTCCGCGCCGAGCTCGGTCCCGATCAGGTTCTGCCCGCCGTCGCCGCGCGTGATCGAGAGGTAGGCGGTGCGCGCCAGGCGTCCCTGCGCGAGCGCCGCGAGCATCGCGGTGTTCTCGTCGTCGGGATGCGCGGCGACGTAGAGCACGCTGCCCAGCACCGAGAGCTTGCGCAGCGCGAGCTCCAGCTTGGCGCCGTCGGGGCTGGTCGGGGCGATGGCGGCGGCGCGGAGCCCCTCGCCGACAAAGAGGGCCGGAAGGAGCCAGCAGAGGGCGGTCTTCTGCTTCGACGGCATGGCGTTCCTCGGCAAGAGGTGTCGGCGGTGTCGGCGGCGACTCCGCCAGCCGTCTCCATCGTTGGCAGCCCTGTCACCGGCAGCCCTGTCACAGGCAACCCGGTCACCGGCAACCCTGTCACAGGATTCGGGCCGCGCGAGCATTCCGAGGCTCTCGCAAGCTCTCGGGGCGTTCGAGCCGGTGCGCCCGGATCGAGCTGCGCCGATCGGCGGCTCGTCGGGCTGCATGCTCGGGGCGATAGGCTCGAGGACGACGGAGCTCAGTCGGCGATCGGGCACCGGAGCCCGAGCAGAGACTCCACCTCGGAGGCACCGTCGAGACGATGATCTTCCAGCAGCTCCAGGACCCCGTCTCCAGCACCTTCACCTACGTCCT
>DATKBT010000133.1:0-18077 GCA_035546295.1 Thermoanaerobaculia bacterium | reverse complement strand
CCCCGGATCTCGCCGGGAGCCCGGAGCGCCTCGAGAGATTCCAACGCGAGGCAGAGACGGTCGCCGCTCTCAACCATCCCAATATCGTCACGATCTATTCGATCGAGAACGAGGGGGGGGTGCACTTTCTGACCATGGAGCTGGTCCAGGGCCCGACTCTGCGGCGGCTGATCGATCATTCCGGGGCGCTGCCCATCGAGGACGTGCTCAATTTGGGAGTTCAGATCTCCGATGGTCTCGCCGTGGCCCATGCTGCGGGGATCATCCATCGGGATCTCAAACCTGGAAACGTCATGGTCACCCCCGACGGCAAGGTGAAGGTCCTCGACTTCGGGCTCGCCAAGGCGTGGAGCGGCGCCGGCGAGGCTTGCTGGACGGAGCCGCCTCACTCGCCGAGGCTGACGGACGACCGGACGGCAGCCGGCACCATCCTGGGCACAACGGGCTACATGTCGCCCGAGCAAGCCCGGGGGAAGCCCGTCGACAAGCGAGCGGACGTGTGGTCTTTCGGCGTGCTGCTCGGAGAGATGCTGACGGGTCGCTCCCTCTTCTCGGGGGACACTGCCACCGACGTCCTCGTGGCAGTGGTGACGAAGGAGCCGAACCTGGAGGCCTTGCCGGCCGCAACGCCGGAGGCTGTACGACGCCTGCTCGGGCGCTGCTTGCGGAAGGACCCTCGCACGCGATGGCCCGACATGGGGGCCGCCCGGCTCGTGCTGCAGGACGCGCTCGCCGCCACGGGGACCGAGGCCGAGGCACCGACGGCGGGCGGCCAGGAGACTCGGGCGGCGCGCCGACGGCGCACCGTCGAACGGTGGGTCTGGGCCGCCGTCGTGCTGGCCCTCGCCGGGGTCGCCTCGCTGCGCTTTCTTTCGCGACCGACCGAGGCGCCCGAGGCGCGACCCACCGTGCACTTCGTCTTCGACGCGCCGGAGGGCCTGTTCCTTGCCGACTTCGATCCCCTCGCCATCTCGCCTGACGGCCGCTCCATCGTGTTCGCCAGTCGTACTCCCACCGGCGCGGCACGGCTCTGGATTCGCCGCCTCGACGCGCTGGATGTGCGGGAGCTTCCTGGCACGGAGGGCGGAGGCCGGCCCTTCTGGTCTCCCGACGGCGCGTCGATCGGTTTCTTCACCGAGGGCGAGCTCAAGAAGGTGAGCCTGGCGAGCGGGACCGTCCACAGAATCTGTGCCCTCCCCCCCGAGAGTCTCGACCCGGCGGGCACCTGGGGCAGCGAAGGCACGATCGTCTTCTCGAAAGGGGGGCTGAGCGGCCTGTACGCGGTTTCGGCTGCGGGCGGAGCGGCAACGCCCCTCACGACGCCCGCAGAGCGAACAAATCACTGGTGGCCGAATTTCCTGCCCGACGGCCGTCGCTTCCTTTTCGAGATCTACGGCTCGCACGCGGAGACCGCCGGCGTCTACGCGGAGAACGCCGGCGTCTACCTCGGCTCTCTCGACGCACCCGACGAGGGGCGCCGACTCCTGCCCGTACCGATGCGCGCCAAGTACGGCTCGGGCCACCTGCTCTTCGTCCAGGATGGCAGCACCCTCCTGGCGCAGCCTTTCGACCTCGCGCGAGCGGAGCTGACGGGCGATCCGGTCGCGGTAGCGTCGCCCGTGGCCACCGGGCTTGTTCCCCGCTGGGGATGGTTCTCGGTCTCGGCCACCGGCGTCCTGGCCTACGTGGAGGGAACCGCCGCCGACGTGCAGCTCGTGTGGCTCGACCGAGCGGGGAAGCGGCTCGGAACCCTCGGGGACCCCGGACGCTTCAGGCAGATCGCGCTGTCGCCGGACGGCAGGCGCGTCGCGGCCGTGGTGATGGCCGGAACGGGGGTCGACGACATCTGGGTGATCGACGTGGACCGCGGCATGAAGAGCCGCGCGACGACCGGGCTCGGAGGAGGCTGGAACCCGGTCTGGTCCCCGGACGGCCGGGAGCTCGTCTTCAGTCGGGCGGACAGCGACAACCTCGGCAGCAGTCTCTATCGCAAAGAGCTCCGCGTCGACGCGACCGAGTCGGCGCTGCGCGAACCGGCCGGGCGCGGGGTCGCGGAGGACTGGTCGCACGACGGGAAGACCCTGCTCTACCGCACGACCGGGAAGGAGAACGCCTTCTGGGCGCTGCCCATGGAAGGGGACGGCCCACCCGAGCTGGTGCTGAAGAGCGCATTCTCGGTGGGCTTAGGGCAGCTGTCTCCCGACGGGCGGTGGCTGGCGTACATGTCCGACGAGTCCGGACAGTACGAGGTCTACGTCGAGCCGTTCCGCCGCCCCGGCGAGCGGCTGCGCGTCTCCCCCGACGGCGTCTTCCCCGACCGCGGCGGTCGGCCCAGATGGCGAGGCGATGGGAAGGAGCTCTTCTACCTGTCTCGCGACAGGCAGCTGATGGTTGTGGATGTCCGGGAGGCGGCCGCGGGGCTCGAGGTCGGAGCGCCTGAGGTGCTCGTTCCCGCCGACGCGGTGGGGACCGTGGGGGGATTCGATGGGGTCACCGCGGACGGCCAGCGCTTCCTGGTCAGGATGCGCGTCGACGAGGACCTCGAGCAACGGATCCACGTCGTGACGAACTGGTCGTCACTGGTCGAGTGACGCGCGTCGAAGGTCGGCCAGGGTCCCTCGACGAGATTGGCAAGCGGGATCCCCTCTACGAAGCCTCTGACCCCTCGGCGCCGGCGCCGTTCGTGGTCAGGAGGACCCTGAGCTGGGCGAAGGACGAGCAAGGCAGCGCCAGCACCATCGCGACCGTTGGCAGCGCGATACCCCGACAGGAATCGTCGAGTCGGGTGTGAATGGCTCTCTCTCTTGTCAAATTTATCCTCGTCAAGAAGCAGCCTCCAGAGGCTTCAGCTCCTGCCGAAGTTCGATTGCTCACACCTCGATCCGCCTGCTAGACTCCTTGCCAAGTTGAGAGTAGGCGCTCGCTGGGTGTTGCCACGATTCCCCGGCCCACCGGCAGGACGAGCGGATTTGTGTGGGCAGGGAGCTCGGCAGCCAGCGGGTTGCCGCCACTCGTTGGGGGCGGTCTTGCACGGGGCGACCGGAAGGGACCCACCAGGCGTGTTCGGCGACCGAGCGCATCTACGGTGAGCGGTCGCGAGCCGGGTGAGGTCACCCGCCTCCTGGATTCCTGGGGCACAGGAAGCGACGCAGCTCTCGACGAGCTGATGCCGATCGTCTACTCGGAGCTGCGCGCGATCGCCGCCGGCCAGCTTCGCGGCGAGCGCGCCGATCACACGCTCCAAGCCACGGCCTTGGTGAACGAGGCCTTCTTGCGGCTGGTCAATCAAGACCGGGTGCTCTGGCAGAATCGCGGGCACTTCTTCGCCGTCGCGGCCAGGGCCATGCGCCGGATCCTGGTCGATCACGCCCGGCGACGGAACGCCCGAAAGAGGGGCGGCAACGACCGCCGCGTGCCGCTCGATGACGTGGAGATCGCCGTCGCGGCCGAGGTCGACCTGCTGGAGCTGGAGGCCAGTCTGACTCGCCTGGAGGCCCTCGATTCTCGCCAGGCGCGGATCGTCGAGCTTCGGTTCTTCGCAGGCTGCACGATGGAAGAGGTCGCCGAGGCGCTCGGAATCTCGGCTTCCACCGCGAAGAGACAGTGGCGCCTCGCCCGAGTATGGCTGCGGGGCGAGCTGGATCGGGAGTCGCCCCCTGGATCCTGAGCGCCATCGTCGCGCTCAGACGCTATTCGAACAGGCGGAGGCCCTGCCGCTGGAGAAGCGCGAGACGCTGCTCGAAACGATCGGCGCCGACGATCCGATGTTGCGCCGGGAGGTTGCCCGCCTGCTGGAGGCCGCGGCGAGCATGGCCGAGGACTTCCTCGAGCCATCTCCGAAATCCCGGGCGACGAGGATCAGGGTCGGCGAGACTCTCGCCCATTACCGGATCCTCGAACAGCTAGGGGTGGGCGGAATGGGAGAGGTCTACCTGGCCGAGGATGAGCGTCTCAAGCGCCGGGTGGCGCTCAAGGTGCTACCCCCGGATCTCGCCGGGAGCCCGGAGCGCCTCGAGAGATTCCAACGCGAGGCAGAGACGGTCGCCGCTCTCAACCATCCCAATATCGTCACCATTCATTCGATCGAGAACGAGGGGGGGTTGCACTTTCTGACCATGGAGCTGGTCGAGGGCCCGACTCTGCGGCGGCTGATCGATCATTCCGGGGCGCTGCCCATCGAGGACGTGCTGAACTTGGGAGTTCAGATCTCCGAAGGTCTCGCCGAGGCCCATGCTGCGGGGATCACCCATCGGGATCTCAAACCTGGCAACGTCATGGTCGCTCCGAACGATCGCGTCAAGCTGCTGGACTTCGGCCTGGCCCGGGCCGACCGGCCGTTCGGCGCCGATGCCGCGCTGGCTGACCCGAAGGCGGAGATCACCAAGGAAGGAGCGATCCTCGGCACCATCGCCTACATGTCGCCGGAGCAGGTCATGGGTCGCCGGGTGAGCACTCGCACCGATGTCTTTTCTCTGGGGATCCTTCTCTTCGAGCTCGCCACCGGCAAGCATCCATTCCTGGGCGAGACGGAGACCTCGACGCTGGCGAAGATCCTGGAGCGGGAGCCTCTGGCTCTCCTCGAGGCGCGGCCCGGGCTCCCCCGGGAGCTCGAGCGGATCGTCGGTCGATGTCTGGAAAAGGACCCCACCCAGCGCTACCAGGACACGGCGCAGCTGGCTCGAGAGCTGAGAGGGCTCGTCCGTGCCCGGGGAAGCGCTGGCCCGTCGACTCTCGAGGCGCCGGAAGTACGAGGGCTCTTCCCAGGGGGCAGACGTGGCCGACTCGCCGCAACCACCGGTCTGCTGATCACCCTGGGAGGACTCGGGTTGTGGAGTTGGATGTCGCCCCGTGGACCCCGGCCCATCGGAGGCGAGGCTCTCTCGGTCGCCGTGCTTCCTCTCCGGAACATCAGCGAAGATCCGGAAGAGAGCGCCTACCTGGCGGAGGGACTCGCTCAGGCCGTGACCACCAAGCTGACCCAGGCCGGTTTGCGGGTGGCGCCGAGAGAGAGCGTGCTGCGGGCCCACGAGGGCTTGTCACCCGCGGAGGTCGCGAAGGAGCTCGGAGTCTCGGCGGTCCTGCTGGGCACGTTCCAGCTCGCCGAGGAGCGCATCCACGCCACGCTGTCGCTGGTCGAAGCGGCGAGTGGCTTCCAGGTCTGGGCCCAGGACTTCGACGGGCCCTTCGAAGACCTCTTCGCCATGCAGTCGCAGATCGCCCTCGAGGCGGCCGAGAGCCTCAAGGGGCGGCTCACGGTGGAAGAGCGGGAGAGCGTCGTGTCTCAGGAGTCCCAGAGCCTGGACGCGTACGAGTACCACCTGCAGGGGGCGCACTTTTTGCAGGTGGAGGATCTCGAATCAACGGAGGTCGCCCGCCAGTACTTCGAGCAGGCCGTGGCGATCGATCCCGAGCTGATCGAGGCCCAGATTGGCCTTGGGGCCGTTCACTCGATGCGGTACTTCAATAGTTGGGGCGGAGTCCAGGACCTGCAGGTGGCCGAAGAGCGCTACCTGGTCGCGTTGCGTCTCGATCCGGCATCGATGCGGGCCCGCAGGGGGCTCATCCGCATCGAGTGGGAGCGCGGGCGCTCGGAAGAAGTGTTGATCCAGGCCCGCGAGGCGCGGCGGGCAGGGCGCCCAGACGATGTCGAGAGCCTCCTCGCCGAGGCGGAGGGCTACGCCATGGCGGGCTTGACCGAGCTCTCGCTGCCGTTCTTCCGGCGGGTGCTCGAGCTCGATCCGCTGAACGAAGCCGCGTCCTGGTGGCTGGTGCTGGCCAGGGCCTGGAGCGGCGAGCTCGAGGCTGCGGTGGAGGCGGGCGAAGCCTATGTCGGGAGGTTCGGTGACGATGGGCTGATCCACGCCTGGGTCGGCGTGTCCCAGTACGTCTCGGGGCGGCTCGATCGAGCCGAGGAGCACTACCAGAAGGCGACGTCGAGCAGAGACGACCAGGCTGCGCTCATCTCTCTCCTGTTCCATGGACACCTCCAGCAGGAATCGGGGCGGCAGGACGAAGCGCGATCGACCTGGGAGGCCGGCCTCGCAGCCATCCGGAGCCGCCGGGAAGAGGTGAGGCGCAGTCCCCGGCTCTTGCTGCTGGGCGCGACCTTCGAGGCCTGCCTCGGCCGTGCCCCGTCGCCGGAAGCCCTGCGCGAGATTCTGGACCAGAGCGCCTCCAGCTCCGAGGTCGCCTTCCTGGCCGCCGGGCTCGCGAAGGGGGGAGACTGGCAGCGTTCGGCCGAGGTCCTCCGCGGATCGCTCGACCAAGGGAGCGTCTTGATCCATTGGCGGGCTGTCTTTGGCGGGTTGGGCCTCGATTCCCGATCAGCCGACCTGGGTGACGTCGTGCAAGCGTTCGATGCCAGGGCCCTGCAGCTCAGAGAGAGGTTCGGTCCGAGTGACCCCGTGCCGGGAGCTCTTGCGCGTGAATAGGTAGAGAGGGAGATCGACCCCGATCCTGAAGGGAGAGGCGAAATGTCCAGGCGAATCTCGGCAGTACTCGGCTTTCTGGCTCTGGCGGCCGCGGGGGTGGCCCCGCTCGGTGCGTGCGGCGACAAATTCCTCGTCGGCACGCTCGGTGGCCGGTATCTCAGCTACGCGGGCAAGATCCACCCGACGCGGATTCTCGTGTACTGGCAGGAAGACCTCGACAATCCGAGGGGCGAAGGCGATTCGATCCTCGAGACGTCCCTGACGGAGGCCGGCCACAGCGTGGTCATCGCCAAGGATTCCAAGTCTCTCTATCAGAGCGCTGCGTCCGGAGGCTTCGAGGTCATCATGATGAATGTCGGCGAAGCCAGGGAGGAGCAGGGTCGACTGCAAGGCGTCGCGCCCGATTCGACGATCCTTCCGGTCCTGGATTTTCCGACCCGCCGCGAGCTCTCCGACGCCAAGAAGGAGTTCGGGCACGCGGTCAAGACGCCCACGACCCTGTTCAATCTGCTTTCGCAGATCGAAAAAACCCGGTCATCGAGCCGCTGACCTGGAGACGGACTGATGAAGCCAAACAAAAGCCTGATGGGTGGGACATTGATCAGGACATTGATCAGGACACTGATCAGGACACTGATCCTTGCCTTCATGGTCCCCACCCTCGCTCCGGCACAAGCCTGGTCTCCGCCGAAAGGTCAGGGTTTCCTGACATTCACGACGCAGTCTCTCGACGCCACGAACCATCTCTACTCCCAAGAGGTTTTGGGCACGAGGTCGCTCGACATCGGCAAGATGGAGGGCCGCGTGCTGGTGCTCGACGGCGATTTCGGGATCACCAAGAAGCTGGCGGTGACCACCAGCGTGGCCTACGTCAGCTCCAGATTTCGCGAGGGCGGGCGGATCGGTGAGACGAATCCCCTTGCTCCACACCGGGACCTTCCGGTTGACGACGGCCGATGGCACAGTTCCTTCCAGGACGCTCGGGTGTCGCTTCGCTACTCGCAGCCCAAGGGGCCCTGGGTGTTCACCCCTTCGGTGGCGGTCGTCGTTCCGTTGACCAGCTACGCCACTCTAGGACACGCGAGCATCGGCCGAGGGCTGGAAGAGGCGCAGCTCGGGCTCGACATCGGCCGGCTGCTCTACCAATCGGGCCGGCCGCGCGCCTATGCGCAGGGCGGCTACCGCTATGCCGTGATCGAGAGCGTCGGGGAGACGAGCCTGAGAACCAGCGACCTCTTCGTGGAGATGGGCTATTTCGCCCACCGCAGACTGATGGTACGCGGATTCGGTGCATACCGTGCCAGCCACGGCGGCATCGACTGGCGTGGCGTTCACCCCTCTGAGTTTCACGCCCACGACCAGCTCGCCGCAGCCCAGTGGTTGAGGCTGGGCGTTGGCCTGTCGATCCCACTGAGCGATCGACGCGCTCTCTTCGCATCGGTGGCGAAGACCGTCCAGGGCGAGAACACCCACGACGGTACGACCCTCTCTCTCGGAACCTCCTGGAGCTTCCACGGCCCGGGATTCGGGCGACAGAAGATCCGGCTCCCCGGTTAGGACGATGTAGCGCTCGGGATTCTCTGGAAAGACCAGCTCAGGGACCAGCTCTCCCAGCTGGAGGCGCCTGCTGACCGCCGTTTCGGCCTCGTCGTGGGCGACGAACGGCGCCGCGACGCGGCGTCCCGGCCGAGCACTACACCCGGCCGCATCGCAGAGTCACCGCACCCGTCCTCGAAGCGGCCGACCACCCGGTCGGCCGGACCACGAGCGCGATGGAGGAGCGGTCGGGCGAACCCCCGGGCTGCTGGCGCCGAGCGCACACCGAGAAGTGTGATGCTAGTATGAAGTGATGAAGCGAACCACGATCTCCCTCCCCGACGACCTCGCCGCCCTGGTCGAGCGCGAGGCGCATCGCCGCGAGGTCAGCGTCTCCGAGCTGGTCCGGCTCGCGCTCGCCCGCCTGCTGCGACCGGAGGGCGGACGCGAGCTTCCCTGGGCCGGCGTCGTGCGCGAGCCGGAGATGGTCTACGGCGCCGACCTCGACGAGGCGCTCGCCGAGGAGTGGGCGCGCGGCGACGCGGCGCGTACCGCGACCCCGTCCACCGCGCCCCCTCGCTCCGCGCCCCCTCCCTCCGCGGCCCCGTCCTCCACAGGCCGCAAGACCCCGCGCGAGCGACTCCGCAAGAAGACGTCCCGGAGCCGCTGAGGGTGCCCTCCCTCGCGATCGTCGACAGCGGCCCGCTGCTCGCCTCGGTCAACCGCGCCGACCCGGACCACGCGTGGAGCGTCGACGCCCTGCGCTCGAGCGACCGCGACCTGGTGATCCCCGCCCTGTGCGTGGCCGAGGTGAGCCACCTCCTCGGCCGGCGCCTCGGGCCCCGGGTGGAGTCGCTCTTCATGCGCGGCCTCGCCGGCTTCGACGTGCGCGCGCCGGCGCCCGAGGACTGGACCCGCATCGCCGACCTGGTCGATCGCTTCGCCGACCTCCCCCTCGGCGGCACCGACGCTTCGGTGATCGCCCTCGCCGAGCGGCTCGACGCCGGCGCGATCCTGACCCTCGACCGCCGTCACTTCACGGTCGCGCGGCCCGCGAACGGCGCCGAGATCCTGCTGCCTCCCTGACCGCACTTCGGCATCCGCGGACCGGCGGACGACCCCGGGTCCAGTAGGTCTCGACACCTCGAGCCCTCCGAGCGTCTCCCTGACCTCGCCCTCCCGCGACCGCGTGGCGCGAGCTCTTCGAGCTGGCGCGCGAGCGCACCGAGGGCTCGGACCACGGGCTGGTGCCGTACTGGCTGTTCCCGAGGGAGGGAGGCGCCACGATCGAGCGCCACGTGCCGGCGTTGCCGCTGAGCCGGGACGTCCAGAGGTTGGAGGCGCTGCGGCAGCAGTTGGTGGTGTATCGGATGGTGTTCGGGCAGCCGCGTCAGGATGACTTGATGTCGTACTTGATGAGCCGATTCGCCTACGATGAGATCGCGCACCTCTTGAAGCTGCTGCAGATCGATCTTGCGCCGCCGCGGCCCTGACCGGAGGCGCCAGCGCCAGCGCCCCGGCAGGTCTCGTTCCGCACCTCGATCCCCAGGGCATCGAGGTCTTCGCGGTCGCGTCTCGGTCTCGTCGGAGCTTCCCTCAGCGACTCCAGCAACCTCACCCCTCGTAGCGAACCACGATCCCCTGCGAGACCAAGCCCCGCCACTGCGCAACGAGAATCTCCGCGAACCCCCTGTCACGGATCAGCACGCCGAGCTCCAGGTTCCGGGTCTGCCCGCGATCCGTGAAGTTCGCGGACGTGATCAGCGAGTCGAGGCCGTCGACCACCACGCACTTCGCGTGCAGGCTGGCGCCCCAGGCAGCGGTCAACGGCGCATAGTAGATCTCGGGCCTTGGGCCGTCGAAGAGCCAGTTCTCTTGCAGGAAGCGGTCGACGCACTCCGTCGCGAACGTCTCCGAGCTCACCCCGGACTTCGCTTCGCCGCGAAGATCCATGAAGATCTCTGCGCGCACGCCCTTGTCACGCATCGCGCGGTGCAGCGGCTCGAAGATCTCCTTGCCGTGGTCGAAGGCGTAGCCGCCGATCAGGACGCTGTCCTTCGCACGCTCGAAGAGCTGACGCAGCACCACCGCATTGCTCCGCGTGTGGCTCACCGTCGCCTCGGGCCCCGTCCACACGAGCTCGAGCTCCGGGCCTCTCTGGGCGTTGCGCTCGGCGATCACGGCGTCGAGCACTGCGCAGACGCCTTCTCGCGGCAGGTCGCACAGGAATCTCAAGGAGGCCGCGTAAGGCTCGCCAGTGACGCGCGCCAACCAGGCCTCGGTGACCTGCGCCGACGGGAAGCGCACGAGCTCCCTCCGAAGGTCCTCCAGCGCCTGGACGGGCACCTTGGTCAGCGCGAGATCGCCGGTGCTCATGGCTCCCCAGGACGATCCCGGAAGAAGGCCAGAGCCGGATCGTGGCCCAGCGTCGGGGCCACCAGGGCGCGATCGAGGTGGCGGTTGAAGCGCTCGCACGAGCACTCCGCGATGAACAGGCAGCCGTGGCAGGCGGCGCCCTCGAGGTAACGCTCTTCCAGGTCGCCCCGCGGCGAGTGCCGGGCGCACACCGGGTCGTTCGAGCAGAGCACGGCCTCGTCCCAGGCGCGGCGCAGATGGCGGTGGAGGACCCGCCCCTGCTCGACCAGACCGCCGAGCGTGCCGTCGTTGCCAGCGGTTCCGGTGGAGAGGAGGATGCCCGCCATCGGCAGCTTGTCGCCGGCGGGAGCGCAGTAGATGCGCTCGCGGATCGCGCTCGCCGCGTATCCGCACTCGTCGGCGATCGAGCCCATGAGGAGATGGGAGAGCGAGTGCAGGAGGTAGAAGCGGATGCCGGGGAAGGGGGGCGGGTCCTTCTTGTCGACGGTGAAGCGGTCGTAGCCGGCTTGAAGCTCCTCGCTGCGAGCCTGGACCGCGGGGCGAGCCTCCCACTCGCGGACTGCCACCTCGTCGAGCTGCAGGAAGATCCCTTCGCCCAGGATCTCGGTGGCCGGCAGCCAGTCGGCGGTGAGCCCGAGCTGCTGCGACCGGACGTCCAGGTCGTACTCGCCCTGGAGATCGGCCACCGCCGGCTCCAGCCGCGTGAACCCCACCTGCGCCCGCACCTCGCGCAGCTTCTTGACCAGCACCACTGGGCCGATCCCTGCGGGCAGCGCCCCATCGAACGCCGCCCGCCGTGCGAAGAAGATGTCAGAAGCCTTGGGAAGGTCGCCCGGCTGCTCGACGGCCTGCGAGGTGAGCTGGCGGTACTCCGCGCTGCGCAGCGGCTCGACCTCGGTCGCGGCGCCCTCCCTCCGCTCGAGCACGGCGGCGAGCACCTCGTCGTCGGCGAAGCCCTCGAGGGCGATTCGCACCTTCTCGATCGTCCGGAACACCGGCAGCGTCTCCGCGGTGACCGACTTGAGCACGTCCCACACTGCATCGATCGCCGCGGCGAGCTCGCCCCCGGGGCTGGGCACCGACAGCGCGCTCACCACCTGCGGGAAATAGACGTTCGACGCGGTGCGCACCATCAAACGGATCCGTTGATCGCAGCCTTCGTTCCCTTCGCTCCCCAACCACGGCCGCTCGCCAGTGCACGGCGGCCGGTTGCCGGCGAAGGCGGTCGACAGCCGCTCGCTCGCGCCACAGCTCTCGCAGCGCACGACGATCTCCGAGAAGTCGCCGGTGGCGCCTTCCTCGAGCTTCAGGCTGGGCGCCGCGCAGCGCTCCCCGCCTCGCTGGCCGGCGTGGCAGAAGTCGATCCACGGGAAGTCGTCGACGTGACCGTTGCGACAGGCGCCCACGAAACGCACCGGCACCGCTTCGGTCCGCTTGCCGCGCTCGCAAAAATGCACGTAGCGCCCGGACTTGCGCTCGAGGCCGTCGGAGCGCACCAGCGCCCGGCAGTGCTCGTTCTGGCACGCGAACCAGCGCGGAAACTCGAGCACCTCGATCCCCGAGGCATAGGTGGGCTCCTGGTCGTCGCCCTTCGGCGGCTCGAGGAACGGCCGGTCCGGGTTGAGCCGGACGTCGCTTGCCAGCAGCCGGCGCGCCAGGCTGTCGCGCAGGCGGGGCTCCACCAGGCTGCGCGTGCCGGCGGGCAGCCGCCAGAAGTCGAGCCCGCTCACCAGCACCGCCTGGTCGACCAGGTCGACCAGCGCGCCCGGGCCGAAGGTGGTGACCACCTGGCTCTGGCGGATCTGTCCCTCGGGCCTGAGGAACTCCTGCTTGTCCCCCGCCTTGGACCAGTGCACCTGCTTCACCGGCTGCTCTTCCTCATGGGCTCGCACCCAGCCGGCGCCGCTGCAGCCAGAGGTGCACCGAGGGCTCCACGTCGCGCATCGAGGTGGGGGCCTTGAACTTGGCGCGGGGCGATCCGGGCTCCGGCTGATCCTCGGCGAGCGCCGTGAACAGGAGCGGCTTACCGGCGGCCGAGTCGAGATCGTAGGGCGAGTACGACACTGCGGCGGCCGCCTTCTTCGTCGCGGTCGCGACCACCGTCTCCCAGGCGTCGAGCAGGTCGCGCCCGCGCGCCACCAGCTTCGCCCGGCGCTCCTTCTGCACCGCGTCCGCCGCGCCATCGTGATCGGCGCCACGCGCCGCGAGCCGCGCGAGCGCCTCCTCCGCATGCGCGCGCCGCGCGTGGATCTGCATGGCGCCAGCGGCCGGCGTCATCTCGGGGTCGAGCAGCCGGGCCATCGCCACCAGCGTCCCCGCCAACCCCCGGTCGAGCGCCGGGCCCGAGAACGGCGTCAGGCTGGCGGCCTCAACCCAGCGATAGAAGGACTGGTGGTAGGAGGCGAACCGTTCGTAGTGCGAGCGGTCACGCGGCTTGTGGACGTTGAAGCACGTGACCACGAGGCCGGGCCAGGCCGCCTGACGCCCCACCCGGCTCGACGCCTGGATGTACTCGGCGGTGGTCTTCGGCTGGCCGGCGACCACCATCAGCCCGAGGCGGTCGATGTCGACGCCCACCGAGATCATGTTGCTCGCCAGGCAGACGTCGACGTGCTGCTTCTCGGCGTAGGGCAGCCCGAGCCGCCGCTTCGCCTCGGCGATCGTCGAGGTGTGCTCGCGGCTGGTGAGCTCTACCGGCTCCGCCTGGATCGTGCGGTTGCGGAACCACGGGTGCTCCGCGCCCGAGCTCTGCCCAAAGAGATCCAGCGGCCGCCGCGTCTCGGCGAGGTGGACGCGGGTGCGCACCTCGTCCTCCACCAGCCGCCGCAGCCCGCCCAGCTCCCGCAGGCTGTTGAAGTAGCCCACCAGCGACATGTAGCCGTCGACCGGCTGGCTCGCGGGTCCGTTCGCTTCGTAGAGGCGGTTGGCCGCCGCGAGCAGGGCGTTGTATGTGCGCAGCAGGACCCTCTTCATCGACTGCCCGGTGGCCGCCACGCCCAGGTAGAGGCGACCTGGCGTTTCGCCGTCGACGGTGGAGAAGAAGGTCTCCGCGTCGTCGGCCCCCGGCGGCGGGAACACCGCGTGCTGGCGACGCCCGAACAGCGCGCGAACCTGCTCGCGCGCGCGGCGCGCGGTGGCGGTGGAGGCGAGGATCTTGGGGCGCACCACCTCCCCGTCGTCCGTGCGGTGCAGGCAGAGCTCCTCGATCGCCGTCTCGTAGAGCCCCACCATGGTGCCGAGCGGACCGGCGATCAGGTGGAGCTCGTCCTGCACGATGAGCTCGGGCGGACGCAGGCCCTCGGGGAGCGCCTGCGCCGCGCCGGGGACCTTGCCGTCGGTCGGCCCGTAGAAGCGTCCGCCGTCGTGCCAGAGCGCGCGGCCGAACAGCTTGCCGGTCTCCCCGCGCCAGGGGAGCATGGCGAACTTGTCGACGGTGCCCACCAGGAAGCTCGGCAGCTCGCGGTAGACCTGCTCGTCGACGAACACCACCGGCAGCCCATCGCGGTTCTTGGCCCGGGCGAAGTCACAGCGGAAGCTCGAGCAGGCCGCCACCACGCGCTCGGCCCGCTGTGCCGAGGGGGCCAGCTCCAGGCTGTCGGGGGTGATCGGCGCGCGGCACCAGGGGCAGTCGGTGAGGGGAAAGGGGGACGGCTTGCCCTGGTTCTTGTAGTCGGTGATCTTGCGGCGCACCTGCTTCATGGTGTTCGCGGTCGCCGTCTTGCCCACCCAGAGACCCACGGCGAAGCGCTGGTCACCCAGCTCGCGGTGCCTTCGGCGCAGCATCTCGAGCGCGCACACCAGCGTCGCCGCGCGGCCGAGCTGATCGAGGGTCAGCAGGCGCAGCGTGTAGCGCAGCATCACCGCGACCCCCAGCCCGGCGTCGGGTCGTTCGCCCCCCTCCAGCCGGCGATGGATCAGGGTGAAGGCGATGACGCCCAGGTAGGCCTCGGTCTTGCCGCCGCCGGTCGGGAAGAAGATCATCTCCACCGTCTCGCGATCCGCGTGCGTGCCAAAGGCGATGCCGCGCAGGTTGAGCAGCACGAAGGCGAGCTGGAACAGGCGCCACTCCGGCCGTGCGCCGCCCGGAGAGTTCCCATAGCGCTCCGGGCTGCGCCGCAGAGCCGCCATCGCCATCGCCTGGTTGGCGAGCGTGAAGGCGCGCAGCGCTCGATCGTCGGTGGCCAGCAGCTCGATCCCGTCCTCGATGCGCGCGCAGGCGCGCTCGGCCTGGTCCATCAGCTCCGCCAGGGTGTCGCGTCGCTGGGCGTTCCCGGGATCGGCGGCTCGCTCCCGGCCGATCCACTCGCGGTAGGCGGCGGGCAGGGAAGCCAGCGCCGTGCGGACCGCGGCGCCGTCCTCGAGCTCGCCGAGCTCCTCCATCGAGGTCACCACCCCCTCCGCGACGCCGGGCTTCACCAGGCGAACCTCGGCGGTGGGCAGCCAGGTGGTGCGCACGCGAGTCACGTGCCGCTCGCCGGCAGCCGGCGCCTCGACCGAGGTGCCGTGCCCGACCGCGTACTCGTGGCGATCGCGGTACTGCAGATCTGCCACCCGCTCGTCCCAGTCGTCGCCGGCGCCGCCGCGCGGATCGGGTCGCGCCACGAAGCCCGCCTCGAACGCAAGCTCCAAGCCCACCTGGAACAGGAAGGCCTCGTCCTTGCGGTCCTTGGCCCCTGACTCCTGCCGGTTGACCACGAAGAGCGCCAGCGCCCGCGTGCCCGCCGGGAGCCCCGGACCGGAGGTCCCCTCCAGCCGGCCGGCGAGCTCGACGCCGGGCTCGCCGGGGAGCGGCATGCCAGCCTGCAGGCGCGCAGGGTCGAGCGGCACCTCGACCTCGAGGCGCCGCTCGGGCAGCCGCTTCCAGACGACGCGCCTCCTCGGCTTCGCCTCGTCCTCTTCCGGTGCGGGCTCGGCCGTGCCTGCTCGTTCGGGGAGGGCGGTCGAGGCGTCGACCTCGATCTCGTCGCGCACGTAGCGCGCGCACGACACGGTCGCCCGCACCGTGTCGTTCTCCGTGCCGGCCGGCAGCAGCACCGAGAGCCCGATGGACGCCGGGTACCAGCGTTTCTGCTTGGGCGCCGGCTCCTCCGCGGTCGGCTCGTCGGCCTCCTCGAGGTTCCCGGCCGCCAGCTCCTCTTCCGCCTCGGCGTCGGCCTGGTCGCGCGCGCCCTCGGGCGCCAGAAAGCCAGTGAGGTACCAGCGGGAGGGGGGCAGCGGCAGGACCTCCTCGGAGGCCGGATCGAGCGAGAAGGGCCCGACGAGGTCGGCGTGGAGGGCGCGCAGGAGGTGGGCGCGCGCGGCAGGGGCGGGCGAGCTCATCGCGACGGTCTCTCAGTAGGTTCGGCGACCAGCTCGGGCGGCCCCGGAAGCACCTCGAATCCCGCCATGTCCGCCGCGCGCCGCAGCCGCTCGTCGAGCGTCAGGAAGGCCATCCCTGGCACGCTGCCTCGAGCGTTCATCGCCGAGCTCAGGTGCAACGCGTCGAGGGTCCGCAAGGGCTCGCCCGGCAGCGGCAGACCTGCTCGCGAGCTCACCTCCCGATCCACGGTGAGCAGCGTCCAGTGTGCGACCAAGCGGTCCAGCGTGGCGCCGAGTCGCCGGGCCTGTGCTTCGCTGACGTGACCGAGCGACTGTAGCCGAACCAGCGCACGCCGGCACTCGACCAGCGTGAGCTCCGAAGCCACCACCGTCTCTGCGCCGGCGAGAAAGCGCCGCACTTCGTCCGCAGTCGACTCCTCGAGCAGCCAGGCGAGCACCGCGCTCGACTCGGCATACAGGTTCAACGATCGCCCCGCAGCTCGTCGAGCACCTCGAGCGCGAGGTCACGGTCGGCCGCCGGACTCCTCTTGCGATAGAGCGCGGGGTCGTTCGGACCGCCGAGCCGCGCCCGCCCCTGCCGCGCCAGCTCGACCAGACCGGGAGGGATGTGCGGGTACTCGCTGCGCTCGGGCGGCCCGAGACTGGCGATCACCACGCCCCGGTCGGTGATCAACACCTCCTCGCCCTCCTTGACGAGGCGGAGGTAGTGGCTGAGCCGGTTCTTGAGCTCGCGGATCCCGGCGGTGCGCATGGCGAGAATTGTGGCCTCGTGAGGCCACCGCGTCAACCGGCCGCCAGTGCGCGCGCTTGGAGAGGCACGCCCGGGGCAGAACCGCGCGAGCGGCTCGTCTCGAAGCAAATGGGCTGTCAGCGAGTGCCGGCCAGCGGCTGCACGAGGCTGGAGGTGTCGCCGGGGACGGAGTACCGCTCGATGAGCTGGCGAGTTCTCATGCGGTCGATCCTGAGCAAGCGAGCCAGCTGGCCTTCGCTCAGTTGCCCGTCCTCCCAGGCTTCGAGAGCGAAGAACACGAAACGCGGCGGGACCACTTCATCGCCGGTGGCGAGCGGATGGAGGTCGAGCAGCCGCTGTGCTTCCCTCGGCCCGAAGCCCTCCTGCTGGAGCCGCTCCCAGGTACCGGCGGGAATCAGACCGAGCTCCTCCAGGCGGAGCGTCATCCCCTCGACCGGCACGCCGTAGGCGTGCGCCGATCGGCAGAGGTCGCCATGAGTTGGATGTCCCTTGCGTTCTCGCTCGATGGCCAGGAATCGATGCCGAAGCGCGTGACCCGGCATGAGAAAAGCCCGTCCGAAGGTCTCGGCGAAGCGCTCCGCTCTCGTCATCCGGTCGTAGGCGCTGAGCACGGTGACCTCCGGATGCCGGCGGCTGGTGAGGAAGTGCCCGTACTCGTGCCCGAGGCTCTGGCGGCGCCGCTCGGGCGAATGCTTGCGGTTGACCGCGATGCAGCCGCCGTGCTCTTCCGTGAAGGCGAACATCCCGGCCACCACCGAAGGGAGGTCGAGCTGGAAGATCCGCAGGCCGACCTGCGTCTCGAGCAGCTCACGCAGATCGGGCAGGGGCCCCTCTCCCAGCGCGAGACGCTTCCGCTCGGACGCGGCGATGTCCTCGGCAGCCTGATCGGGATCGACGTCCGCGATGTCGTACTCGGGAGGGTGCTGCGGCAGAAGCGGCGCGGAACGCAGCTCCTCGAGGCGGAGGTAGTCGTCGCACAGACGCTCGAGCTCGTCGAGGTGCGGGAGGAGGTCGGCGTCGATAGACCGCCGGCGGATGGCGCTCCGGAGCTGCACGCCGAAGTCGGGGACGGGTGCGCGCTGCTGCAGCAGGCCCGGGACCTCCCTCCCGTAGATCGAAGCGAGCTCGACCAACTCCTCGGAGCGGACTCCTCGAGTACCCCGCTCGATCGCAGCCAGAGTCGTCCGGGAGACCGCGAGCTGCTCGGCGACCTCCGCTTGCGTCATGCCGCACGCCTCGCGGGCTCGGCGAAGGTTGGCTCCGAGCACGTGGTCGCTCCGCTCGGTTTCGTGCCCTGCCACGACTGTTCCTCCACAACGCTAGCATTCGGCGCTTGTGGGACGATGTCACGAGCGATGTCACGAGCCGAGGGCGATCGTACGGCTCGTCTCTCTCGTCGATCTCGTGGCCCGCACAGTTCAATCCCTGGGACAACCGAGCGAGGCCCAGTCGTGGCATCGTTCGAGCGGAGAGAACGAATGACGAGAGAGGACGCCACGAACACATACCAGCCTGATCGCGGCTCTCCGCCGGGAGAGACTCTGCTGGAGCTGCTCGATGACCGCCGGATGTCCCGGGCCGAGCTCGCTGGTCGGACCGGGCTGCCGAGAGCGACCATCGACGAGATCATCGAGGGTCAGGCCGGGATCACCGCGGACACCGCG
>DATKBT010000132.1:0-81284 GCA_035546295.1 Thermoanaerobaculia bacterium | reverse complement strand
AACACCTCGACGGCGCTGCCGCCAGACCTCACGGTGACGTCGGCGAAGGTCGCGTCGGCGAGCTCGCCGCCGAAGGCGCCGACCGAGATGAGCCAGACGCCCACGATCCGCTGCGGCCGCCTTCCGCCGACGGCCCGGTCGCCCTCGCCGTTCCTCACCCAGAGGTCGCTGATCGAGGCGGTGCCGGCGGCGTCGTCGGCAACCGCCGGCTCGATCGCCAGCAGGGTCACGCTCTGCCCAGGCTGCTACGCTCCGAGGGCCGTCGAGAGGAGAGGATGATGAGAGTCGCGATCGCCCTGGTCACGCTGTTCGTCGCGGCCGGTGGGGCGCAGGAGCCGGTCGAGCCTGCCGTCGTGCCGATCCCGGCGAGCACGATGAGCGAGCTGATGATCAAGGTGATCTACCCGACCTCCGACGCGGTGCTCTACGTGTCGTCGCGCACCCCGACCACCGAGACCGAGTGGACCGAGCTCCAGGGGAAGGCGCTGATGCTCGCGGAGTCGGCGAACCTCCTGCTGATGCCGCAGCGCGCTCTCGACGACGGGCAGTGGATGAAGGACACCAAGTTGATGCTCGACGCCGGCATCGCCGCCTACGAGGCGGCGATGGCCAAGGACGTCGACGCCCTGATCGAGCTCAACGAGCCGCTCTACCAGTCCTGCATCGTCTGCCATCAGCACTACCGACCCGACTACCTGAAGGACGCTCGCCTCAAGCTCGAGGATCCCGCCGAGTAGGAGTCGTCCACACCCAGAGAACCCTCGAGGACGTCGGGTTCGTCACGCTCGGAGCTCGCGCGGGGCCGATCGGGCCGTAGAATGCGAGTCGAACGCAAGCCAGCAGAGCGCCGCTCGGAGACGGACCACGTTGGACTGGAGAAGCGAGATGCACGCAGCGTCGCCTCGGATCGACGGAAGGGCGAGGCCCAGGGCGAGGAGGGGTGGTCCCGCTGGGCCCTGCCGTGGTGTCGCGCTCGCGGCGGCCGGCACGTTGCTGATCGGAGCGGCCGGAGTCGGCCGTCCGGCGTCGGCATCCGACAGCCTGGTGGCTTCCGGCGCCGTGGTCGAGAAGCTCGCCGGCGACTTCACCTTCCTCGAGGGTCCGGTGGCCGACGCCGCCGGCAACGTCTACTTCACCGACGTGCGCGAGGGCCGGATCCACCGCTGGTCGACCGACGGCACGCTGACGACGGTCGCCGAGGGCACGGGCGGCGCCAACGGTCTGGCCTTCGATCGCGACGGCAACCTGCTGGCCTGCGCCGGCGGCGCCCGCAAGCTGGTCTCGTTCGGCAACCCCGCCGAGGGGGCCGCGGGTGAACCGGCGGTGCTCGCCGAGCGCTGGGAAGGCAACCGGCTCAACAGCCCGAACGACCTGTGGATCGACCCCGCGGGCGGCGTCTACTTCACCGATCCGAGCTACGGAGCTCCGGCGGAAGCGCTTGAGCAGGACGGTGAGCACGTCTACTACCTGAGCCAAGACCGCAGCGAGCTGATCCGCGTCACCGACGACCTGACCAAGCCCAACGGCATCATCGGCTCGCTCGACGGCAAGATCCTCTACGTCGCCTCGACCCAGCCACGGGAGACCTATGCCTTCGACGTCGGCGAGGATGGTCGCCTGAGCGGCAAGCGGGTGTTCGCGGCTCAGGGCTCCGACGGAGTGACGCTCGACGAGCGCGGCAACCTCTACCTGACCTGGGTCGACGGTGTGACGATCTACTCCCCAGCCGGCCAGAAGCTCGAGAGCATCGCCGTGCCTGAGTGGCCGGCCAACGTCGCGTTCGGCGGCGCCGACCACTCGACCCTCTTCATCACGGCGCGCACCGGGCTCTACGCGGTTCCGATGAGGGTACGCGGCGCCGGTCGCTAGTGTCCTGGAACAGTGGTTCGGCGCCCAAGTCGCGAGATCGTTCTGTTCGCTGGCAAGGCGCTTCGACGAAGGCTCGACGGGACGTGATCCGATGCGCGTCCTAGGCGTAGCGGGCTCGTGGTGGTCACCACTCCCTAACGAGCGGCGGGGCGAGGCGCGGTCATACCACGAGCCCGCTAGCTCATGTTCCCCGCCCAAGCGCCGCAAGCGGCGCGGGCTCAGGTCGACTAGGCCTGAAAACCGCTGATCCACGTCCTTGGGGTGCTGCTTGATCGGACCTTGACCAGACTGTGAACTTCCCGCTGGCCTAGTCGACCTAGCGGCCTCCCGTGTTTGGCCTCGCGCAAGCGCGAGAACGAGGCAGGGGCTATCCATCGAAGGCCGTCAGCCAGTCGAGCACGAGTGGATCGCCAACGACGACTCGGTCGCCGTGTTGACCCACCGGGGTCGGATCGTCACCGTCGATGGGCACTACTTCCACGTCGAACTAGCCCGCCGGGGAGGACGGGCGGCTGGGCGGGTGGGCCAGCTGATGAGCGATCCGGCGCTCATCGGGCGGCGCCTCCGCTGTCCATCGCGGCGGGTGCGCCGCCGGCTCTCGGGTGCAGCGAGATCCACGTGAACCGGCCGAGGGTGAGCAGCCCCGCCGCGATCCCGCCGAGGACGCAGACCTGCGCCAAGTCGGTGCGCAGGAAGCTGCGAGTGACTCCGAAGAAGCTGATCAGCGAGAGCCCGAACAGCGCGAAGCCCAGTCTCTCCGAGCGGTCGAGCCGATGCGAAGGGACCGGCCGATCGAGCGCTGCCGTCGTGAGCAGAGGGCGGAAGCGGTGGTAGTCCCAGGCGCTCAAATAGAGCACGGCAAGGAGCATCAGAGCCACGATCACGGGTGTGCCGCGGAAGCCGAGGCTGATCGTGATCACCACGATGTTGAGGATGATCGGCAGGAACATCGCGGCGCCGAGGTGCGCGACGGGCGGGATCAGCAACAGGACCGCGGCGGCGACCTGGCTCGCTCCGAGGAACTGCCAGTAGAGCCCGGTCTGGTACATGGCCTCGAAGAACGCCCCGATCGGCTGGTCGACCGGGATCGTCGTGAACCGCTCTCCCAGGAGCTTGACCATCCCGGTCGGCAGAAAGCCGGCGGCGAGCAGGATCCGCGTGAACAGCGTGAACCGGTAGAGGAAGGGCGAGGATCGCATCCAGCGGTGCGCTCGATCGAGGGCGGGCATGGGGTCGCTCTCCTGTTCGATCCGAAAAGGCCGGCTTTGCTCGCAGCGACGGCGATCGCCGAGGAGCCACGGTCCCTCCCTGTGCTCGGGACCCGTCCCCTGCGCTGTTCGGTGGCGCCGGACGACACTACGCCGGTGCGGCCGAGAGATTTCGCCGGGGGTCGGCGCGCGGGCTTTCGCGTCAGCACGCGGGCTTTCGCGTCAGCGGACGGGCTCGCGATCGTTCGGGCCGAGCCGATCCAACGTCTTCCAGCGGCCGGTGCCCTTGGCGAACAGCAGCCGTCGCCGCCGGGTCCGCTCGGTCGCCGAGAACGCCGGGTTCCAGCCGCCTGCCGAGCACCTGCACTCCTCGATCGCCCGCGAGATCTCGACGAGATCGAGCTCGTGGATGGCGGCTCCGCTGGCGATCGCCTCCTTGGGCATGCCGAAGACGACGCAGCTCCTGCGGTCCTGGGCGATCGTGGTCATCCCCGCCTCGCGCATCTGGAGCAGGCCCTCGACGCCATCGTTCCCCATGCCGGTGAGGATGATCCCGAGCGAGTCGGGACTCGCCTGCTCGGCGACCGAGGAGAACAGGACGTCGACGCTCGGACGATGGCGCGAGACCAGCGGGCCGTCGAGGATGCGAACACAGTGGCCGCGGTCCCGGTGGGCGATCACCATGTGCTGCCCACCGGGCGCGACCAGCGCGAGGTTGCGCCGGAGCTGATCCCCATCGACCGCTTCCCGCACTTCGATCCTCGCGTGGCGACCGAGGTTCTGGGCGAAGTTGGCGCTGAAGGTCCGCGGGATGTGCTGGACGATCAGGATCGGCGGCACGTCGGCCGGCAGCTCGCCGATCACCTGCGCCAGGATGCCGGGACCGCCGGTCGACGCGCCGATGGCGACCACCGGCTCGTGGGAGCCGGCCGCCGGCCCGACCGGCTTCGGAACGTTCTGAACCGGCGGGCGCTCGGGCAGTCGAGCCGTGCTCGAAGCTGCCTCGCGCGGCCTCACCCTGGCGCATGCCGCCGCCCGCACCACGTCCGAGATGGTGATCCGGGACTCCTCGAGGAACTCGCGGACTCTCATCTCGGGCTTGAGGATGATGTCGACCGCGCCGAGCGCCATCGCCTCGAGCGCGTGGCGCGTGCCCTGAGCGACGTGGCTCGAGCACATGACGACCGGCAGCGGGTTCTCCGCCATGATCTCCTGCAGGAAGCGCAGGCCGTTCATGCGCGGCATCTCGATGTCCAGCAGCAGCACGTCCGGGCGCTTGTGGCGCAGCTTGTTGCGCGCGATCAAGGGGTCGGCGGCCGTGGTGACCACGATATCGCCCTCGCGCTCGAGCAACGTCTTGAGGAGCTGGCGCACCACGGCGGAGTCGTCGACCACCATCACCTCGAGGCGCTTGCGGGCGTTCACGGCTCGGCCTCGCCATGCGCGACGAGAGCTTCCGCAGTGCCGCCGCCGCCAGCCCCGGTCACGGAGCCGGCGCCGTGAGCGTGGGCGTAGATGGTCGGCGCCACCAGCCGCAGGCGCGGATCGAGCCCGGACAGGCTGTCGGCGTGGCCGACCAGGAGATAGCCGTCCTCGGAGAGCACCGACAGCAGCTGGCCGACCACCCGTCGCTTGGCCGCCGGGTCGAAGTACATGAGAACGTTGCGGCACAGGACGAGGTCGAACGGACCGGCGGGAGGAGGGTCGAGATGCAGGTTGTGGCGCTCGAAGCGAATCAGCGCGCGCAGGTTCGCGCGCGCCTCGATCGCGCCGTCGCCGTCGCCACGCCCGGAACGATGGACGACGAATTCGCCGCGGTAGCGGGCCGGGATCTGCCCGAGCTGGCGCAGAGGCCACTTCCCGTGGCGGGCGCGCTCGATCATGCGCGTCGACAGATCGGTCGCCAGGATCTCGCGGCGCCACTCCGGAGGGAGGTGACGGATCAGCAGCGCCGCCAGCGAGAACGGCTCCTCACCGGAGGAGCAGGCCGCGCACCAGGCCCTCAGCCTTCGCGGGCGCCGCCGCTCCGCGGCGGTCCGCTGGAGGTCCGGGAAGAGCTCGCGCTCGAGCAGCTCGAGCTGCAGAGGCTCGCGAAAGAAGCGGGTCTCGTTCGTGGTCACCAGGTCGAACATGACGACCAGCTCGTTCGGATCGTCGGGGCGGGTGACCAGCCGGTAGTAGTCGAGGTAGGAGTCCAGACCGAGCGTGCGGAGGCGCCCGCGAAGCCTGCGCACGAGCAGAGCTCGCTTGTGCTCGGCCAGGAAGATTCCGGCGCTCCGGAGGATGAGGTTCTGAAACAGCTTGAACACGGTTTCGGTCATCTCGAGGCGCTCGGGCCCCCGCCGGATCCTCCGTGAAGCGCCCGGCGGCTCTCCCGTGGGGGCGCGGCCGCCGGTCATCGCATGCCTCGGCGGGTCGTGTGCGGTCGGGTTGGCGCGTGGCGCGCGGTGTCACCGGGCTCGTCTCCAGACGCCACCCGCGGCAGCCGTTGCCGGCCCGGGACGTGGCAGGGGCGGCCGGACACTCAGTCCCCCGCTCGCGCTTCCCGGCCCTCGCCGCGATCCTCGCTCCGCTCACCGTCACCGGGGGCCGTCGCCTCCAGGTCGAGGAGCTGGGCGACGTCCTCGGCGCTGAGCGCGCCCACCGCGTCGAGGATCAGCACCAGGCCGGCTCCGAGCCGGGCCATGCCACGTAGGTAGCGCGCGTGCACCAGCGTCCCGAACAGCGGCGGGTCCGAGATCTGATCGCCCTCGACCGCGACCACCGACGGCATGTCGTCGGCGATCAGCCCGACCTGGGCCGGCTCCTCGTCGAGCACGACCTCGAGCACGATGATGCAGGAGGAATCGATCGGGGCGCGTTCCCTGGCGCCGAATTTGGTCGCCAGATCGATCACGGGGATCGCCTTGCCGCGGATGTTGAGCAGGCCGTAGATCCAGGAGGCGGCACCCGGCACTGGCGTGGACTCCTGGTATCCGAGCACCTCGCTGGTCTCGAGGACGGGAACCGCGTAGATCTCGCCGCCGATCCGAAAGGTCAGGTACTGGCCGGGGTCCGGAGCCTTTCTCGGCTCGGCGAAAGACGGCGACTTCACGGCGCCGCCGGCGCGGGCGTCCCGCGTCGTGCTGGCTCTCTTGCGGCTCTTGGGCATGACGACGGCTCGACCTCAGGGTCTTCGATCAGGAGCGCCGGGCGGAAGACGCGTGGAACCCTGGAGTGTCTTGATCCGGAAGCTCCCGTCGTCGGTGAAGAACACCAGCTTGCGCCCGACCCGCCCCCCGACGTCCTCGCCGACGACCGTGATGCGCGCCGACTGGAGCATGGAACGGGCGACCTCCGCGTTGCGCGCGCCGAGCTCGGCGGTCGCGCTCTTCTCGAAGGAACCCTCGACCGCACGCAGCAGGTGCGAACCGCCGAACAGCATGGCCTTGAGATCGTAGCGCGAGCAGCCGGCCTCCAGCATGCCGTCGACCAGGCTCTGCACGGCGACGTTGCCGAAGCGGGCGGAGGTCGGCCCGCGGCCGACGAAGTTCGGCAGCACGAAGTGATTGATGCCGCCGACCCTGCGCTTGGCGTCGTACAGGCAGACGCTGACGCACGATCCCAGGATGGTGGTGACCGCGGTCGGCTCGGTGGCGAGCAGGATCTGCCCGGGATGCAGGTAGCGGGCGAGCCGGCCCTCGTCGTCGAGTGCCCGGCTCCGGGACGGCTGACCGGCCCGGTAGCGCTCGATCGAGGGGATCGGGTGCCGCTGGCTCATCGCGCACCGCCGGCGGCAAGAGGGGCCGGACCCTCGGGAAACGAGGCGGTCAGGCCGTGATGATGCAGCAGGTCCGGCACGTCGAGGATCAGCGACAGACGGCCGTCGGAGAGGGCGGCGAGCCCGGAGAAGCCGGGCGTACGGCGGACGATCTTGGGCAGCGGGCGGATGAGCGTCTGGCTCTTGCCCAGCACCTCGTCGACCACCACGCCGACCTCGCCCACCGGCAGACGGAGCACCACCACCCGCTGGTGCTCGGGCGCGCCGTTCGTGCGCGCGGCATCGAGCCCGAGCAGGGTATCGAGGCGGACGCAGTTGACGATGTGGTTGCGCAGCTCGATGATGCCGAAACGCTGGCCGGCGGCGAGCGAATGGTCGGGCAGCTCGAGCACCTCGAGGACGGTGTCGAGCGCGATCACGAACAGGCGGCCTTCGATCAAGACGTGGAGCGCTTCGATCACGGCGAGGGTCAGTGGCAACGAGATCGAGACCGTCGTCCCCTCGCCGAGGCTGCTGCTGACCTGGACCGTGCCACGCAGCGCCTCGACCTCTCGTTTGACCACGTCGAGCCCCACCCCGCGGCCGGCGGCCTCGCTGACTTGGCGAGCGGTCGACAGGCCGGGCAGGAAGACGAGATCGAGCGCGTCGCGGTGGCCGACCTCCTGATCAGAGCCGATCAGCCCGAGTGCGCGCGCGCGCTCGACGATCGCGTCGCGGTCGAGACCGCGGCCGTCGTCGGCGACCTCGATGGTGATGGCGCCGCCGTCGCGTCGGCTGCGCAGCACGATCCGCCCGGTCTCCTCCTTGTTCGCCTCGAGGCGCTCGTCGGGAGCCTCGATGCCATGGGCGAGCGCGTTGCGGAGCAGGTGGGAGAGCGGGTCGCGCAGGCGCTGCAGCACCGAGTTGTCGAGCTCGACATCGGTGCCCTCGAGCTCGAGGGTCGCCTTCTTTCCGAGCCCCAGCGACTGGTCGCGAACCATCCTTTGGAGCCGGCGGAAAGTCGGGCCGACGGCCACCATCCGCAGCTTCATCACCAGATCCTGAAGATCGAGGTAGTGGCGCTCGGAGGATCGCGTCAGGTCGAGCAGCTCGCTGCGCGGCTCGTCGCTCTCGAGCGCGGCGATGAGCTGGCTGCGGGCGGCCACCAGCTCGCCGGCGAGGGTGAGCAGCTCGTCGAGCCTGCCGACGTCGACCCGCAGGCTGCTCGACACCTGCTCGAGCTCCGACAGCGCCGCCGACGAAGTCTGCGCCTGAGGTCCGGGAGCGGCCTCCTGGAGCTCCTCGGTGACACTGGCTAGAGCCCGCTCGAGGTCCTCGCGGCTTCGCTCCTCGCCTCCCTCTGCCTCCGCCACCAGCTCCCGGAGCAGGTCGACCGTGCGCAGCAGGGCGGTGGCGAGCGAGGCGCTCATCTCGCTCGTGCCGTCGCGCAGGCTGTCGAGCGTGTCCTCGAGCCGGTGCGCGAAGTCGGCCAGGTCCCTCATGCCGAGGGTGGCGGCGTCCCCCTTGATGGTGTGCGCGCCGCGAAACACCTCGTCCAGCGCATCACGATTCGCGGGCTCCTTCTCGAGGGTCAGCAGCGCGAGCTCCATGCGCGCGAGTCGCTCCTGGCTCTCGGCGACGAAGAGCGGGACGAGCGAGGCGAAGTCGGCGTCAAGGGGATCCGGAGCGTCCGAGGGGGAACCGTCCCCCGGGGGCGGGCTCATCTCGCGCCGGTGGCTGCCGCCCGTGCGGTTGCCGACGCGTGCAGGCCGCTGGCGTAGAGCGCGGTCGCGGCCTGACTCGCGAGCAGGTTGAACAGCTCGTAGTCCACCGGCTCGAAGTCGCCCTTCTGGACCAGCAGGCCGAAGACGGCGATGACGCCGATCACGCGGTCGCCGAGACGCAGCGGCACACAGGCGCGCGGCTCGTCGCCGCCGAGGTCGGCTCCGCTCGAGATCCAGAGCTCGCCGTGGGCCACCGCCTGCGTCAGTCCCTTGCTCTTGATGCCGCGGCGCGCCGCGTCGCCGTCGAGGCCCATCATGGCGATCACGTCGAAGCCGGCCGACTCGCCTTCGCGCACGTAGATGGCGTACTCCTCGCTGCCCACCAGGTTGATCACGATCTCCTGCAGGATGATCAGGATCTCCTCGCGGTCGAGCGTCGAGTGGAGCTGGTTGGTGGCGGCGTAGAGGTTGACCAGGTTGTTGTTCTGCTGCTCGACCGCGACGTAGCGGGTGGAGAACTCCTGGTTCTCGTACTCGACCTGGGTCAGCCGGCGGTCGAGCTCGCGGCGCTCGGCGCGCGTCTCCTCGAGCGACTCACGCAGCTTGAGCGCCTCCTCCTTGAGCTGGACACGCTCCTGCCGGAGCTCGGTGATCGACGACTCGAGCGAGGCGTTGTGGCGGCGCAACGAGGCGTTGGCCTCGAGCAACTCGCGGATGTACTCGTTGGTCTTCTCCTGGACCTTGTGGACGTAGTCTGTCGCCGGGGTCTTCTTGATCACGAGTCCGCCCCCCCCTCCTCGGCGCCGGCCAGGCAGTTGCGGACCTTGGTCAAGAGCTCGAGGCTGTTGACGGGCTTGGTCACGTAGTCGGTGCAGCCCAGCTCGTAGGCCTGCTCGACGTAGCTCGCCTCGCCGCGGGTCGTCACCATGATCACGGGCGTCTCGCGCGTCTCCTCCATCCCCCGGAGCTGCGCGCACGTCTCGAGCCCGTCCATGCCTGGCATCACCAGGTCCAGCAGCACCAGGTCCGGGCGCTCGCGGCGGGCGGATTCGACCGCCTCGTGGCCGTTCTTGGCGGTTACCAGATCGTAGGCTTCGCGCTGGAGGATCATCTTCTCCATCATCAGCGCGACGCCCGAGTCGTCGACCAACAGGATCTTCTTTCTGCTCACTGCGGCCCCCTGCTTCGTTTCCGTAAAGGTGGATCGTCGGCTCCGAGCGGTGTCAGGAGATCGAAGCCTCACGACGCTCTCTTCCGCCAGCCCCGAAACGGCTCTTCAGGAGGTCGTTCTCGAACATCAACCCGATATGTGCACCAGCGAGCTCGATCACGTCGAGCCCCTGGATCGCCTGCATCCGTTCGCCGTTGTCCAGGTAGACCAGCAGGATGACCTTGTCGCCCCCCGAGATCGGTGCGATCTGGAAGAGACCATTGGCCGGCGGTCCGAGCGCGTCGGCGAGTCCACGAGGAAGCTGCTCCTCATCGTATCGCCTGGCCACCGTCAATCGCCGCTCGACCGCCTCGCGCAGCGCCCCGGACAGCGCGAATGCTCCGATGCGGCGCAGCACGTCGGCCAGCGGCTGCCGAGCGGCGTTGCGGCCGAAGGCGCCGATCACGCGCACCTGATCGCCGACCACCGCGAACACCGCCGCGCGCTGCGCGTAGTCGGAGATGACGCGCATCAGGCCGAGGATCCGAGTCGCCGACGGCGAGCTCTCCCGCAGGTCCGCGAGGATCTCGCGCAGCCGCGCGAAGCCGTTGGCCTCGAGCGAAGTCACCCCGGGGTCCGCGGAATGTGCGGCCCGGTGGGCGCCCAGCATCGCTACCACGTAGCCGGCGAGCGCGCGCGGCTGGTCGGGGATGACGGCGCGCGCTCCCAGCGCATAGGCCGACGCCGAGAGATTGACGTCCGGCAACAGCACGACCGGCTCGACGCCGGTGGAGGCGCTCGTGATCCCGGCCAGGTCTTTGAGCGGCCGATCCGGGCGCATGTCGACGACCAGCACGAGCGGCTTGCGCTGCGGGGACCGCCAGTCGTCCCGGAAGGCCAGCACCTCGATCTCGCACTCGACCCCGGCGAGG
This sequence comes from Thermoanaerobaculia bacterium, assembly GCA_035546295.1. GTDB lineage: Bacteria > Acidobacteriota > Thermoanaerobaculia > Multivoradales > Multivoraceae > DATKBT01. Next base: position 70,662 of record DATKBT010000132.1, on the reverse strand, counting down.
AGCTCGCTCGCGAAGTCGGGCGCATCGCTGATCACCCGCACGAGGGGCCGCTGGCCGGTGCGCCCGGACACCCCGGCCTGGGCTTCCGTCGCCGAGATCGGCGTGACCAGCCGGTCGGCTCGCGGAGGAGTCTCCGAGGGCCTTTCGGCGGGCTTCGGAGTGGGCGACGGCGTGGGCGCGAAGGCGCGGCGATGGGGCTCGAGCGCCTCGGGCGTCAGCGACGGCGCATCGGGCAGGGGCTTGACGCCGCCCAGGTACTTGGCGAGGACCCTGGCGCTCGGCGTCTCGAGCGTCGCGTTCACGGCGTCGGCCACCAGCCGCGATGCGCCGGCGTCCGGGCGCGCGGCCTGCCGGGCCGCGGGATCGGCCCCTCCGTTCGCCGTCGGCTCGTGCTCGACCAGCTCCAGCCCTTCCCGCGGCGCGTCGGAAGGCGAGGTCGACAGGCCGATGCGCGCATGATCGAGCGTGCGCGCGATCTCGAGCAGTAGCGACTGGGTGTTGAGCTTGTAGCCGAGGACCGCGTCCGGATCGAACTGATCGCGACGACGGGGGGGCCCCTTGACGAAGTGGAAGGAGCCGTCGCTCCACTCGATCGCGCGCGAGACCGCCTGGCGCACCTGCTCGACCACCGCGGTGCGCACCTCCTCGAGCTCCACCAGCCCCTCGTCGATCAGGATCTCGCCGATCGAGGGGGGCGGCTCGGGCTTCGTCGCCTGCAGCGCCAGAGCGCAGTCGACGACCTCGCGCGAGACCAGGCCGCGGGAGATCAGGAGCTCGCCCAGACGCAGCGACTGGGAGTCCCACGCGTTGATGATGCCGCCCTCGTGGAAGCCGATCTCGACGCGCTGGTCGCCGCGGGAGAGCACGAGGGTTCCAGTGCTGCTTCCCAGGTGGACGAACTGCAGGACCTCCGCGACCCCGACGTCTTCGAGACTGCCCTGGATGCTCACAGCTCTTCGGAGTCTCCGATGACCAGGCGGAACAGGCTCGTCATGGTCTGCAGCTTGCGCGCAGCGATCGAGAGGTTCATCGACGACAGCAACGCGGAGGCCGCGTGCGCGCCGAGCAGGTCCAGCACCTCGCTGTCGGCGTCCTCGAGCCGCGGCTTGTGCTCGAGCAGGTCGAGGATCACGAGTGCTCCGAGGATCGTCTCGTCCACCTGCAGAGGAACCACCGCGACCAGCTCGCCGGGGCAGGTCTGCACCCACCGACGGCCGCTGGTGAGGGCCTCGTCGACCTCCTCGTGCCCGCCCGGGTAGAAGTCGCCGCCGAACAGCTCGTTGGAGTCGGGGTCGACCCCGTGTTGGAGGACGATCCGGTAGGAGGGACCGTCGCCGTCGCGCATCAGGAGGACGTAGCGCTCGGCGCCCAGGATGTCGGTGGTGATCTCGGCGATCGTCTCGTAGACCTGATCGGGGGTGCGGCCGAGGTAGAGCTGGAAGGTGGCGACGTAGAGTCGCGTGAGCTGGGTCGAGCGGCGTTCGAGCCGGGTCATCATCTCGACCAGCGAGTCCATTTCGGATTGGCTGGCGTCGAGCTCGGTGCGCAGCCGCTCCTGCTCCTCCTTGGCGCGGCGCAGGGAATCGCCGTTCTCCTGCCGGATCTGCTCGACCAGGGCCGAGCTTCGGCGCAGCAGGATGGCGAGCTCACCGACGGGTTGTGTCTCCTCGTGACGACGAAGGACCCGCGGTCCTGCCTCCGGAGGGGACTCCCAGCCGGTCATCTTCTCCTCCAATCTGGGCGAAGCCTCCTGCCGGCGTGCGGCCCCGCTCCACGGACTCGATGCCTCCGAAGCCACGTTCTCGACCTTCCTGCGGCTCTCGCCTGGAGGCGCCGACTCGACGCCTGGTGGCCGTTGTGCCGGGGCGGTCGGCCGACGCGGTACTCGGATGGAAAAACCTCGTGTAGTGTAGAGGTTTCAGGAAGAGAACACAAACGAGATCGGAAGGAGAGGCGCCTCCCGGGGGCCTCCACCGGATGGGCTCGTCGCGGGCCGCGAGGTGGAATCGTGCGGTCTTGTTTCCGGGGTCGGCGGGTGCCGGCCCTCTGGCGTGGCACGCCGGCCGCGGGGAGGGTGGGAGGTGGCTCGCGGGGGCGTCAGGAGGACAACGGCAATGGATTGGAAGTCGCGTGAAGTCGTGGGCCTGGGGCTGCTGGCGGTGTTCGTCCTGGCGGTCGTCGCGCTCACGGTTCGCGGCACGAGCCGGGCGCTGGCGGCGCTGCGCGAGAGCGGCGCGGAGGGGGGCGGGGGGCTCGTCCTCACCGTGCTCCTGGCGCTGGTCCTCGGTGCGGCGGCCGGCGGGTTCCTCGGCCACTTCCTGAGCCGTTGGGAGCTTCGGCGCAGCGGCGGCGATCCGGTGTTTGCGGCCGAGATCGTGCGCCGGGTCGCCGAGGGTGACCTGACGATCGAGATCGAGGCCCCAGAGAACGACAGCCGAAGCCTGATGGGCGCGCTGCGGATGATGGTCGAGCGGCTGCGCGAGGTGACCGCGCAGGTGCGCAACGGCGCCGGCGCGCTGTCGACGGCCGCAGAGCAGGTCTCGGCCTCCTCCCAGTCCCTGTCCCAGGGCACCTCGGAGCAGGCGGCCTCGGTGGAAGAGACCACCGCCAGCCTCGAGGAGATGACCGCGTCGATCACGGCCAATGCCGAGAACAGCTTCCAGATGGAGCAGATCGCGACCAAGGGGGCCAAGGACGCCGACGAGAGCGGCCAGTCCGTCTCCGAGACGGTGGCCGCGATGCGCATGATCGCCGAGAAGACCTCGATCGTCGAGGAGATCGCGTACCAGACGAACCTGCTGGCGCTCAACGCCGCGATCGAGGCGGCGCGGGCGGGGGAGCAGGGGCGCGGCTTCGCGGTGGTCGCCACCGAGGTGCGCAAGCTCGCCGAGCGCAGCCAGGCCGCCGCCAAGGAGATTTCGGCGCTCGCCGGCTCGAGCGTCAAGGTGGCAGAGCGCTCGGGCCAGCTCCTGAGCGAGCTGGTGCCCTCGATCCGGCGCACGTCGGACCTGGTGCGCGAAGTGGCGGCGGCCTCCTCCGAGCAATCCTCCGGCGTCTCTCAGATCAACCGCGCCATGGCGCAAGTCGACGAGGTCACCCAGCGCAACGCCTCGGCGGCCGAGGAGCTGTCGGCCACCGCCGAAGAGATGTCGGCTCAAGCGGAGGGGCTGCAGGCGCTGGTCTCCTTCTTCGACGTCGGCCGGGGAAGCGCTTCTCGGCGATGACCGGCTCGGCAAGGGAGCTGAGGCAGCTCCTGACTTTCGAGCAGGGCGGCGAGGAGTACGCCCTGCCGCTGCTTCGCGTCCGCGAGATCGTCGAGTACGGCGGTGTGACGAGGCTGCCCGCGATGCCCTCCTACGTGCTCGGGGTCCTCGACCTGAGGGGGCAGGTGGTGCCCGTGATCGACGTCGCGGCGAAGCTCGGCCTCGGCGAAGGACCGGTCGGCAAGCGGAGCTGCATCGTGGTGGTCGAGACCGGGCTCGCACCGTCCGGCGCGGTGGTCGGCGTGCTGGTCCAGGCCGTGCGCGGCGTCATCGAGCTCACGGTGCGCGAGATCGTGGCGATCGAGGCCGAGTCGGAGGCCGGGACCGACCGGTGCTGGCACGAGATCGAGCGCCCGAACGGCCCGATCTGGCTCCTCGACCTCGATGCCGCGCTGATCGAGGAGCACGGCGCGGGCCTCGCCGACCGCGCGCCGGTTGCGCCCGGAGGCGAGGAGCCGGGAGAGATCGCGGGCGGCCCAGCGGCGGGGGAACGATGAGCGGCGGCCGGGTCAAGGGCACGATCATGATCGAGGTCGTCAAGTACCTCCGGTCCTACAAGGAGGAGGCCCGCAAGGTCGTTGCACCTCGCCTCCAGCACTACCTCGACAGTCGAATCCTGGCGACGAGCTGGCATCCCGAGGAGGACTACCTCGAGCTGATGCGCGCCGTGGTCGAGCTGTTCCCGCGGACCGACGAGACCCCGGAGATCACCTCGTTCGAGGCTGCGTCGAGGGCCAGCAGCGGCGCCTACTTCGAGGGTCCGTACCGGTCGCTGGTGAGGCGTGGAGACCCGGCGCGCACCCTCAACAGTCTCGGCGCCCTCTGGCGTCTGCGTCACGACACCGGCGAGTTCGAGGTCCGGCTGGACTCCGGCCAGGGCGCGACGGTGCTGCTTCGCGACTACGCGCTGGTGGCGCGCGAGTCCTGCGAGCTGGTGCAGGGGACGCTGTGGGGAATGCTGCACCACTCGGGCGGCGAGGAGATCCGGATCGCTCACTCGCGCTGTCGGGCTCGCGGCGACGGCGTCTGCGAGTGGCAGCTCTCCTGGGCGCTGGGGAAGGATCCGCTCAGCTGAGCGTCCGAGCTCGACGGCGACTGGAATACCGGTCGGTTCGAGCCCCGGGGCTCGAGCTGGAGGAGCCCTGAACCACCGGAAGGTCGAGAGCAGATCCTCATCGAGGTGGTCCGAGCTACAATTCCGTCGGATCCCGCGGGAAGAGCGGCTGAGGAAGGCACCGACCGGCTGCTCCGGAGGAGCGATGAGCGACGGCAAGATCAAAGGCTCGATCATGGTCGAGATCGTCAAGTTCCTGCGGTCTCGCAAGGAGGATGCGCGCAAGGTCGTGCCGCCACACCTCCAGCACTACCTGAGCAGCCGGATCCTCTCGACGAGCTGGCATGCTGAGGAGGACTACCTCGAGCTGATGCGGGCCGTCGTCAAGCTCCGGCCGGCGCCGACCGAGCGCGGGGTCACGGCGTTCGAGGACGCCTCGCGCGACACCACTGAAGCCTTCTTCGAGGGTCCGTACAAGGCGCTGATCCGCGCCGGGGATCCAGGCCGATCGCTCAACAGCCTCGGCGCGCTGTGGCGCCTGCGTCACGACACCGGCGAGTTCGACGTCGAGCTCTTAGGGCCGAACGGTGCGCGGGTCGTGCTGCGCGACTACACGCTCGTCCACCGTGAGGCCTGCGAGCTGGTGCAGGGGACGCTGTGGGGCCTCGTGCACCACTCCGGCGGCCGGAACGTCGGCACCGAGCACACGCGATGTCGGAGCCGCGGCGAGGACGTCTGCGAGTGGCGGCTCACCTGGTCCTGACGGAGCGGGTCCAGGCGAACGGGATGGGCCGAAAAGCGGGCGCCGCCGGCGCCTCGCCGGCGGCGGCGGCGAAGGAGGCTTTCCCCCTCCGCCGCCCAACCGACGCGGCCGGCGCGGCGGCCATTGCTCTACGGTCCGCTCAGCCCCCGTTCGACGGCTCGGCGCCGTCGCAGGTAGCGAACGCGTCGGTGTCGGTGACGGCGTCGGCGGGATTGCCCTGCGGGTTCGTGTAGGTCTTCGACTCCCCGGTCAGGGTATCGGTGACGGTGAGGTCGAACTCGACGTCCGTGGTAGCCGCGAAGAAGACCCAGTAGCGGTCGTTGATGGCGCAGCCGTCGAGCACCTTGACCAGGAGCTCCAGGTTGTCCGGCGAGAAGAACGTGAACTCGCCCGAGGTGCTGGTGCGCTCGAAAGCCTGTCCGACGAACTCGTCGCCGGCCGGAGTCGATCCGGTGACGCCGATCGCGAACCGATTCTGCTGTAGGCAGAGCTGCGTGGCGCTCTCGACGCAACCCACCAGGTTGGCGCGGACCTCGCCGCCCGGGAACTCGTCGGTATGGACGTTGACGTAGAGATTGCCGGTGAAGAGATCGACCACGTCGGCGTCGGAGAGCGTGAAGGTCTGGTCGAGCGGGCTCTCCGGATCGTCGAACGGGAAGATGATGGGGCCGGGCACGCCGGGCGCTGCGCGATGGATGTGAGCCGCGATCGGCATCTCCACGGTGTGCGCGCAGATCACGCGCAGCTGGTTCTCGCCGGTGCTGGTGCTGAAGATCGCTCGGCAGTAGGCCACGGCGTCGCTATCGACCTTCTCGGTCTCCTGGCTGGCATCCCCTGAGAAGAGGACGCTGGTGGCGTCGCGAGAAACTCGCGGGACGAGCTGGCCGCGAATCTCGCCGGCGGGGTTGGTGTCGGTGTGGACGTTCACGTAGAGCGCTCCCGCGGCATAGTAAGCGACCTGTTGCTCGGTCAGCTCGAACTGGCCCTGGATCGGGCTGTCGCCGTCGTCGAAGGGAATGAGTATGGGGCCGGCGACACCGGGCAGCCCGAGATGGATGTGGGCCGCGATCGGGTCGGGCAGGGTGTGAGTGCAGGACACGGTGAGCTCGGTTCCTTGAAGGGAGGCGACGCACTCTCCGATCCCGGTGGTGCGGGTCGGGGTGGGGACCTCTTGCGCCGAGTCGAGCTGGAAGGAGGTGTCCCAGAAGCCGAGCTGGGCGGTGAGTGCGGGAGCGGCGAGCACGCCGGCGAGCAGGATGGGCGACAGAGTTCTCTTCATCGGTGTCCCTTTCGATCGAGATGAGTGACGAGTAACAGGTGAGGGAGGCGCTGGCTTTGCTGTTTCGTGCTCGGCCACCATCGGGATCGAGCGGGTGCGGCCGAGAGGGCGAGGCGCGGCCCGGCGCGGGCTGCGGCCGGGCCAACTCCTCGAACACACCTTATCTCTTTCGACGAGGCGCCTGCTGATTCGGCGCGCTCCTCTCCACGGATTTGTCCCCTTCGACCCCGCTTCGGTTCATTGCTGTGATCTCGGATCGGCCGAGGCGTGACGCTCGCAGAGGCCGGCGGTGCTCGTCGCAGAGGCTACGGAGCCGCCTGCCGGACCATGGGCTGCGCCGCCCGCTCGGTACCGGTCAGATCAGGGCGTCGAGGCGAGACGACCGCGCTCGAAGGCTCGGACGCTGAGGCCCTATAATGCTCCCACTCAGCGCTCGTGCTGTCGACGACGATCCGTCAATCCAGCGGAAGGGGGTCCCGATTGGAACCAGTCCGTACGGCCGTGCTGTTCGCGGCGACCGCCCTCGCGCCGGCGTTGCTCGCCGGCGCGCAGGGGCAGCCGTCGATCGACGTGCCCGCGGTTCGGTCCCAGGTCGAGGTGCTCGCCGCCTGGGCGCAGGAGGAGATCCTGAACGCCGTCCACGCCCGGAACGAGCAGGGGATCAGCCTGGAGGCGATCCAGGAGCTCGACGCGCGCTGGGTGGCGGGCGAGGCCCCGTCCGAGCTCGAAGAGATGCTGAACAACCCCTGTGCCGAGTGTGCCGAGCGGCTTGAGGAGCTGCTCGCGGCCGACGCGGCGTACCGCGAGGGCCTGGTGATGGACTATCAGGGGGCGCTGGTGTGCCTCACCGGACCGTCGTCCGACGACTGGCAGGTGGACGAGGCGGAGTGGCAGAGCGCCTTTGACGACGACGGGGCCGGTCAGGTCTTCGTCGATCGCCCGCGCTACGACAGCAGCGCGCGCGCGATCCTCGTGCAGATCTCGGTGCCGATTCCGGGCCCGATCGAACGCGGCGGCCAGGCGGTCGGCGTCCTCACCGTCGGCATCGAACGCGACCACTTCGCGCGATAGCGCCTGGCAGGAGCCGTCGCGTGGAGTCCCAGACCGGCAGTCCCCCGTCCGAACTCCGCCGGTTCCTTCTCAGCATCCGTGGTCGGCTGCTGGCTGGCTTCGTCGCACTGGTGCTGCTCGGCGGCGGCGTCTCGGTGACCCAGCGGCTGCTCACCAGCTCGCTGGAGGAGCTGCGCACCGTGGTCACGGTCGCCGACACGGTGCACATCCTGAGCCTGCAGGTGCTGGTCCACCGCGCCAACATCGGCGCCAGCCTCAGGGGCTACATGCTCGACAACTCCGATGGGTCGTTGAAGGCGGCGGTTCAGGGGCAGCGCAGCCAGATGTCGGAGGTGCTCGAGCGGATCGCCGAGCTGGTGGAAGACGACACCCGGCTCGCTGCGATGGTCGTCGAGCTTCAGCAGATCGACGCCGAGGAGCTCGCGCCGATCGAGCGGGAGGTGTTGCTCACCATCGACACGCAGGACGTCGAGTTCGCCAAGGCCGCCTATTTCGAACGGTACCGTCCGATCGAGGAGCGGGAGGTGGAGATCCTCGACAGCATCGCCGACGCGGCCGCGTCGGAGGCGCAGGCCTCGATCGACGCTGCCGAGCGGAGCGAGGAGGTGGCGCGGTGGGGGAGCTGGGCGGCGCTCGGATTGCTGGTGGTTGGGGGCGGCGTGCTGTCGACGTTGCTCGCCGCCAGCGTGGCGCGTCCGGTGCAGGCGCTCAACGTCCAGCTCGACGCGATGGCGAAGGGCAAGGGCGACCTGACCCGGCGGCTGGAGGCCTCCACCCGCTCCGAGCTGGGAGAGATGGCCGACCACTTCAACTCGTTCGTCGCCGAGCTCGACCGCATCCTGGCCGAGTCACGCTCGATCGCGGAGACCCTGCGCGACTCCTCTCAGGCCCTCTCCGCTTCGGCGGCGAGCCTGTCGCAGGGAACGTCCGAGCAGGCTGCGATGAGCGAGGAGACCAGCGCCACGCTGGAGGAGATGACCGCCTCGATCGAGGCCAACGCCCACAACGCGCGCCAGATGAGGACCCTGGCGCTCGAAGGGGCCGCGGGCGTCGAGGAGAGCGGCAGGACCGTCGAGGAGACCCAGCGGGCGATGAGGCGCATCGCCAAGATGATCGAGCTGGTCGACCTCATCGCCCGCCAGACCAACCTCCTTTCGCTCAATGCCTCGATCGAGGCCGCGCGAGCCGGTCAGCACGGGCGCGGGTTCGCGGTGGTCGCCGACGAGATCCGCCGGCTCGCCGAGCACAGCGAGGAGGCGGTCCGCGAGATCGGCGGCATCGCCAAGGAGAGCGTCGACGCCGCCGAGCGCTCCGGCCAGCAACTGGTCGCGCTGGTGCCCGCGATCCGGCGCACGGCAGACGTGGTCGAGGAGGTGGCCTCGGCGAGCGAAGAGCAGGCGGCCAGCGTCGGCCACATCAATGACGCGATGGCGAGAGCCGACGTCGTGATTCAGCGCAATGCGGCTTCCGCCGAGGAGATCGCGGCGACTGCCAACGAGCTCGCCAGTCACGCGGAGGAGCTCGACCGGTTGATCGGCTTCTTCAAGCTCAGCGGGCGCGGCTAGCTTCGAGCGGGTTCGTGGTGACCACCACGAGCCCGCTGGCCCTTGCCGGCGCGCCTGCTAGCAGCCCGTGATGGAACTCTCGGGCTGAGTTGCGAGCGCCGTGTGCCCACAGGCCAGGCGCGTTTCGCGCTGCGCGGCTTCGCGCACGCGATGCGGGGACATCGTTGAGCGAACCCACCTGAGGCTGAGCGAAGCGAGGCCGACGAAGAGGGTGGACCGCCGCTCGGGCGCTCCACCCTCCACGCCGCTGATGGGCACACGCCGCCGCAACCGCTTGCGGCGCGGGGCTCGCGTCCTCTGGCTGCGTTTCGCCTCCTCGGCAATGGCCCGCGTCGCCTGCGTCGGCGCGGATCCGCCGGCTGCTTCGTTCTTGGTGAACTCCGCGGCCCCTCGTGCGTATACTGCGCCGACCACTCGAATCGGGAGATGGGGCGGAGGGAGGAACCGAGAAGGAAAGGACGCCATCGCGCGGCTGCAGGTTGCGCTCGAAGCCGCGACGGACGTCGAGGCCCGTCGATGGCGGGCATCGGGCCGAGGTTTTCGCGGCAGGCCTTGCGGTCGGCGCCGACGCGCCAGGCGGGCAAATCGCTGCGGAAGCGCCAGAGAGTTCGGGTCTGGGAGCGATCCGGGCCCCCCCCTGCTGCACGCGTCCACTCGGTTCTCCACCCTCGCCGATCCCGTTCCGCGCGTTCGTTTCGCAACTCCCGCCCGGGCCAAGATTGGAGCCAACATGAGACCAACCCTGCGTTTCGTCCACTGCCTCGTTCCGCTGGGGATCATCGCGGCCGCCCTCTTGCCCGGGTCGCTGGTCGCCCAGAACACCACGTCGACGATCCGGGTCCAGGTCGTCGATCCCAACGGCGCCGCGCTGGGCGGCGTGCCGGTCACGATCACGCACGTGCCGACCGGTCGCGCCCAGGCCTACGTGGCGAACGACCAGGGCGTGGTGACGGCGCGCGGGCTGGCGGTCGGCGGCCCCTACGAGGTGGCCGTTCCCGCCGGCGGGGACTATGCGTCGGACCGGGTCGAGGAGATCTTCCTCGAGCTCGACGAGACCGAGGTCATCGCGCTCACCGCGCGCCCGGTCGCCAGCGAGGAGATCACTGTGACCGCCGATCAGGTCGGCGCCGAGGTCGAGGTCGGCGTCGCCACCGACTTCGGCCGCTCGACGATCGAGGCGGTGCCCTCGGTGGCGAGGGACTTCGTCAGCACCCTGGCGACCGAGCCCAAGATCGTGGTCGACAACAGCGTCGACCGCGGTCCGGCGGTGTCGATGGCGGGCCAGAACTTCCGCTACAACAGCGTCACCATCGACGGGGTCGCCCAGAACGACAACTTCGGCTTGTCGAAGAATGCCTCGGCGACCCAGCGCACTCCGATCTCGATCGACGCGATCGAGGCGCTCAACGCCAACATCGCTCCCTACGACGTGACCTACGGCAACTTCATCGGCGGCAACATCAACATCGTCACCAAGTCGGGCACCAACGACTTCACGGGGAGCGTATTCGCGCTCACTACCGACGACGGCTGGACCGGCAACGAGTCGGATGGGGAGGATCTCGGCATCGGCGAGTTCGAGGAGGACACCTACGGCTTCACGCTGGGCGGTCCGATCGTGAGCGACCGGCTGTTCTTTTTCGCCAACTACGAGAAGTTCGAGACCACCACGCCCTCGAACTCGCAGACGATCGACAACATCGCGGGGGTGACCCAGGCCGACGTCGACGAAGTGATCGGGATCCTGCGCAACGAGTACGGCTTCGATCCCGGCGCCTTCGCCGACAACGACGCCGACGAGGACGAGAAGATCCTGTTCAAGCTCGGATGGAGTCTCAGCGATCGCCACCGCACCGACTTCACCTACCAGGTGGCGGACGGCGACGTGCTGTTCGACGACTTCCCCGAGGTCGCGGTGCTGCAGTCCAACCGCTACAACATCAACGAGAAGCTGACGGCGTACTCCGGGCAGCTCTTCTCGGCGTGGACCAACCGCTTTTCGACCGAGGTCAGGCTCGGCTCCAAGGACGTCGAGAACCGCCAGATCTCGGTCGACACCAACACCCCGGACTTCACCATCTTCACGCTCGCAGGCGGCACCATCGCGGCGGGCGGCGATCGCTTCCGGCACACCAACGAGCTCGACAACGAGTCGCGCGTGATCCGGCTCCGGGGCGACTACCAGCTCGGCGACCACCTGATCACGGCCGGCTTCGAGCAGGAGGAGTACACGATCCGCAACCTGTTCCTGCCGTTCTCCAAGGGCAACTACGTCTTCAACTCGATCGAAGACCTGCGCAACCGCAACGTCGGCTTCGTGCTCTACGGCAATTCGAACACCGGGGTCGCCGACGACGCCGAGGCCAACTTCGACCTGGCGGTCAACAGTCTCTACGTCCAGGACCAGTGGTCGCCCACCAGCGACCTCACCCTCAAGCTCGGCATTCGCTACGACGACTATTCGAACGACGACGAGATCACGCTCAACCCGAGCTTCACGGCGCGCAACGGTTTCACCAACCAGGAGAACCTCGACGGCAAGGACCTGGTGCTGCCACGCCTGGGCTTCAGCTGGGCCGCCGCCGAGCGAGTGACGATTCGCGGCGGCGCCGGACTGTTCGGCGGCGGCACCCCGCTGATCATGCTCTCGAACAGCTACTCGGGCGACGGCATCAGCCGGACCTTCGCGGCGTTCCTGGCGCCCTTCTTCGGCCCGCCGGTGAGCGACGCGATCGCGGCCGCGCTCGCCGAGCTGCCCGATCCGACCGCCGCCTTCCGCTACTTCCAGCCCTTCATCGGCGTCAATCCGGTGGCGGCGACCGACGCAATCGACCCCGACTTCGACATCCTGAGCACCTGGAAGTACAGCCTGGGCGGCGACTTCGCGCTCCCCGGCGATTGGCTGCTGCGCGCCGACCTCGTCTACTCCGACGTCAAGGACGCCTACGACATCTACGAGGGGCGCCGCACCCAGGTCGCCACCGCCCCGGACGGGCGCCCGATCTACGACTTCCCGGCCGACGGCGACTACATCGTCACCAACACCGGCAGGGGCAGGGGCACCGTCGTCACGCTGAGCCTCGACAAGGTGTTCGACACACGAAGCGCCGGCCGCTGGGACTGGAACGTCGGGTACGCCAACCAGGACATCGAGGAGGTCCGCTCCTACAACCGGTTCGTCGGCTTCGAGACCTATGCGTTCGACCCGCAGTCCGACCTCAACGACGGTCAGCTCGCGCCGTCGCGCTACGAGATCGAGGATCGCGTGACCTCGACCCTGATCTGGCAGAAGCAGCTCTTCGGCGAGAACAACACGCTGGTCGGGCTGACCTACGCCGGTCGGTCGGGGCGCCGCTTCAGCTATGTCTTCGGCAGCGGCGGCGTCGGGACCTTCGGCGGCACCTTCCTCGCCGACTTCGGCAGCGAGGGGGACAACCCCGGGGCGCAGCTCTTCTACGTGCCGACCGGGCCGAACGATCCGCTGGTCACCGGCGATCCGGCATTCCTGGCCGACCTCGATCGGTTCATCTCGCAGGACGGCTGCCTCAGCGGGCAGCGCGGCGAGATCGCCCAGCGCAGCAGCTGCCAGGCGTCGTGGGTGAGCGTCCTCAACCTGCGCCTCCAGCAGGAGATCCAGGCCTGGGGCGACACCAGCTTCGACGTCATCTTCGACGTCGAGAACTTCGGCAACCTGATCGACGACGAGTGGGGGCGGGTCGAGAGCTACCCGGAGCCGTCGAACATCGCGCCCGCGATCGTCGGGCTCACCGCGGATGGATCTCAGTTCGTGCTGACGCCGAACGCTTCGTACCAAGGGACCGCCGACACCGTGGTCGTCGACCAGACGGTGGCTCGGCTGCCGTCGGTCTACCGCGTCCAGCTCGGCGTGCGCCTTCGCTTCTAGAGCCGGCGGCGACCGGAGCGGGCAGGCGGGGAGGGGCCTTCGCCTGCCCCCGAGGCGCCGCGCGGTCGGCGCCGTCGCGCTCGATGCCGCATGATCGCGTGCCAGACTGGGTCGTCGAGACCCGGTCCTGGACCTGGAGGAGAGCGACGTGATCACGAGCCGTCGGCCACCGCCGAGCATCACCTCCGCCGCGCGGACGGTCGCCGCCCTCGCTCTCGCCGCCCTTCTCCTCCCCTTCGCCGGAGAGGCGCAGGACGGGGGGCGGCTGCGAGATGCCGCGCGCCGTGGCGACCTCGCGACGGTGCGCGCGGAGCTCGCCGCGGGCGTCCCGATCGACGATGGGGACCGCTACGGGGCGACCGCTCTGTTCAAGGCCGCGGCGGCCGGCCACCTCGATGTCGTCGAGCTCCTCCTCGAACGTGGCGCAGATCCCGACGTTCGGGAGTCGTTCTGGGGACAGCGCATCCTCGATGCGGCGCTCGCCAATCGGCACACCGCGATCGCGACCGAGCTGCTCGCGGCCGGCGCAGAAGGGGAAGGGAGGACGTCATCGCGTTCGTGCTCTTCTCGGGAGGGGAGGGGCGGGAAGAGCAGAGGCAGGAGCTGCTCGAGCTCGCTCGCGCGGCGGTGCGCAGCGGCCCCTTCCACGCCTCCGAGCTCGTTCGGCTGCGCGCGGTCGCCGCCGAGGCGGGGCTGGCGGAGCTCCTGTCGAGGGCGACGAGCCGGCCCGATCCCCCGCCCCCGGTGCTGAGCTCGGAGCAGCTCGAGCCCTACGCCGGCGAGTACGAGGGGTGGTCGGACGATACTCGGGTCGCGGCGACGATCGAGGACGGCCGGCTCCTGCTCGCGGTGGGCGATCAGGCGCCGGTCCCGGTCGAGGCGGTGGCCGACAACCGCTTCCGCTCGGCCGACGGTCTCGAGGCCTTCTACTTCGGGCGTTTCGGGACGATCGAGGGGCTGACCCTGGTGCGCGGACGCCAGCAGACCGCGCTGCGTCGCAGCGTCGCCGAGCCCGTCGATCCCGCCTCCCGGCCCGACCGGCCGAGGTCGCCTCCGAGCGCGACGGCGACCGCGCGCGAGACCGTCCACTGGCCGGGGTTTCGCGGCGTCAACGGTGACGGTATCGGCGACGGCGAGGACGCTCCCGTGCACTGGGACGTCGGGACCGGCGAGAACGTGGCTTGGACGGCGGAGCTCCCCGGTCTCGGCAACTCGAGCCCCGTGATCTGGGGGGACCGGCTGTACGTGACGACGGCGGTCGCGACCGGCATCGAGCAGGAGGTGGTGACCGGCGACACCGGCTCGGCGGCCGACATCGAGGAGGCGGTCGAGCACAGCTGGCAGGTGCTGGCCTTCGACAAGAGATCCGGCGAGCGCCTGTGGACGACCGAAATCGGTCGGGCGGTGCCGCTGACGCGCCGGCACTTCAAAGGAAGCCAGGCCAACTCGACGCCCGTGACCGACGGCGAGCACCTCGTCGTGGTGTTCCCCACCGCCGGCATGGCCTGCCTCGATCGCGACGGCCGGATCCTGTGGCGACACGACCTCGGCCCGCTCAACGCCAGCAGCTTCTTCGATCCCGACGATCAGTGGGGCTTCGCCAGCTCGCCGGTCCTCTATCGAGACACCGTGATCCTGCAGGTCGACGTTTACGGCGGCGGCTACCTCGCCGCCTGGCGGCTCGAAGACGGCGAGCCGGCGTGGAAGACCCCGCGGACGGTCGCGCCCTCCTGGTCGACGCCGTCGCTGCTGCGCGCAGAGCGCGGCGATCGGGGCGATCGGGGCGATCGGGGCGATCGGGGCGACGAGCTGATCGTCAACGCCTCCCGCATCCAGGGCTACGACCCGGCGACCGGAGAGGAGCTGTGGAGCCTCGGCCCGAACTCAGAGCTGGTGATCGCGCGGCCCGTGATCGGGGACGGCGTCGCCTACGTGTCGGCCGGCTACCCGCCGGTCAAGCCGGTGTACGCGATCCGGGCCGGGCTGCGCGGCGACCTCGAAGTCACGCCCGGTGAGGAGCACGGCGCGCTGCTCTGGAGCCACCGGATCGGCGGCGCCTACATGCCCTCGCCCCTGCTCTACCGCGGGCTGCTCTACGTGGTGCACCACAACGGCCGCATCGTGGCCTACGACGCTGCCACCGGCGACGCTCTCTACAAGCAGCGGTTCAGCAAGGGAGGCACCTTCACAGGTTCGGCGGTCGCCAACAACGGTCGGCTCTACGTTCCGACCGAGCAGGGCCTGCTCTACGTGCTGGAGGCGGGCGCCGAGTACCGCGAGCTCGCCGTTCACGAGATCGGCGAGCCCCTGATGGCGAGCCCGGCGATCTCGGAGGGCACTCTCTACCTGCGGACTCCTTCGCGCCTGTATGCGGTGCGCGCCGGACCCCGGTCGACCGGGCGGCCGGCGGGCGACTGATCTTCACTGCGGGCTCTCGCTGTACAGCTCGAGGAGCCGCGCGCGCTCGGCGGCCGTGATCGGCAGGAAGCCGGAGGGCTCGGCGATCGTGCCGGCGCCGCACGGCTGGCACATCAGGGCTCCCCGGTCCTCGTGGTTGTGCTCGAGGCCCAGCGCGTGACCGAGCTCGTGGGCGATGACGTTGCGGGCGACCGCCCGCGTGGAGTCGGGGTCGTTCGCCACGCCGACGAAGGTGCCCGCCGTCGGCGCCAGCGGCCACGCGAACGGCATCAGCTTCTGGGCGGAGAGCAGCACGAAGATGTCGGCGTCGAAGCGAGTCAGCTCTTTGGGCGCCGGCGGTCCCGGCGAGCCGGCGGCGAGGCGACCGGCGCTGCGCGAGATCTGCCAGGCGTAGTTCTCGAGAGCCCGCGTCGAGGGCGAGGCCACCACCACCTCGGGGTCGCCGAGCACCGGCGCCAGCCCGAGCTCTTCGAAGGTCCGATTCCAGAAGGCGATCGCGGCGCGGACCAGCTCGATCCGGCGATCGTCGCCCTCCGCCGCGAACAGCAGGACCCGCTCCGTGGGCTGCTGCGCGTTCGCGGCAGGCGTCCATCGAGCAGGGAACGCGACGGCGAGAACGCTCGCGGCGATGAGGGCGCCCGCGAGCGAGCGCGCTGGGGCTCGGTCGCCTCCGCGCCGCCCGTGCCTGCCCGGTCTCGCCGTGCGTCGCATCAAGGAGGTGAGACTCTCGGGCGGGCGACGCCGAGGTTGCCGGGGTCCTGCGCGTTGATCGTCGCGATCGACAGCACGCCGCCGCCGGCATCTCCGGGGCTTCGCGACAGCCGCCTCGAGCGCCAGCAGCAGGGCACGGACGAGAGCACACGCCGCGCCGGCGTCTGCCGAGCCGGCTCGGTCATTGGCAGGACGCAGAGCGGGAGCCGACACGCCCCGGATTGTACGTGCGGGTCCCGGGAGTGGAGCGACCCGTCGTTTCAAAGAAGGTAGGGCTTGGGCGGTGGATGGCTCGTCGCGCGAAGCGCGGTCGGCCCGGCACCCGCGGGGCTGCTAGTCTCGCTCGCGAGAGCTTCCTCCCCGCGGCTGGACTCGCGGTGGCGTGGCGAGCGAATGGGCAGGATCACGAATCGACGGTCTTCGCGACGTGAGAAGGGCTCGGCCGTCGCGCGCTGGCTGGCGCTCTGCGTCGTCTGCTCGCAGGCTCTGGGCGGCCAGGAAGCAATCGCGATCGGCGGCCCGGACGCGGTCGCTCGCAACCAGCTCGTCGCCGAAGAGCTCCTCGCCGCGATCGGCGAGAGGCCGCTCGCGTCCGAGCCCGCGGCGAGCCTGGCGTTCGCGGTCCCCGAGGCGGCGGCGCCGGCAGCGCATCGCTTCGAGGGGCGGCTGGTCGTCGGCTCGGGCCCCAGCCGCTTCCGTCTGCTCCACGACGGCTTCGGGCTCGGAGCGCCTTCCGGGATCCAGCGGCTGCCGGAGTTCGAGGTGACGTTCGTGCAGGACGAGAGTCACTTGATCCCGCGCGATCCAGGTCTGCTCCACACCGGCCACGAACGCTGGAACCTGATCGTCGGGGCGGGACGTGTGTGGAGCGAGGAGGGCGACCGCGGACGGTCGCGCGCGGCCTTCCCGTTCGCGCTCGTCGAGCGCGGCCAGAACTGCACCCACAACGGCGTGGCGACGTTCCTGTTCGACGACGTCACGGTCTCGAGCCTCGCCTACCAGGTGACCCAGGAGACGTGCTTCTACTTCCGGTTCGACCTCTGGGGGCGCGCTTCGGCTCACGCACGCACGGAGACGGTGCCGTCGCGCCGAGAGCTCGTCGAGCGTCACCGGCGCGAGCTCGAAAGCCGGCTGCCGACCCGGCCGATCGAGTCCCTCGCCACCGGCGAGGGGGCCCCTTCTCTGCTCGATGCGCTGCGCGGCGAGCCCGAGCACCTGACCACCTTCGGCCTGGTCCTGGGCGGAGTCCACTACACCGCGACGCCCCGAACTCGCACCGGTCCGGCGGCGTTCCCCGACGCTCTGGTGCTGCCGTCGTACTCGCTCGCCAAGAGCGCCTTCGCCGCGGTCGCCCTGATGCGTCTGGCGCAGAGAGACGGTCTCGAGGTGGCCGACCTCCGACTGCGGGAGTGGGTGCCGACTCTGGCATCGTCCGGCGCCAACGGGAGCACGGACTGGAGTGGAGTGCGCTTCGAGGACGCCCTCGACATGGCGACCGGCCACTACCGGTCGCCGGTGGCGAGCGCCGACGAGGGGGACGAGCGGACCGGCAGCGAGTTCTTCCGTCGTGAGTCGCTCGACGACAAGCTGGCGGCGGCCAGCGACCATCCGCGTCGCGAGGACCCGGGGGCAAGGTGGGTCTACCACACGACCGACACCTTCCTGCTGACCTACGCGATGTTGCGTTACGGGGCCGCGCACGGAGACGGCGACCTGTTCGAGCTGGTGGCGCGCGACGTCTACCAGCCGATCGGCCTCAGCGCGATGGCGAGAGCTTCCAGCCTGCGCACCGGCAACCGGCCCGACGGCGTGCCGCTCGGCGGCTACGGTCTGTTCTTCACCGCCGACGACATCGCGAAGCTCGCGCTCTTCCTCGGCCGCGACCAGGGCCGGATCGACGGGAGGCAGCTCCTCCATCCCGGGCTGCTGGCGAAAGCGCTGCAGCGCGACCCCTCGGATCGCGGCCTCCCCGCCCTGCACCATGGGGAGCCGCGCCTCTACAACAACGGGTTCTGGGCGATGCGGCTCGAGCCCGGCGAGCCCGGCGAGGGCCGCGAGACGTGGGTGCCCCTGATGCTCGGCTACGGCGGCATCGCCGTCGCCCTGATCGGCCACACGCCGCTCGATGAACCGTCGGCCGACGGGGAGCCGTTGGATCAGCCGCTGCGGGGAGGCGGTGCAGTTTATTACCACGTTCGCGACGACTACCGGTTCCACTACCAGCGGGCGATTCGCGCGCTCGACGCCTGGTCCCGGAGCTCGCCGCCGGGCTGAGCCTGCCCGAGGGCCTGGCGGCCGGCGTCCTCGCCGGATCGTGCTCGGCGATCCCGGGAGAGAGGGCGGCGTGGCTACTTCCGAACGGTCCTCGTCCTGCCTCCGAGCAGGTAGGACCGGAGGGACGAAACGGTGCCGTCAGAGGCGCGCTCGAACTCCACCGAGCTATCGGTGCCGCGGACGAAGAAATGATCGGCTTCGGCCAGCGACCGCAGGCCCTGAGGCATAAGGGATTGCCGGCGGCGGTCCCTCGCTGTCCCGGGCTCGCCGGGCTGCGCTGCGGCGGCACGGCGACGGAGCGATTGCTGCAGCGCGGAGATCCGCGCCGGTCAGCCCTCGCAACTTCCGGACTGCACTGAGGACCCGCGTCGAAATGGTCGCCGAGCTGCGCCCGGCGACGATTTCTGCGGCTACTCCTCGCGCAGGGCCTGAACGGGATCGACGCGTGTCGCCCTCGAGGCCGGGAACCAGCAGGCGACGAGCGCCACCGAGGCGAACGCCACGGCCACGACGAGGAGCGTCGCCGGGTCGGTCGGCTCGACCTCGAACAGGAGGGCTCCGAGACCGCGCGACAGGAGCACCGACGCGGCCGAGCCGGCGGCGATCCCGACGCCGATCAACAGCAGACCCTGCTTCAGGATCATCGACAGCACGTTGCCGCGACCGGCTCCCACCGCGGTGCGGATCGCGATCTCGCGCCGCCGCAACGCGACCGACAGCGACAGCACACCGTAGAGCCCGCCGAGGGTGAGCACGCTCGCCACGATCGCGAAGGCGACCAGCAGTCCGGTCGCGAAGCTCCGAGAAGCCACCGAGTCCCCCCGGATCTGCTCGAGGGTCTTGAGGTTCTCGACCGCGGCGGTCGGAGCGACTTCGTGGAGCGCACGCTGGACCTCGCCGGCCACCGACAGAGCGTCGCCGCTGGTGCGCACCACCAGGTGCTTGGAGAACGCTCCGCGCTGCCAGAGCGAGTAGTAGATCTCGGGCTCCGAGGCGCGCGTCAGGTCGTCGGTGCGAGCGTTGCTGACCACCCCGACGATCTCGAACCGGCTCGCCATCCCTGGCGGAGCCTCCTGCTGTCGGCCAGGGAACCACAGCTTCTTGCCGAGCGGGGTGGCGCCCGGAAAGTAGCGGTCGGCGAGCGCCTGGTTGACCACCGCCACCGGCGGCGCCTCGCTGTCGTCCGAGGAGCGCAAGTCGCGCCCTTCGACGATCTGCTGTCCGAGCAACTCGAAGTACCCGGGGGTGACCGAGCGGCTGGGCAGGGCGACCGGATCGTCGGCAGCGCGCCCTTCGATCTCGAACTCACCCGGCCAGTTGTTGCCGGTCAAGGGCACGCCCCAGGCGAAGGCGGCCTTGTCGACGCCCGGAATGGCGGCGACCCGCTCGAGGGCCTGCCGATGGAAGTCGGCCCAGCTCCCCTCGACGGCAGTCACGCTCATGGTGAGCACGCTCTCGGTGTCGTAGCCGGAATCGACCCTCGCGAGGTTGCCCATGGTGCGGATCAGGAGACCGGCGCCGACCAGCAGCGCCAGCGTCAGCGCCGCCTGGATCATCGTCACCGCCGACAACAGGCGGCGCTCCGCCCGGCCCGCGCTGCTCTTGGAGCTGGCGCCGGAGAGCATGCTGAACTGGGACAGCCGCGCCGTGCGCAGTGCCGGATAGATCGCCGCGAGCAGCGCCGCGGCGACCGCCGCACCGAGCCCGTAGAGGAGGACCGGCCAGCCGAGGGTCACGGTGTCGAGCCGGGGGACGGCGTGGCTTCCGATCGCCTTGAACATCCGGACGATCCCGATCGCGAGCACCACGCCGAGCGCTCCGCCGAGAAGCGCGAGCGCGAGGCTCTCCGAGACGACTTGCAGGATCAAGGCGAAGCGGCGCGCCCCGAGGGCGCGCCGCACGCCGTACTCGTGCTGTCTCTGGAGCCCGCGCACCAGCAGCAGAGCCGCAGCGTTGCCGCACGCGATCAGCAGCACCAGGCCCGCAGCGCCGAGCAGCGGCAGCAGGATCCGGCGGCCGCCGGCGTTCATGAAGTCGACGACCGAGCGCAGGCGGGGCACCGTGCCGGCGAGGTCGGGCTCCTCCCGCACGTGGCGGGCGTCGATCAGCTCGAGCTCGGCGCGGGCGGACTCGGGCGTGACCCCTTGCTCGAGGCGCGCCACGACGCTCCAGAAGCGACGCATCAGGACCTCCGGGGTCGGCGCCGCCGGGGCCCAGAAGTCGACCAGCGCATCGACATCGTAGTTCGGCTCTCGCGACGCGCGCGCCGAGGGGAGGAAGCGCACGCCGGGGGGCATGACGCCGATCACGGTCGGCGGGGTCTCCTGGCGCGAGATGCGCAGCGTCTGGCCGAGGACGGCTGGATCACCGCCGAAGCGCCGCAACCAGAGGTCGTGGCCGAGGATCATCACCGGATCCGCGCCCGGCTCGGTGTCGGCGGCTTCGAAGGTGCGGCCGATCAGCGGCTCCAGCCCGACGACGTCGAAATACTCGCGGGTCACCCGCATCCCTTCGAGCGACTCGCTGCCGTCCTCGGAGACCAGGAAGCTGAAGGACCAGACATGCGCGGCGATGCCCTCGAAGGACTTCGCCTCCTCCTGCCACCTCAGCCACTGAGCGGCCGCCCAGTCGGGCGTCGGCCCGCCCTGCTCCTCGACGGTGAGCGCCGGCTCGACGAGGACCAGCCGCTGCGGATCGTCGTAGGGCGGAGGGGTGAGCAGCACCCCCTGGATCAAGCTGAAGACCGCCGCCGTCGCGCCGATGCCGAGCGCCAGGGTGAGGACCGCGATCAGGGTGAAGCCGGGCCGCTTGGCCAGCATGCGGAGGACGATCTTCAGGTGCTCGATGACGCTGCCCTCCCGTTGGGTCCGTCGCTCCTTCGGTTGTCGAGGCGGCTGTTCATCGTACGCACGAGGCGAGCGGATTGTTCTCCCCCCCAGCACGCGGGTGACACGGAGAGCCTGGCCGGCGACGAGGCGGGTCGAGTTGGGACGGCGGAGCGCCGGCGGCGGCTGACGATCCGAGACGGCTGCACCCTCCAGGCATCGCGCGAGGTCGCGCAGCCCGAGCCTCCACGGCGCGAGGTCGCGCTCGCGCGAGCCCGCGCCGGACGCTGAAGGCCCCGAAGGGCCTGGAGGCGCACAGGACGAGCGCTCGAAGCGGCGCCACCCTCCGCAGAGCCGACCAGGCTCCTCTACACCGCGATCTGGGGTCCGGTCAGGTCACCCGGGAAGTCGCTCGATCCCTCGTCGGCGAGTCGTTCCTCGGCTCCACCGTGGCGCGCACATCGAAGTCGAAGTCACGGATGAACTGCTCCTGCGCCGGGGTCGGTGTGTAGGCAGCGCCGAGCCGCCCGACCGCCTCGAGCGCGGCGGCGGCACCGCCTCGCCAGGCCACCAGGCAGCACGCGAGGATCGTCGCCGTGCGACTGACGCCGGCGCCGCCGCAGACCGCGACCGGCTTTCCGGCGATGATCGCGTCGAGGATCTCGGAGCAGAGCACCTCCACCGAGGCAGCCGCCGGGACCGCGCGGTCCTCCAAGGGGAAGTGGACGATCTCCAGATCTTCGGGGCACTCCTGCGAGCGCAGCGGCACCAGGGTCAGATTGACCAGCAGCCGGATGCCCCGGTCGTGCAGCCAGCGCAGGTCCGCTCCGGGCTCGACAGTGGTGACCGGTCGCAGCGTCCCGGCGAGATGGCCTTCGATCAACCAGTCGAGCGGCATCATGCGTGAGATTCTCCAGCTGACGGTCGGATTGGGAAGAGACGAGAGGAACCGCAGATCTCTGCTGGGGCCGAACGGGGCGGAGGCAGCCCCGAGCATCGTGACGAAGCGATCCGATGCGCAAGGATCGTGCCATTCGTAGGCCCCTCCTCGGCTGCGGCTCAGTGAACGGCGGGGCGGAGGAGGCCAGGCCGCGGGGTCCGAAGCTTCGAACGGGGCGAACCCGCGTCGTCACAAGCGGTTGCGACTCGAGCGCCGAGACTCCGTGCCCCGGGCCTAGCCCGACCGCGGGAGATCTCGCGTCCCGATCCCAACTCGAGCAGAAGGCGATTCCACGTGCTGTAACGAATCGCGTCACCGGCTGCCGCGAAAAATGGTCAGCGGCCACGCGTCGGGAGGCCGGAGGCCTGGGGGCGGGCGGCGCCGGCCGCGATCGCAGCGGTGGACGGCGTCCCCCGGTCGCCGCGCTCGCGTGTCGGCCTCAGCCGCTCCCCGCGACTGGGAGGGTCAGGACCGGAGCGCGGCTGGTGTCGTGCTCGAGCGCGAGGCGGAAAGCCTCGGCGATCATGAAGAAGGTGCGCTTGGTCGCCTCGTCGGTCTCGTGGATGTAGAACCAGGTCCCCTGGTGCCGGACCGCGAGCGCCGCGTCCTCCGGCTCGCGCGGCGCGGAGCTCACCTGGAACAGGTCTTCCATCGTCACCCGAGAGATCGCCGCCTGCGCCCAGCCGGAGCTCGCCAGGCCGCTGGCCAGATGCTCCTCCGGGACCTGGATCCCCTGGCTGAGGAAGGCCATCGCGTGCAGCAGCGACCGCGTCTCGAGCTCGATCGCGGCGGTGCGCCCGGTGCCGGCGACGGGAGCGCGTTCCTCGATCGCGAACTCGGTGGTCCCGGAATCGAGCCGCAGGCTCTCGATCAGGGACGCGCGCCCGGCCGTCTCCGCTTCGATGAATAGGGCCGGGCGCCGCTCGGACGCGGTGAAGACGATCTCACGGCCGTCGGCGCGCGTGCGGATGGCGAGGCCGGCGCCGTGCGCCTGGAGCATCGCCGACGGTGTGACCTGGCCGACCGGCATCGGCGGCGTCACGTCGCGCTCGACTTCGCGAAAGCCGATCAGCGCTCCTCCCGAGAGCAGGAGATCGGTGAGGTTCCGGGTGGCTTCGACGAAGCCGGGATCGACCGACCCCTCGCGGTTGTCGAGCCCGTTCATCCAGCTCACCAGCAGCCGGAGGATCGTGTGCGCGTCGCGATTGGCCGACACCAGGAGCACCAGGTCGTCGAGCGCGATCGGCTCGGTCAGCCGGCTGGCGAACGCTTCGCCGCGCTGGGGCACGAACGAGAAGGTCGGCGTGCTCGAATAGCGGGCGGTGAGGCCAGCCCCCGAGCTCGTGGCGCCGCCGGATCGGCCGACGTTGGCGTCGAGGGAGACCGAGAAGCTGAGGGTCGAGTTGATCGAGGTGGTGGCGAGGAACTCGAGCGGCTCGAGGTAGCGCAGCCGAACGATGTTGAGCAGCAGCTCTTGGTCGGCTGCTCGACGAACCGCCTCGTTGTAGACCAGGTGGCCGTCCGAGAGGCGCTTCGGACCGGTACAGCCCGGAAACGCCAGCAGATGCGCGAAGACCAGGAGACCGGGCCCGGCGAGCACGCGCCTGGTGCAGCGCGAGCGCGGCCGGCCGGCCGGCGCGTTGCGTCTCAAGGCCGCGTCTCCGGCATCCGCAGGGCGTCGAAATCGACCTCGGCGTGCACGCGGTCGAGGTCGACCACCGGCGAGACGTGGGGGAGGTCGGCATTGCCCCGCCACTGCCACAGGTGCCACCGGTCCCAGGGATCCGGCACCACCGGAGCGTCGACCCCGTACTCGGCGATCCACAGCGGATAGGCGGCGAAGCGCGGGTCGGCGACGTGGTCGCGCCAGAACGTGGGCCCGGTGTAGATGATGGGTCCGACGCCCAGCACGCTCTCGATCTCGGCGACGAACACGGCGAGCTGGTCGGCCAGCTCGCCGGGCGCCTGCGTCGATGCCGACTCGATGTCGACCACCGGCCGCAGGTCGCCGGGCTCGAGCAGCACGTGCGAGAGGAAATGGTGCGCCTGCTCCTCAGGGTCGTCGGCGGAGACGTAGAAGTGGTACGCGCCGCGAACCAGGCCGGCGTCTCGGATGTGCTCCCAGTGCGCGGTCAGGAAGGGATCGCGGAAGTCGACGCCGGCGGTCGCCAGCATCAATCCGAAGCGGAAGCCCTCGGCTGCCGCGGCCCGCCAGTCGACGCGGCCGCTGTGGTACGACACGTCGAGGCCTTCGAACGGCGGGCTCGGAGCGGGAATCGCCGGATCGGCGAGATCGGCCGCGACCCCCTCGAAGCGGACCGCCGCCTGACGCAGCTCGGTGGTGCCATCGCCGAGTTGCCCGCTGTCGTTGACGCCCCAGCAGTAGAGCTCTGGAGGGCCGCCCTCGGGCGTGATCTCGGCGCAGGCGTGGAGCTCCCCCGCCATCACGCGGGCCGCCGGTCCAGGAAGCCGACCGACCGGAGCGGCGGGCTCGAGCCGGGAGCGCGGCGGGCTCGAGTCGCCGGCCGGCTCCCCGTCGCCGAGCTCGCCCATCTCGTCGGATCCCCAGCATTGCACCCGGCCATCCTCGAGCAGCGCGCAGGTGAAGACTCCGCCGGCCGCGATCGCGCGCGCCGGCGCGGCGAGACCGTCGACGGTGACCGCGCTCAGCCGGCGCTCGGTGGTGCCGTCGCCGAGCTGACCGAAGCGGTTGTCTCCCCAGCAGGAGACCGAGCCGTCGGCGAGCCGGGCGCAGGTGTGGTAGCCGCCTGCGGCGACCGCGGTCGCCGCGCCGGCGAGGCCGCTCACCTCGACCGGGGAGCGGGCGTCGGCCGCTTCGCCGTCGCCGAGCTGGCCGAAGGAGCCGTCCCCCCAGCACTGCACGCGGCCTTCGGCGGTGACGATGCAGGTGTGGAGCCCGCCCGCAGCGAGCGCGAACACGCCGTCCGGCAGCCCCTCGACCGCGCGGGCCTCGGGTCCCGCCTCGGCCCTGCCGAGCTGCCCGCGTGCATCGTCTCCCCAGCAGAAGACGGCTCCGGTCGGGGTCAGGCCGCAGGTGTGGAGCCAGCCTGCCTCGAGGGCTGCCAGCACCGGCGCCCCGGGCACCGGCTCGGGGGACTCGCGCGCGGGGCGGCCGAGGTGACGCTCAGGGATCCGGCTCGCCACGACTCCGAGCTGCCCGTCGAGGCCGTCCCCCCAGCAGGCGACCTCCCCGTCCTCTCGGAGCAGGCACCCGTGACGCAGACCGAGAGTCAGGCCCCGGGCGCGAGCGAGCGCGCGGGAGTCGGCGAGCGCCTGCAGGACCGGACGGCCGATGCAGCCGATCGACGAGGTCGCCGGTACCTCTGCGTGAAGCCAGCAGGTGACCTGGCTGCCGAGGGCCAGCAGCGGCTGCAGCTCTGCCGGGTCGAGCGGCTGCGCCCCGGGATCCGCCGTCCTCGTCGCCGGCGGCGCGGTGTCGGTCGTGGCCGGCGGCGCGCCGCAGCCGGCGCTCAGGGCCAGGGCGACGAAGAGCGACAGAGCGCCGGATCCGCGCGTTCCGGTGAAGAGCCGGGGCATCGAGCCAACCGTAAGGCGACGCCACCGGAGAGTCAACGACGCGAGATTGCAGTCTCCATCTCCAACTCCTACGCTTCTCCGGAGGCAGCGACGCCGGGATGCGGGCGGCGGGTCGTTCAGGCGTGCGCCTGCGCGATGACGACGTGGGGCAGAGTCTCGGAGGTCTCGAAGCGGTTGATCTCGTGCCGCTCGAGGCCGCCGAGCTCGTTCCGATCGCTCTCGCCGTAGCGGAAGAACTGCACGTCCTCGAACCCCGCCTCCTGCAGCGCGTCGGTCAGCACGACGTCGTTGTAGAGGTAGCGGTGTCCCCAGCCGTGGAAGGCCTGGTTCAGGTGGAAGGCCCCGGCCCGCTTGGTCGCGGCGTCGGCAGGGTACCGGTAGTGTGTCGACCAGACCCAGTCGAGGTTGGGAGTCGACACGCGGATCACGCCCGTGCGGGGGTGGAGCACCCGCCGGCACTCGGAGAGGAACGCCACGCCGTTGTCGCGATCGAGATGCTCGAGGAAGTGCTCGGCGAAGACGTACGCCATCGTGGCGTCGGCGAATGGCAGCGGCTGCCGTGCGTCGAGGATCAGGTCGACCCCGGGGTGCCGCTCGAGGTCGGCATTGATCCAGCCCCGCAGACGCTCGGGGCCGCAGCCGACGTGCAGCCGGAAGCCGCGGCGCGGACCGGCGGAGGCGTAAGGCATCGGGACGCAGTCTACGACGCCCCGGGACGAGGAACGCCGCGTCTCGCGCCGACCCGATCGCGCTCGTCGGACGTTGCGCCTGGCCGTGCGAGCGGAGCACTCGCGATTCAGGATTGACCCCTACGAGCCGTGGGCGTGGTCGTCTCCCCCGTGGTCGTGTTCGCTGTCGGCGCCCTCCATCGGGTCGTTCTGGTGATGATGCCCGGAGCCCGAGGACGAGGTCAGCCCCGCGGCTTCGAGCGAAGACGCGTAGGCCTCGGGCGTCATCTCGGGTAGATGCTGGAGGAAGGCGACGAGGTCCCACATCTCCTCCTCGCCGTGGGTCGGACCCAGCGCGGCCATCCCCGTCATCCGGATGCCGTTCTCGATCACCCAGAAATCGCGCGCCGCGGTGGCATCGCCGAGCTCGCGCTCGGCCGGGTCGGCCAGTCGCGGAGGCGCAGGATTGAGGCCCTGGGCGATCCAGCCCGCATCGACCCCGGGCGCTCCATGGCACATCACGCACATCTGGTGATAGGCGACGAGACCGCGGTCGATCCTTCGCGGGGAGGTGAGGTCGGCGGGCGGTTGGATCGCCTCGGCCTGCGACGAGACCTTGTTCTCGCGCGCCGTCTCGAGGTACCAGTGGAGGGCGGGGTCGCTCTCGGCGGCAGCCACGTCGAGGACGCCGGTGTAGGGGACGATCAGCAGGCCGAGCAGCAGCACGCAGACCGTCGCCAGAACGGTCCACAGCATCACCTTGAGGGTGTGGGCCCAATTGTCGCTTCGCATCGTGCTTACCTCCTCGCAGAGCAAGAGGATGCAAGCCGCATGCAGGACGATCGCAACGAGGTCGACCGGCGAGAAAAATTCGGCGGACGTCTGCGCAGGCGCGTGGCGGTAACGATTACCGACGCCATCTGCGGCGTCTACAGCGGCGCTCGGCGAGGAGGATGAGCGTGTGCGGCTTGGCGGCGGGCGACCAGAACCTCAGGGGCAAAGCCTCGACGAACCGGGGTGGATTGCCGCCCCCTCTACCGCGGGGTCCCACTCCCGGCGCACACAGAACCGTTCGGAGACCGAGCAGGGGCGCTGCGCCAGGTGATCGTGGCCGATCGATGCCGGATCCTGCGTGGCGCGCCTGGTGCGCATCAGGATCGCCAGCCCGGTGGCAGCTCGACACCGTCCCCTCCCTTTCCAGCGAGTTGCCCCGGCTTGCCGATCCTCTGCACGGTGGTCGCCTGCGGGCCCATCTCGCCCATCGTCTCCTCGAACCGCACCTCGGTTCCCACCGTCAGCCGGTCGAACTCGTCGTCCGGCACCGAGTTGCGATGGAAGTAGATCTCGCGCCCCTGCTCGGTCTTGAGGAAGCCGTAATCCTGATCGGGAAAGGTCCGTACCACGAGCGCCCGTTCCTCGCGATGCGTTTTGACGTCGCCCCGTCGTCGCTCGACGACCTCTTCGAGCTGTCGCTCGGCGGCGACGAACGCGCGGTTGAGCACCGTCTCGAGCGGGTCGTTGAGCTCGTTGTCGCCCGGATTCTCCACCGCGACGATCTCGTGGCGGGGCGGCACGGTGATGTCGAGCCGGACTCGGTAGGGGTTGCCGGAGGCGGGCGTGCCGGTGCGGCCGTTCGATCGCCACCCGGCACCCGATGATGTCGTCGCAGGCGCGCTCGAGCCGGGCCACCTTGCCCTCGACCATCCGCTCCAGCCTTTCGGTGCGCTCGACGTCGCGCAGGCTGAGCTCGATGGGTATCTGCATGGCTCTTCACCTTGGGTTCGGGTCTTCGGCCGTCTGCTCCTTCGTGAGGAGTCGTGCCGAGGCCGCGCTCGATCCGCCGCCCGATCGCCGAGCCCAAGAGACTCGCTCCGCGCCCCGCTCCACGCTCGTCCGCGGTTCGGCCGCCGGCCGGCGATGGGAATCGTCGCGAACGCTCCTCGCCGGATCCCGCTTACCGGCCGGGCGGTAAGAACGTCCTCTCCGATCCATGTGGATGTCGCAAGCTGGATCGAGACGCGCCGCTGAGAGGCCGCAGAAGGCGGTCACCTCTCGACCGACGCCTCCGGCCAGAGGTCACGAATCTCCTCGGGCAGCACGTCGCGGACGTGGGCGATCTCACCGTCGGAGATGCGCTCGCTCAGCAGGCCGAAGACCGCGCGCGTGGCCGCCCGAGGATCGATGTTCGAGCCCTGGGAGAGGTGGTGACGGATCCGCTCGTCGAACTCGTCGGGGGTCTCGATACTGGACGGCATCGAGGACGGCTTCCACCCTTCGTAGTAGAAGCCTCGAACCACCATCGGCAGCTCGGAGGCGAGATGCACGGCCTCGTCGACGGTCAGGCGATCGCGCAGGGTCTGCAGGACCGCGCGCAATCCGCTGTAGGCCTGGTTCTGGTCCTCGAAGACGCCGGTCTCGGTGAGCTCGTTGAGCCAGAGCTGGGTCTTGTGGACGGACTCGTTGATGTTGCTGACGTTGGTGTGACTCATTCGGGACGCCTTTCTCGGGCCGCGGCCCGTGGTGCTTGCCGACGCTCGAGGCGCCTCCTCTTTCGAGTCGCAAGATTTCTGCCAGCGAGGAGGCCCTTCGTCTCGTCTCATCGCTCCCAGTCGGGGGCGAAGTCGGGGTCGACGATCCGCTCTTCGCGTCGGGTGAGATCGAAGATGCGTTGCATCTCGTCGTCGGCCAGGCTGAAGTCGAAGACCTCGAGGTTCTCGCGCTGGTGCGCGGCCGAAGCCGCCTTGGGAATGGCGGCGACGCGATCGTGCTGGAGCAGCCAGCGCAGCACGACCTGGGCGGGCGTCTTGTCGTGCGCCTCCGCGATCTCGCGCACCACCGGCTCGTCGAACACTCGACCCCGAGCCAGGGGCGTGTAAGCGGTGAGCATCAGGTCGCGCTCCTGGACCCTGCGCAGGAGGTCGGGCTGGCCGAGCCAGGGATGGAACTCGACCTGGATGCACGCGATCGGAGCCTGCTCGAGAGCCTCCTCGAACATCGTGGAGGTGAAGTTGCTCACTCCCAGCAACCTGGCTCGCCCGCGATCCTCGAGCTCCATCATGACCTCGAGCGAGGCGCCGAGCGGCTCCTGCTCGCTCGGCCAGTGGATGAGGAGGAGGTCGACCCAGTCGGTGCCGAGGCGCTCGAGGCTGGCTTCGACGCTGGCGTGCACGTCGCGAGGCGCGAGGTTCTCCCACCAGATCTTGGTGGTCAGGAAGACCTCCTCGCGCGCGACCTCGGAGCGGTCGATGGCTGCGCCCACCGCCGCCTCGTTGCCGTAGGCCTGCGCGGTGTCGATGTGGCGGTAGCCGAGGGAGAGCGCGCTCTCGACGGCGTCCGAGCACTCCTTGCCCTGGAGCTGCCAGGTGCCGAGCCCGAGCGCCGGGACCGAGCAGCCGCCGACCTCGATTCGCTTCATCGACGGATGGCTGCTGGGCGTCTGAGGGGCTGTCGGAGGGGCGGATGGGATCGTCGTCGCTTCGCTCATGACGAGGACGAGAGGATGCAGGCTCGATGCCAGCGGGCTCCGGGCCTCCGCCGAGACGCCGACGAACCACCCGCTACACTCCTCGCTCCGAGGAGGCTTCCCTGCCATGACCCAGACCACCGAACGCACCCTGGAGATCCGTGCCGGCGTCGAGACCGCGTACGACGACGTCCTCACCCCGGCCGCCATCGCCGCGCTGTACGCTCTGGCCCCCCTCGAGGCCGAGCGGCGGGCGCTGATGGAGGCGCGGATCGCTCGACGAGCGGCCCGGTATCGGGAGCACCGCCGGATCGGCTTCCTGCCCGCCGAAGACTCGATCGGCCGCACCGAGATCGGAGTGCAGGAGGCCCGCGACGGCGACTTCGAGGGCGGCGAGATCCCGCACGACCTGCAGCGCCAGTGGATCCAGGGCACCGGGCCGGCGGCAAAGCCCGACGCCGCGCTCGAGCGCAGCATCCGCAACGTCGCCTACGCGCTCCTGTCGGGCGCAGACGGCTGGATGTTCGACGGCGAGGACGCGCTCGGCCAGGTGCGCTCGATGTCGCTCGACAACCAGAGGAACCTGAAGCTCGCCATCCACCGGGACGACCGCTTCCTCGATGTCGCCGAGCAGGTCGCGGCCGAGATGAACCGATGGTCGCAGCGGTTCTTGGGCCGAGCGATCGCCGAGGACTGGCGGCGCCAGCTCGATCTCACGACCAAGATCTTCCGTGCGCGCGGGCTCCATCTCGACGACCGGCACGTGCGGTTCGCCGGCGGCGCCGGCTTCTCGGCCTCGATCGTCGACCTCTGTCTCTATGTGGTCAACAACCACCGGCGCCTTCGCGACGAGGGCTCTTCGGTGGTGCTCTACCTGCCCAAGATCCAGACCGCCGAGGAGGCGGCGCTGTGGAACGACCTGCTGGTCGCGCTCGAGCAGCACCTCGGCCTCGGCGCCGGCACCCTCAAGGCGTACGTCCTGGTCGAGCAGATCGAGGCGAGCTTCCAGCTCATGGAGATCCGGGCGGCGCTGGGTCGTCATTTCGTCGGCTTCAACACCGGCCGCTGGGACTACATCAACAGCGTCGCCGACGCGATGGGCTGGGATCCCGAGTTCGTCAACCCGAACATCGACGCGATCACCATGACCTACGGCTACATGCGCAACTACGAGGACCGCGTCCGCCGCGCCGTCAACACGCCCGATCGCAACGGCAACCATGCCCTGTGGCAGGGAGGCATGGAGCCCAACATCCCGGTGGGCTCCTCCCGCGGGGTGACCGCCGGCATGGAGAAGGCGGTCGCGGGCGGTCGTCGCGAGCAGCGGGAGGGCGCCAGCGGCAAGTGGGTGGCGCACTGGAAGATGGTGCACATCATGCGGCCGGTCTGGGAGGAGGCCGGCGAGGACAACCAGCTCGGCCGGGAGTTTCCGCCGCTCACCTACACCGAGGAGGACGCCGACGGCCTGATCCTGCTCGAGCCGGCTCCGCGCAGCGTGCGCGGAGCGCGCGACCTGCTCAGCGTGGCGCTTCAGTACGGCAACGCCTTCGGCCAGGGCTTCCAGGCCGCAGCGCTCAAGCCGGCAGACTTCTTCGGCAACGACGACGTGCTCTACCTCATGGAGGACATGGCTACCGGCGAGATCCGGCTCAGCATCCTCTGGGAGTGGCTGCACAAGCGCGCCGAGCTCACCGAGGACGACGCCGAGACCGGAGTCGAGATGGGGGACGTCTTCACGGCGGAGCTCTTCCACCGCCTGCTCGACGAGGAGATGGAGAAGCTGCTCGCCGCCGACGATCGCGACGTCCACGACGACTCCAAGACCACCACCCTGCCGATCGCGCGGGAGATCGCCGAGCGCTACGTCCTCGAGGAGGTCAAGGCGCCCTGGTACATCGACCTGTTGAACGTCAACCTCGACAAC
Organism: Thermoanaerobaculia bacterium; assembly: GCA_035546295.1. Taxonomy (GTDB): domain Bacteria; phylum Acidobacteriota; class Thermoanaerobaculia; order Multivoradales; family Multivoraceae; genus DATKBT01. The sequence continues at coordinate 38,982 of DATKBT010000132.1, read as the reverse complement.
CACGACCTGGAGGTCGCCCGGGAGCGCATCGATCGCTACCTGGAGACCTTCAGGCGAGACGGCACCCGGATCACCGAGAACCTGGACTTCGGCCGCCCGCGAGGGCAGGCTGGAGGCGACCCGGCCGAGGCCGGCCGAGAGCAGGAGCGACCGTCATGAGCGAGCCCGTCGCCCCCATCGAAGAGCAGATCGCGGCCGTCGAGGCGTGGTTGGCGGACCCTCGCTTCGAGCACGTCGTCCGCCTGTACTCCGCGCGCCAGGTCGCAGAGCAGCGGGGCCCGCTGGCGCACGGCTACGCGGTCGCCGAGGCCGCCGCCAGAGACTTCTACGCGCGCCTGCGCGAGCTCTTCGAGCAGCGCCGCGCGATCACCACCTTCGGTCCCTACTCTCCGGGGCAGGCGGTGACCATGAAGCGGCTCGGCATCGAGGGAATCTACCTGGGCGGCTGGGCAACCTCGGCCAAGGGCTCGATCTCGGAGGATCCGGGCGCCGACCTGGCGAGCTACCCGCTGAGTCAGGTGCCGGACGAGGCGGCGCCGATCGTGCGCGCCCTGCTCACCGCCGACCGCAACCAGCACTTCGCCCGCTCCCGGATGAGCGAGCAGCAGCGCCAGGCGACGCCCGAGGTGGATTTCCGGCCGTTCATCATCGCCGACGCCGACACCGGGCACGGCGGCGACGCGCACGTGCGCAACCTGATCCGGCGCTTCGTCGAGGTCGGGGTTCCCGGCTACCACATCGAGGACCAGAAGCCCGGGGTCAAGAAGTGCGGCCACCAGGGCGGCAAGGTGCTGGTCGCGGTCGACGAGCAGATCAAGCGTCTCAACGCGGCGCGTTTCCAGCTCGACGTCATGGGGGTGCCGGGGATTTTGGTCGCGCGCACCGACGCCGAGTCCGCGACCTTCCTCGAGTCCCGGAGCGACGAGCGCGACCAACCGTTCATCCTCGGCTCGGTGAACCTCGACATCCCGAGCTACAAGGCCGGCTACGTCGCCATCCTGAAGAGCTTCTCCGACGCCGGTCTCGAGGAGATCCGCGGCCACCTCCTGTTCGAGCTCTCCACCGGCGAGCTCGAGGCGGCCCATGCCTGGCTCGAGCGCAACGGGCTCGTCGAGAGGATCGAGCAGGGCGTGCGGGAGTTCCAGCAGGCGCCGCACGCCAACCCCGGCGCCGTGCTCGACCGGATCGTCGAGACCTACCTCGACCTGTGGGCGGCGCAGGCCGGTCTGGTGACCTACGGCCGGGCGGTTGCCGACGTCGTCGAGTTCCGCGCCAACGAGGGGGAGGTCTTCGAGATGACCGCCGACGAGTGGCTCGAGTTCGCGAGCGCCTCGTCGTTCTGGGCGGCGCGAGAGAAAGCCCGGTCGATGGGCGTGCACGTCATCTGGGACTGCGAGCACGCCAAGACCACCGAGGGCTACTACCAGATCGCGGGGGGCATCGACTACGCGATCGCCAAGTCGCTCGCGGTGGCGCCGTTCGCCGACATCCTGTGGATGGAGACCAAGACCGCGGATCTCGAGGACGCCAGGACCTTCGCGGAGGCGATCCACGCCGTCCATCCCGAGCAGATGCTCGCCTACAACCTGTCCCCGTCGTTCAGCTGGGACACCACCGGCATGAGCGAGCAGGAGATGGCCCGGTTTCCCGAGGAGCTGGGCAAGCTCGGCTTCGTGTTCAACTTCATCACCTACGGCGGCCACCAGATCGACGGGCTCGCCGGCGAGGAGTTCGCGACCGCCCTGATCGAGGACGGGATGCTGGCGCTCGCCCGTCTGCAGCGGAAGTTCCGCCTGCTCGAGTCCCCCTACCGCACGCCGCAGACCCTGGTCGGCGGGCCACGGATCGACGGCGCGTTGATGGCGTCGTCCGGGCGCACCGCGACGACCGCCGCGATGGGCAGGGGCTCGACCCAGTTTCAGCACCTGGTGCAGACCGAGGTGCCGCCGAAGCTGCTCGAGGATTGGCTCGGGATGTGGACCCACCACTACGGCCTGCCAACGCTGCGAGTCCAGCTCCGCCCGGCGACCGCAGCCTCCGACCTGCTCGAGCTCCAGGTGCTCGACGAGGCCGACGAGAGAGTGGCCAACGTGGTTTTCGCCATCATCCAGGATCGGCGCGGCCGCTACATCCTCTCGGTGCGCGACCAGCACACCTTCGAGGAGGCGCTGCGCAAGAAGCGCCTGATGAGCCTGGTGCACCTGTTCCTGATCCACCGCTACAAGGCGGGCTCCGTTCACTACGTCAGCCCGACCGAGGACAACCGCTATCAGACGCAGAAGATGAAGACCCACCGGATCTTCAGCGACGTCTACGAGGAGGTCGGCCACATCATCGTCGCCGAGGTCGACCACGACAGCATCGCGGAGCTGCTCGCGGAGGATCGGGTCGAGCTGGGCAAGCTGATCGACAAGACACGGGAGCTGCGACGGGAGCCGGCGGAGGTCGAGGCGTAGCGGCGCCGTCGCGATCGATGCGCAGCCTCGTTCCCCGCACACGGAACCTCGTCCTGCCGGTGGTCCTGCTCGCCGCCGGCTGCGCCCGAACGCCCGCTGCGCAGCCGGCTGCGCGGGTGGTCGAGCCCGCCGCCCGCAACGTCGTCGTCGTGCTGGCCGACACGCTGCGCGCCTCGAACCTCGGCGCCTACGGCCATCACCGCGACACCTCGCCGCATCTCGCGGCGATGGCGGCGGAAGGCTACCTGTTCGAGGACGCACGCGCGCAGGCGCCTTGCACCTACCCTTCGGCGAACTCTCTGCTCACCGGCCGCGACGGGACCCGGTTCTGGATGCAGGAGGGGTTGCGCATCGGCATCCCGGAGGAGACGCCATCGCTCGCTGAGATCCTCGCCGCCCGTGGCTGGACCACGATCGCGGTGTCGGCGTCGCCGATCGTGCGGGACTCGCCCAGCCTGAACAACCGTCATGGCGGGTTCGGCCGGGGCTTCGATCTGTTTGACGAGCGCTGCCTGTGGCAGGACGCGCGCTGCGTCAACCGGAGCGCGCTCCACTACCTGGAGAGCGTACGGGAGCCGTTCTTCCTCTACCTGCACTACATGGATCCCCACGATCCCTACCAACCCCCCGAGCGTCGCTTCTCGAGCTCCGAATATCCCGGCAAGGACTTCATCGAAAGGGGGGAGCCGAACCCGATCGTGGAGTGGCTGTTCGGCGAAGGCGACTCCGGCTTCGACGTGACCGAGGCGGACGTCGAGCATCTCGAGGCGCTCTACGACGACGAGATCGCGTTCTTCGATGCCGCCCTCGGCGAGCTGATCGATGCCTTGAGCTCCCAGAACCTGCTCGAGGAGACGCTGGTGGCGGTGGTCGCCGACCACGGCGAGGAGTTCCTGGAGCACCGGCTGATCAAGCACTGCAACTCCGTCTACGACACCGAGATCCACACCCCGATGGTGATGCGGATCCCGGGGCTGGCCGGGAATCGGCGCGTCGGTGAGCTCGTCCAGAACCTCGATCTGGTGCCGACCGTGCTCGACTACCTCGGCATCGAGCCGCCCGCCGAGCTCGACGGCCGGAGCCTGCGGCCCCTGATCGAGGAGGGCGTTGCCATCCACAACGAGGTGTTCGCCGCCTACGGCAGCCTGCGCGCGGTGGTGACCGAGCGGTTCAAGCTGATCGCCGACCTCGCCCTCGACGAGGTGCGGCTGTACGACCGGTCGACGGACCCTGGCGAGACTCGCGACGTCGCCGCGAGTCACTCCGACGTCGTCCGCGACCTCGAAACTGAGCTCGCGCGCTGGATGCGCGACGTCGAGCGCCTTGAGGATCGGGACGAGGCGCTCCGCCGAGGCCGGGAAGCCGCCGAGCGGCTGCGCGCGCTCGGCTATGTTCAGTGAGGCGGGCTCGCGTCGGTCGCGCACGATCGCGCCGTCCTGGGAAATCCGTCCGCGGCCCCTTCCCGGACCACTCAAGGATTTGTAGAATCAAAAGGATCACGGGGACAGATGGGAGGCGAGGAGGTCGAGTCGATGAGCACGAGCGCAGCGCGGTTGCCCAGGATCGTGCCCGGGTACAACCACGACATCCCCTACCGCGGGCTCGTCTACCACGTGCAGACCGAGCTCCTGCAGACGCCGAGACCCCACATCGGGACCCAGGTCTACTTCGGGGGGCAGATCCTCGACGTCGAGCGGACGTTCGTGGACGAAGCTCGCTTCCAGTCGAGGGACGAGCTCGACGATGCGATGACCGCTCAGCACCGCAGGATGATCCGCCGGCTGGTGTCGGGTCAGCTGAGCTCGGGAGAGCTGACGCGATCCGTGGCCGCGCGGTCGGCCGGCCGGCTGGGCGCCGCCGCGCCGTCGCTGTCCGGGGATCCGGCGGGTCGCGGCCTGGCGCTGCGACGCAACCTCGAGCTGCGCCGCTCAGTGGCGATGGTCGCGCGCGCGGTGCGAGCGGACGAGCCGCCCGGGCCCGAGCAGGCGCTGGCGCGTCTCGGCGAGATCCTCTCCAGCATGACCGACATCGCCGTCCGTCACCCCTACCGCGAGAGCCGGCACGACGAGCTGGCAGAGCTGCTGATGCTGCGCTCGGAGACGCTCGCCTGGCTGCCCGAGTCGGGCGAGAGCGGCGCCGGCGCGATGCGGCTGTGGGAACGCTTCGTCGCGGTCAGCCGGGCGTTCGAGGGCATCAACCGGCGGAGCGACGTCGTCGATCACGACCGCGAGACTTGGGCCAGCGCCCGCCGGGCTCTCGGCGAGCTCGGCGATGACGAGCCGGTCCCTGGCGAGCTGATCGAGACGTTGCGCACGACTTGGGGGCGACATCGAGCGCTCGACGGCCTGCTCGACTTCAGCGCCGAGCTTCGAGCCGGCATGCTGAGGCTCGCGATCTTCGAAGCGCTGGACGCACTCGACGAGGAGGTCGTCGCTCCTCCTCGTGAGCAGGAAGTCGCGGACCGGCGGCGACGCCCGATGTCCGGGTGAGCAACGAGGAACTGGTTCAGCGGAAAGAGATCTCGCCTCGCCTCCCCCCCCAGGGCAGCGGAGCCGTGCCGATCCCGGCGCGCTGCGAGGGCCCCGCTCGGAGGCCGTCGCCGGGGTGAAACCGCACGGTCTGGACCTCGGCCAGGCCGTGGAACAGGGTCGGTCGATCGATCCAGCCGCGGCGGGCCATGGCGGCGAGCAGGACGTTCATGGCGGCGCGCGTGCGTGGACTGATCTCGCCGGCCTCGTACTGGCGATGGTGGGTGCGGGGCGCGGGCAGCAGATTCGCGAGAAACAGCGACTCACCGAGGGTGAGATCGGCCGGCAGCCGCCCGAAGTAGTGCCGGGCGGCGTTTCGGATGCCATAGATGCCGGGCCCGTACTCGATCACGTTGAAGTACAGCGCGAGGATCTCGCGCTTGTCGAGCTGGCTCTCCAGCCACCAGGTCAGCACGACCTCGCGGAGCTTGCGGGCCAGGGTCTTGTCGCGCACCAGGAACAGGTTCTTGGCGAGCTGCATGCTGATGGTGCTCGCTCCGTAGGCGAAGCGGCCCTCCTCCAGGTTGCGCCGGAGCGCGGTCTCGATCGCCCACGGGGCGAACCCGGCGTGCCGGAAGAAGCCAGCATCCTCGCTGGCGAGCACCGCCCAGATCAGCGCCGGGCTGACGTCGTCGATCGGCGTCCAGTCGAGGGTTCCGGGGCCGGTCTCGAGCTTGCCGTAGGTTCCGTCCGCGAGCAGGATGGGGTGGACGAAGGGCTCTCGGAAACGCTCGATCCGGGCGTCGTGCGGCGCGGACGTGAAGCGGCAGCGGTCGTCGACGTCGAGGTCGAGCTCGGTCTCGGCGGGCGAGTCGAGGTCGAGGTCGAGCGCGAGGGCGGCGGCCAGGGCGCCCTCCCATTCGAACCCGGAGGCCTCTCCCAGCACCGATGCCGGCACCGCCGAGAGCGCCTCGGTGCAGGGCGTGGCCGGGAGCTCGGCCTCGATACGGATCCGGCTGGGGGTCAGGCGGCCAACGACCTCCACCCTGACGCCGTCGAGCTCCACCGTCGCTGCGGCGAGCTCCAGGCGCCGGTGGGCAGGCGCCCAGGTCCCTTCGGCGCGGAGCGCGACGTCGGAGATCACGGGCTCCTCGGCGATCCGGGGCGAGGCGAGGGCGAGGTCGGTGATCGCGAGCTCACCCCGGATCGGCAGAGCTCCTTCGCCTTGCGCGGCTCCGAGGTCGAAGCGGCCGAGCTCGAAGCGGCCGGTGAGCAGGGCGCGCTCCGGCCGATGCCAGGGCAGGTCTGGGAGGATCGGCAGGAAGCTGGCGAGCGGAACACGGTCGAGGGTCGCGGTCGCGGCGGCGTGGAGGTCCTCGGTGTCGACTTCAGCGGTCCAGGCGAGCTCGCCGCCGCCTTTGCCCTCGGGATCCGCGCCGCCGATCTCGCCGACGCGTCCCCGCCCCCAGGTGTAGAGGACGCCGCGAGGACTTCGAGTGGCGCCCGCCGACAGGTCGCTCAGCAGCTCGAGTGACTGGCCGCCGCGTCGGCCCAGAATGGTCGCCCGCTCGAGCTCGACGGTGGCGTCTTCGGCCACCAGGCGCAGCGCCCCTCCGAGCCGGTTCAGTGAGGCCGCGATCGACTCGGCGTTCGATTCCGCCGGGCGCCGCGCCTGCCCGCCGTTCTCGTGGCTGCGCTCGTCCCCGGCGCGCTCCCAGGATCGGGCCGCCTCGTCGAGGGGCACGACCAGGGTCACCCTGCGCAGGCTCGCGCCCGTGATCGCGCCCTCTTGGCGGCGAGCGAGTGAGAGGAGTCTCACCCGCAGGTCGACCTCCTCGGCCTCGATCCGGCCTCGCCGGCCGGCGTCGATCCGGAGATCTCGCAGCGACAGGCCGCCCCGCTCGAGCGACAGACCTCCGATCGTGATCTCGACGCCGAGCGCCGACGAAGCTCTCCGCTCGAGGCCCTCTCTCATCAGCGATCCTGCGCTCGAGGCCAGGATGGCGACGCCGGCCAGAACCGCGACGGCGACGGTGAGCGCGAGCAGCAGTCGGCTGCCGGTGGGGGATCGTGCGCCCGCGCTGGCTTCGGCCCAGGCATCCGCCAGAGCCCAGCGCCATCGATCGAAGCGCGATGGGGCCGGAGGCTGGATGGAATCGGAAGGTGTAGAGCTCAAGGGCGCTGGAGAGGGGATCTGCGGAGGGATCTGCGGAGGGATCTGCGGAGGGAGCTGCGGAGGGAGCTGCGGAATTCGGAACAGGAGGGATGCTTGCTCGCCCGCCTCCGACCGACGCGCCTCAGCTCGGCGCTCGTCGTCGTCGCGAACGCGATGGGCCGCCGGTGGGCGGTCTAAGGCCTCCTGTTGTGAGTTGCAAGAAGCAGGCCCGCCGCCCGCGGCACCGAGGTCGCGGACCAGCGGGAGGCGGAGCGTCGGCCTCGACTCGTCGGGCTGGCGCCCAGGTGGTGGCGCCTTCGCACGGGGCGCAGCGGCGAGCCCCGTCCGCCCTCGCATGCCGTGGCATTTCTTGCCGAGCGGGTTGAACGGTTTCTCGCTGAGACCGCGATCGCCTCGGTCCCGGAGCCGACAGCGGAAGGTCCCGCCGAGGCGCAGAAAGGTTGGAACGGATTTTGCTAGGTTGCACCGCAGGAGGCCGGAAGCGCGTGCGACGGCCTGCTCGAGATCCGACGAAGGTCCGAACGCTGGGAGACCGCAATGCTGGGAACCATCCTCCTGATCATCCTGATCCTCCTCCTGATCGGCGCCCTGCCGAGCTGGGGCTACAGCCGCTCCTGGGGCAAGGGGCCGAGCAGCCTGCTCGGCATCCTGGTGATCGTGGTGATCGTGCTGCTGTTGATGGGCTACCTCTGAGCGGCGACGTGAACCCGGCGCCTCGCGGCCTCCTAGAAGGCCGAGGGGCCGTATGCCCCTCGGCGGTGGCCGTCGGACGCGCCGGCGGCCGCCCTCGGCCCACAGCGCCGGCTTCACGGACCTCGACGCGCGGGACTCAGGCTCGGGCCGGCTCGACGGCTTCGGCGAACCCTCGCAGAGGACGCGCCTAGGGCTGCAGCCAGTTGTCGGCGGGATAGTGCGCGTCGCGCTCGATCGCGTGGAGGGTGTAGGCGTGCCGTGACCGCTCGGAGCGGTTGGGGCCGCTGGTGTGCGGCAGCAGGCCGTGGAGGAGGACGAGGGTCCCCTTGGGCGCCTCGAGCGGCACCAGACCTTCGGTGGGGTAGGGCGTCGGATCGAACACCTCGAAGCTGGCCCCGCCTGTCGGCAGCCGGTGAAAGCGGTCTTTGAGCGGAATCGAATGGCCGCCCGGCAGGGCCCACATGCAGCCGTTCTCCCGGTTCGCGTCCTCGAGCGCGAACCAGAAGCCGCGCACCGTGATGGGATCCGTGTAGAGGAAGGTGGCGTTGCTGTGCAGCGAGACCTCGCCGCCGATCCGCGGCTGCTTGATCGCATCGCCGGCTTGGCGAGCAGGGAGGGCTCGAAACCCCCTGCCTCCAGACCCCGTAAGCCGACCGACACGAATCGACGTGGCGACACCGGGAGAGATCGAGATGACCAGCGACAGGGCCGGGGAACCGTCGGGAACGAGCACGCTCCGCTGGCGGCCCGCCGTGGTCCTCGTCGCGGTTCAATGGCTGGCGTGGTTCGGCAGCCCCCTGATCGCGCCCCAGGTCTCGATCCTGGGAATGTTCGGGGCAGCGATCGCCGCTGTCGCCGTCCTCGTCTGGTGGACGTTCTTCAGTCGTGCGCCGCGGGCCGAGCGATGGGGTGTCGCGGTGCTGGTGATCGTCGCGCTGGCGGCGACGCCCGCGATCCTCCACGAGTCGGTGGCGACGGTCGGAATGGGGATGCTGTTCTACCTCTACGCCTTGCCGGTCCTGAGCACCGCGCTCGTGGTCGCGGTCGTGGCGAGCCGAGGGCTCACCGCCGCACCCCGGCGCGCGGTGACGGTCGCCTCGGTCCTGGCTGCGTGCGGCGTCTTCGGGCTGCTTCGGACCCATGGCGTGTCCGGCGACGGCGAAGCCGACTTCGCGTGGCGATGGGCGGCGACCCCGGAGGAGCGCCTGCTCGCGCGTGTCGCAGACCGGCCGGCGCCACTCGCGCCGCCGCCGGCGGGAGCGATGGAGGCGGCGGGAGCGATGGAGGCGGAGTGGCCGGGCTTCCGGGGACCCCAGCGCGACGGCGTCGTTCGGGGAGTGCGCATCGAGACCGACTGGGCGGCGTCGCCGCCGGTCGAGCTGTGGCGCCGGCCGATCGGCCCGGGCTGGTCGTCGTTCGCAGTTCGCGGTCGCCGCGTTTACACCCAGGAGCAGCGCGGCGACGACGAGGTCGTCGCCTGCTACGACGCGGAGACCGGAGGGTCGGCGTGGGAGCACCGAGACGCGGTCCGCTTCTGGGAGGCGATGGCGGGCGCCGGACCGCGCGCGACGCCGACCCTTGCGGGCGATCGCGTCTTCGCTTTCGGCGCGACCGGGATCCTGAACGCCCTCGACGCCGAGGACGGGTCGCTCCTGTGGTCGCGGGACGCTGGGGCCGAGGCCGGCGTCGAGGTCCCCGGGTGGGGCTTCGCGAGCTCGCCCCTGGTGACGGGCGATCAGGTCGTCGTCGCCGCCGCCGGTCGCTTGATCGCCTACGACCGCGCCTCCGGTGCGCGGCTCTGGCTCGGCCCCAGCGGCGGCGAGAGCTACAGCTCGCCACATCTCCTGACCATCGACGGCGTCGCTCAGCTCCTGCTGCTCGACGGCGTCCGCCTGAGCAGCCTCTCGCCTGAGGACGGCACGCTGTTGTGGGCGCATCCGTGGTCCGGCTTTCACAGCCTGCAACCGGCGCTGACCGGCGAAGGGGACGTCCTGTTCGCTTCCAGCGGGGCCGCCGGGGGGCTCGGCCTCCGGCGCCTCGCGGTCAGCGGCCGACCCGACGGCTGGACCGTCGAGGAGCGCTGGACGTCGCGCGGGCTGAAGCCCTACTTCAACGACTTCGTCGTCCACCAGGGACACGCCTACGGTTTCGACGGCAGCATCCTGGCCTCCATCGACCTCGAGACTGGCGAGCGGAACTGGAAGGGCGGCCGCTTCGGCAGCGGTCAGCTCGTACTGTTGGCCGATCAGGGCCTGCTGCTGGTGATCTCCGAGCGGGGAGAGCTGGCGCTGGTGGCGGCGACTCCCGAGCGCCTGACCGAGCTCGCGCGTGTCCCGGCGATCGAAGGCAAGACCTGGAACCACCCGGCGGTCGTCGGCGACCTCGTGCTGGTTCGCAACGGACGGGAGATGGCGGCGTTCCGGCTACCTCTCACCAGCTCGGCGCCTGCATCGCGGGCGCCGGTGGCGACCGCCGCGCTGCCGTGACGGCTCCGTGAGCCGGATCGCGCTGGGCGGTCCCGGGCCGAGCCCGGTCGAGGATGACAGATTCGGCGATGAGGGTGTTTCCCGGGCGAGCTCTCGCGCGGGGACGTTCCCTCTGCAGACGGTCGCGCCGCTTGGCGATCGGGCGGCAGGGCCGCCGGTCCGCTCCGAACGATGGAAGCACGGCGAGGCCCCCGTAGCGGCGGGGCTCCGTCGGGCCGACGCCTCGCTGCGTCGGGTCCGGAGTTAATAGGTCCCCATCTCCAGGAGCGTGGACGCCAGCTCCTGGATCTCGTCGCCGGTGCGCTTCACGGCCTTGACCGTCAGGTAGTAGCGATTGCCGCGGCCGCCCGAGCAGGGCGGCAGGTAGGCGCCGGCCTCGTCCCAGCTCGGCGCCTTGTGCTCCATGACGACGAAGAACGGCTCCTGGAGCTCGGTCTCGTGGCCGGGCGCCCGCGGCACCGTGATCTCGGTGGCCCCCGGCTCCAGCAGGTAGCCGACCTTGCCGTGACCGCCGTCGTCCATCGCGGCGTAGGAGGCGTCGCTGAACTCGAGCACCAGGGCGTTGGCGCCATCCGGGATGCCGGTCACCTTCAGCTCGGGGGTCTTGCCGGAGCCGCCGAACCTCTGGCACTGCTCGCCTTCCGGCACCTTCTCGCCCTCCCAGGCGGGGTCGGTGAAAGAGGCCGAGAGCTCGGCCGCGCCCAGCGGGACCGCGAGCGCCAGCGAAGCGACGAAGAGCGAGGTCAGACGAGGCGCGCTCATGGGATGGTTCCTCCTCGGGGGTGATGGATGCGGGGCGTCGAGCCCCAGGCCATCCTCGCACAGCCGGATCGGCCGGGGTCGTGGGTACCGCAACCCTTCGCGGCCGGAATATCGTCACAGAGTGACGAGAAAGCCCTCCGGTGGCTCCGGCACCACCAGCGCGCCGCGCTGGGCGATCGCGCTGCTCGCGCGTTTCGCGCCACCGGCGCGCGCCGACGATCGGGTCAGCGACCTGGAGGAGGCGCATCGCGCGCGGGCCGCGCGCCGCGGCCGCGCGCTCGCCGCGCTGCTCACCGGCCAGAGACCCCTCGTGATCGCGTCCACCCTGCTGCGCAGGCGAGGCCCCGGTCTGCGCTCCATCTTGCGGAGGCGTGCGCTCGCCGTTTCGTGGCTCGACGTCAAGGTCGGCCTCCGCCTGCTGCTCCGATATCCGGGGCTGACGGTGGTCGGCGGCCTCGCCATCGCCGCCTGTGTCGCCGTCGGCACCTTCGAGTTCGTCAACCAGGTCGTCTCTCCGAGCCTGCCGCTCCCCGGCGGTGACCGGATCGTCGGGGTGCAGGTCCGCGATCGCGAGTCCGCGAGCCTCGAGCCCAGGGTCCTCCACGCGGCTCGATCTCGATCGCGATCCCCGGCGCGGTGGCGGCAGGATCCGGGCGAGCGCGAGACGGAGCTCCTGGAGCGGTTCGCGTCGAGCGTCGCTGAGCTCGAGGAGCGTCTGATCGCGCACCCCGAAGTCGCAGGCGTCACGCTCGCCGATCGTCTCCCCCGAATGCCGCACCCCGCGCGCCTGATCGAGCTGGACGACGGGGGCGCGGCGCCGCCGCCGACCGCAGCGGGCCCTGCCAGCAACTGCGTCGGCTCGTGCGCGGGCTATCGCGTTGCCGTCGCCGCCGTCGACCTGGACTACTTCGAGGTCCTGCAGACGCCCGTCCTGGCCGGGCGCGGCTTCGAAGGCGTGGCTGCCGGCGGCAGCTCTCGGCCCGTGATCGTGAACCGGTCGTTCGTCGAGCGGGTCATGGGGGGCGCAACCCGATCGGCCGGCGCCTGCGCTACGTGCAGGTCGGCCCGTCGGGATCGCCGGTCGAGCCCGCGACCTGGCACGAGATCGTCGGCGTCGTGCCGGATCTCGGCATGGGCGTAGCGCCCGACCCGAAGGTGTCGGGCGTCTATCACCCGCTGCCGGCGGCCGGCACGCATCCGGTCCACTTGGCGGTGCACGTGCGGGGAGACGCGCGGGCGTTCGCGGCGGTGCTGCGCGAGACTGCGGCCCGCGCCGACCCCCGGTTGAGGCTCGACGATGTCGTGCTCGTGAGCGAGGTGGACGACGCCGACCTGCGCTTCTACGCCTTCTGGTTCTGGGCGATCGTGCTGGTCGCGTCGATCGCCCTGCTCCTGTCGCTGGCCGGGATCTACGCAGTGATGTCGTTCACCGAGTCCCGACGCACGCGCGAGATCGGAATCCGCGTCGCTCTCGGCTCGAGCCGCGGGAGTATCGCCCTCTCGGTCTTCCGGCGGCCGCTCCTGCAGGTCTCCGTCGGCGTCGTCCTGGGGGCCTGCCTGACCGGCCTGCTGTCGTACGCCATCCTGGGAGACTCGCTATGGCCCGGCGGCGCGGTCCTGGTGTCGGGCTACGCCGCGCTGATGATGGGGGTCTGCCTGCTCGCCTGCATCGTGCCTGCGCGGCGCGCTCTGCAGGTCCAGCCGACCGAGGCGCTGCGAGCGGAGTGACGCGCTCCGGCGGGTCCGCTGCCCGCTTCGACCCGACCGTGGAGCCGATCCGGGCGAGCGCTCGCCCCCGGGACCTCGCGCGCGCCGCCGGCTGCCGGCCCGCCCGCTGCTGTTCTGCCGGGGCGGCTCTCGTGCCCCCGCCTTCGCGCGAAGGTGGGGCAGGAGGGAGGCCGGCCGCGACGGGGAGGCGCGCCCCGGGCGACAGTGGGAAGCACGCAGCCCTCGGTGCTGGCGACTACCGGCTGCCCACGGACCCCGGCGCCGGCTCCAGGCGGAGCAAGGCCCCGTCGTTCTCCTCGGTCAGCACGTAGAGCAGCCCATCGGGGCCCTGTCGGACGTCGCGGATCCGCTGGCGCAGCTCCCGCAGCATCGACTCGCGGCGGAGCTCCTCGCCGCGCTCGTTGAAGACGATTCGCTCGAGGTGACCGGTACGCGGGATACGCCCTTCCATCAGCGCGCCGACGAAGAGGTTGCCTCGCCACTCCGGGAAGCGGTCGCCGGTATAGAAGGTGAGGCCCGAGGGCGCGATCGACGGCACCCAGAAGACGAGGGGCTCCTTCATTCCCTCCTGCCAGAGCTGCTTGGCGATTCGCGGCCCGTCGTAGTGACGGCCGTAAGAGACCACCGGCCATCCGTAGTTGCCGCCGGCCTCGATGGCGTTGAGCTCGTCGCCGCCCTGCACCCCGTGCTCAGTGGCGAACGGCTGGCCGGTCTCCGGATGCAGCGCCAGCCCCTGCTGGTTGCGGTGCCCCAGCGAGTAGATCTCGGGCCGGTAGCCCTGGCGGCCCACGAACGGGTTGTCTGCGGGTGGCGAGCCGTCGTCTTCGAGGCGCAGGAGCTTGCCGGCGTGACTGCTCGGGTCCTGGGCCAGCATCGCCTTGCCGAGGAAGCTCGAGGTGCCGTCCTCTCGCTCGACGCCGAAGGCGCCTCCCATGGTCATGAACAGCCGGCCATCGGGAGCGAAGAGGAGCCGCGCCGCTGCGGTGGAGGCGAGCTGGACGTTCGGGTTGTCGGCCGGCACGCCATCGTCGCCGAGCCAGGGCTCGGCGACGAACACGTCCTCGACGTCGCGCAGCGACATTCCGTCGAGACGTCCACGCACCAGCGCCACCGTCCCCGTGCGCTCCCCGAGCTTGCGGGTGTAGGTCAGGTAGACGAGCCGGTTCTGGTCGAATTCCGGATGGACCGCCACCTCCATCAAGCCGGAGAGGCCGCGGGCCAGCACGTCGGCCGGAACGCCCTCGATCGGCTCGGCGACGAGCACGCCGTCGCGGACCAGACGCAGGCTGCCGGCGCGCTCGGTGATCAGCATGTCGCCCCTCGGCAGGAAGGCCAGGGACCAGGGGTGCGACAGCCCGCGCGCCAGGATCGACACGCGCACCTCGGCGATGTCGTGGGTGTGGATGACGAACGGGGCTTCGGGGAGCTCGACCGGCGGCAGCCCCGGAGACCGCCGGCGCGCCGCGGCGCGGCTGGTCGCATCTCCGGCGGCGTCCTCGGCCGTGTCCGCTGCCTCCGGCCACTCGGCCCCCTGCGCGATCCAGCGACGGATCAGGCCGGTCTGCTCGTCGCTGAGCTGGACGCCTGCGGTGTAGGGGGGCATGCGGTCCTCGGCGAACTCGGACGCGATGCGCAGGTAGAGCTCGCTCTCCTCCGGCCGGCCGGGCACGATGGCGTGATAGCCGCCCAGGTCGCGGAACGCGAAGCGCTTCTCGTCGAGGCGCAGGTTCGCCTCGCGCGTCGCCCGCTCCGGTCCGTGGCACTCGTAGCAATAGCTGGCGAGCAGAGGACGGATCTCGCTCGCGTAGTCGACGCGATCGCCGGAGCCCGCGCTCGGCGGGGCCTGAGCCGGGGCGGCCTGTGCGACCAGGAGGGGGAGGGCCGCTGCGAGCAGGGGAGCTCGGACGACGTCGGGGAATCGCTCCGGGCGCAAGGGCGTCTCCTTTGTCGAGGTGTTGGTTCGATCGTCGATGGTACTCCACGACTCATCGAGGGAGCGGCCGGGGCGGACGCCGAGACGGGCGCCCGAGAACGTAGAGTCGGCGCCGACTTCGCGAAGTCGCCACGCGGTCGCCGGGGAGCTCACACGGAGCCGGTTGTGCGCACCGCTGCGCGGTGACGCGAGCTCTGGTGGCTCCCCCTTCCCTGCGGATCTCCAGGCAGGAGCCTCTCGGTCCGGTCCCGACGGTCCACGCGAATCGTCTTCTCCTCGAAGCCTGGTGGATCCGCGAACTGGTGCGAGGAGCTGAGCTGGACGACCCGAAACCGGATTCGGGATCCACGACGGCGCCGCGCTCGGTCGGGGGCTCCTAGAATGGACCCTCCAGTGAGCCGGCCCACTCGGGAGCCGGCCATGGCTCTGGAGCGGCGCCGGTTCACCGGCGATCCCGTGCGGTCGGGAGCCGCCGCAGATGCTGCGTTCACCACTCGACGAGAGGAGATCTCGATGCGATTCCGGGGACCGATTCCAATTTCTTCCCGAAATCCCTTGGCGGCCCTGGCGCTCTGTTCGATCGCGATAGCGAGCTCGACCGCCGGGTTCGCGAGGCAGGTCACGGTCTCCGCGCCCGCCGAGATCTCTGCCGGCGCGGAGATCGTGGTGACCTGGAACGGCCCCGCGGGCGAGCGGGATTTCATCAGCATCGATCCTGCCGGCGCGCCGGAGCGGGAGTACGGCGCCTACGTCTACGCGTCGAAAGGCAGTCCCGCGACCCTGCCCGGACCCGGCACCCCCGGGGACTACGAAGTGCGCTACCACAGCGGCGAGAGCGGCTATCCGGTGCTCGCGAGGGCGGCGGTGCGGGTGACTCCGGCCAGCGCCACGCTCGAGGCGCCCGCCACCGCCGAGATGGGCGGGACCCTGGCGGTGACCTGGAGCGGACCCGACAATCCGCGCGACTTCATCAGCATCGATCCCGAGGATGCTGGCGACTCCGAGTACGGCGCCTACGCCTACACCTCGAAGGGGAGCCCCGTCGAGCTGCCGGCGCCCAGCGAGCCGGGGACCTTTGTGGTGCGTTACCACCTCGGCGTCAGCGGATACCCGGTGATCGCGTCGACGCCGGTGAGCGTGGTCGGGGCGAGCGCGACCCTCGAGGTCCCCGACCGCGTGGACGCCGGCAGCGTGATCCCGGTGGCGTGGACGGGGCCCGACAACGAGCGCGACTTCATCAGCATCGACCCGCCGGACGCGGCGGAGAGCGAATACGGGCGATACGCCTATACCTCGAGTGGGAGCCCCGTCGAGATCCAGGTCCCGGACGAGCCGGGGCGCTACCTGGTGCGCTATCACCTCGGCTCGAGCGGGTATCCCGTCATCGGTTCGGCGCCGGTCGACGTGGGAGCGGTCGCCGCCAGGGTCGAGCCGAGCGAAACCATCGTCGCCGGCGAGCCCTTCGAAGTGACCTGGAGCGGGCCCGACAACGAGGGCGACTTCGTCACCATCGTGCCGCCTGGAGCCCCCGAGCGCGAGTACGGCAACTTCGCCTACACGCGCCGCGGGAATCCGCTGCGCCTCGAGGCCCCCGACGATCCCGGAGCCTACGAGGTGCGCTATCTCACCGGCCAGTCCTATCGCCAGCTCGCCGCCGCCGCGGTCGACGTCCAGCCGGGGAGCGCGCGCGGAACGCTGCGCGTGCTCGCCCCCGACGAAGCGAATGGCAGCGCCTCCGCGGTCGGCGCCGTCGAGATCGTCCTCGACGCCTCGGGCAGCATGCTCCAGCGGCTCGACGGCACCCGCCGGATCGAGCTCGCCCGCGACGCCCTCCTCGATCTCACCGGCCAGACGCTGCCCGACGGCGTGCCCTTCGCGCTGCGCGTCTTTGGCCACCGCGAGGCCGACTCCTGCCGTACCGATCTCGAGATCCCGCTCGCTCCGCTCGACCGCGACCGGGCCGCCGCGACGATCCGCTCGATCGAGGCCAAGAACCTGGCGAAGACGCCGATCGCCGACTCGCTGAGCCGGGCGCGTCAGGATCTCGCCGGCGCCTCCGGTCCGCTCCTCATCGTGCTCGTCACCGACGGCGAGGAGACCTGCGGCGGCGACCCGGCGGCCGCGATCGGTGAGCTCGCGCAGGCCGGCATCGACGTGCGGGTCAACATCGTGGGCTTCGCCATCGACGAGCTGATGCTCGAGGAGGAGTTCGAGCGCTGGGCCCGGCTCGGTGGCGGGCGCTACCTCGACGCCGCGGACGGTGAGGCGCTGCAGGAAGCCATGCGCAGCGCCTTGCGCTCCAGCTTCGAGGTCCTGTCGGGAGACGAGGTCGTCGCCAGCGGCACCGTCGGCGGCGATGTCGTCGAGCTCGCCCCGGGCCAGTATCGGGTGCTCGTCGGCGACGGCCGCGAGCTGGGGCCGGTGACGATCCGAGGCGGCCAGGAGGCGGTCCTCCGGCTCGACGGGCCCTTGACGGCGTCTCCAGACGATTCCCTCGGCGCGGGCAGGCCGCCACCGGTACCCGGCGGCCAGGACGTACACGCCGGGTGGGCCGGGTGGAGATCCACACCGGGACGACCCGGCTCGCGCCACGAGGCCTCGATCCGCGTGAGGAAGCCACGAGCTGGACCGTGAAGAAGGCGAGGCCGATCGAGACCGTCCGGTCAATCTCGAGAAGGGAGAGCAGCCGCTAATCTCGGCGCCGGCCGGGCGTAGAGACGAAGTGCGAGCGCTTCCGATCGCGTGTGTTCGCTTCGTGGCGCAGGGGGCCGCCAGCCTTCGGCGGGCGCTCGGACTCCGTCGCGCGCGCGGAGCCGTGCTGGTCGCGAGTCTGCTCCTCGGTGCCGCCGGTACGGGCGCGAGCACCGCCGTCAACCGGCCGGCGCCTGCCGCCCCCTGCACGGTCGCCGGACGGTCGGCGCGCTGCGCGCTGCTCGAGGTGCCCGAGGACCGTGCGGCGCCTCAGGGCCGCACGCTGCCGATCCGCGTCGTGGTGCTTCCCGCGACCGACGCCGCCGAGCGGCTCGACGATCCGCTCGTCGTGCTCGAGGGCGGCCCCGGCGCCTCGGTGATCGCGGCGCTCCCGATGCACGCCGCCACCTTTGCCGGTCTCCAGCGACGGCGCGACCTCCTCTTCGTCGAGCAGCGCGGGACCGGCGAGTCGGGGGCCCTCGACTGCGGTCTCGAAGCCATGGCGCTCCAGTCCGAGCAAGCCGCTGCCGAGTGCCGCGAGCGGCTGGCCGGCAGCCACGATCTCCGCTTCTACGGCACGCACCATGCCGTGCTCGACCTCACCGACGCCTTCGAGGCGTTGGGTTACAAGAGAGTCAACGTCTTCGGCGTCTCCTACGGCACCAGAACCGCGCTCGAGCTGGTGCGCCGTCGCCCCGAGGGGGTTCGCACGGTGGCGCTGCTCGGGACCTATCCGCCGGGACGCAACGGCGTGCTCGACGCTCCGCGAATCCTCGACCGCACCCTCGCGCTTCTCGTCGAAGCCTGTGCCGCCGACGCTTCCTGCCACCAGGCCTATCCCCGGCTGGCGGAATCGATCGAGAGCCTCGACCGGCGGCTCGGGACCGGTGAGCTCGACGTCTCGCGCCTCGAGGTCGCCTCCGCCCTGCGCCTGATGCTCTTCTACCCGATCGGCGTCAGCCAGGCGCCGCGCGTGCTGACTTCCGCCGCCGCCGGGGACCTGGCGCCGCTCCGAGCGATCTCGGCGGGGATCGGAGTGGCCTTCGCGGGCATCACGGGCGGCGCCTTCCTGTCGCTCCTGTGCAGCGAGGACGTGGCGCGGCTGGATCGTTCGCAGCTCGAGCGGGCGAGCCGAGGAACGCTGCTCGGGCCGGCCTGGGGGGACCAGCTGATCGGAACCTGCGGGCCGTGGCCCTCGGCCGAAGTCCCCGGCGACTTCCACGCGCCGCTCGAGATCGCCGTTCCGCTCCTCTCGCTCACCGGCGAGCTCGATCCATCGATGCCGCCGTCCTGGGGCGCGGAGCTCGCTGCCGCGCTCCCCGGGGCGCTCCACGCGACCATCCCCGAGGCGCCGCACGGGCTCCTCGGGATGCGCGGAGTGGCCTGCGTCGTCGGGATGATCGAATCGTTCGTGGAGAGCGGAACGGTGCGGGGCCTCGATGTGAGCTGTCTCGACGAGATCCGACGGCCTCCCTTCTCCGCGCCCTGAGGCAGAGGCAGAGGCAGAGGCAGAGTCCGAGGCGGAGGCAGCGCATCCCGAACGCGACCGGTGTCGACGGGACGTCGACTCAGAGCCCTCGGCCGGTGGCCTCCGCCGCCGCCTTCGCCTCGCGTTGCTGCTGGCGCAGCTGCTGGATCTGGTCGAACTGCTGCCGCATGCCCTCGGGGACCGAGAAGGTCGGCATGTCGTCCTGCAGGGCCTGGTCGACGAAGCTGTAGTGGATGAAGCCGACCATCATCTCGTCGGTCGTCTTCTCACCGAACCTCACGTTGATGCTGGGGTCGGGGTTGAGGGGGTTGTCGGCGGAGTTGTCGAACGTCGCGTCGACGGCGATTCGCGTTCCCGCCGGGATCCTCTTGGGCTCCGTCGGCGTGTAGGTGAGCTGCCAGTTGAAGTCGTAGTCGACGACGTCGAGCAGGATCTCCTTCTCGCCGTCCGGATACTCCGCCGTGAAGCGCATCGACCTGCCGCGCAGGTGCATGTGGGGCGTGAAGTCGAACACCACGGCCTCGTGCTCGGCCGTGAACGAGGAGGCCGAGGGGTAACTGGCCACGCCGGGCGGGATGTCGAGCGCCGGGTCGACGATCCACAGCGTGGCGATCCGGTTCTCGGGCCTCTCGTCGTAGAAGGTCATGCCGACCGAGGACTGGTCGACGCCGCCGGTGCCGGGGCCGGACGTCTTGTGGGTAGTGCATCTGGAAGAAGACGGTGGCGCCCGCCGGCAGCAGCATGCCGTACCCCTCGGGGTAGACCAGCGGCGCGACGCCCGGACCCCAGCCGCTGACGAAGTCGAGGTCGAGCGTTCCCGCGCCCTGGACGCTCTGGATCGTGGCGCCGGGCGGCCCCAGATAGGTGAGCTGGTGGTGCACGGCTTCCAGGAAGGTGGGGTGGACCTCGATCGCCTTGATCCAGCGGTCCTGTTCGAGGTGGCTCTCGATCTTGAGCCACTGGTAGTGATCCTCCATCTCGTCGGTCACCTCGAACGGCTCCATGGTGAAGACCACGTCGGGCTCGCCGATCTGCCACTCCGACGTGAAGGTCGGAGGCTCGGGCGCCTTCGACAGGTCGCCGGCCGGCGCGCCCGCCTGGACCCAACGTGCGAGGAGGTCGAGCTGCTCGTCGCTGAGGCGCGGATCCTCCAGGAACTCACCGTGCTCGGGGTTGGCGAACCAGGGGGGCATGGTGAGATCGTGCGTCGCCTGTCGGATGGACTTCGCCCAGGGACGCGCCTCGGCGTAGGTCAGCAGCGACATCGGCGCGGTCTGGCCGGGTCGGTGGCAGCCGACGCACCGCTGGTAGAGGATCGGCGCCACGTGCTCGGCCCAGGTCACGGGATCCGTGTCGGCGGCCGCGTTGCTGGGCGAAGCGGGAGAGGCCGCGAGCACGGCGCCGGCGACCGCGAGAACGAGCGCGGCGGCCGTCGCGAGGCGAAGGCTCCTGGTGGGCGTCATGGTCGTCCCCTTCCTGGTTCGTGATCGTGGCGACGATTGTGCCACCGACCCCGCCGACCAAGCCAGCCCGGCACCGAAACGGACCGTGACCTGATCGTGACCTGACCGAGACAAGACCGAATCGCGACGGCGGCTCCCGCTCTCTCGCCCGGCCACGACTTTCGCGCCTGCGCTCTTGCGGCGTGCGGGCGGGACCGGGTTCCCCGAGATCGCGCACAGTGATAGAAGAGCCGGGCGACGATCTTCCCTTCACGTCATCGCCGAATCATGAGCGAGCGCCCCAGCGCTGCCCGCGTGCGGATCTTCCCGCCGGCTCTGCCGTTGGTCACGATCCTTCTCGGCGTCGTGCTCCAACGGTGGTGGCCGATCGACCTGGCGCTCGAGCCGCCCCCGCTCGTGCGCTACTGGACCGGCGGCTTGATCGTCGGCGGAGCGATCCTGCTGCTCGGGTTGTGGGCCGTCGTGATCGTCCGCGCCAGCGGTCAGAGCGAGAATCCGTGGAAGCCGACGACGCAGATCGTCGAGCAGGGGCCGTTCCGGCTGACCCGCAATCCGATGTACCTGCAGATGGTCCTGGTCTGCATCGGCTTCTCGATCCTCCTCTGGAACGCCTGGATCCTGTTGCTCACGCCGCTCTGCGCGTTGCTGCTGCAGCGGCTCGCGATCGTGCCCGAGGAGGAGTACCTCGAACGCGAGTTCGGAGACGCCTACCGCGATTACCGGCGGCGGGTGCGCAGATGGCTGTGACCCCGGCTCGCGTGAACGTCGCGGGCGACTCCGGACGCGCGAGCGCCCAGCGAGCGCGCGCGGCGGGCGCGTGGTCACCTTGGCTGGGGGAGGGGGAAGACCTCTCCTCCGGTCGCGCACGGCGGGTGGTGCGACGAAGCCAGGAATGCCACCGACTCCTGGTGCTCCTGGTGATCGCTCCTGGATCCCGGCGCGCCGTCCTCAGTCGCCGAGCTCGCGAATCGCGGCCAGCACGTCGGTCGCCTGCTCGACGGTCGACGCCGTGGTGTCGCGCCAGACCACCTCGCCGTCCTTGATCAGGTACGCCTGGCGGCTGGCGAAGCCTCCGCGATCCGGCACTCCGAACGCCGAGAGGACTTTCTTGTCGGTGTCGGCAATCAGGGTGAAGGGGAGCTCGTACTTCTCCTCGAACGCCTTCTGCGCCTCGACGGAGTCAGTCGACACGCCGATCACGTGCACGCCCTGCTCGGTGAGCTCGACGTACGCGTCGCGCAGGCTGCAGGCCTGCTTGGTGCAGCCCGGGGTGTCGGCCTTCGGGTAGAAGTACACGAGGGTGTACCCCTTCTCGTAGACCTCGCCGAAGTCCACCGTCTCACCGTTCTGGTCGACCCCCTGGACGGCGGGAGCCTCGGCGCCGACCTCGAGCTCTGCGCCGGCCGCGCTCATCGGAAGGACCGCCACGGCGAGGACGATGAAGAAGATCGAACGCTGGCCGAGACCCATGGCTGCCTCCAGTCCGTGCTTTCGTTCATTGCGGGAAGTCGGGTTGCGCCCGGGCAGCGGGTGGAGCTCCGCCGCCGTCGGCAACGGCCGGTGGACGCTACCACGCGCAGGCGTGGCCCCGTTCGTCCCGTTCGCGCCGCTGCGGAGTCCCAGAGGCTTCACCGAGCTCCGCCCGCTCCCCGGGCTCCCGGAGCCGTCCAGCAAGCTCGCGGCTCCCGCGGCAACCGGCCGGCGGGAACGAGCGTCCGTCGACCTTTGACGCGGCAAGAGCGGTCGGATCTCGCGCTGACCAGGATCAGAGGAGCCGTCGAGCCCCCATGGCGACCAGCCAGAGCGCGTTGAGGTGGCTGCTAGCAGCGGGCTGCTGGGAGCGGGGCGAGTCGTGGTCGCGCCCGCAGGTCCCTTTCCTGTCGCTGCGTCTCCGCGGCTCCTTCCGGCGGCGTCTCTTCACGGCGATCCAGCCGCATCCCGCGGTGGTTAGACTGTTCGTCCCATGAGGTGTCCCGTCGCTCGCCGGTCGAGCCTCGTCGTCACCCTCTGCGCTCTCCTCGCCTGCGGTGGCGAGACGACCCGCTCCGGCGGAGCGGCGGAGGAGCGCGAGAGGGCCAGCGCCGCCGCTTCGGCCCCCGTCGGCCTCGACTCCGTCGACTTGGACGCCGAGAGCATCCTGCTGGTCACCGTCGACACCCTGCGCTACGACGCCCTCGGTCATGCCGGCAATCCCCGGGCATCGACGCCGACGCTCGACCGGCTGGCGGCGGCCGGGCTCGTCTTCGAGCGCGCCTACGCCCACAACGTGGTGACCCTCCCCTCTCACGCCAACATCCTCACCGGGCTCCTCCCGTACCAGCACGGGGTGCGCGACAACGACGGGTTCGTCCTGCCGGTTGCTGTGCCCACGGCGGCCTCCTGGCTGAGCGAGCGCGGCTTCGCCACTGCCGCCTTCGTGGCCGCCTTTCCGCTCGATCGCCGGTTCGGGCTCGACCGTGGCTTCGACCGATACGACGATCGCTACCCCCGCGCCGAGGGCGAACGTCCCGGCGACGAGGTGGTCGCGGGGGCGCTCGACTGGTGGCGGAGCCATGCGGGCGAACGGCGCTTTCTCTGGGTGCACCTCTACGAGCCCCACGCCCCCTACGAGCCGCCCCACTGGATCCTGACGAGCGGAGCGCCGGCCGACCCATACCTTGGGGAGGTGAGCGCCGTCGACGCGTACCTGGCGCCTCTCCTCGAGCTCGTACTCGACAGCGAAGAGGCGGTCCTCGTGGTCTTCACCTCCGATCACGGCGAGGCCCTCGGCGAGCACGGAGAGCCGACCCACGGCCTCTTCGCCTACGAGTCGGTGCTGCGCGTTCCCTTGTTGCTCTGGGCTCCCGCCCTCGAGCCCGGCCGCCGCGCCGACGTCGCAGCCCACGTCGATCTGCTGCCGACCATGCTCGCGGCGGTCCGAGTGGAGCCACCGCCCGGCCTGCCGGGGCGTGATCTGCTCGCCACCGGGGGCTCGCGCCCCGTGTACTTCGAGGCCCTGACCTCGACTCTGGAACGCGGCTGGGCGCCGCTGCGGGGGATCCTCGAAGGCGCCGACAAGCTGATCGAGCTGCCCCTCCCCGAGCTCTACGACGTGGTCGCCGATCCCGCCGAGCGTCGCAACCTGATCGCCGAGCGACCCGACCTGGCGCGGCGGCTGGCGAGGGAGCTGCCCGAGGAGTCCGTGTGGCCACCGCTCCGCGACCCGGACGCCCCTGCCGCCGAGGAGGAGTTGCGCGCCCTGGGATATCTGGGCGGGAGCGCGCCGCGTCGCGAGACCTACAGCATCGAGGACGACCCCAAGAACCTCGTGCACCTCCACCGCAAGATCTACGAGGCCCTCGATCATCTGAACGGCGGCCGGCTGACCGACGCCGAGGTCCTCCTGCGCGAGATCGTCGCCGAGCGCGCCGACATGGGGACCGCCCACCACTACCTGGCCCAAGTCCTCCTGGCGCAGGAACGAGTGCTCGAGGCGATCGAGGTGATGGAGCGCTCGCGCGACGCGCGGCTGGCGTCCCCCAGGCTGCTGCGCCAGCTCGGTCTCTCGCTGGCCGAGGTCGGCCGCCACGACGAAGCCGTCGCCGTGCTCGAGCCGCTGGCGGAGCAGGGCGACACCCGGGCGCTCCACGACCTGGGGAGAGCGCTGTCCGAGGCGGGCGATCAGGCGGAGGCCGAGTCGGTGCTGCAGCGGGTCCTGGAGCGCGATCCGGCGGACCCGGAGGCGCACCAGACCCGGGCCCTGGTGGCGCTGCGACGCGGGGAGCCGCGCGAGGCGCTCGCCCTGGCCGAGCGGGCGACCGAGCTCGACGACGGGCTGAGCCTGGCCTGGAACCTCCGCGGCGCGGCGAGCCACCAGCTCGGAGAGCGGCGGCGGGCGCTCGAGGCCTGGGAGCGCGCCGTCGAGCTCGATCCGTCGAACTTCGACGCGCTCTTCAACATCGCACTGGTGGCGGAGGAGCTGGGCGAGACGTCGCGTTTGCGCTGGGCCCTCGAGCGCTTCGTCGCCACCGCTCCGCCGCAGCGCTACGGTCCTCAGCTCGAGCTCGCGCGACGCCGACTCGAGGACCCGGGTTCGTGAGCTCCGAGGACCGAGCGGAGGAGCGGATGGGCGGTCGGGCTCGCTCCCCGCCAGCGGCTACGAGACGAGGGGTCGTTCGCCGGTGGTCAGGAGGAGCAACGTCCGCTGAGCCTCTCGGTACGAATCGCAGGCGCTTTCCGCCGAGCAGAGCTAATGGGCTCGGGAGAGGGCCCCGAGGAGTCCCGAAAGCCACTGGTGCGACCGAGCTCGAGGACTCGCCGGGCTCCTCTCTCGTTCAGGCGTTCAGGCATTCAGGCGTTCAGGCGTTCAGGCGTTCAGGCGTTCAGGCGTTCAGGCCGCCTTCGGCGGCCGCCGGAGCAACCCATGTCGGATCAGGCTCTCGGCGTTGGCGACGACCATCTCTTCGAGGCTGTGCGGTTCCCACCCGAGCACGCGACGGATCTTCGAGTTGTCGATCGCCTGCGGACGGCCGAGGTCGTTGAGGGCGAGGCGCGCCGTCTTGTCGAACAGGGCGACCAGCCTCATCGCGAACGCCGGCATCCTGCCGGTGGGGATCCGATAGCCCCGCGGTCCGAAGCGGCGATCGAGGATGGTGGCCACCTCGCGGAGGGAGTGGTCGCCGATCGCGCACAGGAAGCGTTCGCCGGCGGCTTCGGCAGTCGTCATCGCGGCGAGGTGGGCGGCCGCGACGTCGCGCACGTCGACCATCGCGAAGTGGAGGTCCGGGCAGGCCGGGAACTCGCGGTTCATCAGCTTGGCGACCGCCTCGGACGACGTGTTGAGGTCGGCGTCGAGAATCGGGCCGAGAACCAGGCCGGGGTTGATCGTCGTCAGCTCGAGGTCGAGGCTTTCAGCGAGCTCCCACGCCGCCCGCTCGGCGAGGGTCTTCGACTTCTCGTAGGGACCGATCGAGCCCCCGTCGACGTTCGACCAGTCCTGCTCGGTGAACACCCTGTCGCGCTCGACGCCGTAGAGGACGGCGGCCAGCGACGATGTCATCACCACGCGCTCGACTCCGGCGTCGGCCGCTGCGCGGAGGACACGGAGCGCGCCGTCGCGCGCCGGACCGATCAGCTCCTGCTCGTCCTTGGGCGGCGCCGAGGGGATCGGGCTCGCCACGTGGAGGACGAAACGGCAGCCGGCCGCGGCGTCGGCCCAGCCCTGGTCGCGGGTGAGATCGGCGGCGAGCACCTCGAAGCGCTCGATCGAGGAGGGATCGGCGAGGTGCGGCTCCAGAACCTGTGCGACCCGGCCGCCGCGCGAGGCCGAGCGCGCCGTTCCACGCACGGCGTAGCCGGCGTCGAGGAGCTGGAGGATGCAGTGCTGGGCGATGAAGCCCGTGGCGCCGGTCACCAGGACGGTTGTGGTCGAGGGATCGGTCGTGGTGCTCTCCCTGGTCATCGGCGGTCTCCTCTCGGCAGGTCGGAATCTGGATCGGACGGTGACGTCGACGGAGTCCCGGAGCGTGCGGAGAGCAGCTGCCAGGCGGCGTCACGGGTCTGCTCGCCGAGCTGGCGCGTGATCGGCAGCCCCCGTGATCGCCGGTGGCGAACGGCGCCGACGAAAGCGCCGAAGGCGGTCGCCACGAGGAGCTCCGGATCGCCCTCGCGGACCGCGCCGGACCGCTGCCAGCTCTCGACCAGCTTCGCCAGGTCGTGGTCGATCCGTTCGGTCAGCGCCCTGCTCTCCGCGTCGAGATAGTGGGCGTGGTGGTGGTTCTCGAGAAAGGCGAAGGCGCTCGGGTGCTCGGAGGCGAAGCGGGTGAGCCGTTTCCACAGGTCGTAAAAGACGGTCGCCGGGGCGCGCTCGAGATCCAGCCCGTCGGTGAGCGCATCGAGCATCGAGTGTTTCCATTTCCGGTAGAGGGCGTTGACCAGCCCCGACTTGCCGGGGAAGTAGCGGTAGATCGTGCCGACCGCGACTGAAGCGGCCTCGGCGAGCTCGGGGACCGGCGTGTTGCCGTATCCGGTCCGCTCGAAGCACTCGAGCGCGGCATCGAGGATCGCGTCGGCCTTCGATGCGGAGACCGGCGTTGCGGCGCGGGAACGAGGCATGAATGAATGTTCGTTCATGTCCTCGGCGAGGTCAAGCCGCTCCGTTTTCGGACACCCTCCGCCGCACGTCGTCTCGCGCTTCGCGCCGTCCGGCCGAGCTACGAGTCGCGCAGCACCACCATCGGGTCCACCCGACCCGCCGTGATCGCGGGCAGGAGCGAGGCCAGCAGGGCCGCCACCAGCACGATCCCCAGCGCGACGGCGTACACCGAGAGGTCGCCCGGTCGAACGTCGTCGAGCACCGCGCGCAGCGTGCCGCCGAGCACCCAGGAGATGCCGCCGCCGATCACGCTCCCGATCGCGGCCAGGGCGAACCCTCGCCCGAGGATCAGGTTGCGCAGCGAGGCGCTGCCCGCACCCAGCGCGAGGCGGATGCCCAGCTCTCGCCTCTGGCGCCGCACGTTGTAGGCCATCACGCCGTAGACGCCCACCATCGCCAGCATCGCCGCCAGCGCTGCGAAAACGCCGGTGAGCGAAGAGATGAAGCGCTGTTGACCCACCGACCCTGCGACGACCTCCTCCATCGTCTGCACGCCGGTCACGGGAAGGGAGGGGTCGATGTCATGGACGATGCGGCGTGCCGAGGGCACGAGCGCGGTCGGATCGGCGCTGGCCGATCGCATCACGACCGTCATCGAGCCGAAGGTGGACTGCTCCGTCGTCCGGTAGAACTCGTACGGCATCTGCCTCGCCAGGCCGAACGAGCGAATGTTGCCGACCACGCCGACGACCTCGTACCACTGGCTGCGGTCGTCTCCCTGACCGAAGCGGCGGCCGATGGGATCCTCGCCCGGCCAGAACTTCTCGGCCATCGCCTGGTTGATCAGGACGGTGGTGGTGCCGGCCCCGTCGCGCGCGTCGAGCAGCCTCCCCTCGAGCAGCGGGATGCCCAGAGCCGAGAAGTAGTCGCCCGTGTACCAGCGGTACTCGACCAGCGGCGCGCTGTCTGCATCCCACGGCATCTCGCCCTCGATCTGCATCTCGCCGTTCCAGCCGTAACGGACCATGGGGAGATGGCTGGTCAGGCCGACCTCGTGGACGCCGGGGGCGGCGGCGAGACGCTCCTCGAGCTCGCGCCAGAAGCTTCGGCTCGCCTCTTCGGACTCGTAGCGCGGTCCGGCGAGCGCCACGTCGAAGGCCACGACGCCTTCCGTGCGAATGCCCGCGTCACGTTGCTGGAGCAGCAGCAGGTTCTTGATGAGCAGGCCGCCGCCCACGATCAGGGCGAAGGCGAGCGCGATCTCGGCCACCACCAGGCCGTCGCCCACGCGGCCGCCGCCGCTTCCCGAGCGCGGGTCACCCTCGCGCACGGCCGCCGAGGCCAGCGCCGGCACGCGCAGGGAGACCAGCGGCCACAGCCCGCAGACGACGCCCACCACCAGCGTGGTGATCGCGCTGAACGCCAGCACACGGCCGTCGATGGCGACGGTGCTCGAGCGCGGGAGCTGGTTGCCGGCCAGGGCGACGAACGCGCTGACCGCCCAGCTCGCGAGCATCACGCCGAAGACGCCGCCGACCACCGCGAGCAGCACACCCTCGGCGGTGAGCTGCCGCGCCAGGTCGGTCGGCCGGGCGCCGATCGCCAGCCGGATCCCCAGCTCACGGCGCCGCTCCATGCCCGCCGTGAGAAGCAGGTTCGCCACGTTCGCGCAGCCGATGAGCAGCACGACGAGCACGGCCGCCATCAACACGCGCAGGGACGGCCGCACGTGACCGACCGCCGCCTCGTGGTAGGACTCGACGTCGATGCCGTGGTTGTTGCCGAACTCTCGAGCGAGCGTCTCGCCGAGCGCTTGCATCTCGGTGACGGCCCGCTCCAGCGTCACGCCGTCCGCGAGGCGCGCGTAGACCGGCAGGAAGTGGCTGCCGCGCGTATTCGGATCGAGCTCGCGAGCGAGCGGGACGAACAGCTCGGTGCGGGGGTCGAAGAACCCCTCCGGCATCACGCCCACGATCTCGTAGGGTTCCCCGTCCAGGGTGATCGTCTCGCCCAGCGCCTCCGCCTCGGGAGCGAAGTGGCTCACCCAGAAGGGGTACGCGAGCACCGCGACCTTGCGGGCTCCGGGCTGGTCCTCCGCGTCGGAGGGCCAGCGGCCGAGCCTCGGCTCCACGCCGAAGACGTCCGCGAGGGATGCGGTGGTGCGCATCGCCGAGATGCGCTCGGGCTCGCCCCGGCCGGTCAGCACGAACGAAGCGAACGTGGCGCCGCCGATCGCCGAGAAGACGCGGTTGCGCTCCTTCCAGTCGACGTACTTCGGGTAGGAGGCGGGGCAGGTGTCGCACGCCGGCTGCGTGTCGTAGACGCGCACGAGCCGCTCGGGCTCGGGATACGGCAGCGGTTCGAGCAGAACGCCGCTGAAGACGCTGAACACCGCAGTCGAGACGCCGATCCCCAGCGCGAACGCCACGATCGCGAGCACGCTCACGAACGGAGTGCGGATCGCCACGCGCACGGCGTGGCGAAGGTCGTGAACCAGATGCCTCATGCCGTGTCCTCCAGTTCTTAGGACACCGCACACGGTGTGTGGTTACACGCTCACGTCTTCTCGCAGCCGGTCCTGGGGGGACCGAGGACGCCACCGCAGGTGGCATGGCGAGCCGTTAGCGGCTGAGCCGATCGAACGACCGGGCGAGTTCGAACGTCCAGTCGCGCTTCAGGGTCTCGGCTTCCGCTCTCGCGCTCCGGCGCCGCTCAGCCGTCGGCGTCCTTCAGCGTGACCAGCGGATCGACGCGGGTCGCACGGACGCCGGGGGGCAACAGCGCGACGACGGCGGCTCCCGCCAGGACTGCCGTGGCCAGCGCGAGGATCGCAGGGTCGTGGGCCTTCACGCCGTAGAGAGAGCTGGCGAGAAGGCGAGAGAACGCCAGCGCCAGGACGACGCCCCCGACCGCGCCGCCCGCGATCCAGATCAGCCCCGAGCCGAAGACGGTCCGGAACACGTCGCCGCGGTCGGCTCCCAGTGCGATGCGCACGCCGAGCTCGGGGCGCCGCTGCTCGACGCTCCAGGTCGCCTGCGCGTAGACCCCGGCGGCGGCGAGCAGCAGCGCGACGATGCCGAACAGGCTCGTCACCGCGACCGTGAAGCGACGAGTGGCCGAGGTCTCCTGCGCCTGCGCCTCGAGCGTGGTGGCGCCGTAGACGGCCAGGCGCTCGTCCACGTCGCCGGCGGCGCGCCGGATCGCGGCGTGCAGGTCGTCTCCGGGGGTGCGGCCGCGCGCCAGCACCGAGACCGAGGCTCCCGCGCCGGCTCCCAGCACGTACACCTGCGCCGACGCCTCCCCGTCGAGGCGCCAGAACTTCTCGTCACCCACCATCCCAACCACCGTCGCCACCTCGGGCGGCCCGGTGGAGGCGCTCGATGAGATGTCCTCGTGGAGCTCGACGATTCGACCGACGACGCCATTGACACTGCGAGCCGAATCGAGCGTTTCGTCGCCTCCGGCGGCGTCGAGATAGCTGCGGGCGAAGGCGCGGTTGACCAGGACCTCCTGGATCGGTGCCCCCGGCGGGGCGATGCGCGGCATCCGGCCGTGCACCAGCGGCACCTCGAGTGCCTCGAAGTAACTCTCGCCGACCCGGCGCACGTCGACCGACCTCGGCGCCGCCTGCTCCTGCGAGGCCGGGCTCGAGCCGCGGACCTCGAAGCGCCGGATCTCGGAGTTGCCGAAGAGGGGCGGGAAGTCGGCGACCGCTGAGCTGTAGACGGCGGGATCCGAGGCGAGCCGCTCTTCGAGCTGCCGGGTGAGGCCGAAACGGGCGGCCGGCGAGAGCTCCCGCGGCAGGGCCAGGCGCGCGACGGCGACCCCTTCGGTCACGTAGCCCCGGGGCTCCTCGAGAGTGTTGCGGAGGCTGGCGACCAGCAGCGCGGTCGCGATCACGGTCGCCAGCGCGACCGCGAGCTGGGCGACGAGGAGCGCCTGGCGAGCCCGGCTCCGGGTGGAGGAAGAGTTGCGCAGGCTCGCGAACAGCGCGAAGGATCGGCTGCGCAGCGCCGGCAGCAGACCCGACAGGAACGCGCAGAGCGTGGTCACCGCGAGGCAGAAGCCGAGCACCTCCGGATCGAGCGCGATCTCTCCGACCAGCGGCACGCTCTCCGGCAGGAGGTTCGCCGCGACGCGGATCAGCACCACGGTCAGCGTGACGCCGACGAGGCCCGCGGCCCCTGCGATCATCGTGCTCTCGACCAGGAGCTGCCGCATCAGGCGCGACTGGCGCGCGCCGAGCGCAGCTCTGACGATCATCTCGCGACGCCGGCGAGCGAGCTCCGAGAGCGACAGGCCGCCGACGTTGGCGCAGGCGAGAAGCAGGACCAGCGCGCCGGCGAGGAGGACCGGGCGACCGAGCTGCTCGAGGGCGAACGACCAGAACTCCTTGGCTGGATCCACGCGCACGCCCCAGCCTTCGTTGGTGGCGGGATGGCTGACGCCGATCTGCTCGGCGATGGCGTCCATCTCCCGCTGCGCCGAGGCGAGCGTCGCGTCGTCGCGCAGCCGGCCGAAGACCGACACGGTTCCGCGCCCCCGTTCCGCCAGCTCGTCCGGGCTCGGGCGCAGCACGGTCCACGCTTCGGGAACGTAGGAGAGCGGAGTCGGGGGGAAGTGGAAGTCCGAGGGCAGCACTCCGATGACCTCGTAGGCCGTCTCGCCGAGCTGGACGGCGCGACCGACGACGTCGGCGTCGCCGCCGAAACGTGAGCGCCAGAGAGCCTCGGAGAGCACCAGCACCGCGGGGGCGTCGGCTGCGGCGTCGCCGACGCCCGAGACCCGGCCGAGCTGGGCGTCGACGCCGAGCTGCGAGAAGAGCTCGGCGCTCGCCGCGCCCACCCGCAGGCGTGCCGTCGGCCCTTCGCCCGCCGGCGTGCTGCCGGCAATCGTCTCGCTGCGGCTCCGGTAGGCGAGCAGCGACTCGAAGCTGGTCGCGGAGCTCTTCCAGTCCTCGAAGTTGGCGAGCGACACCTGGAACGGTCCCCGCCCTCTCGGATCCGTCTGCGACAGCCGGACGAGCTCGTGCCCCTCGGGGAACGGCAGCTCGCGCAGCTCGAGCGCCCAGACGACGCTGTAGATGGTGGTGACTGCGGCGACCGCGCCGCCCATCAGCAACACGACGAAGAGGGTGGCGCCGGGCGTCTTCTTCCAGCGTCGGAGCGTGTAGCGAACGTCGTCTCGCATGGTCGTGGACTCCTATCCTTCGCGTTCCGGGGGCGCGACGTAGGCGTTCTCGATTCCGGTCCCGACCTCGAGGGTGGAGCCGATGTCCAGGTACCGGGGATCCGCTTCGGTGTAGGGGGGCCACTCGATCAGGTCCTCGACGCTCGGGTCACCGGTCCTGGCGAACTCGGTCCACAGCCGCATGGTGTTCTCGGCCACCTCGTGATCGAGCTCGTCGGCGCCCGGATCGCTGGACGTGCAGCCGCCTCCGCGTGACAGGAAGAGGATCGTGGGAACCGTCAGCCCTTCGGGAATCGCGCCGAAGACGTAGGGGATCTCGACACCGTGGAAGGCGACACAGGGTTCGTTCCGCCAGCCCGTCGGCATGTGCGAGAAGTTGTACACCCAGGTTTTCGAGGGAGTCGTCCGGCTGTGGAGGCTGGCGAGCAGCGGAACGTTCTCCTGCAGCTCGCCCCGTTCCCCGGCGTTGGCTCCGACGATCAAGGGAACGTCGTGCTGCCTTCCTTGTTCGAAGATCGCGTGAACGGACTCGGGAAGCGCCCAGCCGTCGACCGTGAGATTCGCTCGGAAGCCTATCTCCTGGTCCGACGCCGCGGCGATGACGTCCTCCCAGCTCGCCGCGCGCAGGGCCGCGAGCACGCCGGCTCCATCCTGCACACCCAGCTCGGCCGCGATCCTCTCGCCCGTCGCCTCGGCCGACTCGAGCGTGGTCGCTCGTTCCGCCGAGATCAGAGCCGAGCCGCTCTCGATGATGGCCTTGTGGAAGAGACCACTCGCCAGGGGGGACGACAGGAGCGAGAGCGTCTTGGTGCCGCCGCCGGACTCGCCGAAGATCAGCACGTTGCCGCGATCGCCGCCGAACGCCTCGATGTTGGCCGCACCCATTCCAGCGAGGCGATCAGGTCCAGAGTCCCGTAGTTCCCCGACGCGTGATGCTCGGACTCGGCCGTCAGCGCCGGATGCGCCATGTAGCCGATCGGACCGAGGCGGCTGTTGACGGTCACCAGCACGACGCCGTGGCGAGGCAGACCCACGTGGTTGTAGACGTCGGAGTTCGCGGTCCCGCTGGTCAGCCCGCCGCCGTGGAAGAACACCATCACGGGAAGCCGATCGCCGGTGGTCTCGGCCGGAGTGCTCACGTTCAGGTGAAGACAGTCCTCGCTGATGCCTCCCGTGCCCTGGCGACTCGATCCCTGCGGGCAGCGGCTGGCCCACTCGGTGGCATTGCGGACCCCGGTCCACGGGGCGGGAGGCTGGGGCGCCTTCCAACGCAGGTCTCCGACCGGAGGCGCCGCGTAGGGGATGCCCTTGAACTGTCGGACGGTCTTTCCGCCGGCGTCGGTGGAGGCGCCGGCCAGCTTTCCGCTGTCGATCTCGACCACGTCGGTGATCGCGACGGCGGACGCGGTCTTCGCGGCGGCGGTGTCGGTGCCCTCTGCGCCACCGGTGGCGTCGGCGCAAGCCGTCAGCGTGGCAGCGCAAGCCGTCAGCGTCGCAGTGACGACGATTCCTGCGGGGACCCGCTCGAGAAAAAGTGGAAGTCGACGACGACGAGGACGTTGACGAGACGGACTCTTCATGGTGTCGCTCCCATGATTCTGGCTGTGGAAGAAGCGATGCGGCGTCGCGCTCTCTGACGGTCGCGTGCGCCGAGTGAGTCGCCTCGATCGTTCGGGCCGCTGCCGCCCGCGTCGCGCCGACAGCGAACCGAGCAGAGACCGGGGCCCGGAGAGACCGCGCGGCGCTGGGGGAGCGGTCATGATACCGTGGCGCCCGACCGTGGGCCGAGCTCGTGGACGCCGGCGTGCCGACCTCGCCGAGCGAGAGATCCGGGGAAACGTGCCGCGGCGGATCGATGCCGACGGACCGTCTGATCTCGAACAGCGATCACGGATCGGCGCCGGCCTCGCGCTCGGCCAGCCGGGCTCCGCGCAGCATGCCGCCCATCGCGTAGTTGCCTTCGTGGCAGGCGTACTCGTAGACCCTGCCGGCCTCCACCGCCCGGAAGGTCATCTGCCCGCGGATCGGCGCGCTGTAGGTCAGCGGATCCTCGATCTCGAACTCGTAGAGCAGGGTGTCGTCGGAGACGCGCGTGATGCGCTCGACGACCTCGGCGAGGCTCGAGTAGGGCAGCCCGCCCTCGCCGTCGCGCGACGGGTGGAAGCTCGTGGTCTCGACCACCAGCGTGTCGCCCTCCCACCAGCCGATCGAGTCGCCGAGCCAGCGACGATCTTCGGGCGGACCGTGGTCCGAGGCGAGCCGGATGATCCGGGCGTCGTGCACCATCTCGACCAGGATCATCACGTGGCTGTCGGTCTGCACGATGCGGTAGTAGCCGTTGTAGAGCACGTTGAGCATCGGCGGTCCCGCCGTGCCGCCGAAGCCGAGCAGGCAGCGCTCTCCGAGGGAGAGCACCTCGGGGCCGTCCATGCCTTCGCGCAGCGCGCGTCGCTCGCCGCGTCGCTCGCGCACCTCCTGGCGCAGCGGCACCTGGCCGTCCTCGGGCTCGACGATCCAGGAAGTCCGGATCTCGCCCTCGACGACGGCGTACTCGGTGCCCGGGTCGACCCAGAAGGCGTTGTAGTTCCCTACCGGCGGCAGCCGGTCGACGGCCTTGGCCTCGCGATCCGGATCGCTCGGCTCGAGGTCGGCGGCAGCCCGGACGTTGTGGAAGTGCTTCGCGGCCAGGGCCTCCGCCTCGGCCGCCGTCAACACGAGCTCGTCGAGACCGCGCGGTCGGGTGAGCTGCGTGAGCGAGGCGTTGGTCCAGACCCCGTCCAGCAGCGGCCTGCCCTCGGCGGTGCGCGGCGGCTCGTAGCCCTCGGCTCCAGCGGCGAGGGTCGAGAGGCAGAGGAGGGAGGCAATGGCGGCCAGGATGCGGAGAGGCATGCCGCGATTCTAGAGCGACCAGGGCGAGTGAGCGATCGCTCTCCATGAAGGCGACGAGATCGCCCTGGGCAGCAAGCTGCACGACCAGGCGGAGGGCGAGGCTCTCAGGCGCACCGAGAGCTCGGTCACACTGGTGACCGAGCTCTCTCGTTCAAGAGACACCGGCGAAACTGAATGAGTAGGGCGGGGCTCAGGGGCCCCAGGTGTCTCAGCTCGTGAGCAAGTCTACGAAGCGCGGACTACGCGCGCGCCACACGCACTGCAACCGCACCACCGACCGCGAGGAGTCCCAGAAGCCCGATCAGGGGCAGACTACCGGCCGTGGCGGGTAGGCGTGGTTCGTCGGCGTCGACCCTAACGGCCTGATGCACGGTGCCGCCCGTCTCGGAGTGGTAGGACACCGTGACTCGCTCATTGACCGCGAAGCGCGTCGTCGAGGTGGGATCCAGCGCGAAGGTCATGCGGGTCCCTGCGTCGGTGTCGACCACTAGCTCGGTGCTCGTCGCTGAGACCACCGTGCCCGACACCGTGGTTTCCTCGGTCGTGGTCTCGAGGGCCGCGGACTCCGCGGAACTCGTCTGCTGCGCCGGCTGCGCCTGCTGCGCTGTTGCTGCACCGGCGAGGACTAGCGCAAGCGCGAAGATCAAGAGAATGCTGATTCGTTTCATTTCGTTTCTCCTAGAAACAGTGGCCGCGGTGCCGCGGCAGGCTCGGATTCAAGGGGGCGCCACGCGCGGGCGGACCCTCGAACGCTCGAAAGGTAGAGGATGCAATTGCCGAGCCATGGCTCTGCCAAGGTGCGAACCGCCGTAGGCGAGCTGCTCTGTAGTCCGCGCGGCATGGGCCCCGGTGGCGGCGCGCGCGTCACGCAACACCCGCGACCACCTGTCCTGACGATCACCGTAAAGCTGCGGCAGTGCCGGATCTCCGGCAAGATCTGCACGGGGAATGCAAGTCGTGCCGACGGCGTCGCCGGCGCAGTACGAAGTCGTGGCTTTGAAGGAGCTGGCGGCTTGAGTCACTCCGGCTGTGGTGCGGAGACGACGCGTGCTTCCTCGACCCCCCTGCCTCTCACCGCGGTGACCTCGAGGACCACGCCCTCGTGCTCTATCCGATCGCCGATCGCGGGAGGGCGGCCGAGCTCGGCGAGGACGAGGCCGCTGACCGTGTCGACCTCGTCGTGCTCGAGCACGAGCTCGAGCGCCTCGGCGAGCTCGTCGAGCCGGACGGTGCCCGCCACCGAGAAGAAACCCTCGTCGTCAGTGCGGATGGAGGGCGTCTCGCCCGGCTCCGCGATATCGCCCACCACTTCCTCAAAGAGGTCCTCGAGGGTGAGAACGCCGGCGGTCCCTCCGTGCTCGTCGAGCACCACCGCCATCTGAGACCGCATCCTTCGCAGCACGGCCAGGACCCGCTCCAAGGGCTCGGTGGCGGGCACGAACGGCACCTCGCGGACCATCGTGCGGTCCAGGACGCGGTCGTCACGGAACCCCGCAAGGAGGTCCTTGACGTGCACTACGCCGACGATCGCGTCGAGGTCGCCCTCGTGGACCGGGAAACGCGTGTGGCGTTCGGTGGCGAGAACCCGCGCCACCTCGTCCCGTCCGGAATCGAGGCCGAGGGCGACGATCCGCGTCCGGGGGACCATCGCCTCGCCCGCCGTCAGATCACCGAACTCCAGAAGCTCCTGGATGACCCGCGCCGGCTCGCGCTCGAGGAGCCCGCCCGCCCGGCTCTCCGCCACGATGAAGCTCAGCTCGTCGACCGTGCGGTAGCGCTCCTCGCTGGCCGCCCGCTCGATCCCCATGAGGCGTAGGACGCCGTTGCCGATGCCGTTGAGGGCCACGACGAGGGGGTAGACGCCGAGCTCAATGGCGCGCATGGGAAGCGCGACCGCTGCGGCGACCCGGGACGGCGCCTGCAGCGCCAGGGACTTCGGCACCATCTCCCCGAGAACGACGTGGAGGTAGGTCAGGAAGGCCACGGCGAGGACGCTGGCCAGAGCGTGGGCGCTGAGCCATTTCACGGCTCCCAGCCACTCCAGCCGATGTACCAGCCACTCGGCGAGCAGGTGCTCGCCGTACATGCCGAGGGCAAGGCTCGCCGAGGTGATCCCGAGCTGCGCGGTGGCAATGTAGCGATCCTGCTCCCGCGGGTCGCGCAGCACCCGCAGCACGAGCCTGGCCATGCGGCTCCCGCGGCGGGCCCGACGCTCGACTCGCGGCCTCGACGAGCCCACGATCGCGAACTCGGCCGCGACGAAGAGGCCGTTGAGGGCGATGAGGGCGGCGACGACGAGCGTCGGGATCACGACACGCCCTCGGGCGGCTCGGTCGGGGACGGCGTCACCAGGATCGAGCGGACGGCGCGGCGTTCGACACGCTCCACCACGACCTCGGCTCCCTCGATCTCGAGGGTGTCGCCGGGAGCGGGGACGCGGCCGAGACGCTCCATGACGAGGCCGCCGGCGGTGACCGAGTCCCCTTCCCAGATGCCGCCGACCCAAGGCGGTATGTCGTAGAGCGGCATGTCCCCCGGCAGCCGCACGCGACCGTCCGGCAGGCGCTCGGGCGCTCCCTCTGCGTGCTTGAACTCGTCGGCCAGCTCACCGAGCAGCTCGGTCAAGATGTCCTCGGTGGTCACGATGCCCGCCGTGCCGCCACGCTCGTCGACCACCGCGGCCATGACGCCCTTCTGCTCGCGCATGAGCGCCAGGACGCGGTCGGCGCTCATGCGCTCGTGAACGATCAGGATCGGCCGGGTGAGGCTCGCCAAGTCCCGGGCGCCGTCCGCGCCGTCCTCCGCTAGGAAGGCGGCTGCGAGGTCCTTCGCGTGTACCACGCCGACGATGCGGTCGAGGGTCTCGCGGTACACCGGCAGCCGTGTATACGGCGACGTCGCGGCGACCTCGATCGCCGCCTCGAGCCCCTCGCGCTCGTCCACGGCGACGATGCTAGTCCGTGGGACCATCAGCTCCCTCGCCGTCCGCTGGGTGAGCGCGAGGGCGTGGCCGAGGCGACGCTCCTCCTCCGGAGCGAGGTGGCCCCCTTCCCGGCTCTCGGCCACGAAAAACCGGATCTCCTCCGCGGAGTGCAGATGGCGGTGCGGCTTCGGCTCGACCCCGAGGAGGCGCAGGATGAACCACCCGCTGCCGTTGAGGACGGCGATGAACCACGCCAGCACCTTCTCCGACCAACGCATCGGCAGGACGGTGAGGAGGGCGAGCCGCGTGGGGTACTGAAGGGCGAGGGACTTCGGCACGAGCTCTCCGAGGACCATCTGGAGGGTGGTCAGTCCCACGAGCACCACGGCCGTGGAGGTGGACTGGGCGGCCGCCGCCTGCAGGCCGCCCCAGCGCTCGAAGAGAGGCATCAGCGACTCGCTCAGCGTCGCCTGCCCGTACGCCCCCAACACCAGGCTGGAGATGGTGATCCCCACCTGGCAGGCGGCGATGTAACGGTCGAGGCTTTGTGCTTCCTCGATCGTCGGCAGCAGTGTCCGGGCGAGGCGGTTGCCTTCCTCGGCCATCTGTCGGATGCGGCTGCGCCGCACGGTGATCGCCGCGAACTCCGCCGCCACGTACAACCCGTTGCAAGCGATGAGGAAGGCGATGACGCCCCAAGTGAGCAAGGGCACGCGCCGATCCTACCGTCTCCGACCGGGTGCCTGAGCTGCGGGCCGAGAAGGACCTGGAAGGTGGAAGCCCCTCGTCTCGTACACGATCCGCCTCGCGTGGATCCGCG
This sequence comes from Thermoanaerobaculia bacterium, assembly GCA_035546295.1. Taxonomy (GTDB): domain Bacteria; phylum Acidobacteriota; class Thermoanaerobaculia; order Multivoradales; family Multivoraceae; genus DATKBT01. Next base: position 742 of record DATKBT010000132.1, on the reverse strand, counting down.
AGAAGAACCCTTTCGGCGGGCGAGAACGATGCTGGGCCCGACGGTCGCCGGGCTCTGGGGTTTCGGGGTCCCCCTTTGACAGTTGCGTCGCTTCGTGCGAGTGTGCGACACCTTCAGCGAAGCTGGGTTCTACGCAGGTTCGTGCGGCGCTCGGCCCACTCACCTCTGTAGCTCCACTTCCGTCTGTGATTTCGGCGGCGTCCGGGCGTGACCGGGCAGCGGCTGGCCCCCGGTCCCGAGACGCTCGACGGAGTCCCTCGAATTGCTTCGATGAAGATTGCGGCTTCACCGCCCACTCCGGAGACCTCGGGCAGGTCGGACGTCCGCGCCCGAGCTCGACCCGGCGAGTCGATCGCCCGGGCGGAATCCGTCGAGCCGGCGAGGCTGCCAGAGCCTGGCAAGGTCGCGTCGCTCCCCGGTACCGACACCCCGGCGAGAGACCGGTACCTCCCGCGAGGCGTCTGGTGGAGGAACGCATTTCTGATCGGTTTCCTCCTCCTCCAGCTCACGCTGCCACTGCGCGGCCTGGTGCGCGAGAAGCTCGAGACCCGTGGCAACTTCAGCTGGAACATGTACTCGCAGGTCTACAGCTGCGAGACGCGTTACGTGCTCTTGACGCCGACCGGACGGGGCGAGTGGATCGACCCACGGGAGTACTCCCGGGATCCGGGCCGAATTGCGACCGTGTTCCGCAACGACTGGCTCCCGGTCTTCAACGAGTGGCTCTGCGCCGAGTTGGGGC